>JAZJXP010000008.1:9601-149248 GCA_040390835.1 Pseudomonadota bacterium
GATCAACTCCAAAATCGTAAAATTACTCCTCGAAAAATCAATAAATGCGGTTGGCATGTGGGACTTAATCAGAGGTTCCATAAAGAAAAAATAAGCAGCCTGATCAGATACCGGCTTCTGCCGGCCAATTGACGGCTGCTCAGCACGACAGGGATGGATGTGTCTTGTTCACACCATCCTTGCCTGGAGGCTGTCGCACGTCCTTCTGATTTGCTCATCTTTGCTGCAAATCAAGAACCGTGGAAACCGCAAGGGAGGACGACATGTACCCTCGAGCCATTAGTTGAAAAATTTCCATTCCAGAGCACTCTGCGTCCATCATGACCAGTGCTGACAAACTGTTTTTGTTAGAAAGAAAATGCATCATGGAATCCATACAATTACACCCTGTCGCCAGGGCATATCATATGCCGCATGTGGAACATGCGCAGTTACTTCGGGTATTACGTACACTGATCTTGCTGAGCCTGCCCATGCTGTGCATGTCCGCTTGCAGCAAGCATCAGGGAACTGCTGTCGCAGCAGAACATGAACCGCCGCCCGAGGTGAGCAGCATGACCATACATGCAAAGACCCTGCCGGCAGATTTTGAATATGTGGGCCAGACTGCGGGTTCACGCGAAACTGAGGTGCGGGCCCGCATTTCCGGCATCCTGCAGAATCGTCTGTACGAAGAAGGCGTGAACGTCAAGGCAGGACAGGCATTGTTCCAGATTGATCCTGGTGCATACCAGACACAACTGGCTTCGGTCGAGGCAAACGCGGCAGTCGCTGAAGCGAAATTGAATCAGGCCAGGCGCGAACTGGAACGCCTGATCCCTCTGGCGGCGGAAAAAGCCATCAGCCAGAAAGAGTTTGATGATGCCAGGTCCACACTGGAAACGGCCGAGGCCGGCGTCAAGCAGTCACGCGCACAAGTGAATGAAGCAAGACTGAACCTTGGCTATACCAAGGTACTGGCACCTATCGGTGGTGTTACCGGTGTGGCCATCAAGTCGAATGGCAGCCTGATCACCCAGACAGACAGCCTGCTGACGACGATAGTACAGACTGACCCCATGTACATCAGATTCAGCGTGCCGGAATCCGATTTCCTGAAATTGAACAAGGATTTGAACAGCGGCGCACTCAGTCTTGACGGCAAACGGGCTGCCAACGGCAGTCTGGGTTTTAGTGTCAGCATCAAACTTGCGGACAGCAGCATTTATCCTGTCAGCGGGAAAATGAATTTCTCCAGCGAACGCATCAATCCGGCCACTGGCGGTTTTGATGCGCGCGCACAAGTCGCCAATCCCAATGGCAATCTGCGTCCGGGGCAATTTGTCCGGGTCATGCTCAGTGGCGCCAGTCTCAATAATGCCATTGCCATTCCGCAGCGTGCTGTACTTGATGCACCTAAAGGAAAGATGGTGCTGACGGTCGGTCCGGAGAATAAGCTGGTGCCTCGCCCGGTGGAGCTCGATGGCCTGAAAAACGGTACATGGATAGTCACCAAAGGCTTGCAGGAAGGCGACCGTATCGTTGTTGACGGCCTGTTCAAGGCAAAGCCAGGCATGGTGGTCAATCCAGTAGAGGCGACATCGATAGCAAAGACGTCTTCGTCAGCGCCATCGCTGGCCGCACCGGCTGCGGGAGCAGCACGTTAATGATACGTCCTTGCCAGATTCATGCCAATCCTTCCATAACGGGATAATCCAATGTTCTCCAAATTCTTTATCGACCGTCCTATCTTCGTGACGGTGTTGTCGCTGGCGATAGTGCTGGCAGGGCTGCTCGCGCTCAAGGTCCTGCCCATATCGCGCTACCCGGACGTTTCTCCACCGGTGGTCAACGTGATCGCCAATTATCCGGGTGCCTCCGCAGAGGTTCTTGAGCGCACCGTTGCCGCGCCCATTGAAGATCAGATCAATGGCGTGGAAAAAATGCTGTATATGGATTCGACTTCCTCTTCAGACGGACGGGTTTCCATCAATGTCACTTTTGAAGTCGGTACCCCGCTCGATGTGGCGGCAGTCAATGTGAATAACCGGGTCCGCCAGGCTGAAGCAAAACTTCCGGCAGAAGTACGACGCCAGGGGGTAGTGGTCAGTAAGAGCTCATCAAACTTCCTGGTGGTTGCGGCTGTGTATTCACCGGACGATCGGTATGACGCGTTATACCTGTCAAACTACGTGACCCGCAACATGCTCGATGCCTTAAAACGCACACCAGGGACCAACAATGTCCATATTCTGGGCGCACGCGATTATGCGATGCGTATCTGGCTGCGACCAGACCGCATGGCACAGCTCGGCGTGACGGTGGCAGATATTTCCAATGCCATCAATGAACAGAGTTCACTGTATGCGGCGGGCAAGGTGGGGGCACCTCCCAACAATACCGAAGAATTGACGATGACGGTGACGGCCAAGGGTCGCATGCTGGAGCCGGAACAGTTTTCCAATATCATCGTCAAAAGCTCGGATGAGGGGGCAAGCATCAGGATCAAGGACATTGCGCGCGTAGAGCTGGGATCGCAAGACTACAATGTCTATGGCCGTGTGAACGGGCACCCTTCTGCCAATATTCGCATGTTCCTCGAAAGTGGTGCCAATGCACTGGAAACCCGCAAGGCCATAGAAAAAACCTTGCAGGAATTGAAGGCAAAATTCCCTGAAGGCATGACCTACAGCACACCTTATGACACGACCCCGTTTGTCACGGAATCGATTACAGAAGTGATCAAGACTCTGGGTGAGGCGATGGTGCTGGTATTTATTGTCGTCTACCTGTTTTTGCAGAGCTGGCGTGCAACCATCATCCCAACACTGGCAGTACCGGTTTCCCTGATCGGTACACTGGCGGCCCTGCATTTACTGGGATATGGCATCAATACCCTGACCTTGTTCGGCATGGTGCTGGCAATCGGTATTGTTGTTGACGATGCGATCGTGGTTCTTGAAAATGTCGAAAGGCTGATCAATGAACATGGCATGTCGCCGAAAGATGCAGCACTCGAAGCCATGCATGAGGTGACCGGGCCAGTTGTCGCCATCGTGCTGGTGCTGGTTGCGGCGTTTGCACCGGTGGCGTTTCTTGGGGGACTGGCTGGCGAACTGTACCGCCAGTTCTCGGTGACGATTTCTATCGCAGTGATATTGTCCGGCTTTGTTGCATTGACACTGACGCCGGCGCTGTGCGCCATTCTGCTCAAGCCTTCAGCGCAGAAACCGCATCGCTTCTTCGTCTGGTTCAACGCAGCATTTGCGCGTTTCACAACACGTTATACCAGTGGTGTCAATTTCCTGATCAAGCGCTCGGTTCTGGGACTCGTGCTGTTTGCCAGCATGGTCGGTGTGACTGTCTATCTGTGGAATGCGGTACCCAGAGGCCTGGTTCCCGATGAAGACCAGGGGTTTTTCATCAGTGCTGCGATGCTGCCCGAAGGCGCCTCTCTTGAACGCACCAATGCGATGATGAAGCAGGTTGAAAGCATAGTCACTGCCAATAAAAATGTAGACACGACACTGACCATGGTTGGCCTGGATTTTCTTGGCGGCGGCGCCATCAAATCCTCGGCAGCCACCATGTTCGTACCGCTTAAGCCATGGGACAAGCGTGACCAGTCCGCGCAGCAACTGGTATTGGAAAACTTGAAGGAAACCAAGCCTGTCAAGGAGGGTATGCCCTTGTTTTTCAATCCACCGGCAATTCAGGGTCTGGGTCAGATTGGCGGCTTTGAATTCTATATGCAAAACCGCGGCGAGGGTGGTGTCAGACGCCTGGCAGAAATATTGCCAACCTTTATTGCAGAAGCCAACAAGCAGCCCGAACTGGCTGGTGTTAAGAGCCTGTTTCAGGCCAGGTCGCCACAGGTATTTGTCGATGTTGATAATGACAAAGCCAGGGCGATGGGGGTCACTCTGTCGGAAGTCTATAACACACTGGCTGCAACACTGGGCAGTTATTACGTCAACGATTTCAATAAAAATGGCCGTACCTACAATGTCCTGCTGCAGGCGGAAGGACAATATCGCGCCAAGCCGGAAGATATAGGAAGCATGTATGTGCGCTCAGCCAAGGGGGCGATGATACCGGTGCGTGCCTTTACGCGCATCAGTTATGAAGCCGGTCCTGATTCCGTACTGCATTTCAATGCGCTGCCGGCGATCAAGATACTGGGTGCCGCCAAACCAGGTTACAGTTCAGGCCAGGCCCTCGCAGCCATGGAACGTGTGGCTGCAAAAATCCTGCCCGCTGACACCAGCTATGACTGGGGCGGTGCGTCCTTCCAGGAAAAGCGCAGCGCCAATGCCGGCAGTCTGGCTTTAGGGGCTGGTGTACTGATGATTTTCATGATCCTTGCAGCACAGTACGAGAAATGGTCGTTGCCTTTGTCTGTGTTGCTGGTGATGCCATTCGGGATATTTGGTGCCTTGCTGGCTGTGTATTTCAGGGGGTTCAACAATGACGTCTACTTCCAGATCGGTCTGGTAACCTTATTGGGTCTTTCCGCAAAGAACGCCATCCTGATTGTCGAATTTGCGGTGATCAAGGTCCACGAGGGATATACCCCTGCTGCTGCTGCGCTGGAGGCCGCACGCCTGCGCTTTCGCCCTATCCTGATGACATCCATGGCGTTCATACTCGGCGTGACGCCGCTCGCTTTCTCACATGGAGCTGGTGCAGCGGCGCGTCAATCCCTCGGTACGGGTGTGCTGGGTGGCATGCTGGCAGCAACTTTCCTGGCGATCTTCTTTGTGCCCTTGTTCTTCAAACTGATTCAAGAGTGGCGTTTGAAAACAGGCGCGCGATCCGCAGCGACAGCAAGTAATGCAGGCCCTGTGCTGCCCTATCCCCAATCCTTGACTGTAAAGGAATAGCCGATGCCTACCTTGAAGTATAACGGCGCACTGTGCGCCCTTGTCACCAGCCTCTTACTGTCTGCCTGCACTTCGGTTGGTACTCCCTACCAGGTCCCCGTCATGGAGACACCGAAAGGACTGACAACTCAGGGAAAGATTGGTCCGGTGGACTGGCAACACTGGTGGCGATCTTACGATGAGCCGGTGCTGGAATCGCTGCTCAAGGAAGCGTACGCCAACAATCAGGATCTGGCGGTTGCGGCAGGGCGTGTAGAAGAAGCCCGGGCCAATGCAACGGCAGCACGTGCTGCCAGCTTCCCAGCAGTCGATGCCATCGCCGGGGCGACCAGATCACGTGCCAGCCGCAATACCGGGAAAAGCAGTGCCGGTGCAAATCAGTTCGGTACAGATATGCAGCTTGGATTGAGCGCCTCCTATGAAATCGATTTTTGGGGCAAGCTGGCTTACGCCAGCCAGGCGGCAAGAAGCAGATTGCTGGAGCAGGAAGCCGGCAGAAATATTGTGATGAACACTTTATACGCAGGTGTTGTACAGGCTTACTTCACGATGTTGGCCAACGATGATCAGGTTGAACTGGCCAAAGCGACGCTTGCAACCAGGCAGGAGAATCTGCGTTTGCAGCACAAGCGTTTTTCAGCCGGTTCCATCGGTGAACTGGATTTGCATGTGGCTGATTCCGAGATGTCTGCTGCCGAAGCCATACTTAGCCAGGCCCGGCAAGCTCAGGCGATTTCAGAATCAGCGTTGGCAATTTTATTGGGACGATCTCCTGAGGCAATCGCCAGACCGGTTATCGTGCGCGGAAAAAAAATTGACGAAATTTATCAGCATACGGTGTTGCCAGGTGATTTGCCATCTGACCTGTTGAATCGTCGACCTGACATCATCGCTTCCGAACAAGCCCTGATTGCCGCGCATGCCGACCTGAACCAGGCAAGGAGTCTGTACTTCCCACAGGTAAAGCTGACCAGCGGCCTTGGTTATGAATCCAGTGTCATGCAGGATTTATTCAAGCCCGCTTCCCTGTTCTGGAATCTGGCCGGGAACCTGGCGCAACCTATTTTTCGCGGCGGTGCCATCGATGCCGTGGTCTTCGGTGCGAAAGCAAAGGAAAAACAGGCTGTCGCGCTTTATGTGCAAAGTGTGCAAGGAGCATTTCGGGATGTACACGATGTGCTCGTCAATCTGTCGGCAGAACAGGACGTAGCAGCGTCGAGCGAGCGTCGGTTGCTGGCGTTGAAAGACAGTCTGCGTCTGGCGGAAATCCGTTATTCGAATGGATATAGCAGTTACCTGGAAGTGTTGAATGCCCAACGTGATCTGTTGCAGACACAAGCCAGTCTGATAGCGACCAAGCGTGCTTACCTGGCTGCCTCGATCAATTTGTATAAAGCGGTTGGTGGTACCTTGGACCAAGCAGATGTAGTAGCTGTACGGTAGTAATCACGAAGTAATAGCCATGAAGAATGCGAATAATCGCGTCTACGTAGACATAGCCAAACTTGAAAGAGGAAATAATGAATTTGACAGACATCCATGTAGTAATCATAGGTGCCGGATTGGGGGGGCTCAGTCTGGCCCAGGGCTTAAAGAAGAGGGGGGTGCATTTTGATGTATATGAAAAAGATACGACATCGTATACAAGAAGCCAAAGTTTCCGGTTGAGGATAGATCATACCGGACAGGAGGCGCTGTCGCAATGTCTCTCAGAAAGCCATTACAAACTGTTTGAAAATACCTGTGGTGAGCAGTTTCAGGGTATGCATCGCCTGAATTCAAAACTGGAAAGCACGGCTGACGAATGGATAGAGTCCTGGACACCTCCCGCAGAGGAAAGAGATCAGCAGATAAAAGAAGACCTGGCTGCCAATCGCCTCACCATGAGGGAGGTTTTGTTATGCGGCCTCAAGCGTCACGTCCATTTCGATAAAGTCTTTGTTCAGTATGAAGAGAGGGATGATGGCAAGGTAGTTGCTCATTTCTCTGACGGCAGCACTGTCGTCTCAGATGTCCTGATTGCAGCCGATGGGGCAAATTCCACTGTCCGCAAGCAAAGATTTCCTGAGCTGCAGACTTATGATACCGGCATCGTCTGTATATATGGGAAAACCTATCCTGTTGGTCGAACTAAAGAGTCTATTGCGAAAGTACTGCTGAGCGGTACATCAGTGATCATGGATGACGACCTGGTTGCCGTTGCTGAAAATGTCCATTTCAAGGAGTCACCTGCAGCATTGGCTGCAACACTTGATCTGGACTATGTGGTCAATCCTGTTGATGACTACATTTACTGGGCGATACTGGGCAAGCGCAAGACTTTTGACTTGAGTGACAGCGAGAATATCACGTTGAGTGTCGAAGACATCAGTCGTCATGTCGCCAATGTGGTGGAGACCTGGAATCCTTCCCTCAAGGCCCTGTTCTCAAATGTTGATATGAATGCCCTCGCTATTGCTCCAATGCGCAGCGCCAGGCCGCAAGAACCCTGGGTCAGCAGTAGAGTCACCGCGCTCGGTGATGCGGTTCATCTGATGAGCTTGATTGGCGGCTTGGGTGGCAATACAACCTTGTATGATGCTGCAGTTCTGGCGGACAAGCTGGCAGACGTCCAGTCTGGAAAATTGTCCATGCTTGAGGCGATTGCAGACTATGAAGAAAAGATGCGTGCGCAAAGTACGGCCTCTATTCAATCTTCATTGGCAGGTTCTGAAAAGTTGTTCCCGGCTTGATACAAAAAAGCAGTGTCTGAGAACTGGTGGGCGGTAATGTTGAAGCAGGCGTGGCAGGTGCGCAGGTTTGAATGTTGCGGGTCCACCAGTTTTTTCTACGTTTGGTCACGAGAGAAATCGCAGAGAGAATCATAGCTCAAAGCACAGACAGGTTATGACAAAAAAAATGCCCGGCCTTCTGAGCCGGGCATTACATTTCATGGTCAGGCTAGTTTGCAACCGTAACAGATTTTCTTATGGCCATAAGATGTTCTGTTGCCAGTTAACTCCTGTTTTCTGATAGCGCAGACGTGTGAAGCGGCGCTGCTCACTGGATTGCCAGAATTCGGCAACATCGGGTGACAATGCATAGATGGACCAGCTCGGCGAAACAAGGTCAGGATCATTCGCCATGCGAGCAAGCTGGTGGGCTACGGCAACATCAAGGTCACCCGGGTTTTCCATGATCTGGCTTTGCTTTGCCGCCAGTATGGAAGCCCTGGATTTTTCAGGACGTGACATGAAATCACTGGCGCCGGCTTCTTGCTCAAGCTTTCCAATCTTGCCGCGCAAGCGGATCTGCTGCCCTGTTGCCGGCCAATACCAGGTCATTGCTGCATGGGGGAACCTGATCATTTGCCGGCCCTTGGGGCTTTCTGAATTTGCAGCAAAATGCCAGCCTTGCTCGTTGACATTTAACAGTACGACAGAGCGGGCGTCAGGCAGGCCATCGCTGTCAACAGTCGACAGTGTCATGACATTCGGTTCTGCAATCTGTTCATCGATGGCTGCTTGCATCCACTCCAAAAATAGGGAATGCGGCGTGGCAGGAGCATCTTCGGTATTGAAATTGCTCAGTTTTCCTGTCAGTGTCTTGATAGCTTTCAGGGTTTGATGCACATTTTCCATGGTAATTGCCTTGCATTAAATTTGAATCATGAAATACCGAACTGGCTTGCTCTGGCAAGCAGACGACGTGCCGCCAGATAGTCTGGAACTTCAACCAGGAAGCCATCAACTATGGCGCCGGGGATCCTTCTTTCACCGGCTGCCACGCGGGCTTCATCAAAGGTCTTGACGATCTTGTTTGCCAGCACGACTTCAGCGTGAGTAGGAGTCAGTGTGCGATTTACCACGTCGACGAACTGTGCATTGACGATGGCCTTGGCCTTGTAACCGAGATCGCGGGTTATCTGCATATCGAGTTCGGCACCTTCGTTGTCGACATAGCTGTAGGGACAGTCAATTGCCGAGACGCCAACGGCTGCGCATTCGACGATGAAACGCGAACGTACATAGTCAAGTTCCCTGCCGGCACGGGTGCGTTGGGAGCCTATGTCAGCCACCATGTCTTCGGTAGCAACCAGCACGGCGGTCACACGCGGACTGGCTTTGGCAATTGCCATGGTATTGATCAATCCCAATGTCGTTTCTATATTCGGCACCAGTTCGGTAGATCCTGGTTCTATGCCGTATTCCTTTTCCAGACGGGTGACAATTTCATCCAGAGCTATTACTTGCTGCGGTGTTGCGACCAGGGACATCTGAATGATCTCTGGTTTGGCCTTCATCACGGCTTGCAGGTCATCCAAGCCACCGGTCTCCAGTGGATTGACACGTATGGATGTAGTAATTCCCGCTGCACGCCATTCTGCCATGACACCGGCACAGATGCGGTAAGCCTGGGGACGTCTTTCAGGCGGCGTAAAAGTTTCCAGTTCCTGTACCAGTACGTCTGCGCCGCTGCGGCAACCGTCCGACAGTGCCTGCTGATCTGCGCCTGCAAGAAACAACCAGGAACGACGAAGTTGTGGAGGAAGCCTGTCTGCTGATTTCATTTGTCTGCTCGCTATTGATAAATTGAACGTGTCTGCTGTAAAACCTGCAGGCGCGGGATCACCTGGACACCGCCACCTGTTTCCGTACTCAGAGGGTGTGTTGGTATGCTTCTACACTGGACTTGAAATAATCAGGAACAGTAGTGGTTCTTCCGGTGCCATGATCGAAGGACACATGGGTGGATGCGCCTTTTGCCATCAAGGTTTTGGGGCTGTCATTACGGTAAATCTCATATTCGATTTCAAAACTCTTGCCACCGAATTTTGTCACGCTGGTCTCCACAAGCAATTGTTCGCCCAGTTTGGCGGGAACCAGGTATTCACAAGAACTTTTCACCATGATCTGCGGCACTTTTTCAGTGTAGGGAAGCTCCAGTAAAGTATGCATATACTTCACATAGGCATGTTGCATGTATTCATAGTAAACAGGGCTGCTGACATGGCCCATGGAATCCGTGTCACGATATTTGATCTCGATATTGAGAGGGAAGCGCCTTTTCGACATGTGTATCTCCGGTTGGTTAAGACATATTCCTTCAAATTCCCGGCATGGGCCGGACGGCATTATCAGGAATCATATCCGCTGCTGCGCAGCGGTTTTTTAATCACCCCAGTTTCTAGGCAGACTGGCGTGACATTTGATTGAAAATATTTTTCCTATGCATTTCTTCCGTACCACCTACGCTGGAAAAACCCAGTGCGTCGCGTGCCAGGGCAGTGATACCTCCTTCGTGGTAACCGACACTGCCATGCAACCTGATCAGGCTGAGTGCGCTATTGATCAAGTCTTCTGAACCGACAAGCTTGGCTATGGAGCACGTCATCAACGCATCAGGGTGGCCATTGAGTAACTGGCTCAGCGCCGCATAAGCCAGCCATTTGCTGCGCTCCATACCTATCTTGATATCTATCAGGCGTTTCTGTATATATTGATTGGTATCGATAGACGACTTGAAACTGCGTCGGCTACGGCTGTAGGCAAGAGCATCGGTCAGGAAAGGGGTAATCACATTGGCGGCAACCAATCCGTAATACAGGCGGCCAAGTGAGATGATATCAATCAGATCGTGCAGACCTTCACCTGGTACACCGAGGACTTGACTGGGTTTTATTTTGACAGCGTCAAAGCCCAGGCTGCCAGTTGGCAGATCTCTCATTCCCAGTTTATTGTCTGGCTCGCCGTAAGTCACGCCTTGCTGGCCGCGATCCAATAAAACCAGCGTCGTATTTTTTTTCTCCAGATCCGCAATGCGCGTAACTACCAGAATGAAATCCGCAACGGGTGCATGTGCGATATTGAATTTCTGGCCGTTGAGTTCATAGCCGTCACCCTGACTCCTGATGGTGGTTTCTATGCTTCTGACATCCGTGCCAGTGGTTGGTTCGGCGATTGCAGTGGCGCTCAGGTCGCCACGCAGGATGGCGGCAAAGTAGCGGTCTTTCTGTGCTTCGCTACCATACAGGTTGAGGGCACGCACCATCCCTGCCTGGGCAATGATGGAAAGCAGCAAGGCTGGGGCGCGTATGGTGGTTGACAGTCCTTCCAGCGCGGCAGTAAATGCCCACCAGTCAATGCCCGATCCGCCGTAAGATTCCGGAATTACCAATTTCCACATACCTTCGTTGCAAAGTGTTTTCCATCCGGCTTCATCAAATTGATCCAGCGAATTGCCACGGCGAGCGTTGAATTGCTCCCCCAGATGTTGATAGCGTGCACGCAATGCTTTCTGTTCTTCTGTCCAATCTAGTTGCATCTTCCTGTTCCCCGTTGTGATGACAATTGCTGCAATCCATGCACGGCGCAGTACGGATGGACCGTCCACTTGCCATGATCAGCGCAGATGATAAGGTTAGCCACCATCAAAATAGAACTATCATTCGTGTTAGTTCTGCAGCGCTGAAACCAGCGCAATTTCCCTTTGCTATCAACTCTATTAGTTCTCAAGCAGTCAACTCGGTAGTAGCCTTGTCGCGCTGCAAGACGGCAGATAAATTGCATTTATCAATAGCTTTATCCACGCTTTTTTTGGGGGTAAAGAAAAATGTCTGCACCACATAGTTTCCCTTCAATAATCACAAACACCCTATCCGGAATGAAGCATGATGAGCAAGTTCGAGGCACAAGCACTGCACCCCGTCGAAGGTTTCGGCATCGATACGCAACTTGTAACGCTGGGGCGTAGTCCGGAATTATTTAACGGCTTTGTTAATACACCTGTCTATCACGGGTCTACTGTTCTCAGCTCAACGGTGAAAGAACTGCTGGGTCGCACCCAGCCGTATATCTATGGAAGACGCGGTACGCCAACCAGTGCTGCGCTGGAGCAAGCCATCTGCGGCCTTGAAGGCGGTGCTGGTGCGGTGCTCTGCCCATCCGGGCTTTCTGCCTGTACGACAGCCTTGCTCTCATGTCTGAAAACTGGTGATCATCTTTTGGTGAGCGATGGTGTCTTCGGACCAGTTCGTCATGCGTGTGAAACCGTATTAAGCGCGCGCTTTGGTGTGGAAGTCACATACTACGATCCCATGGCAGGCGCAGACATTGCCTTGCTGATCAAGAGTAATACCAGGGCGGTGTATGTCGAGGCACCGAGTTCACACACTTTTGAAGTGCAGGATGTCAGGGCAATTGCGGATGTGGCGCACCAGCATGGAATGATGGTGTTGGCAGACAATACCTGGGCAAGCCCCTTGTTTTTCCAGCCGCATGCACATGGTGTCGACCTGTCCATACAAGCAGGGACCAAGTACCTGGTGGGGCATTCTGATGCAATGCTCGGTACGGTATCCGCTTCAGCTGCTGCCTGGCCAGCGCTCAAGGCATTGCACGGCGATCTTGGTCTGTGTGTCGGTCCGGATGACATTTACCTGGCACTGCGCGGTTTACGTACTTTGGGAATGCGTATGCGGACGCACCAGGAGAATGCACTCGTCATTGCTGGCTGGCTGAAATCCCGCCCCGAAGTGCACCGTGTATTGCATCCTGCATTTGATGACTGCCCTGGTCATGTCAACTGGCAGCGTTATTTCAAGGGCTCTTCCGGGCTTTTTTCAGTTGAATTACAGGATTTTTCACAAGAAGCAGTAGAGGCTTTTCTTGATGGACTCAGCCTGTTCGGACTCGGCTATTCCTGGGGCGGATTCGAAAGTCTGGCCCTGCCATTTGATGTCAGTGCTATTCGCACTGCAACTCGATGGCAGGCGGCTGGCCCGTGCATACGTTTCCACATAGGGCTGGAGAGCGTGGCGGACCTGATCGCCGATCTTGAAGCCGGCTTGAACCGTCTGGTGGCGACCGATGTACGGAGGCGTGCATGATGCGGGCCGCCATCCTGCCGCAACTAGGAAAAAATTCTGCTATCGGGCCGGATGTGTTGACTATCTGGGGGCGGCGTGATTCGTTCAACGTACAAAAGGTCATGTGGCTGATTGGCGAATTGGCGATCAAGCATAGACGCATTCCGACTGGCGGTGAATTTGGGGGGCGTGATACGCCTGAATTCCTGGCCATGAATCCGCATGGCCGCATACCCACAATCGCAGTTGGCGACAATATCGTCTGGGAGTCGCACGCTATCTTGCGCTATCTAGCTGGTCATACCAGACTTGCTCCGTTCTGGACTGATGATGCCTATCAGCGTTCGCTTTCTGATCGCTGGATGGACTGGTCACAAACCGTGCTGGAGCAAGACCTGATGATAGGCGTGTTCTGGGGCATGGTGCGAGTCCCGGAGGCACAAAGAAACTGGAACGCGATCAATGAAAAGCTGACACGTTGCACAGCTCATTTTGAACTGTTGAACCGTGTCCTGGAAAATCGTGATTTCTTGCTTGGCGAGGCGATCAGCCTGGCTGACATTTCCATTGGTGCCACTTTATATCGCTACTTCACACTCGATATAGAACGACCCGTCATACCCAATGTGGAAGCCTGGTATTCCCGTCTGAAGGACCGGCCCGCCTATCGCGAACATGTCATGGTTTCATATGAAAACCTGCGTGGCCGTCCGGATGGTTGATCTGTGATCCTGGAGCGGAGCAGGTTGGTGCCAGATATCTGGCACCAATTTTTGCGCGCATTATGCACCAGCACCAGGTGATGGGACTAGACAAGCTCTATCAGTGAATTGCTGCTGATGTCCTCATGTATATGAGGTGCTGAGATCAGGCGCTGGTCGCTTGCCAGCCAGTGATCAAGAAAGCAGTTCAGCCATACCAGGCCATTGCGGTCGTGTGTCTTGCCGTCCTGCAGTTGACTCTCGCGACTCTGGGCGCCCAGCCAATGGAGCTTGTGTGCACCCATGGTGGCCCAGCGGCGCATCATCTGGTAACTGATTTCAGGATGGAACTGTACGCCATAGGCAGATGGTCCGTAGCGTACTGCCTGATTTTCAAAGCGGGATCCTACCGCCAATTGTTCCATGCCACTGACACATTCAAATCCTTCGCTATGCCAGTGATAGACACTGCCCGGCCAGTTGAACAGGGCGCGACCTGCGGCAGTTGGTTTGATTGGCCAATAGCCGATTTCCACGTAACCGTCTTTGTTGGCTGTTACCTTGCCACCCAGATGGCGCACCAGTAATTGCGCGCCCAGGCAAATTCCCAGAAATGGCGCCTGCTCGCGCAAGGCGACACCTATCCATTCTGTTTCCTGCCGCATCCATTCATCATTATCGTTGGCGCTCATGGGGCCGCCAAACACGATAGCACCAGCATAGGATGCCAGGGTGGGTGGCAATGAATATCCGAGAGGTGTCCTGCGTATATCAAGCTCGTAGCCACGTTGTGACAATAGTCTGCCAACACGACCTGGCGTTGAAATATCGCGATGCAAGACGATGAGTATTTTCTTTGGAGCGGATAAGTTTTTTGTCGTCATGATGATGATTGATTCAAGACAGGTATAAAGAAAAATAAGTGGAGAATAAGATGGCCGCCAAAGTGATTGCTGAGGGAAATATCCAGGCAGTTCAATTCTTGATGAAACAAAGAGGCGTGTATTTCCATCGCCAAGGATACGGCTTGAAGTGCCTGATAGGAACTAACAGAACTGTTAGAAGGAATTACAGTTCCATGTCGTTTCGCGCATTGAAAATGCACATTATTTTCAGCTTCTGATTTCCTTTCTTGCCGCTTAATTTCTAATAGCTTTGTTAGTATCCACTGCGAAGAAATGCGGGTATCTTTCAGCCAAGTTTGCGATTGTTTTTGCAGACCGATTGATCTTGAACAAGATGAAGATTCTTGTTTGTGACATGCAAATATTATTGGCTGGCATTGATATCACTTGGAGAATTTAGAAATGGAAAAGAACTACTACGACACATCCATAGAGGTTAAATACCGCGACACGGATTCCGTCGGTAACCTGAGCAGTACTGTGTATTACGATTACCTCCAGCATGCCTATCTACGCTATATGTTCGACCTGCTCGAGCTGCCGCGTGAAGAAAAACTGCCACATATCATGGTGAAAACAGAATGCGAATATGTGATGCCCGCCAAATTTGGCGATGTGCTGACCATCAAGAGCGGCGTCACAAAATTTGGTACCAAAAGCTTCGAGATTGAACACCTGATGTACAAGAACGTCGTCGGTGAAAGTGAAGCAAAACTGGTTGCCAAAGGTACCTCAAAGCACGTCATGTTTGACTATGAAAAGAACCAGTCTGTCGTGGTGTCTGAAGAGTTTAAAAAACGTGTACAGGATTTCCAGGAAAGAGCCTGATCTGATTTCCATTTTTTTATATTCAAAGGAAAACTCTGGCGCACGGGTTTTCCTTTGCTGTTCAGCACACAGAGACTGAGTCTGGCTTATACGTTGACGCCGTACACGTACATGAAAAATATTACGGTTTTTTAGGTGCACCCTCCATCACCGGTGCGAGTTGCGCACTATTCCCCTATTGAGCTTGGAAAGAAATCATGGACGATTTACAAACAGACGTAAGAGCGTTGACCTTAACGCCTGGCCGTCATATCAACAGCTACCGTCTTGCCGATAATTTTGAGGCAAGCAAAGGACAAATTTTTATAACCGGCACACAGGCCCTGGTGCGTTTGCATCTGATGCAGCGCTCCCTTGACAAGGCGCGCGGTTATAACACGGCTGGTTTTATCAGCGGCTATCGCGGATCACCATTGGGTGCCGTTGATCAACAGGTCTGGAAAGCCAAAAAACTGTTTGATGAAAATGACATACATTTTCTACCAGCGGTCAATGAAGAACTGGCGAGCACTGCCGTGCTGGGCACGCAAAGACTGGAGTCAGATTCCGAGCGCAGGGTCGATGGCGTGTTTGCCATGTGGTATGGCAAAGGACCAGGTGTTGACCGCGCAGCTGACTCCCTCAAGCATGGCAATGCCTATGGTTCATCAAAACTTGGTGGCGTACTGGTGGTCGCCGGCGATGATCACGGCTGTGCATCTTCATCGATGTCGCATCAAAGTGACTATTCCATGATGGCCTGGCATATGCCGATTGTCAGTCCCGCCAACGTGACAGAGATCATCGAGTTTGGCTTGTATGGCTGGGCACTGTCACGGTTTTCTGGTGCCTGGGTGGGGTTGAAGGCGGTTTCAGAAAATGTGGAAACTGGTGGCACCTTAAATCTAGACGATATTCCCCACGACTGGAAGGATGTCGACAATTTTGTGCCTCCGGAAGGTGGCCTGCATAACCGCTGGCCCGATTTTCCCAGTATGGACATAGAACGCCGCCACGCTGCCAAACTCGATGCAGTACGCCAGTTCGCTCGGGTGAACAGCATAGACAAATGGATTGCACATGGCAGGCAGGCGACAATAGGCATCGTCACCAGCGGCAAGGCACATTTCGATTTCATGGAATCCTTGCGCAGATTGAAACTCTCGGTTGATGACCTCGAAAAAGCCGGTGTACGCATCTATAAGCTGGGCCTGATCTTCCCGCTGGAAACCACACGCATAGATACCCTGATACAGGGCTTGACAGAAATCCTCGTCATTGAAGAAAAAGGCCCTGTCGTCGAAGGGCAACTCAAAGAGTATCTGTATAACCGGCCAACTGCGGGCCGGCCCGCGGTGCTTGGCAAAACCTGCCAGCATGGCCGCCCCTTATTGTCTGATGTGGAAGAAATGCGCAGTTCGCGTCTCTTGCCCGTGCTGGCTGCCTGGCTGGCCCAGCATAAACCTCAGTTGGACAGATGTGAACTGGTTCCGAGCCTGATCGCGATGCCGGTCCTGTCAAACAAAAGTGATGGGGTACGTCGGGTACCGTATTTCTGTTCGGGCTGTCCGCACAATACATCAACTAAATTGCCGGAAGGTTCCATCGCTTATGCCGGTATTGGCTGTCATTTCATGGCGTCCTGGATGGACAGAAAAACCTCAGGGCTGATACAAATGGGGGGCGAAGGTGTCGACTGGGTGGCGCAGGCACCATTCACGAAGCGCCCGCACATTTTCCAGAATCTCGGTGACGGTACTTATTTCCACTCCGGTTTGCTGGCCATACGTCAGGCGATTGCGGCAGGCACCAATATTACTTACAAGATATTGCATAACCATGCGGTAGCGATGACAGGCGGGCAGCCCGTGGATGGCAACCTGACCGTACCAAAGCTTGCCCGGCAACTACGTGCAGAAGGGATCAATCGCATAGCGGTCATCAGTGATGACATCGACAGGCTGCTGGAAATCGAAAAAGAATTCCCGGCAGGCGCCAGTTTTCATGATCGTGATGAACTCAATCAGGTGCAAATTGAATTACGTGATCTGCCCGGTGTGACAGCACTCATTTACGACCAGGGTTGTGCTGCTGAAAAGCGCCGTTTGAGGAAAAAAGGACAATTACCTGCTGCAGTCAAACGTGTTTTCATCAACGAAGCTGTTTGTGAAGGCTGTGGTGACTGTGGCGTGCAATCCAATTGCCTGTCAGTTACCACGACTGAAACGGCACTGGGACGCAAGCGCAAGATAGATCAGTCTTCATGCAATATGGATTTGTCCTGCGTGGCGGGAACATGTCCCAGTTTTGTGACCGTGGAAGGTGCCATCCCCCGCAAATCCAGAGCAAGTGCGGTTGATCTGGATTTCTTGCGGGCGCGCGCTGCCATGCTGCCACTACCTTCGCCGCAGCTTGCTGATACAGTGTTCAATGTGCTGGTGACTGGCGTCGGTGGTAGTGGCGTCGTGACTGTCGGGGCGTTGATTTGCATGGCTGCCCACCTGGAAGGTCATGCTGCGTCTGTGCTTGATTTTATGGGATTTTCGCAAAAGGGCGGGGCTGTGCTGTCGCATGTGCGCCTGGCGCGTCATGCAGGCATGCTCAACCAGGTACGTATTGATACGCAGCAGGCCGATGTCTTGCTTGCTTGTGATGCTGTTGTTGCCGCGACAACAGAAGCACTGCAGGCAATACGGCATGGCTGGACACAGGTGGCTGTTAACTTGCATGCAATCGAGAACTCAGACTTTGTGCGCAATCCGGACGCAGACCTGAAATTCAATGCCTTGCTGGATAAATTGCATTATGCCGCAGGACATGGGGACTTCTCACGCTGCGACGCACAGGCACTGGCAGAGTATTTTATCGGTGATACGATTGCATCGAACATCATCATGCTGGGATTGACCTGGCAGCAAGGCTGGATTCCTGTATCGTTTGAAGCATTGATGCGTGCCATTGAGCTCAACGGAGTCGCCGTGGAAATGAACAAACTGGCGTTTTCCATAGGACGCCTGGCCGCAGCTGATCCTGCTGGCCTGGACGGCATGTCCAGAAAGACTGGCGAATCTCTGGCAGGGATGGATGACAGTACCCAGGGACTTGATGCATTGATAGAAGAGCGCACGCAGTTATTGCTGGCATACGGTGGCAAGTCATATGTCCAGCGTTATCAGAAAATGTTGACTGCGGTACGCCTGGCTGAACTCAAGGCAGATACGTCAACAGAGTTGCGCCTGACGCGTGCGGTTGCCGTTAATTTCGCAAAACTGCTGATGGTCAAAGACGAATATGAAGTCGCTCGTCTGTATTCGGATGGCAGTTTTCATCAGGCACTGGCGCAGCAGTTTGAAGGCACGCCTGGCAAGGACTATCAGATCAATTTTCATTTCGCACCACCTGTTGTCAGCAGCATGGGCGCAGGCGCAAAGAAATTCACATTTCGCCAGTGGATGTGGCCGGTGCTGAAAGTGCTCTCCATGGCCAGACCGTTGCGGGAAAGCCTGCTTGATCCTTTCCGCCATACTGCCGAGCGCAAGCTGGACAGGGAACTGGCGAATGATTATGAAGCCACCATGAAGCTTGTCCTGGGCCAGTTGTCGGTCGAGAAGTTGCCACATGCCGTCTCCATGGCTGAACTGCCTGCCAGCATCCGTGGTTACGGTCATGTCAAGTTAAAAAATATGGTGCTGGCGAAAGCACGGGAACGGGAGCTTTCTGCAAAGCTCGGGATTGAATCCGTACGCAGCAGTATCGTCGTCAAACGTATGCGGGAAGCAGCAAGCAGTGGTCGCCTCCTGCGCGGTATCCCTGTCGTGAAAGGCTGATGTACCCTTGCATCCGCCCGCTACGGGCGGATGCAAGTTCAGTAGAAAAGCAAGATGACGCTGGCGCTAGATTTTGTGGCAACTTGCACCAGTTGCCCGACGCGCCGGTTGGCGTTGACCTGGTTGAGGTGGTTGTGTCGCAATAAATGGATCTGATAAAGATTGGTATGGACGATTTTCGTAAAAGCCTCACCAAAAGCACTCTCCGCAAGGTTCTCAAACGACTTCATTATCCGTTGGAAGTCATGATGCTTTGTGTCGGCTGGTACGCGGCATGCCCTCTGAGTTTTCGTCACATCGAAGAAATGATGGAAGAGCGAGGAATTGTGGTTGATCACGCAACGGTACAGCGCTGGGCTGTGAGGATATTGCCAGTGCTGGTCAAGATATTTCGTTCACGTAAGCGTCAGAGCAAGTGTCTTAACAACATCGTTGAACAAGACCACCGGGCTATCAAGCGACTAACCCGGCCCATGATGGGGTTCAAGAATTTCCCTTGTGCCAAGGCCATTATTGCGGGTATTGAAACCATGCATATGATTCACAAGGGACAGATGAAGTCTGACACCAAAGCCCAAGCTTTATCTGTATCTAAAGCTAAACAATTTTACAGCCTGCCATTCGAATGTTCTGGAGCCTTGCCGCTTTTCTAGTCCATTCGACCTTACCATCCAACCTCATTGCGACACAACACCCGTGATCGATCCCACCGCCTACGTCCATCCCAGCGCCGTTCTGATCGGTGACGTAATCGTCGGGCCACGTCGCCATGTCGGCCCAGGCGCGGCGACGTGCAGCGATTTCGGGCGATTGATTCTGGAGGAGGGCGCACATTTGCAGGATACCTGCCTGATGCATGGTTTTCCCGAAATCGACACGGTAGTTGAACGAGACGGGCACATCCGCCACGGTGCTGTGTTGCATGGTTGCCGGGTCGGGCCCAACGCCCTGGTCGGCATGAATGCGGTCTTCATGGATGACGTGATGCTCGGCACGGATTGCATCTTGGCAGCAATGATGTTCATCAAGGCAGGATCGACTATTCCACCGCGTAGTCGGGTAGTCGGATCGCCGGCGCGTATCGTGTGCGAACTACGGGACGAGGAAATCGCCTGGAAAAAAACGGGGACAAAACAGTACCAGAATCTGATGATCAGGTCGCTGTTGACGATGCAAGAGGTCGAGGCACGCACCGAAGTGGAGCCTGGTCGAAAACGGATATCCGACCAAGCCAGCAGCCCAATGCACAAAATAAAAGCGCATGGAAATACCAAGGCGAAATGAAAAAAATGCAGGAGCGGCTATTGCCGTAATGCCCGCACATTACAGAAAGGATACAAACATGAAAACATTACAAAGCTATATTGGCGGCCGCTGGATTGGAAAAGAAGGCGCGCAGGGTCTGTATAGTGCCGTCAATGGTAAATTGATCAATTACACGCATGCCGAAACGATAGATTTTGGCGAGGCGGTTATGTATGCACGTCAGCAAGGCGTTACGGCTCTGCTCGCGCTGGATTTCCAGCAACGTGCCGCACGTTTGCGAGCGTTGGCAAAATATCTGAATGAGCACAAGGAACAGCTCTACGCGATATCGCTTCATACCGGCGCTACACGCAACGACAGCTGGATCGATATCGAAGGTGGCACCGGCACTTTGTCCGCATACGCCGGCATCGGCGCCAACGAGTTCCCCTCCGGGAATCTGGTGCACGACGGACCGGCATGCGCGTTGGGCAAGCAGGGGAATTTCTTAGGTACGCGCATCCTGGTTCCGCGCGGCGGACTTGCAGTACACATCAATGCATTTAACTTCCCGATCTGGGGTCTGCTGGAGAAATTTGCGCCGACGTTTCTGGCCGGCATGCCGTGCATCGTCAAATCCGCAACCACAAGCAGTTATCTGACTGAAGCCTTGGTTCGATTGATCGATAGCTCCGGTCTGCTGCCACAGGGCAGCCTGCAATTGATTGTCGGCCCGACCGGCGATTTGCTGGATCGCCTCGAAGGACAGGATGTCGTGACGTTCACAGGTTCGGCAACCACCGCCGCAATGTTGCGCTTACATCCCAACCTGCGCCGGCAATCAATCCCATTCAACGCCAAAGCGGATTCGCTGAATTGCGCGATCCTGGGGCCGGATGTCACACCTGACGATGATGAGTTCGACCTTTTCGTTAAGGAAGTTGCGCGCGAGATGACCACCAAGGCCGGTCAGAAATGTACCGCAATACGGCGCGCCATAATACCAACCAGACATATCGACGCGGTTGTTGAACGATTGCGCGCAAGATTGGCAAAGGTCACGGTCGGCGATCCATCGATTGAAGGTGTGCGCATGGGGCCACTCGCGTCAAAGGCGCAGCAGGCTGACGTGGCTGAGCGTTTGGCTTTGCTCGCTAAGGGCAACCAAATCGTGTTTGGCGAACTTGATGGTTTCAGTCCCGTGGGCGAAGAGCTTGCCAACGGCGCATTCTCCGCACCGACGCTGGTGTTGTGTAACAACCCCTTGGTCAACGATAGCGTTCATGATATCGAAGCGTTTGGTCCTGTCTGTACCTTGATGCCATATGGAGAACTGGATGAGGCCTTGACGCTCGCAGCAAAAGGGCGAGGCAGCCTGGTCGGCACGCTGGTGACGCGTGACCCGGCCGTTGCGGCGCATGCGATTCCGGTTGCGGCCGCGTGGCATGGTCGTTTGTTGGTGCTCGACCGTGAAGCCGCTGTCGAATGCACCGGCCACGGTTTACCTCTGCCGCAGCTCAAACACGGTGGACCGGGGCGTGCTGGTGGTGGAGAAGAATTAGGCGGTGCGCGTGCCGTGAAACATTATCTTCAACACGCCACTGTCCAGGGTTCACCCAGCATGATGGCCGCGATTACCCGTGAACATGTGCGCGGAGCAGCAGTGCGCGAGTCGGAGATCCATCCGTTCCGACATTACTTTGAAGACCTGCAAATCAGCGACTCATTGTTGACGCATCGTCGCACCGTTGGCGAGGCCGATATCGTCGCATTTGGGTGCTTGTCAGGTAATTTTTTCTATATGCATTTTAATGAGATCGCTGCAAAGGAAAGCGTGTTTGGAAAACGCATCGCCCACGGCTATTTTGTGTTGTCCGCCGCGACAGGACTATTTGTGTCACCGGCACCCGGTCCGGTACTCGCGAACTACGGTCTGGACACCTTGCGCTTTGTGAAACCGGTCGGAATTGGCGACACCATTCGTGCACGCCTGACATGCAAGCGCAAAATCGACCGGCAGAAAAAGGACGCGAACGGGGTTGGTCAAGGTGTCGTGGCATGGGATGTCGAAGTCACCAACCAATATGAAGAGCTAGTTGCGTCTTACGACATTTTGACATTGGTGGCCAAGAGAACTTGACGATTGATTTCACCATAGATGTCGGTCCATTTGAGTTCTGATGGTTAAGCGAGGGAATTCATCTCTGTAATTTTGTTCTTGAATGCGTTCTTTTGATGGATCAAACCTGGCCGCGACTTCCTCCCAAAGCAGCGCCTTTTCCGCCAGTTCCGCAAGACGCTCGACTGGCGTTTTACCTTGAAGTGAACTGTGAGGACGGTCCCAGTTATAGTATTGCTGCCCCTCGGCAAGTAAGTCTGGTAATTGAGGATCTTTTAAATCAACAGTTGAATAAAACTCATCAAGATCGGTGCGTTGTGAACGCTCAACTTTACCATTGACGAGCTAACTCATGTAGAGCGAGCTCTTCCAATCAGCCGCTTTCGGTCAGCGACAAATGCTCAGAATATGTTTTGAATCGGGCACCTGGACAGTTTTCAGTGGTGGTGGGATTGTCTTGCCGGGGCGGCATATTTGACAAAATGTCAAAATCTTAATAGGCTGAACGCTTGTTCAAATTAAAAGCAAGATTGGAATTCCTCAATGATTAATAGCAGCCAGCCGATGGCCGAAAGCCAGAGCGACGATGAAGTCGCGCTAGTCGCCCCCACCTTTTACATAGTCTCCCGAAAAAAGCTGGCGATACTGTTTATAGCGACGCTTGGTATGTATACAGTCTATTGGTTCTATAAGAATTGGAGCAACTACAAGAACCGCATATCAGACAACTTCGGTGACGACCGCTCGATCTGGCCGGTGCCACGTGGGATATTCGCAATCTTTTTCACACATGCCTTGTTCCGCGAAGTCAAAGCCTATGGCCACGATAAAGCGACGGTGGCCGAATGGAATAATGAATCGCAAGCAACAAAGCTGGTGTTGACCATGATCGTATCGAACGTGCTTGATCGTTTGAGTTATCGTTCCATCGGCTCGCCCTACACGGACGTCGCGTCACTCCTGATTCTAGCGCCATTGCTCGCCCAAGTACTTAGTGCACAGCAAATGATCAATGTTAGCTGCGGAGATCCCAATGGCGAAAGCAATAGCCGCTTCACAAACGCGAATTACGCATGGATCGTCCTGGGTCTGCTAATTTGGATACTCGTCATTTTCGGTATTTTCATGCCCAGCTAGTCGTGTGCCGCTCCTGTTGCACAGACGAGCGATCCCTTAGCCAACTTGCTCGATATACTGCGGTAACTCACACAAACGATAGTCTGCTTCGGGGCGTAGACTGAAATTGGCCAGCAATCACCATTCAAATGTATTTAGGAACCATCTAACTTATGTACGAAGTTGAAATTATCCGATTCCAGCCGGTGCACATAAAGCAGGAGTTCTCGTTATCCAACGCGGTTGAAGCTACAAAAATGGCCTTGGAGCTCGACGACGAAACTTCGTTTATTGCTATTGCGGATATCCGTGACAATGCCTGTTGGGGCGAATTCCTCGTGTGGCGTTCTGAAGGACGTGCTCTGGTAAGGCTTAACGAACATAGGCAGCATTTCGCATCGTATCAGGATGCGTCTGCTATTCAAACGGGCAACGCTACCTTCCTTGATGACGATGGCTCGGCATTCCACACGCCGCTCGCCCATACGGTTAGTATTGAATCAGCCAAAGAGGCTTTGGTGCATTGGCTTTCTACTGGCAACGCAACTACTGCTTTGATTTGGTCATAGCATAGCTTTCGGCCATTAGCAGACAGCGAGATGGCGCGTCGAATTTCAATTCAAATCATTGATATAAAAGAGCTCTGGAGTTGCATGTTGTGAATGTCCTTATCGGCATTTTCGAAAAGTTGGTTCTCAAATATCATTTCAACTTTACTCACTGTAGTCAGTCATCTGACTACAGTGAGTAATTTTGCAGTAGAAACAATCAGCCTGCATACCCCAAACGTGGCCTTTATCACTAAGCGCAAAATTCCTGGAGAAAGCAAATCATGGCAAAGTACCTCATTTCATTTCCCAGTGCTGCAATGAAAGTACCCGACAGTGAGATGGAGACAGTAGGAAGTGTCACGGTTGAATAAGGCATGACATCGCGTTATGACCAGAGCAAATAAAGTTGGTCGAGCCACATAAATTGGGGGCGCTGGCAAAGCAGGGTGGTGCCAGTTGAATACACAGGAGGGACACCTCAGCTGTGCCACCCAAGAGATGCGACGTTTTAGAATTTGCTGTGACAACGAAAAACCACGTGAGAACAACATCCTGCAGGTACCGGCTGGCAACCGGACCTTGCCGCCGCGCATTATTCGTGCGATGTCAGATGCGCCGTTCACAATCGTAAGTGCGAGGTGATTCGCTCGCCGCATTGGGGGCGGCCTTGGCGCAGGGCACCTTGTCGGATGGCCTCGCGCTCAAATGCCGGACTACCGGTGTAATTCAGGCAAGCGATACACTGCTCAACCATCAAACTCCGGATATATAAAAGTCATCACCTGCACATCTCCTGAGGCAAGTGTAGGGAGCGGATAGTTTGATGTAGAAATACCATCAATATACTGCAACTAGTATTGCATAAAATGCAGAGTATACTTTTTTAATATTAATAAAATATCATCATTAAATGATATTATTTATTAAAATTAGAATACAAAAAAACTAGAAAACAAAAAAAATGGAATCGGTTTAGTTAAATGTAGTCAGACTGATTCATCGAAGAAATTGACGGAATAAGAAAATAGATTTGGCTATTGTGATAGTCGGTGCAGGACCAGTCGGCCTGTTATTGGAATGCCTTTTTGTCAGGGCAAAACTTGAGGTCGAAATTCTCGAAAAAGACCGTTACTGTCTACTCATTCGAAAGCGTCCAATGCGCCTGAATTACCGATATTGATGATACCCGTGCTTGATTGACAGCGGCGTTTCTTTTGCAGGATGTTAGTCCTGGAACAAGATGAAGGCAGACCACGGAGTGTGCCATATGGATTGGAGTTGAGTGTTGATGTTGAGAAATGTGAATTCTGCAAAATCGGTACCTCAGACGTCTGTGTGAGTACTTTTTGTCGAAAAGCCAGTCAATTGATCGACTCGGCTCCAATTAATGGTCTGAATGCCACACCCAGCCTTCATGACCAAATTTGTTTGCGCTCTGTACCCACAGAAAGCTCCGATCGATCAATTCTGATATTAAGACGAAGTAATGGAAAAAATCTATATTCTGGTAGGCGACAACTACGCTACCTTCGCCAAGCACAATGACGTGTTAACGGTATCCCAGCTGAGAGAAGAACTTGAAAACTCGCTTGATTGGAAAGGCGATGAGAAAGTTATTTTTGGACTCGGTATTGATGACAATACACGAACACTTCTCAAGGCCGCTTTGAACGCGCGAGGGATTGAAGAAATCATGAGTGAAACCAATCTCGCGCCAACCCATTTAACGCATAAGAAATACCGCGAGAATTCGCTCATTACGACGCCCAAAAGCATACAGGCGATGCAATATGAGTTTTATTTTTGTTTGGATGATCGTATGGACCGCCTTGCGGATCATGTGACAGGCCAGCATCTGAGCGCCATGCTGTTAATGGAAGCAAGCCGACAAGCGGCCATTGCTTCACTTGAGCTTGAGTATCGCTCGCGGGATGATGCAAAATTTGGAATCGTCATGGAAAAAATCGCGTGTAGATTCAATAATTTCGCGTTTCCGATACCGACCTTAATTACAGTAAACATCAATGAGTTAGGCGTATCTGCAAATCAGAATATTTCAGTCGAATGCATCATAAAATTTTTGCAGGCAGACAAGGTAGTCTGCGAGATAGACATGGCTGGCAGCATTACCAAACTTCATCAATTGGAACCTGTGGAAACAAGTATGGCCCGTCGTTCCATCAAAGCGCTTCGCAAGAAGTACAAGCCCCAGGTGGAAAGTAACGCCGAGTGCCTGGTGGCATGAAAGCCTATGCTTTTTTTGATGTCGACGAGACCCTGATCCGCCCCAAAAGCATGTTCGACTTTCTGCAGTACTGGTATGAACATACACACGGAGCGCAGGGCCCCGCCATGCATGCCGAACGATGGGCATCAATTCGGGTTCTGATCAACCAGGGCATGTCGCGCCATCAGCTCAATCGACTGTACTACAGCTGGTTTGCCGGTGTATCGTATAAAGATCTGGAATTGGCCGGACGTGCCTGGTTCGATCAGCGCTGCCGGGCTGGTGGATTGTTCAAAGAGGCAGTCGTGCAGCGCCTGCATACGCTGCGCCAGAGCGGCATCGAGCCAGTGCTTGTGTCCGGTTCAATGGTTCCGCTGCTGGCACCACTGGCAGGCTGGTTAGGCGTCGAGCATCTGCTCTGCGCCGAATTGCAATTGGATGGCGGGCTTGTCACCGGAGAACTGCTGCAGGGCGCTATCGGCCCTGAAAAACAACTACGCCTACATGCCTTTCTGCAACAACATGGTGTCAGCGCCAAAGCTTGTCATGCCTATGGTGACCACATCTCTGATCTGGCTATGCTGGAGGCAGTGGACTACCCGCATGCTGTTGACCCTTGCGCCGCTTTGCGCGAAGTGGCAGAAAGCAGGCATTGGCCTATCCTGCTCAGCGAGCAGTTGACGCCCGCTTAGCACGGGTACTTCATGCGCAGGCTGTAAGCCACATTCTTGAGGGGGGGCAACTGATGGAGTAGCGTCCAATTGATAAAGCACTTCCTGTTGCTCTGGACACTGCTTTGCATTACGCTAAGATCGTGAACAGGTTTTAAGTATGACCTCTATCACCAACCGCAAGATTCCTGGAGAAAGACGATCATGGCAAAGTATCTCATTTCATTCCCCAGTACTGCAATGAAGGTAGCCGACAGTGAGATGGAGACGGTAGGGCGAGACGCTCATGCCGTGATACGCGAGACAAAGGAAGCAGGCGTCTACGTTTTCGCCGGTGGCATCGATGAAACAGTAGCCCCCGTTCTGGTGTCAGCCAATGGCGCAGTCGCCGAGGGCGGCTACCCGTGGGCACCTCCACTCAATGGTGGCTTCACGGTACTTGAACTTCCCTCAAGAGAAGATGCCATCGCCTGGGCCGCACGTATCGCCAAAGCCTGTCGCTGTGATCAGGAGCTTAGGGTGTTTGGGTTTGATCCTGAGTCGTGAGAGCCTTATTACGGTCTGTGGCGAGTATGCGCTAGCGGGGCAGGGCAACTAAAACGCTGCGCAAAAAGCGAAATGTACTCTGGTACATGAGCCTTTAGAGCAGCGCATGAGCCTCAATCACGCACGTACAGTAAGATCGTAAACAGGTTTTAAGAGGATGATAGCTAATCCGAAAAGTGATGTGTGTTACTACATTTAGGCGAAATTAAGACTTCCCTCAAGAAGTCTCACGGTTCCATTTTTGTCGGTTCAAGCAGGCTTGCGTCAGTTTATGTAATCTGTAGATGTCAAGGTGCGGTCGCTGTATCTTGCTCTTCAAAAGGTACCAATCCGAATACCATAAAGTTGAATGCAAAAGGCCCAGATTTATCCTTTAACTCGATCATGTTGGTATCGCGGTTCCACTCATACTTGCTCCAGTCCCAATCCAGCGTGTCGTCGCACTGGACTACTACGTAAGAGCCATACTGCAAATTTGCAGAACTACCACTGGCTTCAAAATCAAGCCCAAGTGAAAAATTGTGGATCTGTGCATTTTTGCTTTTATTTGCGATAGTTTTTACCACTGCTGTGGCTAAACTAGTAAATGGCTTCAGTGCAGGTTGAGCTGACAATAGAAGTCCTAAACCGTTCTGAAATGCAGGAGTACCCAAGGTGTCCAGGACGTTTTCGTCCCCTGAGCTGTTCACGTTAATTGACCTCCCCTCAAAAGAGATGCCATTATTGCCAACGGTAACTCCCATGAAAATTGGGACGCCATTAAGACTAGCACTTGTTCTGTCGTTCGCGTTAAAACGCAGCGCAAAATGAAGTTCCTCAGTTTCGGTGGACATCTGATTCTTTCCAGTAAACTCGCATAAAATTAGGTGCGTTCCGTTGCCTGGATATTCAGATACGTAAAATTTATCCAACGATATCTTTACGCGCTTACCGATAATATTGGTATCACCTGTAACTTTACTGGCTCCGTGTATTGGTATCTTAACGGACGACTTTTTTGCAGGTGTTTGAAGAAACCCGAGAATTGCACCGGTATGCTTCCAAGCTTTTTGTGGGCCAAATAGACCTTGCCCTGATACTTGGCCACTCATAAATTCTGCTGCGGTTGCCGTATCACCGATTGAATTTAAATACGTACCCACGTCTTCTGGTGCGCGAGAACCCAAGGAGTTACCACTACTGAATTTACTCATACTTTTGTCCCAATTCTGTTAGCAGCGCGAGTGCGCGATTTGATTTCCTGTTGTACTTCATTGAAGATGCCAGTTTTGAGCGATTGCCCCATCTCAAGCGTTGCGGCTAACGCATATGGTACCGAAACATTATTCTGCGATGGGTGCCGTGACATCGCTTGCACGCCTACAAATATACCGCCCTGCTCTGCAACTTTCACAAGGTTTTTACCTTCTAACTTGATGTGTATGAGCGTTCCCCGTTGGCCAGTGGTGTAGTACGGTTGCAATTGCCGATCAACTCCTTTCCAAAAACCATTTTTCCCTTCAGAATTGACCAATTTTAAAACAACGGAACGATAGTCCACCGAATGGCTGATGATGGGGGTGGACCAACCTAACGTCAGTGTGACTGAACGCAATTCCTTGTTGTTGATCATTGCACTCGGTATAGGAAGCCGATATTCATGCAGCTTGTCGTGTACGATATGATCATCAGCTAATAATGTAATACGGTTGTCCGCACCGCTGATAACTCGTTTCAGATTGGGGCGACCATATCCAAGGAATTTTGCAATATTGTCTTTTCGCTGTGCGTGCTTATAACGGTCTTGCGGTGGGTATACGTCATTTAGCAGATCACCGATCTCGCCCCAAGAAGTGCCGTGGGCCAGAAGAGTTTTCAAGATTACGGCCCGTGTCGATAGGTCCAACCAGTTGGCGCCTTCTTGCTTAAAGGCGTCCTCAACGGCATCGGCGATCTGATTGCATGCGCGCGTTACCATTGCAGCCGCATTGCTTGTACCAGCAGTGCGCGTTACATGAGTAAGATCACCGGTGATTGAAGGACTCGCAACCTGGTGCCCTAAACCTGCCGAGGTAACTGCATGCACCTTAATACCACCACCTGGAGTATTGGAACATCCTGCAGAAAATCGCCCACCTTGTTCCACGAGGTCAGGTTTTAAGCTGCGGTTCACGCCGAAACCGGTGGCAGAGGCCAAATTGGTCATCTCAAGGGTAGGATATGGATCTATTACCGATTTAGGTGCAACGGAACCATCAATATGAAGCGCGCCGACAGTAACACCATTAATCGCTTCGGCTGGGCTAAAAATCCCGCGCGTCGCTTTCGCTCCATTGATCGCATTGAGCAAGGCAGCCTCTCGTTCAACTGGCGACGCGGAGTTGAATTCATTCAGATCTGCATATTCTGAAACTGGAAAGGATTCTGTAATGTTGCCAGCACTGATGATAAAAAGTAGCTGGTGGTTATAGCTGAAGTGATCAAGCAACGTAGCCCATGGTGAGGGGCGGCGAACGAAGGGAGCATAAGTATCACAGATTGAGTGGTTTACGACAGTGATCTTTGCTAGGGCTGGTGTTTCGCGGCTTTCGACCAATGTCTTAAGTGCTCGATAAATTACCCCAATTGGCAGTTTCCCTTTTGGTGTGGTTTCTTTATTCCCTAGGCCGGCTAACACTGGGATGAGAGCAACAGGACGCTCCAATGCACCATTGGCTGTTTGAGTCTGTAAGTCACCGTGAATTATGAGCGACGCCATAGCGGTGCCATGGTTGCGGGATGCTGCAGGAACGTCTTCCGAGGTGACATCGACCTCGTGAATTGAGATACGGTTAGCGAGCGCAGCATGTGCACTGACAGGGTATCCATCCAGAAGCGCAGTGATGCATTGGCGCGTTGTCGGTCTGTCGGGAAATTTTGGTCCGCTAACTGGGACGTCCGGTGACGCATCGAATGAATAGAGGGACTGCGGCCGAATTGTCATGATATCGTCAAACCGAGTCAAGGAATTGCCGTCCGAGAGCTGTTTTGCGACCTTAGATGGCAAGCTTATCAACGCACCTTGGTAACGAATCTCGGAAATATCTATCAAGTCGAGCATTGTCCCGTTGACTTCCACGAGCAAATGCCTGAGTGTTTCGATAGAATTGTCCCGACGCTCTTTCTCGTTCCGATACCAGAAATCGAGTTCTACTTGGACGTATAGGTCTGGGTTCAATTCAACAAGTGTGTCAATGTATCGTCGAAGATTGGGGTCAATTCGATCTTTTTCGGACCAAACACGCAGGTCAGAAAGATACCCAAACATGGCCCAGAGTGGCTGCTGGTTGATGCCACAGGATTCACCGCGTTTATACCGATTCCACTGCGCGAGAAGACTTTTAAGGCCTTTAAGACTAGGCATGGTCAAATAAAGCACCGCTCCGATGGCTTCAGTGTCATCTTCTTCGGCAGTGTTACCCTCATCATCCGACTCTTGGCTACCCAGCCATTCCAATCCCAGCGCCTGTGCTGCCATCTCAAAGTCGGCAACCTTGCCAATCAGTTCAAAGATCAAAGCCCGTTCTGGAACCACACTTCTGGGATCAAACGATACATCTACACCTTTTTCGATTTGCTCTATGTTCCGAAACGTTGAATCAAACTTTGCCCCGAGTGTTTGAAGTTGCTTTTCGTACGGGAATTTTGCGGGGAAGTGCGGTTTCCGTCCTTTTATTCGAGGCGCGACTCTTTGGACGCGCTTCAGGCGGGTTATTGGATAGTCGTTCGCCATGGCTCTCTTGTGAAGTGAGATTAATTATCGTACGCTTCTTTAAACGGGTAAGAACATGCTGTACTGCATCTGCAGCAGTTATTCGCCCTTTCGATAATATTATCTTCCTTCTAACATCCAAGGTAAAGGCTTCAACAGAAGACATATTTTCGCCATCCATATATGTTGCGAATTCGTCAGGTGTTACACCCAAATTCGTGTCATTTAATGATTGGCTAAAACGAGTAAACCATTTTTCTAATTGCAAACGATCGGGACGATCAATTTCCAATTTCAATTCGAAACGACGCCATACTGCTCGGTCCAGTAATTCAGGATGATTAGTCGCGCAAACAACCAGTGTATGGCTAGGAAGATGATCCATTTGTACAAGTAGCGAACTCACCACTCGCTTAATTTCCCCTGTTTCCTGCGCATCATTTCGCTCCTTTCCGACGGCGTCAAATTCGTCAAAAAATAGAACGCACGGATTCAAAGTCGCATAATCGATTAGCTTGCGAAGACGATTAGAGGTCTCCCCCAAGAAACTGTCTACGATTGCATCATAGCGTATGGACAGTAGGGGAAGAGAAAGTTCTGTGGCAAATGCCTCAGCTAAACTTGTTTTCCCATTACCAGGAGGACCGACCAGAAGAATGGTGTGGCGAGGTTCTAATGAGTTTGCCCTTAGAAGTGAAGAATGAGCATATTCATAGATGAACTCATTTACCTCTTCAACGATTTCTGGCTGCAGGAACAAATCATCTAGTCGGCGTTTGGCTGGAACGTTATAAACGAGCTCAGCAATACGCTCTGGAAGAATTCTCGCTGTGTTATCACCACCACTTTGGACATGTCGATCCATTCCGGGTAATTCTGGCTGTGGCACAGAGTTTCTTTGCGACTTGGCAATTATCGCCTCCATCGTACGCTGTAGAGCTTTGCGATCACCTTTAACACTTGTCGACATTTCATTTACCTCTTTCTGGAATGGTGGTGTCATCGATGGCAGACACTCATTCGAGTGATGTACTTATCAGCTTTGCCCCATCATTCATTTTTTAGTACATATTCACGAGATAGATACTTTTCTGGCAAAAAACGCAATATCACGTAAGGACCATCTCCTGTAATTTTTCTTGATTTGTTAAGAGCAGAAGGCACTCGTTAAAATTGAGGCGTTTAACAGCACTTCCAATTCCACATGATATGCTTTGTTTAATCCTATTCTGCATCCTGCTTCGTGGAAACTATCGCTTAAAACAGACAGAGTCTCATTTAACTTACTATTTGACTCACTTTTTGCGCTTATTTACTGCTCATCAGTACCATTTTAAAAGCGCCCTAGTTTACCAGCTCTCGTCATGTTTGGCTCGCCGCGTTTTGTACCAACTAAACGCATGGATTCCTAAGCGTATTGAGGCCTTCTCGCTTGTTATCAAAGCACCGAACCTACCACTAGCTTATTTCTGCTGATTCCGACATTCAAGTAATGAACTTACTTATCTATTGGCAATCAGAGAGCAAAAACGGGAAAAGCTGATTATTATTAATTTTATAGCAATTATTTAATATTTACAAGGTACCACGTGCGATCGACAACACCATGAAAAATAGATTCTCAAAGGAAATCTTCATGACATTCTCAGAGTAGTCGTGATCTGTATTCATTACATCAAAAAACGATCAAGCTAAACGCCTGAGATTTCGCACTGCTTCGTACAGTTTCGTGTTTGCACCCACTATAGTGAAATGAGTTCCATTTGTGTCAAGGCGACTGTGCTGTTACATGTGCAAGATAAACAGAATAGTTTGCTAAATTTTTGTCAAATACCATGAAAATTTACCATAACGCGTATCAAATGGTTGTGTAAATCAACAGGCTCCCCCACAAGCTTTGCTGCCCGCCCATTCAAGAAAAGACGGATAATACCGCCTACACGTTTTCGTACACTATTTTGGAACTCCCCCATGGAAATTAAGGTTAACTTTCTCGATAAGCTTCGTCTTGAAGCCAAGTTCGATGATTTTACGGTGGTGGCTGATCAGCCTATCCGTTATAAGGGGGATGGTTCTGCGCCTGGTCCTTTTGATTACTTTTTGGCTTCGTCGGCCTTGTGTGCAGCTTATTTTGTGAAGCTGTATTGCAATACCCGCAATATCCCTACTGAAAATATACGGCTGTCGCAGAATAATATTGTTGATCCTGAAAACCGTTACGCGCAGATTTTCAAGATACAGGTGGAGTTGCCTGCGGATATTTCTGCCAGGGACCGTGAAGGTATCTTGCGTTCCATAGACCGTTGCACCGTCAAAAAAGTCGTGCAGGCCGGGCCCGAGTTTGTGATTGAAGAGGTCGACAACCTGGATGCCGATGCGCAGGCTCTGCTGAGCTTGAACCCGGCTGCGGATGCGGCTACATCTACCTACATCCTGGGCAAGGATTTGCCGCTGGAGCAGACCATTGCCAATATGTCTGGCTTGCTGGCGGGGCTGGGTATCAAGATAGAGATTGCTTCGTGGCGCAATATTATTCCTAATGTGTGGTCGTTGCATATCCGCGATGCGCACTCGCCCATGTGTTTTACCAATGGCAAGGGAGCAACCAAGGAGAGCGCGCTGGCATCGGCCCTGGGTGAGTATATCGAGCGCCTGAGTTGCAACCATTTTTATGCGGGTTCGTTCTGGGGTGAAGATATCGCCAATGCGGCATTCGTGCACTACCCGGAAGAACGCTGGTTCAAGCCTGGCAAGAAAGATGCGCTGCCTAAGGACATACTGGATGAGTATAGCCTGGACATTTACAACCCCGATGGCGAGTTGCGTGGTTCGCATCTGGTTGATACCAATTCCGGCAATGCAGAGCGTGGCATTTGCTCGCTGCCTTATGTGCGTCAGTCGGATGGCGAGGTGGTGTACTTCCCATCCAACCTCATCGAAAACCTGTTCGCCAGCAATGGCATGAGTGCCGGTAATACGCTGGTAGAAGCGCAGGTGCAGTGTCTGTCCGAGATTTTTGAACGTGCCGTCAAACGTGAAATCCTCGAAGGTGAGATGGCCTTGCCTGATGTACCGCAAGAAGTGCTGGCGAAATATCCTGGTATCCTTGCTGGCATACAGGGGCTGGAAGAGCAAGGTTTCCCGGTGCTGGTGAAGGATGCATCGCTGGGTGGTCAATACCCTGTCATGTGCGTGACCCTGATGAACCCGCGCACGGGTGGCGTGTTTGCCTCTTTCGGCGCACATCCCAGCCTGGAAGTGGCGTTGGAACGCAGTTTGACAGAATTGCTGCAAGGCCGCAGTTTTGAAGGTCTCAATGATTTACCCCAGCCTACCTTTGTCAGTAATGCGGTGACTGAGCCAAATAATTTTGTTGAACACTTCATTGATTCCAGCGGTGTGGTGTCGTGGCGCTTTTTCAGTGCCAAGGCCGATTACGAATTTGTTGAATGGGATTTCTCTGGCCAGGGCGAAAACTCTAACGCGGATGAAGCTGCGACCTTGTTCGGCATACTCAAGGAGATGGGCAAAGAGGTCTACATGGCAGTGTATGAGCACTTGGGTGCTACTGCCTGCCGTATCCTGGTGCCCGGTTATTCTGAAGTGTATCCGGTGGAAGACCTGATCTGGGATAACACCAACAAGGCCTTATTGTTCCGCGCCGATATCCTGAACTTGCATACGCTGGACGATGAACAATTGGAAGACCTGCTTGAGCGTCTGGAGAATAATGAGCTGGACGAGTACAGCGACATCGCCACCCTGATAGGCATAGAGTTTGACGAGAACACGATCTGGGGCCAGCTCACGGTGGTTGAATTGAAGCTGCTGATCAATCTCGCCTTGCAAGATTTTGAAGAAGCCAAAGAGCTGGTGGAAACCTTCTTGCAATATAACGACAACACCGTCGATCGCGGCTTGTTTTATCAGGCCTTGAATGTAGTGCTGGAAGTGACGCTGGATGATGATCTGAAGCTTGATGATTACCTCATCAACTTCCGCCGCATGTTTGGCAACGAGCGTATGGACGCGGTATTGGGTTCAGTCGATGGCAGCGTGCGCTTCTACGGCTTGACGCCAACCAGCATGAAACTGGAAGGGCTGGAAAGACACCAGCGCCTGATAGACAGCTACAAGAAATTGCATGTGGCGCGGGGTAAGGCGGTGACGTGAAGTGCTCTGACAAGAGCTGACAAGAGCTGACAAACTGCGAGTGACGGGAACTGCTGAGGGACGATGTTGGTTGATCCGCGGATATTGCTCTCGTCGGACTGCCTTATTGTATGTATTGTGAGCGATGGTGACCAGTCGCTTTCGGTTGTAAGCGAGTATTTGGCATCGAACTGATATTACTTGACTGATGGAAAAACATAATGAAACCTCTACGTCGACAAGGAGATGTGCTCAAGGATTGGATAAACGAATTGTCCATCCGCCTTGGACGTTCAGTGGAAGAATTAGCGAAAAATGGATTGATGGCATCTGACTTCGGTAGAGTCGTTGAGGTGAGAACTCCATATGGGATGACTATCCGCTTCGATCTTGCGTTCTACCTTGTGCGTCCTGTTCTCGCGCAAGCGGTGGTCTTTACAGAGCATAGTGGCTATGTAGAGTTTGAGATGGTAGACGACATGGTATTTGCCGAAATTACAGAAACAATTTTTCGCTACGACTCCGAACACAGCGATTATTCAGATAGTGCTGAATCTTAAAATCAAGCTATGTCGGTGTCGGGTTAGGGGAGTAACCAGTCTGTTATCGTATCGTCACATGCGTTGAGCTGCTAGATGGTGATACCTCGGCAGCTAGCCAGCTTCTTGTTGCATGCAGGAGAGAGGCAGGCAACAAGAAGCTGACTAATGCCAAGGTCAAAGGATTTCAAAAAGCTATGCTCATTTCCGTGTTATAGCTTATAGCTCGCCCGCAGATAAAACGAACGACCTATCGGATCTCCAAACCTCGGGTCATAGCCGGATTGTGCATTCGGCGCTTGATTCGAGAACGGCGGGTTGGTGTTGAGCAGGTTCTTGATGCCTGCTGACAGCGTCAGATTCTTGAAGCCGGTATAACTGGTCGCCAGGGTCCAGATAGAATTGGCTGACACATCTCGCTTGAACTTGTCTTCCACCAGGTTTTGATCGGTGTAGCCACCTGAGTAACGCTGGGACAAGGTGGCAGACCATGGGCCTTGGGACCAGCGTATGGCAGCATTATGACGCCAGCGTACCACGCCGTTATAGACGCCTATGTTGTCAGGCGTTTCTCCGTCTATGGTCGTATATGTATCCTTCAATACATAAGAACCATTGAACCAGCCGTCGATAGTGCCGAAGGAGAACGGGGCGAGACGCCATTGCGCTGTCAAATCCAGCACCTGCGTCATGACTTCTCCCGAATTACCCAGCGATGACACATTGATGTAGTCAAGCGCTGTGCCGGCAGCATTGTAGTGATAGCGATCGCGGTATTTGTCGAAGTCGTTCAGTATCATCTGTTCGTACAGCACTTCGCCGATTTGATCGCGAATCGAGATCTTGGCATAGTCCAGCGATACAGTCAGTTTTGAATTTGGTTCAAATACCATGCCCAGTGAATATGACTTGGCACGCTCGGGTTTGAGATCCCGGTTCCCGCCCACATGGGTTGGCAAATTCATGTTGCAGGAGATATTCGGATTCACGCCAGCTTTTGCTACGCCGCCTGGACACAGCAAGGGGTCGTTGTACTGCGTAGACGTAATGCTGCTGACAATGGGACCATTCAACTCGTAGAGCGTAGGCGCGCGAAAACCGGTATTCATGGAGCCGCGCAAAAGCCACATCTTGGAAGGTTGATAGCGAAAGCCAATCTTGGGGTTGAAGCTATTGCCTGCATCGTTATAGCGATCATAACGCGCGGCAACCTGTGTTTCAAATTCACGGGTGATGGGAATATTGACTTCTGCAAAAACCGCTGAAAGATTGCGAGAACCGCTGGTGTCCTTGGCGGCAACCAGGCCGCTGGCACGGGATATCATCATCTGGTCCAGAGGGCCACGCTTTACAATAAATTCCGAAGTCTCGCGCCGTCCCTCAACTCCCACAGAAAAACCCAGTGGACCGGCAGGAAGCTGCATCAGGTCGCGTGTCGCGCGCATGTCGAAACCGGTATTGCGGGCAGTCGCGGCAATGACCTGGCCGCGCACCTGTGAGCTTGCCAGCAAGCTTGCCCCGGCTGCATCTTGTGGCCCGAAGGGATTCAAGACGCCATTATTGATGCCGTTCTGTATCGCCTCATCATTCAGATAGCCTGCGCTCAAATCTTCGGTCACTCTGGTGCGCGCAGTGGTGATGGAACCACTGAGTTCCCATCCTGCCACCGTCCCTGAGAGAGACGCCACCAGACGGTCAGAAACACCGAGATTGGTCGCTTCGCGACGGCCACCTTCGACCGTGCGCCAACTGACTGTCAGGTCTTCGCCAGTGAGGCCAGCAACGGCTGGTGTGCCGCCTGTGCCGCCTGGGTACCATTTGCTGCTGGAATGCATGATCAGGCCAGTCATCGGTGGTGGCGCGATGCGGTTGATATTGGTACTTTCGCTATGCAGCAGCTCCAGGCCGACAATGCCATCTTCGCCGATTTTCAGTGCAGCCTTGCCAAGAAAGCTGCTTTGCTTGGTTTCTGGAATGTCATCGACAAAGCGCGCGTAATCCTCGCGGCAGGTCTGGTTGGTTGTACTCTTGATGGCATCTGGCAGCAGGCAACCAGATGCAAAACTTGGGTTGCCTGAAATGCCTGCGGTGGAAAAGAAATTAGCAGGAAAGGTCGTGCCGCTGGTTTTGCTGATGCCACGATCAGGCAAGATCCCGGTTGCTGAAAATGCACGTTCCGTCGCCATCATCCGTGCCTGTTCATGATGATCGATGGCGCCGAAAACATTGTAGCCATCTTTATCGAGATCGCCAAAGCCAGAGGTGATGCTGAAGCGCTTTTCTCTGGCACCGCTTTGTTGTGGCGTGACCGCTTCCAGCGTCACGGTCGTGCCCTTGACCGAGCGCTTGGTGATAAAGTTGATGACCCCGGCAATTGCATCGGTGCCATAGATATGCGAAGCACCATCGCGTAACACTTCTATCCTGTCGATGGCCGCAAAGGGGATGCTGTACAAGTCTGCGCTGCTGCCGTCATAGGGGTGATTGGGCAGACGGTGTCCATCCAGTAAAATCAGCGTGCGCCCATCGCCAAGGCCGCGCATATTGGCAGAAGATTTACCACCAGTTTCTGCGCCGACATTTCCGGCTGCCACCGTGGTTTGCTGGTTCATCGACAATGAGGTCATTACCTCTTCTATCGTCGTCATCCCTTTTTTAACGAACTCATCTGCCTTGATCACGGTCACGGGTAGTGCTGTCTCGGCATCGATGCGCTTGATCGACGATCCCGTAACGGTAACTCGCTCAATCTTTTCTTCTTTTGGCTTGTCGGCCTCCTGGGCTGATGCGCTGACAGTCATGCCGCCCAATAGCAGAATTGCACTGCCATAATGTAAACTTTTCTTAATCACTGCGTCTCCAGTCTGCTTGCTATTTGAGTGAATCACCGGCACCTCTTGGTGTGCCGGGATATCGCTGCGGTGATGAAGACGATGGTGATGCCAATGATTATTTTTGCCGATTGCATACATCAACTCAACAATGCAACTCAACATTGCAATTCAACATCACGATTCAACATCAATTACGCAGATACGATGGAGTCGAGTATTGCCGCGGGAAAAATTTGCTGCTTCACATTTCTTGCTGAAGTTATCGAAACCTGCTCAAAAAGCTTTAGTCAATTTATGCCATTGATAGAGTTACTTGGAGACTTATTTATAGACTTACTTATAGACTTACCTAGAGAGGTGCAGTAGTAGCTACTGCCTGAGCCCGTTGCATAAAATAGTCCTGCCCCATCGTGCCACCGCTCTGGTCCTGTAGAAAGCGGATCATGAAACGGTGCTTGTTGGCGAGGGCAGTGTCGTCAGGCGTCCATTGCAGCACGCGATGGGCATAGCCTGGGGTCATCATCCAGCCAAACATTTCTGCCTTGTCTTCTTCCGGGCCATACAGCGCATAGCGGCTCACCATACCAGCGCCTGGGTGCCCGAGGTTGATGAAGCCTTTGCCATACGCCGTTGCGCCGCCGCTGCCATATGAGACGGCCGCCGGGTTCAGGGCTAGCCAGAGAGGATCGCGATAATAAAAGTTGGCGTAGGTGCGGTGTTCGATAAAATGGTAGAACTCGTGATGTATGCGTAACTCCATCCCTGCCAGACAAATGTCTTCATCGTTGTCGGAATACGCCACGCTGGCAGTCTGTGGTGCAGGCATGGCACGCCGCCGCTGACCTTCTACGTTCAGGTTCTTGACCAGGGCGATATCGCTCAAGCGCATGCGCTCAAACAGTATGACTGGATAACGCTCCAGCGCTGGCAGCACAACGCTGAGCAGACGTTGCAGGCGCAGCCTGTCGGCTTCGCTGTCGACGAAGGTCTCAGCTTCAGGTATGGTCCATACGGCCTTTAAATGCAAGGCAGCGAGGCGGGTTTCTGCCACTGTTTTTAGCTCAGCCAGCGTGGCTATTGCTGGTGCTACCGCAGCATAGCGAACTTCGATAGGACACTCTGCGCGCAAGCTGTCGGTTTCTGGCTGGCTGGAATTGCCAGCCATAGTTGGCAACGAGCCGCAAGCTGAAAGAAAAAGCAGGGCTGCTACTGCATGCAGACGCAAGAGTACATTCGATGCTGGCGCAGCAGTACGGGGAATTGGTAAGCGATGGCGCATACGGCTCATTCTTTCTTCAGGCGATAGTGCAGGACGGGGAAGATATTATCCGGAAAGCAACCGCGAAATGCCCCGCTTTGCAGCGTGAGAATTTTATCCGGATAGACAGCGTGCTGCATTGTGCAGTGCCAAGCGCGCAGCTACGCTACAAATCCTGCCAAAATTGCACAATCCTGTTGCAATAAGTGCACCGTGAGTGCCCCGTGCCTGTCAGACGTAACTGGAATGATTACGCCGGAAATTGGCAGGCGGTAAGCCAAAGCGCATGGCAAAAGCGCGCGAAAAATGGCTGACATTATTGAAGCCAAGAGAAAACGCGATATCAATGATGCGGGCATCACCTTCCAGCAAGGCCAGGCTGGCGCGTTCCAGGCGTAATTTCATCACATACTGGTGAGGTGGAAGCCCGACAGCTTTGCGAAACTCCCGTGAGAAATGCGATTCGCTCATGGCGCATGAATCAGCCAGGGCGGCAATCGACACATCTTCGGCCACACACTCAGAAATATGGGCAAGCACTTTTTGCAAACGCGTACCGCAAAGGCTGCTAGGCTTTTGTCCTGGCAGGGGTTGGGAATAATTCTCCAGCAGATAGCTCGCCAGGGCAGTAATCATGCTGTCGCAAAACTGTTGCGCCAGAGGCCCGGCCAGCACCTGTGCATTGAGCAGCTTCCAGACCAGATCCAGGACCATGCGGTCTGGCGTGAATGGGATGTCTGCCAACGCGGATGGCGCTTCGGAATCGCGCAAGCGACCCAGGGCGCTAATGGCGCTGGTGGGAATGAAGATATTGACTATGTCGCAGCTGCTCAAACGACGCCAACGCCCTTGCGAGTCAGGTGGACAGATACGAAAGCGATTCGCGCCTATCATGCCACCGCAGACTGCGCGTTCGCCATTCCAGATCTGTGATTCCAGGGGTTCGAGCAAGACCGCAATGCGATAATTGTTCGCGTGCGCGCCTATGGTCTGTATCGACGTATCCGGCCTGTCGGAAGACCAGCGCACGATGGATGCTTTGGACATGGGCAGAGGGCCGATGCAGTTGCGCAAGGGGCCTGTGACGCCGCCACGCCGGAACCAGTCAACCAGACCTTCGGGGTTATCAATAGTAGGTTCGGACATGTTGAGACTCCCTCTCAGGTATCAATTGCGGCAAGTCTGATCATTTCTATAAAACTCACTGAGTAAATCGGCACGCCCTTGCCATCATTAATTCTTTGCCGTTTACCAGGTTTTTCTCCACGAGCCGAACCAGTATTACAGAAGCATTACAACTCCGTCTTGACGATTCCTAATAGTTTCGATGACGAAATCAGCATAGTTGTGCGCACGGCGACCATGGCGTTGCGATTGTGCCGATTTCCAGCAAATATGCATCCATAAGCATCAAGCCATTTTTCACGGCCGATGGTTAACTTTGCTGCATTTAATTGCCTCCAGGCGATTTGTGCTCACTACCAAGCCATCATCAGGGAATATTTCAATGACCATAGAAGCTGCTCTCAATACACTTGCCAGCTTACGCCTAGCTTCCGACCTCTCTTTCAACCGCGATCGCAGTGGCAATCGTAATGCCGTGTTTGCCAGCATACGAAGCGCCAGCAGCGAGGCCGGAGTGTCAAACCCCAGCCGCATCTGGCGATTCGATGCTGCAGGTTCGCAGCAACTCACAGATGGCCCGCACACTGCCATACTCGTCAGGCCCTCTCCCTGCGACGACAGGCTGGCATTTGCTTCGGATCGTGATTGCGCAGGTAAATTTGCGCTTTTCCTGCTGGACACTTCTGGCGAAGTAAAAGGCATAGGTCAGGTCCCCGGCACGATAGAGGATATACGCTGGTCTGCCGATGGCAGTTTTATTGTTGTGCTTGCTGCCGACCGTGGCTTGAACGGCGGCGCGACGCGTGCCGCCACCAGGATTTGGTGGGGCGATGCACAAGAGCCTGAAATCACGTCGGGTGATGCGGTACGCCGTCGGCTATTTCGTATCATGCTAACTTGCGGCACGACTGAAGAAGTCGGGCCGCGCGAACATAGCGTATGGGAATTTGATCTGCTGCCTGGCGGTGCAGCCGTCATTGCTTCGCATGATGCCAGCGAACGTGGCTGGCATCATGCGCAGTTGTTGCGGATTGACTTTGACAGCCATGCAGTGACAGTTCTGCATACCCCTGCCTGGCAGTTACAGGGGCTTGCCGCCAGCCCTGACGGCAGCAAGCTCGCTTTCGTGGATGCATGGGCCAGTGATCGTGGTTTGGTGGCAGGTGAAATGAGCATACTTGATCTCGTCACCGGGCAAGTATCAGTGCATGGCCGTGACCAGCAATTCAACCTGACCTCTGTCCATTGGCTGAGCAACAGCAGAATTTGGTTTGCCGGATGGGAACGCCTGGGTACGGTATATGGCGTGATGTCAGTCGATGGTGAGATGCAGTGGCAACAGCGAGAAGATGCGACTCTTGGGGATGGCTATGCGGCCCGCATTGCTGTATCGGCCGATGGCAAGTCGATCGCTACCGTACGTGAAGCTACAGGCATGCCGCCGGAAATTTGCTGGAAGCGATTGCATGAACCTGAATGGACGCGCATCAGCGACTTGAATCCGCATGCAATTTCTGCACTGCCTGACTATCCGGAAGTACGCCATATAGCATGGCATGGCAAGGATGGCCTTGCGCTTGAGGGGCTGGTTTTATTGCCACACAATCGTGGATCATTGCCTCTGCCGATGATAGTCGATATCCATGGCGGCCCTAGCTATGCAAACAAATACAGTTTTAATCCCGGCAGTGCCTTGCCCTATGTGCTGGCAGGCTTTGCTGTTTTCCTGCCCAATTATCGTGGCAATGCAGGTTGGGGGCAAGAGTTTGCCCGCATGAATCTGGGTGATCCGGCAGGTGCCGAATTTGATGATGTTCAGACTGGCATTGATCATTGCATCGCACTCGGGTTTGCCGATGCAGAACGCCTGGGCGTCACCGGCAGCAGCTATGGCGGTTATCTCACAAATTGGGCAGTGGCGACCACGCAGCGTTTCAAAGCTGCCGTGCCGGTATCGTCGATATCGAGCCATGTCAGTTGCCATTATGCTTGTGAACATGATTTCCATAACTTCATCAATGGCGGGCCATTGACGGAAAAAACCAATATGCAAATCGCTCTTGAGCGTTCTCCGCTGATGCAGATACTGAGGCAAAAAAATGCGTCTATTACCCCCACATTATTGATACATGGTAGCGATGACCGTTGCACGCCGGTGAGCGAGGCGCAGCAATTTTACGCAGCCTTGCGCGAACATGGCGCCACTGCCGAGCTGGCGATTTACCCGCGTGAAGGTCATGGCAGCTTCCGTGAACGTGCTCACCGCATTGATAGCTGGTTGCGCCGCATTGCCTGGTTTGAGAAATATATGAAATTAGATGGGGTAGTTGCATGAACAGGATTTTTCAGAAGTTGAAACACGTGCTTGCGGCGCGCTTGCTTGCGGTGTGTGTGTTATCGCTGTTCTTATCGCCACTAGCATTTGCGCAATCGAAGTTAAATGTGAAGCTGGAGCAGGCTGTATTCCAGGGGCTTACTGGTATCAAGCTACGCAGCAGTGTGCCATTGAACGGTATCACTGCTGCCGACATTCTGATCAAGCGCCCTGATGGCTTGATCGTCGCTCCCAACGATATTCTTGATGTCAAAATTGAGGGCAGCGAGTTAGCTATCGCTCTTAGTTCTTCGGTTTTTGCCCGCATCAGCGCCAAGGGTACTACCGTGGCAAGTCGCTCATTTGGCGAGTTCGCGGCGACCCGGCCTATACCGGTAGTGAAGAAAGGTGAGCCAGCGGAGAACGGCTATCTCATAGGCACCAGCGGCTGGACTGATGAGGGCTGGAATACCATTGTCACCGATCCAGGCTATGTTGATACGCTGACCGGGCAACGCGGCATGTACCGCTTCAGCGATACCAGGCCAGATCGCGACACTGCAGGACACCTCATCACAAAAAATTCAGCTACAAGCACGCCGACCCTGCGCACCAAAACCATGCTGGTCTTGTTTGTTGAATTCCCGGACCGCAAAGCGGCTGATGCAGAAGCACAATATAAACAGTTCAGCCAATTTGGCCCTTATCTGAATTATCTGCAACCAGCAGCTAACTGGTTCAGCACTTCGTCGTATGGGCAGTTGCAACTTAAGCTGGTCTCGCCTCAGCATAACAGCAAGCTGGACTGGCTGATGCTGGGGAAGAACGCCAAGGATTATAAATGGGGCGGCAACACGGAAGACACGGGTGACATGTTTCACTACAGCCACGATGTTGCGCAACTCGCCTATGAGTGTTACGGTATCCGTGTCGATGCCTATGACCTGCTGTTGATTATCCCCGCGCAAGGCAAGTCTGGTTTGCCAAATGGCCCGGCTACGATCAACGATCAGTATATGGGACAGGCGCAAGTGCCTTCGCGTGTAGTGCTGGTCGAACGTGATGGCAAGGCTCACACTTTGGGCACCTTCGTCACCGCCGGGAATGACCTGTTCATTTGGGGTTATCGCTGGCTGATCCACGAGACTGGGCACACTTTCGGCCTGCCCGATTTATATATGTACAAGCCAGAGATCAATGGCAAGGAAGTTGACCGTTTCTTCTACGTCGGTGGATGGGACATGATGGGCAATATAGGAGGACAGTCCCCTGATTTTCTTGCCTGGCATAAATGGAAAATGCACTGGATACGCGACGATCAGGTCGATGTCGTCAGCCAGGCCAGCGATGTGCCCAGCCACCATGTCATCAGCCCGGTTGAAACGCCCGGTGGCAGCAAGATGGTCGTGATACGCACAGGTTTGGCGACAGCTTACGTCGCTGAATTCCGCACCAGGCTTGGTGTAAACAGCGAGAACCCGCAGGCGAAGCAGGCTGGCGTATTGTTGTACAGGCTGGATACCACGCTGCCTGAAAGCGGTGAGAAGCCTGTGTTGCAGATCATATCCAGACAGTATTACCATAGCCCCGAAGTGGGTGGCGAACGCAATCTGACGGGTGTCTGGCGTCCAGTCAACAAGAGCCTGGATGGTTATGAACAGGGTGCGATCTGGCAAGCTGGCGATGTATTTTCAGATCCGGTAACGGGCGTCACAATCCGCATAGACAGTATTGCCAATAGCACTGACAGCTCGAAAACAGATGGCCGTATTTATACGGAAGAAGATACGGCATCATTAACTGTCATCAAGCGCAGCAATACACAACTAAACCGGAAGATGACATTGGTAAATGCGAGTCTGCACAAACTTAGCCATTTGCATTTTACGATCAGCGTGGAACAAGCAGCAGGTGAGCCAAACTGGTTTGTTCTTCAACGTTCGCGCCTGAGTGTAGAGCATATTTTGCTCAAACAAGCCAATGGAAAAATTATCCCTGACTATCAGATAAAGTCATTCAAGTTCACAGGTCAGGAAGTAGACATTGAGCTTAAACCCGGCACTTTTGCCAATGCACAGATGGCCCGTGGATTGCAATTGGCGACCAGGCCTTATTTCAATATCGGTGCAGCCACTGGCATACCTGTGCGGCTGGAACCTTGAGTTTATTATCCAGATTCAGCTCAAGGCTCTTTCTCCGGCGCGCAGCGTCAGCACCTGCACACCGGTTTTTGTGACGGCCACGGTATGCTCGAATTGTGCGGATAATTTTCCGTCTATGGTAACTACTGTCCAGCCATCATCCTCGGTCTCGACATCATGACCACCCTGGTTGAGCATGGGTTCTATGGTGAACACCATGCCTTCTTTTAATATCATGCCTGTGCGTGGCCGTCCCCAGTGCAGTACTTGGGGAGGCTCGTGCATTTCGCGGCCTATGCCATGTCCGCAATATTCTCTCACGACCGAGTAGCCATTTTTCCTGGCATGGCTTTCAATGGCATGGCCTATATCACCCAGCCTGGCACCAGGCCGCACAGCCTTGATGCCCTTCCACAGGGCTTCATAGGTCACTTGCACGAGTCGCTTGGCAGATGCTGTCACTTCGCCGACGAGATAGGTTTTGCTGGAGTCGGCGATAAAGCCATTCTTTTCCAGTGTGATATCGAAATTGACGATATCGCCATCCTGCAGGATTTCTGTTGCAGATGGCACGCCATGACACACCACGCTATTGCGCGATGAGTTCAAGGCATAGGCATAGCCGTACTGACCCTTGCTCGCCGGGCGGGCCTTGAGTTCATTGACGATGAAGCTGTCGACCAGGTCATTCACCTGCATGGTGGACATGCCGATCAGGTTCAATTGATCCAGGTGGCCAAATACAGTCGCCAGCAGTTTGCCTGATTCAGCCATCAGGGCGATCTCTTCTGGTCGCTTGGTCATGTCAAAGCTCCCCTGAATGCCAGCGGTTCTACGCCAGCAGCCCTGAGTTCGTGTACCACAATCTCGTTGAAAGACATGGTCGGATTCATTTCGCACAACATGCCTATCTTGATCCAGAAGGCAGCCTGCGCGTTGATGGAGCGGCAGGCCACGGCACTCGCCTTGCGCAACTGGTCGTGCAGCTCATCATCGATGTTGACTATGCCCATATGACATCCTTATATACGAAACGTAAATGGATTATATAGTCGCTTTATGTGGTCGCGCAAGGGACTTTGTTGGAGTTGGGTTTTGCTGTCTTTGTATAGTCACGGCGTTTGGGAAGGCTGCTCCCTCTGCCGTATTGTCGAATACGCACCAAATATGCTTTCCCTGCTTTAATAAAATAGCAAGACGCAGCGACAAGTTCTCCAGATAGACTTTATCGTAACTGGACCTGTACATGTCTGGGCTGCCATGAAGTCGCAAATAGACAGTGGATGCTGTGATGGGGAAGTTATCCTGTAGCGCGTCATATCCTGCAATACCTGGATCTGCTGCAACAAGGCAAATTTCTTGTTCAGTCAGCAAGTCGAATGAAGCAGGTTCAAACCAGCTTGCGTGACGTGGTTCTAAGGCAAGCTGTGTTTTACTTAGCTGCTTTATTTGGGTAAGAAATTTGTGCGCAATTCCATAATCGAATGGCAAACTGGGCGGAAGCTGTATCAACAGACATCCTAATTTTTCTTCCAGGCTGGAAGTTTCGAGAATAAATTTTTGCAATTCATATTCGCAGTTTTTTAAGCGCAGAACATGAGTAATGGCTTTTGGTACTTTGACTGAAAAACGAAATTCAGCAGGGACGCTATTTCGCCATCGTGCATAGGTTGACGGCAGATGGGAGCGATAAAATGAAGAATCGATTTCAACGCCCGTCAGAAATTGTGCATACCGTTCTAAATGCGTGAGTGCAACTTCAGCATTTTTTGAGGAGTTTATTTCGCCCTGCACCTGAGCTAATGATGGGAATTGCTCTAATAATTCCTCATTTATCAGACTTGGTACATTCCAGCCTGCACAAGCGCAAATAAGGGACGGCGTAAGCAGTTGGCTCATACGGGCGCATAAATGAATGAATAATTAGAAATGGTAGGACGAAGATGTTGTTTACAGAATCAGTGGTGTCTGAAAAATATGTAAGAAAACAGGCCGTTTTAGTTTTTGATATGTATTGCAGATGAAGTGCAGATGCAGAATTGGACGATGCCAAGGCTGGATTCTTCGATTATCACATTTTCATTGTGGCTACTCAGGCCAGTGACTGATAGATAGAAAACAGATTTCCGCTGATGTGCAAGATGATGGGCGGCCAGATTGATTGCGTTTTATAGCGCACCAAACCTAAGAATATGCCATCGATGATGAGTATGATTTGTGTTGAACTATCATATTGAAGATGCAGGGGTGCCCATATGAGTGAAGGCAGGATGATTGCTGCGGCGGCCCCCAACTTCTTGTTAATCCAGCTAAAGAAAATACCTCGCCAGGCCATTTCTTCAGATACTGGTCCTATCACCCCAATTGCCATTATGCGTATCAGCACGACAGACAGTGGCAATGCAGGCCAATGCCTGGCTTGGGCGAGATTGAATACACCACTTATCACTTCTTCTACAATGATCAGTAATATCCACAGAACCAAGAATATTGCGGCAGTAGAAATGTTGAAACCACGAAAACCAAAATCTTCACGTAATGAAAATTGACGGTAATGTGCGATCATCAGCATGACCAGGATGCCTGCGGCTGGAATGGCCAGTTTTGTGAGCGCCGGTATCCAGGTTTGATCGATCATGGGAAGAGCCTTGAAAAATGAAGAGCTACAGGACTAAGTGTGGCCATAGAGTGTGACTATAACCAGCCCGCATCACTGGCAATCCTGTAGGCCTCACCACGATTCCTGACATGCAGTTTGCCTATGGCATCTGACAGGTAATTGCGCACGGTGCCTTCGGATAAATGGATTTGTCTGGCGATGTCGGCATTGCCCGCGCCTGAACCTGCCAGGCGCAATACCTGGCGTTCACGTTCTGATAAAGGATCGTGCGGGCCGTTCCAGCCTTCCATGGCGAGTTCTGGCGCTATCACGCGGCCACCTGCCTGCACAGTGCGGATTGCCGCTGCCAGGCTGTCAGAAGGCGTATCTTTCAGGATATAGCCGCGCACGCCGCTGGCAGTGGCGCGGCGCAAGTAACCAGCGCGGGCGAAGGTGGTCAGCATGATGACTTTGCAAGGCAATTTTTGTTCTGTAATGCTGGCTGCCAGTTCAAGCCCAGTCATGACTGGCATTTCTATGTCGGTCAACAGGATGTCAGGGCAATTTTTCTGACAGATTTCCAGCGCCTGCTGGCCATTTTTTGCCAGCGAGATGACTTGCATGTCTGGCTCAAAACGCAGCAGGGCAGCAAGGGCGCCGGATACCAGCGCATGGTCTTCTGCAATCACGATGCGTATCATGCTGTACCTTTGATGGGGAGCAGTATTTCTATACTCAGGCCATTTGCATGATGGATGTTGATTGTGCCTTGCAGGGCATGAACGCGCTCTGCCATGCCATTTAATCCACTGCCTTTCCTGATGTCGCTATCTGCTTGTTTGATAAGTCCATTGTCAGCGACGATCAGTCTGATATGCCGGGAATCAGAGGAGAGCGTAATTTTGCATTGGCTGGCTTTGGCGTGCCGGATAATATTGGTAACGGCTTCTCTTAACGAAAGCGCGATAACATTTTCTAGTGACTGCGGAATGTGGCATTGTTCTATCAGTGAAATCATGTTGACATTGGCTGCTTGCAAGGCTTTTTTTGCACTGCCTAATTCCGAGTTCAAATTGCTTGCGCGGCAGTTGCGTACGGTGGTACGCACATCTCTCAAGGTGTTACGCGCACTGTGTTCTATGTCGATTAATTCATGGGCGCAGGCGCTCAGGTCAGTCTTGATCAGTTTTCGTGCCAGGTCAGCCTTCAAAGCGATGACTGACAGCGTATGGCCAAGTACATCGTGGATATCGCGTGAAATTCTTTCACGTTCAGCGAGACGGGCGTTGTTCGCTATCTCTTCGTGCTTCATGAATAATTTATCGTCCGCGCGGCTATTCTTTTCCAACAGTATGCTGACCAGGCCAACCGGTATGCAAAACAGCAGTGTGGGTATCAGAAAATCAGCGGGCAACTGCCAGGCAGCATTGGCCATCAATAGCATTGCGCAAACTATATACAAGACTGCATAGGCAGAGCGGGGATTTTCAATACGCGAGCACATACCGACACCGACGATGACAAATGCGGCTGCACCTGTATTGTAGGGTGCCCACAATATACCCATGATAGTGGCAACAATAATGCAGGTCATCAGGCTGCGACCACCAACCCTCAAGCTGTACTCAAACATTAATATGAAGCTGACAAATGTCGCCAGCACCATCAGCAGTTCGCCAGTGTGGGGAATAGCGTTTGTATATTTCAACAAAAACCAGGCTAGCAGGATCAACCAAAAAAAAGACCTGGTGTTGTCTCTGGTATTTCCATCATCTCTTGCATGGTTTGATAATGTCATTGAAGCAGGGACAAAATCACCAGTCTTTCCAGATGCAAAGTTCACTTTGACATTCCTCATAAAGAGCAAGCAAATTTATTTTTTATGCGGCGACAGTGGCACGTGATGCTGTAATCATCACATTCGCCATCACACCATATACTGTTGCCCAGGCATCTTTGGTCTCGTTGGTGAAGCGATCACCCAGGCCTTGGCCTAATGTCTTTAGCAGAGCAGCACCGACTGTCTGATAGTGGGATTCTTTGACTCCGTAACCATCATGACGCACGGCCAGGCCTTGCAATACCGGCACCAGATTATCCAGGTCATTAAGTTTTCCAACAGCGGCACCTATCATTTGCATGAGCTTTTTACCTTGCTCTGTCATGTCGCCTCTGAACATCGGCTTTAGTGATGGATCTGCTGCAAACAGATTCTGATAAAAAAGCGCAGCCGCCTGTGGGGCGATTGCTGCTACTTGCTTCCATGAGTCTTGTACGAGTGTGACAGTTTGTTGGTTCATTTTAAATCTCCGGTTGAAATGGCAGTTTTGGTGTTCTGAAGGTTTACGCTTAGTCTGTAGTGGCAGCTTTGCTTTGGTACATCTGCAAGTCAGCAGCTTGCAGCCAGGCCTTTGGGGGCCCAAGAGCTGTATTCACCTCTGAAAAGCCGAGGGCGAATTCCAGGGGGATGGATATGTGTTGTTGCTGCCAGCTTATCTGTAAGACAGGAATGGCTTCCAGCAGCTTGCTGACTATCTGCTGCGTTTCATCAGCATTAGTGTGCGGTAAAATCACGGCGAATTCATCACCACCAAGACGACCGAGAATGTCGGTGGAACGCAGATTGTTTTGCAGATAGACAGCGACCAGTTTCAATGCCTTGTCACCGACGTCATGTCCATAAGTGTCGTTGATTTGTTTGAAGCGATTCATGTCCAGCATGATCAGTGTGGTGGGCACTGCATAACGCACCCATCGGTCCCAGGCCATATTCAATTCTGCGATGAAGCCACGGCGATTCAATAATCCTGTCAGGATGTCAGTGCGGTTTTCAATTTCCAGGTCGGAAATGAAACGCTTCAGACGTGAAATTTCTTCCAGCAATACTGTCGTAGTCTTGCTTTCATCTCTGTTGATCGGCGCGGCACATGTGAAATCGTGTCGATATCTTTTGTAAAATAATTTTTGTGAGGTTTGCATAAAAAATTCTTTTCATAAGCAGATGAAGATTAGTCTGCCTAGTATTGGCTACAGGCGAATGCATTGTTAGATACAAGGCAGTGCTTTCTGTATGAATACAAGAATTTTCAGAAAGTGCTGCGTGCCTGGATGCCTTTTAACAGGATCAGACAATGACGTAAAAAAATGCGCCTGATCATGCCTAAGCATGGAATGGAGTATGGTGGAGGAAGTATTTTGCAGATAGATACAAGCCTTGCTTTTGTAGGTAGATACAAAATGAAAAAACCAGATGAGAACTCGTTTTTTGTAAATCTGCGTCACTACTTTGTAGTGATGGAAAATAAAAAAGTGCTAATAAAATCCACGCAGATAAAAACAGAATGCAGTCAACGACTGTCGCAGGGGATCAGTCAGTGGAATGGATGTATTCACACAAACACCGTTTGAAACCAGCGCAATCTGTGGAGTATCGGCTTCATCCAGCATTGGCCAATTAGCGCGTATCTGTGTTTGTATTTGTTCTGCACTGATCTTGCCTGGCAAGGGCAGCCAATAGCTGTAGCCGCCTGGCATATCGTCCAGCTTGACGGTATTGCCCAGTACCAGGCGCAGTATGGATAAATATTCACCTGTGCGTGTCTTTAACTGCTGGCGGTATTTACGCAAGTGCGGCACGTGGCTGCCCTGGGCCAGAAATTCTGCCAGAACAAGTTGTGATAATTCATTGACGCTGCTGGCAGATGCGCTTTTTAAATACTCTATGCGTTCACGCCAGCTACCGGCGGCCAGCCAGCCTATGCGCAAGCCGGGTGCCAGGGTTTTGGAGCAGGAGTTAACGTAGATGACATTGCCTTTGAGGTCAAAGGATTTCAGTGTCAGTGGCCGTGCGCCATCATGCTGCAAGTCGCCATAGACATCATCTTCTATGATGGTGACGCCATGCTTTTCTGCCAGTCTTAAGAGGTTGCGTTTCACTGGCAAAGACATTAGCGCACCAGTAGGAAAATGGTAGTTGGCGACCAGCAAAAAAACCTTGGGCGGATCATCTGCTTCCAGTATGGCCTGTACCTCTGCCAGAAATTCTGGTGCGTCTACGCTGCTGTGCACAGTGACTGGTGTCAGGGTAAAGGTTTCCAGCAGACGGCTATACAGAACGCTGACCGGAGCCTGCACCAATACCTTGCTTCCAGCTTCACTAGTCGCCCGCAATGCGAGTAACAAGGCTTCAGTTGCACCCTGTGTGACGATTAATTCTTCCTCTTTCAGGAAACAGCCATTCTCAGCACTGCGTTTTGCCAGTTCAGCACGCAGGCGAGGATGGCCATAGGCGTGGGCATGGCGCGTAGACAGGAATGGGTGACGGCGTATCACGCTGCCCAGCAGACTTTGCCAGCGTTGTTGAGGGAACAGGTCTTCTGCCGGCCCCCACTTCAGTACGCTGGCGGACATGTTTTGCAAGTCTGCCTGGGTATGTGGCTGAGAGATTGACGTCTCTTGCCGGGCTGGTGGTTTGACAAAATAGCCAGCCTTGCCGCGTGGTTCAACCAGGCCTTTTTCTTCCAGTGTATGCAGGGCATTAGTGACGGTAGCCAGGCTGAGCTGGTGTTGCTGCATGAGTTCGCGTACCGAAGGCAGGCGTGCATTGATAGCCAATTTTTTGCTCAATATCGCATCAGCCAGTTCATCTGCCAATATTTGATACTTGTTCTTTGTCACAAAAAATCCTCAATTTTGCAAGAATTTACCAGGCCATCCGCTGATGAAATAAGGCGAGGGCAATAGAACCTGATGAAACTCACAGTGCAACATTGCCTCCAATACTTATAACATATCCGGTACAGGCTTGAGTATCAAATAGTGGCTCTGCCCATGCATACTGAAGTATGTATTTGCCTGCACCAAAATGCGCCAGTTTCTGCTGCGCCAGTGACAATACCGGATATACTAAACATCAATTCACTCCAAAGTCCAAAGACTGCTAATTCTGAAAGCTTGAGCCCTACCGATGACCAAGGCACCATCTGCAGCATCTTCTCGCGCACCCAGTAAAGCCCAGCTCGCCGCAGCTGAGCAATGGTTAATGACTATTCAAGATGAAGTTGCCGCGCTGATCACATCGGGCTGGGATGCGGCAATTGCTGCGCCGGGTGATCTGGCTGTTGATTTTTATCGCAAGCTGTTTGCGGCTGCACCGGCAGTGATCGGGTTATTTTCTGGTGACATGACAGAACAACAGGGGCGCCTGACCCATACCTTGGAAGAAACCGTGGCACTGGTACATCAGCCCGAGCAACTGCTGTTGCTGTTGCGTGCATCCGGGGTGCGCCATTACCATTATCAGGTGCAGCAGGCTTACTTTGGCGTGATGCGCAATATCCTGATTGATACGCTGGCAGAACGCGGTGGTGCCAGGTTTACTGTTGCACATCGCAGTGCCTGGGAAGACTTGTTTGATAATATGGCGACGGTTATGCGACATGGCATGGCTAGTGCTGCAAAAAACTAAACAGCATAGTAAAAAGTAGCGCGCAGGGCTCTTATGGCGATGCCTTGAGGAGTTCCCCTGCACTGTATTGCCCGGTTTTATCTGTCGCATCAAAATTGCCGTTGAAGCCTTCAACCATGGCAAAACTGGGCGCGTCTGCACCCTTTAGCAGTTTCCCATAATAGAAAACCTGCAGCGAAGTTTTTGCATATCCCATCGCCAAATACTGCAATGAAACTACATCGTCTTTGCTGATGACATCGCCATGGTAATAGGCTCTGGTACCATCAAGGGCATAGCCCTCTTCTATTACTTTGAATGTTTCGTAGCTGACGTTCCTGAGGTTTCCACCTATATTGAATCCATCAACGTAATAAATTTTTGACCGGTCTTTGGCATAGTGTGCATCCAGTGCTGTGAAAGTGAGTCCGTCACTGCCTGCAATCTCAGTTTCACGGTAGTAGCCACGCAATTTATCTTTGGCGAAGAAGTGATCCAGCAGTACGAAGCTGTCAATATCCTGGACCGGTACGATCTTGTCTTGTCTGAAGAGATGTGATTTGTCCCTGGCCAGATAGCCATCACTCATCATGCGAAAGCTGGCAGGGTCAGCCTCCCTTAATTTTTTGACGACAATGCGTTTGATGCTCCAGTATTCTTTGCTGTCACGCTCGGTATCGCAAAAAAATACCATGGACTTGTCCTTGGCATAATATTTACTCAACACCTGGAAACTGGCACTGTCACTCGCATCATTGCCGTTAAAAATGGGCACACCTCTGTAATAAGCGTAACGCGCATCTTTGGCAAAATAGTCATCTATGGGTGTGAAATTGACGAGATCATGCTGACTGTCCAGGACAGTGCCGTCGTAATGCCATTTGCCACCTTTTTTATAATAGGCTGATTCATTACCGCATCCAAACAGGAAGGAGATGATGCCCATCAATATGATCCAGGGCGGGTATTTTCTGATTTGCCTTAACATCTGTCTGAACCCGGATTCATCAAACTGCGCAGATAGCTTGCATGCTTTGCCAGACTGGCGAAACTACCATGGCCGTGCGTTTGGGCCTGGTTAATACTACTGGCGTACGAAGCCTGCAATTGTGCATGCACTATTTCCGGGTCAATCTGGCAACGATAACGGAAGAACAGATTGGCTTGCTGACCTGCAAAGTGCTGTGCCACATCTACCGCTGCATCTATGATGACACAAGGGTTTTGCCATTGCTGCGCCAGTACACCTATGGTCTTGAAAGGGTTCCCTGAAGATTCTATCATCCACGTCGCCTTGCCGCCGCTGATGGATGGCAGGAAATTGCCCGCACGGATTTGTTCCAGCAAGCTTGCCAGGCTGGTGTTGGCAGGGACAGCAATGTTTTCAGCATGTGACACTGTGTCATCACCAGCATGCACACTGTCCCTGTCTATACGTATGTGCAGCATGGGTGACTCATGCTTGTTGCTATCATTGCGATTGTCATGTTGATTGCGCTGAGCCAGCAGCGAACCAGCTACCTTGCCTGCGATGAACAGGATAGCCAGCGGCCACACAAACATCAGGGACAAGCCAAAAATCCAGCCCAGTACCGCGCTGCCAAGCAAGTTTGCCAGCAGCAGGCTACCTATTGGTGCGCTGAATATAAAAGCCATGATCCAGCCAAAGTAAGAGCGCTTACCCGCGCCAGGTGGCTTGCGCCACCAGCCATATACAAAACCAGCTACGGCCAGACCTGCTGCCAAAAATGCCCAGTCAGACATCGTAATTCTCCTTGATTAGTACGCTACGTTTGACGATGCCTGACTTTGGTGACATGGATCAGAATGCCGCAGAGACGCCGTCTATACGGTCCAGACGGATGACGATGCGGCTGGCTTGCTGGTTGCGCCCGATGACATATCTTTCTTCCAGCGCAGTCACCACCATGGCGACATTGTTGCCGCTGGTATGGATGGTAACGCCCTTGTTTTTCTCTTTGCTTTCAAGCAGGGTAGCTCGCAGCTGGTCTTTTTCATTGGCTGAACTTGGATCGGCAGCACCTGCGCTGCCGGTGGCTACGATAGAAGTAAGCACCAGTGCCTGTAACAGGTGTGTCAGTTTCAGTCGGGTCAGTTTGATCATGATGTATGTCTCTTTCTGGAAAGGTTGAAGTTAAGTTTGAATAAGTTTGCACCTGCGCTGTCGTCTGGAATAGATACAAGTCTTGCTCTAGTGGATAGATACAAGCGAGATACAAGGGAGATACAAGATAGATACAAGTTAAAAAGAAAGTTTTCTCAGATTTTACTTTCCGGCATCCTTTCAGACGAATCAGCAAGGAAGCCTTTCTGTGAATAAACTATTTTCCGTATGAAGTTTTTCACAAACGGAGTCTGTATTCAATATGCTAAATGTCATATAAAAACCTGACGACCGACACTTACTTTATGAATGCAGACTTGTGATGATACTCGCCAGATTTGAAATTCGTATCTTCAATTTTTTGCGACAACATACATTTGATTTCATTTTTTTCATTTGTAAAGTCGCGTCGTCAGGAGGAATAGTATGAAAATACATCAAAAACCGTATCAAAAACTGACCAGTGCACTGGCTTTGGGCTTTTGCCTGGTCTTTGTTTCAGTGGGTGCAATTTCACTGTCTGCACAGACAGCAAACGCCGTCACTACCCCGGCTCGCATAGGGTTCTCATCCAAAACCGTGGGTTTTGAAGCCAACAATGCGCGCAATGCCGGTTCCATGGAATATGCGCTCATCGAATTTATAAGCGAGACCGGTGTCACAGACCCATCAGTTGCCATCACGGTTAGCAGCAGTAACCCTGCACTGATCACGGCCAGCAAGGTCGCTGTCGCCAATGCCTTAGGCAATTATTTGCTGGCAGTGCCTGCCAATGCACCTTCGGGCAGCGCCACCATTACGGCCAGTGCGACGGTGGCGGGTGTGGTTTATAGCCGCTCGCGGGCTTTTGTCATCACGGCAGCCAGCTCCGGCATACCGCCTGCTTCCGGTTCATCCACCATCACCAGAGCGACTACGCCGACCATGAATGCAGATCAGTCTGCCTGTGCTGTCATCAATTACTATGATGTCGGCGTGGGCAAGGCTTATACAGCATTGGGCCAGTTGCCATGGAGCCAGTTGAAAGGCTGTGACACTGTCAGGATTTATGCCAAGCCAAATAACCTGCCTTACCATGAAATGATCTTGATTTCAGCTGGTACCAATCTGACACCAACGGCAGCAAATAAATTCATGCGTGTGATCGGCGTGCCTGATCCGGTGACTGGTGCGCGGCCCATTATCGATGGTGCGCCAGATGCCCAGGGCAAGCTGGCAACGCAACTGGAGACATTGCCAGGCCAGGCCGCCCGCACCCTGCAATATCATGACAATGCCAGCACTCCTCGTGCCTTGTATAAGCTGGGGTTGGTCATGGTGGGGCCGCAGGCTGGCTACAACTACAATAACGGGCCGGTGGGTTATATCGGTATTGAGAATCTGGACATCCGCAATTCTGTGTATGGCAATTCTTTCTCTGATGCGCTGGGCCAGAAAACAGATAGCTATGCTGCCTTCGGCACTTGTCTGTTTGTCGAGGCTGCGGCGCATCTGGTGGTGAAAAATAATGTCATGCACAATTGCGGTAACGGCCTGTTCATTAATTCAAAAAACGGCACTTTGGTAGAGTTGTCGCAAGATGTACTGATCGAGGGCAATACCTTCTATAACAATGGCAATGCGCCGATTGCCAATGTGAGTAATGGCTATTCCGAACACAATAGCTATACAGAAGCGCGCGATATCATCTTCCAGTACAACTATTTTGGTGATGTGCGCCCGGGTGCTTTTGGTGACTGCTTGAAAGACAGATCATCTGGCCTGGTTGTCCGCTACAACAGCTTTGCGTCAAGCTGTGGACTGCAATTGCATCTGATGGATTCTACCGGTGGCAATGCGCTCATCTATGGTGAACCTGCTTACGCATCTACCTATGTCTATGGCAATCTGTTTGATGTGACACCGGGCAGCAATAGCACCAACCTGGTTAATTATGGTGGTGACAGTGGCCTGACAGCAAACTACCGTCAGGGTACCTTGTTCTTCTACAATAATACGATGGTGGTAAGAGGTGACGCTACCCATGGCATTTATCCAGAGACACTGATGTTTAATCTGGGCATGCCCAATGCTGTTGCCGATGTCAGGAATAATCTGTTCTATGCATTGCCAGTAACGCCCGGTTCGCCAGGCAAAGTACAGGCCATGGCACTGGGCAAAGGCACCGTCAATATGACAAATAACTGGGTCTCACCAAATGCTGCGCAGTATTGGGTAGGGCATCTGACAGGTGCAGTAGTGAACGGCTGGAATACCAATCTGGGTGCCAATAATAATCCGGTATTGGCGAACGTGGCGCAGCATGATTATCGCCCGGCAATTGGCTCACCCCTGATCAATGCGGGCAATGGACTGGGTAACCTGACATCCAATTTGCTGCCAGTGGCACAGCCTGGTGCGGTGATCTTGCGCAAGCAGGATGGCATGATAGACATTGGTGCGTTTGAATTTTGATGCATCGATGATTCAGTAATAATTGAAATTGCAGATGTAAAAAAGCCCCTTGTTTGCCGCTATTGCTGCAAACAGGAGGCTTGTTACCTTGCGACTATTTTATGAGCAGGTCGTCACAGGATTGCCGCAATATGAACCAGGCGACATCCATCCCTTTGTGTTTTTATATTGTATCTCCAGCCATTCGCCATTGCAGCTTTGCACTGATGCGCCTGCCTCGGCAGGGATTTTTCCTGTCATGGCGCTCTGCGCAGTTGGGCTGGCACGCAGACTGACATTTGTGCGCGCATTGATACCCGTCAGGGGCGCGAATACCCAGCCCTCACCTTTGAAATATACCTCACCACTCAAGCCACTGACCTGCCGAACCCGCAGCCATTTTCCGGCAGAGCCTGTGATTTCCATTTGTGAATCGCTGTCTTTGATGGTGGTCAGTACCTTGTGTTCAGAACCCGGGCCGCTGCGGATATTGCTGCCCCTGGTGTCAGGATCAATAGAAAAAACTTTGAGCTTGCATGCTGTTACTTCAGACTCGGCATGCGCCACATTGCTGTACAACGCGCCAATCATGAGCAGCAAGCGGCCAAAACTGCAAATTGCAGTTTTGGATAGAGGGAGTGGTGTATTCATAGTCACCGCGGTCGGGTGTAAAGAGATTAAGTGGATGGGAAACAAGCTCAAAAAAGTCTAGCACGCTTTATTCAAGGCAAGAGAGAGATTGAGACCGATAAGGCAATTGAAAATGAGAATATGACATCGGTCATACATACTTGTGACAAGGGGCACTTACCGCAGGCCATGAATTCTGTGACCATACGAAGTACTCAAATGCTGTCATCACTCATTCGTCCGCCTATTCATCACTCCCTCTGGATACTCCAATGTTGAACAAACTCAAATGCCTGTTATTGGCAAGTGCCTTTTATCTGTTACCCGGCCCATCTGTACAGGCGCAGGAACTGACACATCTCGGTGTACCGGCCGCCCGCATGATCGCCATCAACGGTAACAAATCTTTTTATGGTGGCGGCATTGCGCAATGGAGTGTGTGGCAAGGTGGTCAATTGCCACCCGGGACCACCAGCTCATATTCTGTCCCTAACGGCTATTCACTGGTGATACTGGAGATAGAAACGATCCAGAACCCATTGGCACTGGCGGGCACAGCCACCTTGTACCTGAGCCCGCCCGGACAGGCGAATTCTGGCATTGTTACCCTGGCGCGTCTGCCGCTGGAGGCCAGTACTGGCTACCCCATGAAAACCCAGTTACTGGCTGCTGGCATACGCGTTCCCGGTGGTTATGGCATGTTCTGGAGTGCCTATGTTCCTCCAAATGGTGGCAACGCAGCGCTGAGCTGGATCATGCGGGGTTATCTGGTCAAAGAGTGAATGCAATAGCAGATTGCACGTGCGTAGTGTCTTTGCCTGATGACCGCTTATACTGTGCGTCATCACCAAACAAATAGATGCCTGCGCAATGACAACCACAAGTAACCAGAAAAACATTATCCTGCAAGCGACTGAGCTGACTTTCCATTATCCCGGCCAGCCCTTGTTCACCAACTGGTCTTATGACATACCCGCAGGTATTGCGCTAGTGCTGGGTGGTGATGGTCGCGGCAAGACAAGTTTGCTGCAATTGCTGGCGGGTGAATTGCGTGCACAAAGCGGGCAATTACAGATTGAAGATGTTTCTTTGCATGCGCAGCCTGATGCATACCGTAGCCAGGTATTCTGGATAGACCCGCGTACGGATGCATTTGACCAATTGCCCGTGCCTGACTATTTCGCTACAGTGCGCAAGGCATATCCCCGGTTTGATGATGTCGTATTGGCGCAAGCCATTGAGGGTCTTGGTTTGACACCACATGTCAACAAGCAGATGTTCATGCTGTCGACAGGCAGCAAACGCAAGGTCTGGCTGGCTGCAGCTTTTGCTGCTGGTGCCACAGTCAGTTTGCTTGATGATCCCTTTGCTGCACTGGATAAATCATCGATAGAATTTATCACTGTCATGCTGAATCAGTTTGCGGCGGATACATCAAAAGCCTGGGTGCTGGCAATGTATGTCACACCGCAAGGCTTGCCCTTGTCCGGGGTGATTGATCTGGGCGATTAATTTGGGTAATTGAGCTCAGTGCGCTAAATTCGGGTAGCTGACAATAATGCTCAACGGTTCAGTTCCTGTTTGTTTTATACCCACTACTGCACCCTTGTATAAGTAAGCGGCCATGCCTGCTTTTAAAGTCGTAGTCTTGCCGTCAGAAGTGACAGTGCCTTCGCCAGAAAGCACGTAATAAATTTCGTCATGGGCAATTGAGTGCAAACCTATCTCTGCCTTGGGATGCAGGATGCGTTTCCTGAATTCCATGCTGCGTGGTGCAGGTGCGGCATCACTGATGCGGTAAGCGGTTGACATGCCTATCGCACCGTGCGGCGGCGGTTCATCTCGTTTGACATCCTCTTCATTGATGATCACCATGGCGTGTGCGGTATCAGCTGCTGCAGCCTTGCATGCGTAAGGGCAAGTGAAAAGTATGCTGCAAAATAATGTGGTGGATATTTTCATTTGTTCCTCTGTGGATGGTTCTTGTTTTCTGCCTCGGCAAATTCTGCTACCAGAAAATCAATAAACAAGCGCGTGCGCATTGGTAAATAGTGGCGCGATGGATACATGATTTGTATTGGGGCGCTGATATCTGCCCATTCCGGTAAAACTTCAACCAACTGACCACTTGCCAGGGCAGCCGCCACATCCCATACAGAGCGCCTGACCAGGCCCAGGCCCGCTATCGCCCAGTCATGTGCCTGCTCGCCATTATCGGTGAGCCAGTTACCGCGCACCCTGATGGTTTGCTCTTCTTGCGATGCGAGAGAATGAAAATACCAGTCCGCATGCATGGCACTGGATGATTGCATGAGTATGCAACTGTGCTGCAATAAATCGGTTGGCGTTTCTGGCTTGCCATGCATAGCGATATACGCGGGCGCCGCGCAAATGATGCGACGGTTGGCTGCCAGTGTGCGTGCGACCAGACGTGAGTCGTTGTCCGCACCTATCCTGATAGCACAATCGAAGCCGGATGCCAGCAGATCAATCAGCTGGTCACTCAGCGAAAGCTGTACTTGCAGCTCTGGATATTGACTGGCAAATTTTGCCAGTGCCGGGCCTATGTAGTGCCTGCCCAGGGCGACTGGCGAGGATACGCGTAGCATGCCACGCGGCTCTGCCTGGCCTTGCCCCAGTTCGGCCTCGGCATTGGCAACATCCAGCAAGATGGCTTGGCAGCGCTCGAAATATAGTGCGCCTTCTTCAGTCAGGTTCAGGCGTCGTGAGCTGCGTTGCAGCAACCTGGTACTCAAGGCTGCTTCCAGCCTGCTCATGCGCTTGCTGCCTACGGCTGGCGAAAAGCCCAGTTCACGTCCCGCTGCAGACAGGCTGCCGCTGAGGACAGCCTGGACAAACAACTTCATATCAGCCAGTTCTATCATGCACAAATCACCTTATCTGTTCTAAATTGGAATAGATGCTTTACTTATTAAGTCTATGTTCAATTAATTGGAATGGTAGCACAGTAGTGTTCAGGCGAGTTTCGCTTTATATCTCAGGATTAACCCTACATGAAGGAATATCATGCGTGCCAAATTCTTAGCAGGCCTTGGTCTGTTACTAACTATCAACTCGTACGCAAACACAGCTTATGCGCAAGACAACTTGCCGCAGCCGCGCAACATTATTGCCGACAAATCTATCCCGGCAGCGCAACAGCAAAGCATGGCACTGGCAGCGCGGCGTTACTACGCTTTCTGGAATACTGGTGAGGCACAGTTTGCGCAAGCAGCACTGGCAGATAATTTTATGGACAGAAATTTGCCTGCAGGCCGGCCACAAGGTCCACAGGGTGCCTTGTTTGCTTCAAAAAAATTCCGCGCAGCCGTACCGGACCTGAAGCTGGAGGTGGAAGAGATGTTGCTGGTGGGTGACCGTGTCGTAGGCCGCCTGCATTTTAGCGGACACTTCAGCGGCAGTTTTCATGGGCAGCAAGGAGATGGCCGCCAGGTAGATTTCATTGCAACCGATATTTACCGCGTCGCCGAGGGCCGCATTGCAGAGAACTGGCATCTTGAAGATAACCTGACTTTGTTGCAGCAATTGGGCGTCATCAAACAATGATATGGAGAGTTTGAAATGAAAAATAAAATCGATCTGCCTGATGGTCAATTCTGGCCAGATGGCATACGCATGGTGATATCGGTTTCCATGCAGTTTGAAGCCGGTGCGCAATCAGAACACCAGAATGGTTCGCCTTTCCCTGCCATGGCAGACACCAGCCTGCCAGATTTGCCAGCCCGTACCTGGTTTGAATATGGCGCACGTGAAGGCATACCACGCATGCTGGATCTGTGGGACAAATTCAAGATACCCGTGACTTCACACATGGTGGGGCAGGCGGTATTGCAAAGACCTGAACTTGCCAGAGAGATCGTGGAGCGGGGTCATGAAGCGGCAGCACATGGTCATAGCTGGACCCCGCACTGGACCATGAGTGAGGCTGAAGAGCGCGCATCGTATGTCGCCAATATCGCAGCGATAGAAAAGGCAGCAGGCACGCGTCCCGTTGGTTTTAATGCCTTCTGGTTGCGTGGCACGCCACGTACCCTGGGAATATTGCAGTCACTGGGCTTCACTTATCACATCGATGATCTCAGTGCCGATGAACCGATGACGACCATAGTCAATGACAAGGCCTTTGCCATCGTTCCCTACACCTTGCGCAATAATGATATTGCGCGCTTTGGGGCAGAGGGGCCATTGACAGCACAAGCCTTTGGCCAGGAATTGCGGGATGAATTTGATCAGTTATATATGGAATCAAGATACAGGCGGCGCATGATGTCTGTCTCCCTGCATGACCGCATAGGTGGTACCCCGGCACGCGTCAAGATCATGGGGGAATTCTTGCAGTACGCGCTACAACACCCGGGCGTGGTCTTCATGCGCAAGGATCAGATTGCTGAGCTGGCCTTGAGCTTGCCAGGTGTGCCAGTGAAATAATTTGACAGTGCGGGGGATTGCTGAGGATGCTCGTCTCATAAAGTACGATATCCTCAGCAAGCTTTATTTCCCTGGTTTGTGTCAGCCGCCAACACCGCCAAAAAAACGTACCCAACTGGACACTTCATCGTCAGAACCTATGCTACGTTCAGTACAGATATTCCTTCTGCCCGCACCATTGTCTTTGAGTTCACCCGTGTCGGTAATGTAATACGCCGTGCGGTACCATTCTTCTTCTTTTTTGAAGTTGGGTTTGTGGATGATGATGGTTTGTATCATGGTCGGCATTACCTGGCCTTCCTTGGTTTTGCAATTCCATTTGACTGCTGAACCTGTGTCGTCACCGACTATGCCACCAATGTGATTGCCTTTGAATTGTTCCCACCGAATCTGATATGTCGCATAGGGCAGTTTGCTGGCACCAGCCTTGAATTCTGCATTGTCTTTATTTGCTGGCACTGTGTCGACTACGACTAGCAGTACATGAGCATTACGCTTGAACGGCATCTTGCGGAAGTTAGGACTTTCCCTGATCCAGTAAGAGACAAAATACTTGCCTGCTTTGGCTTCATACACCTTGCGCAAACTACTATCTGTGAACAATGCCTCGCGTGACTCAAGTACTAGTTTATAGCCAAGTTTTTCGCCTTTGATATTGATGGCAGAGTAGGCAAATTCGCGATATTTTTTATCGGTGGCCATGCGGCTGTAAATCGGGCTGTCAGCGCGTTGCGTGATGACATTGGCATCCTGGTCCATCTTTGGCAGATCAGTCCATATTTGCGCTTGTCCGACAGTGCTCAGGCAGCAAAAAGCAATTGCGGTCAACTGGTGGGAAATTTTCATTCGGTATCTATCAAAATCGATTATATTTTACGACCTATTGTCAACGAAAAATGTTCCAGTTGATCCACGAACGCTGCTTTGGAAACATAGACACTGACAATGCTGCGCTCAGCATCATTGATCCAGAACTTGATAAAGCCGATATCTTTGCGTTTGATGAACAGATTGATCAGGACATGAAATATCCCGGCACCTATGGCTGCCCCCAGTACTGCCTGGCCCTGAGGGGTACTGGTCGATCCGCCAACCACGACACCCGTGATTTCACCCCCTCCAGCCGGGGTCATTTCCCAGCGCAAAAATTGGCTGGCAGGTACTGTTTTCCTGGTTTTTCCATCGATCAGGAAAAGCGTATTTGTGTTGTAATTGATGGCCATGGCATTGTCGCCACAGATATCTATGCAGGATTCATCGGTGACCTGCGACATATCACGTATTGATTTGATCATGTCCAGTTGAGCTTGTTTGGCTTTACGATAATTGGAATAGAAGCTGTAAGGTATCCAGAGTAAAACCGGGAGTCCTAACATATTGCGCATATATTGCAAGCTGGTGAATTGCCCTATCAGGTAAAACAAAAACAATGCAATCAATATCGTGCGGATATTGGGACGTTTAAACAAACTCAGCAAGACCATAATGACTCCAACATGCTACATGGGCAGAACTTGCGCCATATTTTGCGTGTAGATTACCCGCACTGGCTGACCTATGTAATAGGAATCGCGACCCTGTTGTTCCTGAGTGACAGTGATCAGGCTGCCGTTGCTGCGCAGACGGACCACAATTTCCAGACCCGGCACATTCACCATGGAATTTTGTTCTGCGATGGCATTACCAACTACACCGCCAACAACACCACCCAATACAGTGCTGACTTTTTTGCCATTACCCTTGCCAATCTGGTTGCCCAGCGCTGCTCCTGTGACCGCGCCTACCACTGCACCGGTGGCACCTGTCCGGCCCTGCTTTTGCAGCGTTGTTCTGCGCATGTCCTGGATGTCACCTACTTCGGCATTCTGCTGATCTTGAAAACCACCCGCCCTGACATTGCGGGGTTCATTTTGTGCAGGCGTGGTTGTACAAGCCGATGCAGAGAGAATAAACATTGCCAGCGGGATAAATTTTTTCATTTATATAGCAGCCTCATACGGGGTTTCACGGAAATTTGATTGTGTTTTTCCGACCTATTATAAATATCAAACTATAAATAATTGTCGTTTTATATTGTAAGTTTGTATTTCAAATTCAAATTTAATGAAGTTTTTGATAATGTTTTTATTGTAATATGGTTTACTTTTCTTGCTTGCTCATATGCTGTTTTTTAACTGCTACCGAGTAAGCACAAGTACAGGCGCAAGTATAAGCAGCCGTCTTTTTATGCAGTTTTCAGATGGCAAACATGCAACCTGAATGAAGTCTGTTTCATTTTCTTGAATTTTCTTGCATTTTCTTGATAAGCAAACTCGAAATGCTTCCTTGTTATTTAAAGGCAGTATTTTTATGATCAATTTTAATAAAACTCATTATCAAAACAAAAGGACATCTTGATGAAGCTGGAAACCATAGCCGTACACGGTGGCTATACGCCTGATCCGACCACGCGCGCAGTTGCCGTACCTATCTACCAGACAGTCGCCTATGCCTTTGACAATACCCAGCATGGCGCTGATCTGTTTGATCTGAAAGTGCAAGGCAATATCTATTCACGCATCATGAATCCCACCAATGATGTGCTGGAAAAACGGGTGGCTGAACTGGAGGGCGGTATCGCCGGTCTGGCGCTGGCTTCTGGCCAGGCCGCAATTACCTATGCAATACAGACGATTGCCGAAGCCGGTGACAATATTGTCTCTGCCTCTACTCTGTATGGCGGTACCTATAATCTGTTTGCCCATACCTTGCCACAATTTGGCATAGAAACCCGCTTTGCCGATTACCGTGACCCTGAATCCTTTGCCAAACTCATTGATGGTAAAACCAAGGCTGTGTTTGTCGAGTCTATCGGTAATCCGCTAGGTAATATCACTGATATCGAAGCCATCGCCAATGTCGCCCACAGACACGGTGTACCGCTGATAGTCGATAACACCGTGCCATCACCTTATTTGTTGCGCCCCATAGAGTTCGGTGCCGACATCGTGGTTCATTCATTGACCAAATATCTGGGTGGACATGGCAATTCCATAGGTGGCATCATCGTTGATTCTGGCAAGTTCCCCTGGGCTGAGCATAAGGAGAGATTCAAACGCCTGAACGAGCCTGACGTGTCTTATCATGGCGTGGTGTATACCGAAGCGCTGGGTGCTGCAGCTTATATAGGCCGTGCCCGTGTCGTACCTTTGCGCAATACCGGTGCTGCCTTGTCCCCTTTCAATGCCTTCCTGATCTTGCAGGGTATAGAAACCCTGGCCCTGCGCCTGGACAGAATCACTGACAACACCATCAAGATTGCCCATTATCTGGACAAGCATGCCAAAGTGAAATGGGTTAATTACGCTGGTTTGCCTGAGCACAAAGATCATGCGCTGGCGAAAAAATACCTGGGTGGCAAGCCATCCGGCATCCTCACTTTTGGCCTGGAAGGCGGGCGTGATGCTGGCGGGCGCTTCCAGGATGCCTTGCAGTTATTCACCCGCCTGGTGAATATTGGTGATGCCAAATCCCTGGCTTGCCATCCAGCCAGCACCACGCACCGTCAATTGAATCCTGAAGAATTGGCAAAAGCCGGTGTCACTGAAGACACCGTACGTTTGTCTATAGGCATAGAGCACGTCGATGACCTGATCGCTGATCTGGAACAGGCACTTTCCGCAGCTTAATTTCCTTCAATAACGCTGGCAGCATGCGCTGAATTCGTGCTTGCCAGCGGTGAAAAAAATGACCTCCGACCTCAGCAACCAGGTAAAGCCTGCACGGTCATTTTGCGCATGAAAGCATCAATCCTTCTGTGCTGATTCCAGCATATGTAAATTCCAGATAATTAACCTCATTTTTATTCGTTTTCTGTCTTAGGTAATTTCTGTACATTCAATCTCTGTGACCAAAACCATCGTTAGAACTAAGACAGAGAATTTGCATGACAACTTCCTCATTAACTAATCTGGCTAATACGGCTGCCAATCTACCAGGCCCGACTCCCATAGATCATCCCGTGCTGACACTCGCGCGAGCACATGCGCAAGATGCCGGTCTGGCATTTGCAGGCAGTGTTTCTCCTACAGATGCCTGGCAATTGCAGCAGCAAGGGCTGGCCGTGATCGTCGACGTGCGCACTAATGAAGAGCGCAAATTTGTCGGCCATTTGCCAGACAGCCTGCATGTAGCCTGGGCGACAGGCACGGCATTAACGCGCAATCCCCGCTTTGTCAAAGAGCTGGAAGGCAAGCTCAAAGACAAGCAGGCCGTCGTTTTGCTCTTGTGTCGCAGTGGCAAGCGCTCGGCATTGGCAGCCGAAGCCGCCAGCAAGGCTGGCCTGTCAAATGTCTTCAATATAGAGCAGGGTTTTGAAGGCGATCTTGATGAGGCGCAGCAGCGTGGACATTACGGCGGCTGGCGCTTCCACAAGCTGCCCTGGGTACAAGATTAAATCGAATAAAGAATTCGCAATTCATAAGGCAGGCCATCATGGGACAAGCATTGCAACAGACTAAAGAGATACGCGCCTCGCTGTTTGGCATAGAGCAGGTCGTCAGTGAGCTGGCGGTAGTGCGTCATGCCTGGCGTCGTCGCCAGCAAAGGTCAGCCGAACCTGGCGGGCGTGAATTGCCGTCGCGTGATGCACTGGCAAAAATCCTCAATGACTTGCGTGGTGCCTTGTTCCCCATGCGTCTGGGGCCGCCTGAATTGCGGCAAGAGAGTGAAGACTTTTATGTAGGCCATACGCTGGATACGGTTTTGCATTCACTACTTGGCCAGGTCAGGCTGGAACTCAGTTATGCCTCACGCTATCACGAAGAGGAAGGCCTGCATATTGATGACCGTGCCCTGACGATAGTGCGCGAATTTTCCCGTGCCTTGCCAGGCATACGCTCACTGCTGGACAGCGATGTCATTTCCGCCTATCAGGGTGACCCCGCAGCGCGTACGGTGGATGAAGTATTGCTGTGCTACCCGGGTATACTGGCGATGATACATCACCGCATTGCCCATCAACTGTACCAGTTGGGTGTGCCATTACTGGCGCGCATCGTTGCCGAGATTGCGCATGGCCAGACCGGCATAGACATCCATCCCGGTGCCAGTATAGGAGCGGGCTTTTTTATCGATCATGGCACTGGCGTGGTGATAGGTGAGACTGCTGTCATCGGTCAGCGTGTGCGTATTTACCAGGCGGTTACGCTGGGGGCAAAACGCTTCCCCAGCGATGAAGACGGCAAGCTGCAAAAAGGCTTGCCGCGTCACCCCATCGTCGAGGATGATGTGGTGATCTATGCCGGTGCCACCGTATTAGGGCGCGTCACCATAGGCCGTGGTGCCATCGTCGGCGGTAATGTCTGGGTCACCAGCGATGTCGCTGCCGGCAGCCATGTCAGCCAGGCCAGTTTGCGGCACGAACAGCAAAATCCCGTTTCTTTGGTTTGAATAAGTGAGCTTCAAGTAAGGTGCCGGATATTTAATACCTCGGCTCCTTATCCCCGCACGCCTGTTCATTTTTATTTTTTCAATACACTGATTTTTATGGAGTGATTAATGAGTGATGTAACTAATGAAGTAACTGCAGGTAATTTCGCACTTAGCGACAATGCCGCCAGGCAGTTAGCGAACGCGACCAAGACCGTCCCGCAGTTATCCACCATCACGCCACGCTGGCTGGTGCACCTGCTGCAATGGCTGCCGGTAGAGGCAGGTATCTACCGCCTCAACAAGGTTAAAAATCCCAAGGATGTGCGGGTAGCCTGCTCTCAGCGCGATGAATCTGAATTGCCGCAAACCTTTGTCGATTATGACGAGCAACCACGCGAATACTTCCTCAATGCGGTAGCGACCGTGCTGGACGTACATACGCGTATTTCTGATCTGTACAGCAGTCCGCATGACCAGATCAAGGAACAATTACGCCTGACCGTAGAAACCATCAAGGAACGTCAGGAAAGCGAACTCATCAATAATCCTGATTATGGCCTGCTGGCAAATGTGCATGATGATCAGCGCATCTCCACTCTGACAGGTGCACCTACACCAGATGACCTCGATGATTTGCTGACCAAGGTCTGGAAAGAGCCTGGCTTCTTCCTCGCCCACCCACTGGCGATTGCCGCTTTTGGCCGTGAGTGCACACGCCGTGGCGTGCCACCACCAACAGTCAGCCTGTTTGGTTCGCAATTCCTGACATGGCGCGGTGTGCCACTGGTACCGTCTGACAAATTGCCTATCGAAGATGGCAAGACAAAAATTATTCTGTTGCGCGTCGGTGAAAAACGCCAGGGCGTGGTTGGCTTGTTCCAGCCTGGCCTGGCTGGTGAACAAAGCCCTGGTTTGTCCGTGCGCTTCATGGGCATCAACCGCAATGCAATCGCTTCTTACCTCATCTCCCTGTACTGTTCGCTGGCAGTATTGACGGAAGATGCAGTGGCTGTTTTGGACGACGTAGAGATCGGTAAATACCATGACTATCCTGACACCTATAAATGATAAAAGCGGTAATACTGGCTCGGCAAACTCCGGTTTACCGGATGAAGCAGCTCTGAACCGCATGGCATCAGAATTTTTTGCCCTGGTGCCTGGTGCGGCGCAAGCGGCAGCGCAGTTCTTGCCGGGCTTTAGCCAGTCCAGTACACCTGAAGCTCCACCATCGGCGCGTACACCAGTGCACGACAGCGGTACTGTGCAAAGCCAGCCTTCAGTTTCTGCCAGTGGCGTACCTCAAAATGGCGGTAGCAGCATTGCGCCATCGCGCCCGCAAGCCGACGGTGCCACTTCCAGCACGCCCTATTATTTTGTCGGGCAAGAGCATGGCTATCCAATTGCTGACAATAATCTTGACAGCCTTGCGGCGCAGGGGACAGGCAAGCAATCCGGAGCCAGTGCTTTCAACGTGCCGGGGCAAGAGCAATTGCAACGCATACTGGGTGAACTGTATCCGGTCACGTCCGCACCTGCATCGCAATCTGGTGGCAGTGCTGCGCACCCGGCTTATTATTTCCAGCAAGGGGAGCAAGACTACTGGGATGAGGCTCCCCGGGCTGCTAATCCATCTTTGGCTGCACCCTTTGACATCAATGCCGTGCGCAGGGACTTTCCTATCCTGGCTGAACGTGTCAATGGCAAGCAACTGGTGTGGTTTGATAATGCAGCTACTACGCAAAAGCCAAAGTCGGTGATAGACCGCATCAGTTATTTCTATGAGCATGAGAATTCAAACATACATAGAGCGGCACATGAACTGGCAGCACGTGCCAGCGATGCTTATGAGTCTGCACGTAAAAAGGTAGCCAGGTTTCTTGGCGCTGCCAGCGAACAGGAAATCATCTTCGTACGTGGCGCGACTGAAGGTATCAATCTGATAGCGCAAACCTTTGGCAAGAAGTTCATAGGTGCCGGTGATGAGATCATCGTCTCCCAGCTTGAGCATCATGCCAATATCGTGCCATGGCAACAACTGGCAGCTGAGAAAGGCGCTGTCATACGCGTGATCCCAGTAGATGACAGTGGCCAGGTCTTGCTCGACGAGTACCGCAAGCTCTTGAACAGCAAGACCCGTCTGGTGGCGGTAACTCAGGTTTCCAATGCGCTGGGCACTATCGCTCCGGTGCATGAGATCACGGCACTGGCCCATGCTGCCGGTGCCCGCGTGTTGATAGACGGGGCGCAAGCCGTGTCACATTTGCGTGTGAATGTGCAAGCGCTGGATGCCGACTTTTATGTCTTCTCAGGCCACAAGGTCTTTGGCCCGACTGGCATAGGCGTAGTGTATGGCAAGAAGGCCTTGCTGGAGCAACTGCCACCCTGGCAGGGCGGCGGCAATATGATTGCGGATGTGACTTTCGAGCACACCCGTTATCAGCCAGCACCGGCACGCTTTGAAGCAGGTACCGGCAATATCGCCGATGCCGTTGGTCTGGGTGCCGCGATCGATTATGTCGAGCGCATAGGCCTGGAAAATATCGCCCTGTATGAACATGCCTTGCTGGAATATGCAACGCATGGGCTGAAGAGCATACCTGGCGTGCGGCTGATTGGTACGGCACATGAAAAAGCCAGCGTTGCTTCGTTCGTGCTGGCGGGCTATGAAACGGCAGAAGTCGGCAAGGCGCTTAATGATGAAGGGATAGCGGTACGTTCCGGCCATCATTGCGCCCAGCCCATCTTGCGTCGCTTTGGGGTAGAAGCAACAGTGCGGCCTTCATTTGCTTTCTACAATACTTGCGAAGAGATAGATCGCTTGCTGGCTGTTGTGCGCAGGTTGGCGAATAATCGTAAATAAACTTCGTAAGTGAAATAAACTCTTTTAATACCTCGCCTGCCCTTTAGAAATAATGGGCGGGCTTTTTTTATTTCTGTATCGCCTTCAACACAAAATCACTGGTATCACGCAACACCGCTTTGGATTTTGCCGGGTTATCCATCATGCGAGATAACAGCAATCCACCTATCAGCGAAGACAAGACACCATGTGCGGTAGTGGCGTCATCTTTTGCGCCCGAGCGTTGCAATTGTTTGCTGATGATGGCCAGCAACTGATCTACCCCTTGCGCCATCACTTCCTTGCTTGCTGCTTCGCCGCGTGCTGCTTCCGCCCCTAGCGCAGCGATCGCACAACCCTGGCCAGGATGTTCACTATGCGCCCTGCTCAGGTAGGTGTGTACCAGGGTGCTGATGGCGTCATCATCGCTGACAAGTTCTGTCTTGCGCAGCAGTTCCGTGCGGGTGGTTTCCAGTGCAGTGGAACAGGCTTCGGCGATCAGTGCTTCCTTGGATTCAAAGTGTTTATAGAAGCCACCATGCGTGAGGCCAGCTTCTTTCATCAGGTCTGCCACGCCTATACCGTTGATGCCATGTTCGCGATACAGGCGGGCAGCGGTTTCTACTATGCGTTCGCGGGTTTGCGCGGTTTGTTCACGTGAATTTCTCATTTTGGCTATTCCTCATTGGATAACTGGAACGCATCTCATCCTATTGATGAAATGCGTTCTGGATACTTTCTATTTCAGCAATACTTAATCAGTGTTTGACATAAGTTTGTATTTTAGATGATAATCGACATCTATTGGATTATATTCATCATCTAATTTGGAGGGCAGCATGAATACACCAGACATAGCAGCAAATAATGCAACAAATAATGCAACAAATAAGCCCATCATGGCCATGATCTTGCAGGCATTTACAAGACCGCAAAGACTGGCTGAAACCGAAGATGACAGACAGGCATTAGCCCATGCCAAGTCCATTAGCATTCCTTATGCTGGTCTGGAATTGCGTGCCTGGACCTGGGGGCAGGGCCCACAAATCCTGCTCCTGCACGGCTGGGAAAGCCGCGCCAGCCACCTGGCGGGATTTGTCAAACCTTTGCTGCTGGCAGGCTTTAGCGTGACTGCACTGGATGCACCTGCACATGGTGCATCCCAAGGAGAAACCACCAATGTACTGGACTATGGTAAAGCCGTCGTCGCCGTGGCCCGGCATCTGGGGCCGCTGACGGCCACCATCGCCCACTCAGTAGGATCAGCAGCCAGCCTGTATGCCTTTGCCCATGGTGTGCAAGTTCAGGCCAGTGTCCATCTGTGTGGCCCGGCCTCATTGACACGTGTATTTCAGCATGCCGCCAGGGCAGGTGGGCTGGATGAAGCGGCGAGCCAGCAGTTGGAAAAGATGCTGGCGACAAGCATAGGCGCACCACTGGCATCCATGGATTTGGAGCGCCTGCAGCATGGCATGCGTCATCCAGCCCTGATCATGCATGACCCTGACGACAAAGAAATGCCGTATTCAGAAAGCCAGGCGCTGGTCGCGGCCTGGCCCCAGGCTCAATTAGTGCCAACTGCAGGAACTGGGCACAGGCGCATATTGCGCACACCAGAAATCCATACTGCGGCAAGTAGTTTCATTATCACTGCCATTGCCGCCGCAATAACTGCAGCTGTAGCCGGAGAAATATCATGAAACCTCTCAGTCCCTGGTCTACTTTTGCACTCGCCAGTGTTGCCGTATTTCTGGTGTCGCTCGATGCCACCATAGGTTTCGCTGTATTCCCTGCACTGCGTCATGCCTTCCCGGATGTCAGACCCAGTGAACTGTCCTGGGTCTTGAATGCTTATACCATCGTCTATGCAGCATTGCTGGTGCCTGCCGGGCGCCTGGCTGACTTGCTTGGGCGCAAGCGCCTGTTCATTATTGGCACAGGTGTGTTTACACTGGCCTCCGGCTTGTGCGGTGTCGCTGGCAGCACAGACATGCTGATACTGTTCCGCGTCTTGCAAGCCGTTGGTGCGGCCTTACTCACACCGACTTCACTTGCTCTGGTATTGCAGGCTTTTCCAGTTGAAAAACGTGCTATTGCGGTCAGCCTGTGGGGCGCAGTTGGTGCCCTGGCGGCTGCGGTAGGCCCCAGTGTCGGTGCGCTCATCATAGAGGGTACTAACTGGCAGTGGGCTTTTTTAGTGAATGTACCCATAGGTATCATCGCCATGATCAGGGCGGCCCTGAGTTTGTCGGAATCCCGTAACCTGGAAACTGGCCATCGCTTTGACTGGCCGGGCGTACTCATGCTTATCACCGGCAGTGGCTTGCTGATACTTGGTATCGTTCAATCCGATAGCTGGGGCTGGCTGGCACCCGTTACTCTCGCAACGATCTCGGCTGGTGTGGTGCTGTTGCTAGTTTTCATTTTCTGGGCGAAGGGCAAGCCGCATGCGGCGGTGGACTTGAGTTTGTTCCAGGACAGGAATTATCGTTTTGTGAACGCGGCAACGCTGGTTTTTGGGGCAGCGTTTACCGCCATGTTCCTTAGCTTCTTTTTGTTCATGACAACGATCTGGCATTACGGGCTGACCAAGGCTGGCTTTGGCATCACCCCCGGCCCCTTGCTGGTCATGCCGGTGGCGATCATCTCTGGTCGCTACGTTGCGCGTCTTGGTCATAAACCATTGCTGGTAGTAGGTGGATTGATCTATGCTTTGAGCGGCCTATGGTTTTATCTGAACACCAGCCTGACTGCTGATTACCTCACCGTGTGGTTGCCCGGCATGCTGCTCAGTGGCATAGGTGTGGGTCTGGTCTTGCCCTCGCTCTCAGGTGCAGCGGTGGCGCGCTTGCCGGCAAAACGCTTTGGTGTGGGTAGTGCGGTGAATCAGGCAATTCGCCAGTTTGGTTCTGCACTTGGCGTGGCTTTCACGGTGACCATACTGGGTGGACAGGTGCAGAATCTCCAGCAATTCCGCTATGTTTATCTTTTCCTGATTGCGGGCGGCGTACTGACAGCTTTGCTAAGTCTGTTCATCAGGACGCAGCCAGTGCAGAAACCCGAGATGCAAGCCGATGCGGCAGCAACAGCTTGATCCAGAAACCATGAGATGCCATGGCTCATGCATAGGGATAAATCAAAATATCCCTTGCATGGGCAAAGGCGTCATCCAGCCTGTCATTGCCCCAGTACATCTGCTCGCCGACAAAGAATGTTGGCGCACCAAAGATGCCTTTGCTCATGGCCAGTTCAGTTTGCCTGCGCAACTTCAATTTGTTTTCTTCACTCAGCGCTTGCTCAATTATTTCAGTTGCAGGCAAGCCCATGTCATTTAACACCGCAGCCACAGCTTCTTTGTTATCGATATCGCTGTCGTAGGCAAAATTCATTTGCATCATGCGGCGGCAATATTCTGCCATCCAGCTTTGTTCTGCAGCCAACACCGCTACCCGTAAAGGCAAGATAGCAGAGCTCGGGAAATTGCCGGGTTTCTTCCAGGGCAAGCCATACTTGCGGCATTGCCTTTCCATATCCAGCCAGACATAATCACCCTTGGCCTTTTGCAAAACAAAGGGTGAAGTGTTCCAGCCAAAAGCCTGGAAGATGGGGCCAAGTAAAAATGGCTGCCAGCGCACCCTGACACCTGCCCTGGCCGCGTCCTGCTCTATGCGCATGACACTCAGGTAACTGTAATTGCTGCCAAATTCAAACCAGAAATCGATGACGGGCATGGTGGTGACAGGTGTATCCATCGTGATTCTCCTTTCAAAATACAACAAGGCGACGCAGTTCTATGCTTTCCCTTGGTGGTGCATCATCCGGTGCATGCGGATGATCAAATGCGGCATGTGGTGTAAAGCGCGAGACACCGCTGAACTGGCTGTCATATTGCTTGAAGATCAGTGCTTCATGCGGCTGCATTTCAGCGAAGTAAGACCAGCGGTGCCTGGGCGAGAATCTAGAAAGATAAATTTCACCCGTACGGTTCGGGTATTTGACATCGCAAGCCAGCAAGTGAGATTGTCTGACCGTGCGCGCATCACAAACTGCCAGCGGAGTATCCAGCACGGTATTGTGGGTAGGTCGCCAGATGTTGATGATGCAATAGCGCCGTATCTGCGCCATTACTTCCATATTCCTGATCACCAGTCCCAGGCGTTTCTGTCCTGATTGCTCGGTATAGTCATTGTGTATGCGCCCGTTGGCTGCTGCCAAACCATTCTCTGCCCGCTTGCCGAATGATAAAGTGGTCTCTCTGGGTTCACGCCTCCTGACCAGATGATCAAAGACATAGGCCTGTTTGCCGCCAGTGACAGCCAGTGCCAGTTCACGCGCTTCCTGATAATAATCAGACCTGACTTCTTCATGATCCATGAAGTTCCTGACGGACGTAGGTGCATCCCACAATTCAAAACCTTCACGCTCCAGCTCAGGTTCCTGTTCAGCCTGACGCGCATCATGTATCGCGACTTCGCGCAAATCATAAGTAGCATTTTCCCAGGGAATGCCAGCAGGTGGCTCAAAGGTGTAGCTGACAGGGCGTTGCTCGCCAGGCATGACATAGCTCATGGGAGCCAGCACGAAATTGCTGCTTTGTATAAAAGCTTGATGAGAAGCGCCCCGTTGTTGCTCATTAAGGATATCCATATTGACCTCGGTCATGTAGTGACGAAGCCTGGCTTTCGGGTTGATAGTCAGGGCTGTCGTGTATGGATATTTAAACGCATGCGGGGTCGGCATTCAAACGACATTTTTGCGTAATTCGCATGCGTGGCGTGCATGTGAAATATATCAGATATAGGAACGGTAAATGGCTTCAGCAGGTGTCAGCAATTGTTCCGGCTGATCAGCATGTGGATACTGCTGCAATACAAATGGCGTGACATCGATAATTTCCAGTATTTCTTCTTTGCCGTAGCGAGCTAATATCTGTCCCCGCAAACCTAGTTGCAAGGCACGACGTGGCAGGCAGTTGCCCGCAGGGTCGTGATCAGGATCCCATTGTAAACGCACGTCTGAGGTTTCTATCGCCTGCTTCCATGCTTCTTGTGTGGCAAATCCTGAGGCAGAAAAAGATGATGGAATAGCCTGCGTTAAAATTTCATCAAAGAAGCTGCGCTTGATGCGTATTGCAAGCACGCGCTCTTGCCCAGGTTTTTGCGCCCAGCCAGAGCGAAACATCATCCACAAGAAGTTTGGTTTGATCCAGCTCATGCGCGTATAACTGAATGTACCGCCAAAGTATTGGTGTTCAACTGCAAAGTCGGCGATGGCATCGGAATAAGCCTGGTAGACGATAATGGAATTCTCGTCAAATTGCGCCATGATGTGTTTGCCATCATCTGGCCAGTGTTCTAATTGTGTTTTATAAGCTTCAAATTTCATTGTTTAATATTTATGTACGGCGAGTAATCTGCGTCTGGCTTCCATCAAGGCAAAGCCCAGCAGATTCAATCCTTGCCAAAGATGCGGGCTATTACTGTCAGGATGATCTTGTGCCAGACCTATGCCCCAGATTTTGTCCAGGGGGCTGGCTTCGACAATGACCTTGTCCCCGCTACTGAGCAGATATTGCTTCAGTTTTGGATTTTGCGAAAACTTCGCATAATTGCCATCGACTACAATCTGGAAGCGATGTTCTACCCACGCTGATTCATCATAATTCTTCACTTTCCTGCCCAGGCGTTTCACCATATCCGGGTCGCTGGTCACCAGTATTTCCTTGAGCACGACCTGGTCATCAAACAGTCTGGCTTTGCCAGCCATCATATAATGTTCGGCAGTAGAGTAAGTGATGCCATCAATCTTGAACGGCGCAACAAACCATTGACTGAAGCAGGCTTTGTCTGCTTGCGAGCCCCGCTGTTTATGGCCCCAGAAATGCAGATAGTTGAACTGCTTTCCTTCGTCTAAGTGTTTTAATAATTCTTCCAGCGTATTCATGTTTTTCCTATGCTATCTGCACGCCAGGCCATCACCCAGGCATGCTGCTCTGCAGTTTGTGGTGTGTCTGGCCAGTAATTTTTCTTTTCCATCTGTTGCCATAGCTGCGCCAGTTCGGTCAGGCCTGCTTCTGCATCCAGATGCTCTTCATTCAAATAACAACCTACGACAGTGCCGGTACGGCCTATACCGCCGAAGCAGTGCACATACACGGTATGCTTCGTCGCCAATGCTTCGCGCAATGCGTGCAAGATATCCTGCATCAGCTTTGTTGACGATGGAATATCGCGGTCCGGTATGGCAAAGCGATGATGCTGGACTTGCATGCCACGCTCTTTCGCCAGCTTCATCAGCAACGGTGAATAAGGATCCAATTCACCTTCTTCTGTCAGATCGATAAAATAATCGACACCGCAATCGAGATATTGCTTCAGCCTTTGCGCTGCAGTTTCTTGGTTCAGCGCACCTGGGTATTCACCTGCCAGTAATTGTCCGGGCCTTACCCAGTAAGTATTTTGATGTGGTCGCTTAGTTGTCATCATCATTCAATTCATCCTGATCAAATATTTTGGTAGCACGCTATCACATAACCATACACCATTCGCCGATACAAAAAACTGTATCCCATCCTCATGCATTTGTTTTGCCATGACTTGCAAGATAACCGGCGCGCCATGCCGTGCACCGACTGTGCGCGCCGTAGTCGTATTCGCCGACAGATGCACATGATGACGTGAACCTGCACGTAATCCGTCCTTCATGATGGAAGCGATAAAACGGCTGGCAGTACCATGATACAAAACATCTGGTGGCACTGTCACAGGCAAGGCCAGATCCACAGCTACCGAATGCCCCTGGTTTGCACGTATGCGCAAACCATCATCACTGATGGCAAAGCGCTGTTTGTCAGAAGTGCGCACGGCCTCATGTAAGTCTTCCAGCTTGAAACGCTTGCCATGCTTCGCAGCCTGGCCCATTAGTGCTGCTATTTCTGTCCAGCCTTGCGCATCCAGTGCAATGCCTATGGAATCAGGCTGGTGACGCAATACATAACTGAGGAATTTGCTGAAGTCTTTGTTTTTATTATTCATTTTATTTTTACTTATTTTTATTACTTATTTTTATTGTTTGTAAATATAGTTTCGAAAGCCTCAAGACTTCCTGTGTTTTTCTTGTCCAGCACGGCAAAGACAATCTTTTCAAACGTACCGTGAAAGATCGACCCGGGTGATAAGGCATGCAAGAAGTAACCAGCGATCTTGTTGGGATCGTTGCCGAATACCCCGCAGCCCCAGGCACCAAGCACCAAATGTCTATGCCCATGTTTAAGTGCCAATGCCAATACAAGATTGATCCTGTTCAGCATAATACCGGCAGCTTCGCGGACACGGTCAGGCTCATTCATTTTTAACGCACTCAGATTGACGGCAGGCGCAGTGATGAAGGAGGCGTTGTAGAAGTTATCCAGCAAGGCATAATCCTCATCTCTGAACACAGGTACGTCTGGCGAATAAATCATGTCATCGGCATAGATGCAAGATTGAAAGGCGCGGTTCTTTTCATACATGGCAGTCATTTGCGCAATGCAGGGATATAAACCAGATGATTTGGCCAGATTCTCTTCCTGCGCTTCTGATCCACCCAAAAAGCCGCCGCCAGGGTTTTTTGCAGATGCAAAATTCAGGCAAAGTGGACTCCCGCCATCTTCTGTTGCCAACCGTCTGGCTGCTGTCAGGCAGCCTTCGTTAGTGACGCTGATCGTAGTATCAAATTTTCCGCCAGTCGCAAGTGTTAGCAAAACTTGCTTTAATTCTTCCGGCGAATAGTGGATGGATGCTTGCTTTGCTGCAGCCAAACTGCTCTGTATGCTGACCTGATTGCCGTGCTGACTAATATAGTAGCCACGTTCTAGTATCGCCAAGGTTTCCTGGGCAATGTCAGCTCTTTGTTTTCTATTGATTGCTGTAGTTTGCATTATTTTTCTCTATCTTATTGTTGTACACAAGAATGTTTGTATCTCGCATAAGTGAACTATAAACTATCTTAGTGAAATTAATCAACTAAGTTAGTTTCGTAAAGTAACTAAGAGTGAGTGACTTGTTGTTTTCTTGCAGGGTGATATTGCTTGAATAGCAGGCGAACCTGGATAAATAACGCTTATATGAAATTCAGTAAGCAATTTATTATGCAGGCAGACTTCTGGCCTTCGAATTTGCAACTGATTGTAATCGGCTATGTGTGCAGGCTCGTGCTTGGAAAAACGAATGTTCCATGCTAAGTTGTTGAAAATAAATAGTTTATTCTGAGATGGAGACACATCTGTGGCGTCAACAGGCAGGTAAAAAAAGAATACATGGATACTTAGTTGCAAAAAATAACTAAGTGGCCTACAATAGAATCAGCCTCACAAGAAAAGGAAAAACATCATGAAACGCAATTTACAAATCCTCATCATTGATCCGCAAAATGATTTCTGTGATTTGCCGCCATCTTATCTGACAAAAGATGTGCATAGCGCTGAACAATTGTCGCCAGCCCTGCCTGTGCCAGGTGCCCATGCCGATATGTTGCGCGTGGCTGAACTGATCAATAAAGGTGCAGATGGCATCAGCGGTATCAGCATCACACTGGATGCTCATCATCGCTATGACATTGCTCACCCCACTTTCTGGATAACAGCGCAGGGTGCAGCGGTGCTTCCTTTTACTACCATATCTGCAACGGCGGTACGTGCGGGCGAATATCAACCGCGCCAGCCTGAGGCTTTGCCGCGTGCCCTGGCGTATCTGGATGCACTGGAAGCCGAAGGCCGTTATCAATTGATGATATGGCCAGTGCATTGTGAAATTGGCTCATGGGGCCAGAATGTGCATGCAGATGTGCGTGCAGCCTATAATGTCTGGGAAGAAAAACAACTGGGTGTGGTCAACAAAATCAACAAGGGTTCCAACCCCTGGACTGAGCATTATTCAGCAGTGAAAGCAGAAGTGCCAGATGCCAGTGACCCGGATACGCAACTGAACCAGCAATTGATTGCTGAATTGAGTAAAGCCGACCGCGTGTATATTACTGGTGAGGCAGGCAGCCACTGCGTCAAGGCAACCACTGAGCATCTGGTAGAAAATTTCGCCGCAGCTGATTTGCACAAATTGGTATTGGTGACAGATTGCATGAGTGCTGTCATTGGTTTTGATGCACAGTTTGAAGACTTTGTACGCGACATGGCAGCCAGGGGCGTGCAGATTGCGAAGATGGCAGATGTATTGCCTGAGTTATTGGCGAATGCCTGATTCATGGCAGATCATACTAGAAAAGAAAAATATGAAACCCGTAGTTCAAAGTTTGCTGGAAACTGATTTATACAAATTCACCATGTGGCAGGCATTGCTGCACAGTCACCCGAATACCCAGACAGAATATGCTTTCGTTTGCCGCAATTCCACTGCTTATCCGCTGGCGGAATTGAAGGCTGATGTCGAACGTGAAATCGATCATTTATGCGCGCTGAATTTCACAGAAGATGAACTCGATTATCTGCGGTCCTTGCGTTTTATCAAAAGCGATTTTACCGATTTTTTAACAGTCTTTCATTTTCAGCGTAAATTCATCAAGGTCAGTACAGATGGCGATAATTTGCAGATCGTGGCAACAGGCCCGCAAGTGCATGTCATGGGTTTTGAAATCTTTGTACTGCATATCGTCAATGAATTATATTTCCGTCGCTTGCAAACGGAACAGTCTCTGGTTGAGGGCAGAAACAGGCTGGCAGCCAAGATAGAGAAAATCCGTGAATTTGGAAAAGAAGCGCCAAGAACTCATCCATTTGAGTTCTTTGATTTTGGCTTGCGCAGGCGCTTCTCTGGTGAGTGGCATGATGAAGTAGTCGCCACGCTGGCGCGTGAAGTGCCGCAATTTTTCAAGGGCACATCGAATGTGTACCTGGCCAAGAAGCACAAGCTGGTGCCCATAGGCACGATGGCGCATGAATACCTGCAGTCTTACCAGTCCTTTGGCGTGCGCTTGCGTGATTTCCAGAAAGCGGCGCTGGAAGACTGGGTGCAGGAATATCGTGGTGACCTCGGTACTGCCTTGACAGACGTGGTCGGCATGGATGCCTTCCTGTCTGACTTTGACCTGTACTTCGCCAAATTGTTTGATGGCCTGCGCCATGACTCTGGTGATCCTGTGGTCTGGGGTGAAAAAGCTTTAGCTCACTATACCAAGTTGCGCATAGATGCGCATACCAAACGTCTGGTGTTTTCTGATGGGCTGGACCTGGAAACCGCATTCAGCCTGTACCGCCATTTTGCTGACCGCACCATGACGGGTTTTGGCATAGGTACCAATCTGACGAATGACACGGGCATCAAGGCTTTGAATATCGTCATGAAACTGATGTCCTGCAATGGCCAGCCGGTAGCAAAATTATCGGATTCTGCCGGCAAGACCCTGTGTACGGATGAAACCTTCCTCGCTTATCTGCGCCAGGTTTTTCATCATCCAGTTATATAAACTCGTTTAAACCAAGTTGAACTCAGGACTTTCATCATGTTGAAACTGGCAGTTGCACAATTAAATTATATGGTAGGTGATTTCGCTGGCAATACTGCCGCGATCATCCAGCATATGCAAAAAGCTGCGGTGGTTAATGCTGACGTCGCAGTATTTAGCGAACTCTGTGTTTGTGGCTATTACCCCGGTGATTTGCTTGAAGACGGCACTTTCCTGGCGAAGGCCGAACAGGCATTGGCCAACATCATGCAGGCTTCCAAAGATTATCCTGACCTGGTCAGTGTCATCGGCACAGTGCGTCAAAACAAGGGCCAGGGCAAGGCCTTGCATAATGCCTTGCTGGCGATACGCAATGGTGAGATCGTTGCGGAATACTATAAGCAATTGCTACCCACCTATGGCATCTTCGACGAGCGCCGCCATTTTGAACCTGGGCAGGAAGTTGCCAGCACACTGGATGTGGCCTGTCACAAGCTGGGCTTCATGGTGTGTGAAGATGGCTGGAATGATGAAGAGCATGATTACCAGGTCAATCCTTTCAATGCCCTGACAGCCGCCAAGGTTGACCTGATCATCAGCATCAATGCCAGTCCTTCAGATATAGGCAAGCGTCAGCAAAGACATGCGATGTTTGCCAAGGCGGCAGCGCATCATCAATTGCCTCTGCTGTATGTGAACCAGGTCGGTGGCCAAGATCAACTGGTGTTCGATGGTGCTTCATTTGCGGTCACAGCTGATCATGGGGTGACTTTTGAAGCCGCACGTTTTGAAGAAGATTTTCAGTTGCTGGGATTCGCACACAAGCAATTCTCTGCGATCGATGGTGCGGCATTGGTCAAGCCGGATAGCACAGGTTTATCGGTGCCAGAATTTACCCGTCGCCAGATCGTCCTGGGCCTGCAAGACTATGCGCGTCGTTGTGGTTTCAAACAGGTGGTGGTCGGTTCTTCCGGCGGTATTGATTCGGCATTGACGATCGCCCTGGCAGTGCAGGCCCTTGGGGCAGAAAACGTCATCGCCATCACCATGCCATCGGCCTATTCGAGCACAGGTTCGGTATCCGACTCGGTCAAATTATGCGACAACCTGCAAGTCAAACTGTATACGCATCCCATACTGAGTCTGGTAGAGCAATATGCGAAAGGTTTCGAGGATGCATTTGCATCACCTTTGCGCGGCCTGACACAAGAAAATTTGCAGGCCCGCATACGTGGCACCATCCTCATGGAATACTCGAATGCCTTTGGCGCACTGTTGCTGACGACGGGTAACAAGAGCGAGATATCGGTCGGTTACTGCACACTGTATGGTGACACCAATGGTGGCCTGGGCCTGATCGGTGACTTGTACAAGACAGAAGTGTATGCCTTGTCGCAACATGTCAACAATGCAGCCGGGCGCGAAATCATCCCGCAAGATGTGCTGACCAAGCCGCCGTCAGCAGAGCTGGCGCCTGACCAGCTTGATACAGATAGCTTGCCGCCGTATGATGAGCTTGATGAAATGCTGAAATGGCATATAGAAGGTAAGCGCCTGCCTGCCCATGAGTTTGCCAAAGCGCAGGCTTTTGTAGAACAATTGCAAAAGACTGAAGCGGGTCAAAAAAGCCTGAACCGCATCATAGGCATGGTAGCGCGCAACGAATATAAACGCCGTCAGGCACCACCCATCATTCGTGTGCGTGCCCGTGCTTTTGGTAGTGGACGTCAGATGCCGATTGCGGCAAAGTACAGCAATTAAGATTAATCAAAGTTTTATTCTATGAAGTCATCCATGCAAATCGACGTTGCAGTACTAATAGGACGCTTTCAACCTTTTCATAACGGCCATGCCACGCTCCTGCAACTGGCACTGGAAACCGCCGAAGAAGTGGTCGTGGTGCTGGGTTCATCCTTTCATGCGCGCAGTACCAAGAACCCCTTCACCTGGCAAGAGCGGGCAGACATGATCAATACGACCCTCACACCCGCTGAGCGGGACAGGGTGTCGTATATTGCCGTGCGCGATTATTATGACGACGCACGCTGGGCGACAGCAGTGCGTGGCAAGGTGGAAAGGCACTTCCCTTATGCCAAGCGCATTGCTTTGATAGGTCACTTCAAGGATGCTTCCAGCTATTACCTGAACCGCTTCCCGCAATGGCAGCTGGTCGCTGCAGAGCAATTGCTGGCAATAGATGCCACCGTCATACGCAAGGTATTGTTTGAGGCAGAAGATATGCGCGTGTCACTTGATGTGATAGCTCATTATTTACCATTGAGCATACGCCAATACCTGAAAGCCTGGAGCATCTTGCCGCATTATGCCGTGCTGGTGAAGGAGCATGCGCAATTACTTGCTTACCAGGCTGCATGGAAGCCCGCACCCTATGCGCCCATGTTCGTCACACTGGATGCGGTAGTCAAGGCAGCAGGGCATATCTTGCTGGTGCAGCGTGGTGGCTTTCCTGGTAAGGGCCTGTGGGCATTGCCAGGTGGTTTCCTTGACCAGAATGAACGCCTATTCCAGGGGGCGATACGCGAATTGTTTGAAGAAACCAATCTGGCGGTGCTGGCGTCCACGCTTGAGCATTCTCTGGTTGATGTCAAAGTATTTGATCATCCAGGCCGCAGTCTGCGTGGCCGTACGATTACTCATGCGCATTATTTTGATTTGCAGACTGATCACTTGCCCGATATCCGCGCTGCCGATGATGCAGCCCAGGCGGCCTGGGTCAGCATAGACAAGCTGGAAGGGATGGAAGAATTATTTTTTGATGATCACTTCCATATTCTTGACCAGTTCCTTGACCTGACGGCTGGTGAATGAAAAAAGGGCAGACAAATAGACTTTGTCTGCCCTTTTTCTTTCGTAACAAGCTCTTATTTCCTGATGTATTCTCTGATTTACTCTTTGTATTGCGGTGTCGTCAGCAAGAAGCCACCACCCTGATAGATGGTAGTGATATCGTCTTTTGCCGGATACTCACTACTGTCTGGATACAGATGGGAAAACACTGTGGAACTGTCTTTTGCCTTATAGCCCAGGTGAGCAGCCTTTTTATTGTCCCACCACTTGCCAGGATTTTCAGAAACACCAAAGGCGATGGTGTGACCCACACGTGGGGCAAAGATGGAGCAGCGCAGCATTTCAACCAGATCGTCATAGCTGAAATAAGTCACCAGCATGCGGCGTGTAGTTGGCACCGGGAAGGATGAACCTATGCGTATGCAGACTGTCTCTATGCCAAACCTGTCATAGTAAAAACGGGACAGAGATTCACCAAAGCATTTGCTGATGCCGTACATGCCATCCGGACGGGTAGGCATGTCAGCATCGATATAATCCGTGGTGCGGTAAAAACCGACGGCATGGTTAGAGCTGGCAAACACCACACGCTTAACTTTGTGCTTGTGCACGGCTTCGTAGATATTATAGGTGCCCTGAATATTCGCGTGCATGATGGCTTCAAAATTGGCTTCAGTAGAAATACCACCAAAATGCAGCACCACATCCACACCTTCCATCAAAGCCAGCACGGCAGCTTTGTCGGCCAGATCACATTGCACGACTTCTTCACCTTCGCCTGCCGGTCCAAGATCAGCAATGTCGCTGAGCCGGACAATGTTGGCCCATGCCTTGATGCGCTCACGCAAAATCTTGCCCAGGCCGCCAGCAGCACCGGTCAGCAAAATGCGGTTAAAAGGTTTTTCAGTGATATTGGTATTCATGGGATTCCTTCTCTTCTATTGAATTCTTGATGCGTGTTTCTGCCGAGATTATTTATCAGGTAATCGGTGCCGGGTTGAACAAGACCAGGGCATTATGCAATTTCCAATGTTCGGCCCAGGTTTCCTTGCCACTGGCGACGTCCAGCAACATCTGGAATAACTCCCAGCCTACATCGGCTATCGTGGCTTCGCCACTGGCGATTTTGCCGGCATTGATATCCATCAGATCATTCCAGCGCCTGGCCAGATCATTCCTGGTAGCGACTTTGATGACCGGCACTGCTGCCAGGCCATATGGTGTGCCGCGTCCGGTGGTGAATACGTGCAGATTCATGCCTGCCGCCAGTTGCAAAGTCCCGCAGACAAAATCGCTGGCAGGTGTGGCGGCGTAGATCAAGCCCTTTTGTGTCAGCTTATCGCCTGGTGACAGCACGCCAGAAATAGTGGAGCTGCCGGATTTGACGATGGAGCCCATGGCTTTTTCAACGATATTCGACAGCCCCCCTTTTTTATTACCCGGCGTGGTATTCGCGCTGCGGTCGACGCCGCCGCGTTTCAGGTAATCATCATACCAGGCCATTTCCCTGATCATGGCGGCGGCCACTTCCGGGTTGGCGGCGCGTGAAGTCAACTGGTCTATGCCGTCGCGTACTTCGGTGACTTCAGAAAACATCACGGTCGCCCCGGCACGCACCAACAGATCAGTCGCAAAGCCGACTGCCGGGTTGGCTGTCACGCCAGAGAAGGCATCGCTACCACCGCACTGTACGCCGACAACCAGCTCGGATGCAGGGCAGGGTTCACGACGGCGCTTGTCCAGCTCTGCCAATTGTTTTTCTGCCGTGTGCATGATGGAGGCGATCATGGAATTAAAACCCACGTGTACCTGATCTTGCAGGCACACCAGTGCAGGTTCGCCACTGCCTTCATCACCTTTTTTTATGGGGATACTGCCCTTGGGGAATAAGCGTGCCGGTTGCAGTTTCTCGCAACCCAGGCTGACTACCATGGCTTGCCCGCCGAAATTCGGGTTCAGGCTGATATTGCGTAGCGTGCGTATGGGTATATTGGCATTCGGTGCGTCAATGGCAACGCCGCAGCCATAAGTATGTTCCAGGCCGACCACATCATCGACATGCGGGTATTTTGGTAAAAGCTCTTCCTTGATACGCTTTACCGCATGCTCAACCACACCAGATACGCATTGCACAGTTGTCGTAATGGCCAGGATATTGCGCGTACCTACACTGCCATCTGCATTCCTGTAACCCATGAAGGTATAACCTTCCAGTGGCTCTGTATTGGGGGCTGACACGGTAGCGATCGGCAGATCCACTAATTCCCTGGCGGCTGGCATGCGTATCAAGGATTCTTCTACCCAACTGCCCTGGGGTATGCTGCGGACTGCATAGCCTATGGTGACGTTGTAACGGGTAATTGCTGTGCCTTCCACGATGTCTTGCAAAGCCAGTTTGTGCCCCTGGGGTACGTGTTCCAGCAATTCCAAGCCGCAAGGAAAAACCGTGGCTGCCGGTAAGCCGCCATCATTGGCAACAATGGCAACGTTGTCATTAGCATGCATGCGTATATACAGTGGTGAACTGACAGGCAGGCTGGTGCTGGATATCGTCATTTTCTTTTCCCCTTCTTTGCCACTTATGGCTATCAATGCACAAAGAGCTGAGCTGCGCACAATTATTTTTGTTGAAAAATCTGATTTTCATGAAAGTGGTCATACCAGAAAGAAACTGGCTTGAACATTTACAAAGAGAGTTGTGGCTGCGTTGGTAATTTGCATCATTACTACCAAGAAACCAGTTTCCCCTATGAAAATCCGTTTTTATATACCGTCAGATTTTTCTTTTTTTACGGGAGGAAATGCAGAGTCCGCTATAATCCCTCTCGTATCATTTGTGGCGAGTATGCCACCAAATAAAAAATCTGGCTAGTCCACATTGCAAATTTGGTCTGACCACATTAGAATGGCCTGACCGAATTGCTTTTATTAAGCTTTTCTATGAGTAGCAAACACCATGATGAAAAAAAATAGTTCACAGAACGAACAGCTGCCACATGAGCCCAGGTTATATCGTGTGGTTGCAGACAGGATTCAAACCCTGATTGCTGAAGAGAATATTGCTGCTGGTGAACGCTTGCCGTCTGAGCGTGATCTGGCAACCAAGCTCAGTGTCAGTCGTGCATCTTTACGTGAAGCACTGATTGCGCTGGAACTTGGCGGTGTGATTGAGGTACGTGGTGGTTCGGGTGTGTATGTCAGTGAACTGCCAGAAGCGCAGGCCAATGTGCCTGAAGCTGGGCCGGGGCCATTTGAGGTGCTTTCAGCACGGCGTTTGATAGAGGCAGAAGTAGCGGCAATTGCAGCAAGAGTAGCAACTGACTCTGCCATTGATGAAATTTTGAAAGCAGTACTGGAGATGGAAAAGCATCATGCCAATTACTCCAGTAATGAAAACGCTGACAGGAATTTTCATCTGGCCATCGCCAGAGCAACGGGTAATAGTGCATTGGTAGGTACGGTTGAATATCTGTGGAATCAGCGTGGCCGTTTATGGCACAAATTGAAGGAGCATTTCCAGACAGAAGACTTGCGCCAGGAAACACTGACGGATCATAGAAATATCTTGGAGGCGATTGCCTCTCATGATCCGGCAGCAGCACGCAAGGCGATGCGGGCGCATCTTGAACGGGTAACCAGGACTTTCTCACGCGGATGAGTAAATAAGCGCACAAGCGCCCAAGTGCATATGCAAATAAGCAGAACAGTCAGAAAGCAAAGAATACATTTGCGACTGTATCGGCAGTAATCGGATTTTATATTTTTTGACCGGCTGTGACCCCGGTGGGGCTTTTTGCGCCCATCTTCGTTGCAGTGGCACAGAGTACGCGAGGTGCTCCAACTAGTGCTCCATGTCCAACGAGGCATGGACGCGAGAATTCTATGAAAACTGGAGGAGACTGCAAAATGAAACACGATAAGAAATTCCAAAGACCTATGTTTGTATTGTCATCCATTGCTTTGGCAGTGCTGACAATGGTTAATCAGGCACAGGCACAAGAAATACAAAGAGTGGAAGTAACAGGTTCATCCATCAAGCGTCTGGCCTCAGAGGCGTCATTGCCAGTCACCATGGTGACCGGTGAAGAACTGGAAAAACGTGGCATGACCACGCTGGCTGATTTGATGATGTCCTTGCCTGAGTCCAGCTCACTGGCGCCATCGAATGCCGGTTCCGGTACCAATATCAATCTGCGCGGTCTGGGCGTCAACCGTACTCTGGTATTGCTGAATGGCCGCCGCCTCGCCAATGAAGCGATTGCAGATGGTTATGCCAATCTGGACGTAATTCCAATGAGCGCAATCGCCAGGGTAGAAATCCTGCGTGACGGCGCATCTTCAATTTATGGTTCTGATGCTATCGGTGGTGTGGTCAACTTTATCACTAAGCGCACTGTCGTTGGTAACTCTGTTTCTGCACAATATGTCAAACCACAGAAATCTGGTGGCGGTGATGAGCAGCGCGTGAGCGCCACTGTCGGTGTTGGCGACTTGCAAAAAGATGGCTGGAATTTGTACGGAACGGTAGATGCGCATCGCCGCACCCGCTTGCTGGCTTCTGACCGCGCCGAACTGAGTACAACAGAAATGCTGACCAGCATAGGCCGTGCGCCAGCACTGGGCAGTGGCGGTTTTGCCATGCCTGCCAACTTCACTACAGCGACCAATAAAACTGCTGCCAATCCTTACTATGCAACAGGTTGCCAGGGGCCATACAGCATACAAGGTGCAAAAAACACTTGTATCCTGAATGCGGCTTACTACGGCACGGCATTGTATGGTAACGAACAGGTCACTTTCTACGCCAAGGGCACGAAGAAATTCAGTGACGACCATATCCTGACTATCGATTACATGCGTGGTCAGGAACACATCCTCGGTACAAAAAACCCAACCACCAGCCTGACCGCAAACGGCGTCGCTGCCCTGTTGCCATCTACCAGTAAATGGTATCCAGGTGGCTCAGGTGGTGTACCTGCAGTCGCTGGTTTGAAAGGTGAGCCACTGACGGTCACCTGGAGTGCGGCAGACCTGGCTGAAGCCACCACCAAGGACGTACAAGTCAATCAGCGCGTCAGCGTCAATGATGAAGGTCGTTTTGGTAACTGGGATTACAAGGCCGGTTTTGTCTACGGGCACAGCCAGCGTGATAACTATTACGAATCTGGCTACGTGAATGGTCCTGGTCTGTTGACCGGTCTTGCCAACGGCACACTGAATCCCTTCGGCCTGCAAGATGCTGCCGGTAAAGCATACCTGGCAAGTATCTCGGTTGACGGTGCATTGAATCGTCACTCCATCAGTACATTTACAGGTATTGATCTGACAGCGTCCACAGAATTGACTACACTCGCTGGCGGGCCTTTGACGCTGGCTGTGGGTGCAGACGTGCATAGAGACACAACAGAAGATACCAAAACCGATATCACATCTCTGGTTACCTATGCAGCTTCCGGTCCTTCTCATGGTCAAGGTGCACGCAATGTTGCGGCGCTCTATGCTGAAATGGAAATTCCTGTCACCAAGGAATTAAATTTCAACGTGGCCGTACGTGACGATCATTTCAGTGACTTTGGTAATACCATCAATCCCAAGGCTAGCTTCCGCTATCAGCCTATGAAGTCCCTGATGTTCCGTGGTTCTGCCAATACCGGTTTCCGTGCACCGACACTGTTTGACCGCTATGGCTATCGCGTAGCAGGTGCAAATGCCACGACTGCTGCAAAATGGGATGATCCTGTGCAATGCCCGGGCGGTACGCCTGGTGTAGCTGGTACTGGTAAAGCCCTGCCTGGTCTGGTAGCGTCAGCAGTATGTAATGTAGCTCTGCCACGTCAAACCGGTAGTAACCCTGATCTGAAGCCAGAAACATCCAAGGGCTTTACGCTGGGTATCGCTGCTGAACCTGTACAAAACCTGACGGTATCTGCAGATTACTGGCATATAGAAATGAAAGACATGCTGGCAAACTTGCCAGAACAAGTCTACTTCCTGAATCCAAGCAAGTATGCTGATCTGTTTGTCCGCAATGCCGATGGCTCCCTGGCCTACATCAAAAACATCACGATGAATCTGGGTGGCCAAAAAGCCTCTGGTATCGACGTTGCCCTGGCCTATTCCATTCCTAAAACAGCCTTGGGTAATTTCAAGTTTGAGTTGAATGGTACTTACCTGACACAATTCGACAATCAGCTGGAAAAAGACAGTGCATACGTTTCCAACGTGGGTCGTTTTGGTTTGGCCAGCAATGGTACGACCAGCAGCTTGCCTATCATTACTTTCCGCTGGAAACATACACTGACCATGGCCTGGAATTCTGGCAACTGGAGTTCTCAACTGACGCAAAACTATAACACTGGCTACCATGACCAGAATCTGATTGCGGCAGAATACTTCAGAGACATCGAGCCATACCAGGTCTGGAATTTGACAGCAAGTTATCGTGGTTTCAAAAACCTGACCTTGACAGCCGGCATTACCAACTTGCTGGATGCCAAACCACCTATCACCAATCATAGTGGTTATACCTACAGTTACCTGAGCAGTGCAGCCAGCCCTATCGGTCGCGCCTTCAATGCACGTATGACGTATAACTTCTAAGTGGCAGACCCCCAGGTACGCCTGGGGGGGAGCAATGATGGAAAAAGCAAATGTAAAAATGGTGATTTTCAGTTTGGTTCAAGCTAGCCAGACGGCATTCTCTGTTGTGTATATTTACATTGCTGAAAAAACGAAACTGTTGACATAGTCGTTCCACAGAATCACAGGGTTTGCTTGCAGACCCTGTTTTTTTTGATAGCAAAATACCGAAAATCCCATGAAACCTATACTCCGCACTATCGCCATGACTGCGATCAGCGCATTAGTGTTGTGCGCTTGCAGTCAACCAAGGCAGGCCGAATCCCAGACTCCAGCCCTGGCTACAAAACCTGTTCGTATCATACTCGTTGGTGACTCTACCATGGCACCAAAAAGTGGTTATGGTGATGCTTTGTGCCAGCGTTTCAAGTCCGATGTGACATGCCTGAACCTGGCAAAAGGTGGGCGCAGTTCTGGCAGCTATCGTGCCGAAGGCTCATGGGAAGTAGTACAAAAATTAATGGCGAACAATGCGCAATTCAGCCAGACCCTGGTGCTGATACAGTTCGGGCACAATGACCAGCCCGGCAAGCCAGGGCGCTCGACCGATCTGGCGACAGAATTCCCCGTTAATATGGCAGGCTATGTTAATGACCTGCAGGCAGCTGGCGCGCAAGCCGTGTTGGTGACACCACTGACCAGACGCAGCTTCAAAGGCACACAGTTACAAGATGATTTGCGGCCATGGGCAGAAGCCAGCATAAAGGTGGCGGCGAACAAACATGTGCCAATGATAGATTTGAACGCCATCAGCCACAATGCCGTACAAGCCATGGGTGAGGCCGAAGCTGACACGCTGGCAATGGCTCCACCACCTGCTGCACAAGCTGCAGTTGTAACAAACACAGCCAGCGCGACAACTGATCTGGCCAAGACTGAAAGGGCTGGCGCTGCAAAATCAGCCTTTGACCGCACTCATCTGGGCAGTAAAGGCGCAGCGCATTTTTCTGCCATGGTATTGAAAGAATTACTGACGGTCGTTCCCTCCTTGCAAACACATGTCAATGCAGAGAGCAGATAATGAGCAAGCAAAAGTATATGCTGGCAATTCGCGTGGCTGTTGCAGTGTCAGGTTTTTTGTTTGCCAGCAGCATATATGCGCAAGACAGCCGGCAGGTAAAAGAACCGCAGATGCCTGCAGTCTGCAGTGTGCTGGCAGCACAACTGGATAGTGGGAAGCAAGATGCAACAGCCAGCAGGGCACCCGATACCCAGACCCTGCAGGCGGCGATAGATGCCTGCCACCCCGGACAGGCGGTGCGCCTGCGCAGCCGTAACGGCAAGGCTGCATTTTTGTCCGGTGCCTTGCAATTGCGCAGTGGCGTCTCGCTATTGGTAGATGCTGGCGTGACTTTGTATGCATCCACCCAGCCGCTGGACTATGACCGTGGTGCAGGTACATGTGGCACGAATGATGACAAGGGCAGAGGCTGCAAGCCATTCATTACAGTTGAGCGTGCCAAAGGCAGTGGTATTTATGGCGAGGGTGTCATAGATGGGCAAGGTGGGGAGCGCATCAGCGGTAAAGAAGAAACATGGTGGCAGATTGCCCGACGTGCCCAGAAAGAAAACAGTCGCCAGAATGTTCCAAGACTGATAGAAGTCACGCAATCAAATGACTTCATTCTGCATAATATTACTTTACGAAATTCGCCGAATTTCCACGTCACTTTAAATCAGGTCGATGGCTTCACTGCCTGGGGCGTGCGCATAGATACACCTGCGAATGCCAGGAATACCGATGGCATAGATCCGATTTCTTCACGCAATATCACCATCGCCAATAGCTACATTCGCACGGGTGACGACAATGTTGCCATCAAGGCGGGCAATAATGGTCCCACTGAAAACATCACCATACGCAATAGCCATTTTTACTCCGGTCACGGCATGTCCATAGGCAGTGAAACCAATGGCGGCGTCAGCAATGTGGTGGTAGAAAACCTGAGCATGGATGGCACGACATCAGGCTTGCGCATCAAGAGCGATGTCTCACGTGGTGGCCTGGTGCAAAATGTCAGCTATCGCAACGTATGCATACGCAATGTCAAAGCGCCTATCGATTTTGATACCCATTATGGAAAAACTGCCACCGGTACCCTGATTCCCCAATACCGCAATATCACTCTTGAACATGTGCAGTCACTAACACCAGGCAAGATCATTCTGCAAGGTTTCGACGCTGTACATCCCATAGAGCTGAATATGAAAGATGTCAGCCTGGCTGATAAAAGCAGCAGTCAGTTTGAGCATGTGCAATTGGCTGGTAGTGAAAAAATTGTCTTCAATGCTGTTGCGGTCAATCCCCGGCAATGTGAGCAGGCATTTGCTGCGTATCCTGAATTGAATCTTGCTAGAAAACGCCCGCAACTCGATGCGCAGACCGCTAAAGACTTTGCTTATGCCGAAGTACTGAAATATGCAGGCATGCCTGGAAAAGAGCAGGTTTCCCCATGGGACCCTTTGTCTGAACCCATTGCTGCTAATCCACAATTGCAAACTGATTATATCGTTGACGCCAATGCCACGCCAGATGGTGTCAGGGTGTTCAGGCAAGTGCAGGCGGCTGTCAACAAGGCTGTCACAGATGCTGACAGGGCAAAGACGGACAAGAAACGTATCCATATCTTCATCAAACCTGGTATTTACCGCGAACTGGTGTATGTGCCCGACCTTGGCATACCCATTACCCTTTATGGCAGTGATGCTGCCACTACCCGCATCACTGCCAACCTGGATGCAGCGACTACGGGTAGCACCTACACCACACAATTTTTTGCGCAGTTTGTTGGCACACATAGCAGCATCGCAGCCATGTATGACAGCCTGAAAGACAGGCCCGCACTGGGTACTTTTGGTACCGCAGTGTTATGGGTTAAGAACCCTGGTTTTCAGGCAAAAAACCTGAGCATAGAAAATGCCTATAACAAGGACAAGGGTAATGCCCATGCGGATTGTCAGCCGGGTAATTGTGTCGATGAAAACGGTATTTATGCGCGCACCCTGCTGGTGCATCATCAGGCCCTGGCTGTCATGCTTGACGGTGCAGACAAGACGCATTTTGATGGCGTGCGCATGCTGGGTTTTCAAGATACCTTGTATATGAAGGCGGGTAAGGATGGCCAGACTGCCAGGCAATTTTTTCAGCGCTCTTATATCGAGGGTGATGTAGATTTCATTTTCGGTGATGCCACTGCCTACTTTTTCGAAACTGAAATAAAAACCCTGGGTGAGCGCAACTCATCGTATGTTGGTGCACCGAGTACCAATGTGAAGACACGTTATGGTTTTGTGTTTGACCATTGCCGCTTCACCCATGACGGTAGCAGCAATGCCCTTGCAGGGAAATTCAGCCTTGCCCGTCAATGGTTTCATAATGTGCGCTGCACGCCTTACGCCGATGTCACCGTGCCTGGATACAACTGTCAGATAGGTGAGGTAGATGTCTTTAACTCCCCGGCAGGCACCATCAGGAAGCAGACGCTGGAATCGGTCGGCAAGATGGTGGTCATGAATTCTGTTATTGGCGCGCATATCAATAAAAAGCAACCCTGGTCAGACTGGAACAAGAAAGGCACTTTGCCCTATCGCCCCGCACAATTTTCCAGCGATGACTACTGGGCTAATTTACTTGCGGTAAAAATTGATCCGGTGAAACAAATGGGATATGCCGGACCCTTTTCGCCGACGCGTATATTTCTGGCCGAATTCAATAATACTGAAGAATGAGTTTGCCACAGACTCAAAAACAAGCACAAGCGAGACTATATGAAACTAGAAAAATTGATGCAATCCAATCAGACTGCACGCCGCAGTTTTATGAAGAAATTGTCCCTGACGGGATTGTCTGTCACGGCTGGCAGCGCATTACCCATCGGCCAGGCTATTGCCGCAACGATGGTAGAAGACCCGTGGCAAAAAGCCCAGGACATCGTTGACCGTCTCTCCAAACCTTTGAAATTTCGTAGTGCTGATTATCGCATCACCGATTTTGGTGCGGTCACTTGTGAACTGAAAAAAGTCAAATCCTGGATATCTTTTGAAGAGCAGGATAACTTGCCCACACCAGTGGCAAATTCCAGGGACATTTATCCTGCCATTACCAAGGCCATCCAGACTTGCCATGAAGCTGGTGGTGGTCGTGTGCTGGTCCCAGCCGGGAACTGGTATTGTGCTGGCCCCATTGTTTTACTGTCGAATGTGAATGTGCATTTGCAAAAAGGGGCGCACATCTATTTCAGCAATAATCCTGAAGATTATGCTAAATATGGCAGCTTTGATTGCGGACCTAACGGCAAGCTGGTGATTTCCCGCTGGCAGAGTAATGATTGCCTGAATTTTTCACCCATGGTATATGCCTATGGTCAGGATAATATCGCCCTTACTGGCGATGACTGGAGCAGCATACTTGATGGCCAGGGCGGCGTTCCTTTTGATGATAATGGTGATTGCTGGTGGACCTGGAAGGGCAAGCAAAAGACCATCAATTCAGTCGGGCAAAATACTACGCCCAACTACAAGCATGGCAAGCGCTCAGAAAATACCGCGAATGACTTGAATGCCACCAGCCTGGAAAAAATCGCGCCACAGCTGGATGAAAAACAAAGACTGCGTATACAGGGCGACAATGATAAATGGCGCGCCGATTCGAATTATCTGCCATCCTTGTCTGAAGCTGGTGTACCTGTAGGTAAACGCATCTTTGGCATGGGGCATAATCTGCGTCCACCGATGATACAGTTCATCAGTTGCACAAATGTCTTGATGCAAGGCTATCAGGTGAATCATACGCCGTTCTGGCAGCATCATCCCGTACATTGCCGCAATGTCGTGATACGTAATGTCATGGCGAAGAGCCATGGTCCCAACAGCGATGGCTTTGATCCTGAAGCCTGTGATCATGTACTGGTTGAATCCTGTACCTTTGATTCTGGTGATGATTGCATTGCCATCAAGGCGGGCAAGAATCTGGATACCCAGTTTGGTCCTTCACAAAATATCGTCATCCAGAATTGCACCATGCAAAGTGGCCATGGTGCGGTGACACTGGGTAGTGAGATGGCGGGCGGCATACAGAATGTGTATGCGCAAAATCTCTTGTTCGAGAATATCAACTGGGCCACTAATCCCCTGAATACCGCGATACGCCTGAAGACGAATATGAACCGTGGCGGTTACCTGAAAAATTTCTTTGTGCGCAATATCACGATACCAAATGGTGTACAGACCAGCCCCTCGTTTTATACTTCCCTGCCTGGTTCACCGATACAGTCAAAAACAGTGGCTACTGCAGCTGGTGCCGTGATTACCTTTGATTGTGATTATGCGCCAGTCAGTGACAATGTCAGGACCAGGCCGCCGGTGGTGACGAATGTGCATATCTCGAATGTCAAAGTAGGTAATGTCACGACCAAGAATGGCAAGTTCTCTTGTTTCCAGGCCATCGTTATCCTTGGTCCGGTAGCATCGGACTATAACGGCGACGACAAGAATCCCATGATCTTCCCGGTCACCAATGTGACTATCAGCGACTGCCAGTTTGGAACACCGGTGAATGCAGCCAATCCACTGTATCTGTATAACGTGCAGGGTCTGGAATTGAAAAATGTGCAGATAGGTGACAAGCTGCACAATAGCGTACTCTCGGCATAATCCTGGCAAAATAAGCCGGGCAAAAAAATGCGCATAAGAGATAGCATCTCTTATGCGCTCAAGTACCGCTGCGCTTTCAGGTATTTCAGGTATTAATAGATTGAATAGATTGAATAGATTGATGCAAATTTAAATGGCAAATCTTGTTTCTGCGACACCTGCCACCCCTGGCCTGACCAGCACCAGGCTGCCTGCCCACTGATCATGTTCTGCCTTACCTGCGCCGATAGAGCTCACCAATAAAGTACTCATGTCTGGCCCACCAAAAGTACACATGGCGGGTTTGTTCATAGGCAGGGCTATCGTCCTGTCGAGCTTGCCAGCAGGCGTGAAGCGCAGTACACAAGCGCCATCATTGCCACATATCCAGTAACAGCCATCAACATCCATGGCTGCGCCATCAGGACGGCCCGCCATAGGTTTCATATCGAAAAAAATCCTTCTGTTATGTGGCATACCTTCTTCCACATCATAATCAAATGCCCAGATGGTCTGGCTGGCAGGATGAGAGTCGGACAAATACATGGTCTTGCCATCAGGTGACCAGGCCAAGCCATTTTGGGTCAACAGATTACTAACGACAGGACCAGACAAACCTTGTGCTTGTGAATAACGATACAGATTGCCTACAGGCTTTGTTGCTGCCATGTCCATGAACATGGTGCCACTCCAGAAGCGCCCCTGCCGGTCACAGCGACCATCATTGAAGCGCATCCCAGTTCCCGGCTCTGCCAGTTCTGCAGGTACTGCCAGACGGGTTTGCAAGGCACGCGGACCGTCACCCAGATGCAGGTTGAAAATGCCGCTCTCCATGCCAGCAATAAAATCACCGTCTTGCTTCAGGGCGATACAGGCGACCATTTCTGTGGTCAGCCATGACGTCAGTTGACCATTCCTGGCGTTCAGTTTCCAGATGGTTTTTGCCGGTATGTCGACCCAATACCAGGCCGCCTGCTCCGCATGCCATAAAGGGCTTTCCCCTACGATGCAGTTGACATCTGGTATCGATTCTATGTGAGAAAATTGAGTCATCTGGATAGCAACAAAGTTCAATCAAATAAGGTCAATCGAGTTTACAGGTCAGTAATTTCTTTATGGGTAGGCACCAGCGTCTTCATCATGCCCCATGCCAGCAAATACGCCACTGCACAGAAAGTAAACATGATGGTATAACCTGTCTGTATATGACCCAGTTGGCCATAATAATCAAACAGCCAGCCACCCGTTTTGGAGACCAGTACTCCACCCAGACCACCCGCCATGCCACCTATGCCAACGATGGATGCCACTGATTTTTTGGGGAACATATCAGACACGGTAGTGAAGATATTTGCAGACCATGCCTGGTGGGCAGAAGTGCCTATACCGATCAGCAATACCGGCACCCAGAAACCGAGGTAACCAAATGGCTGCGCCAGCAAGACCACCAGAGGGAACAGGGCAATCACCAGCATGGCCTTCATGCGACCGTTATAGGCACTGTCGCCACGGCGCATGAAATAGCTGGGGAAATAACCGCCGCCTATACTGCCTACCATGGTCATGCTATACAAGACGGCCAGTGGAACCACGATTTCTGTTTTTTGCATCTTGTACTGGGCTTCCAGGTACTTGGGCAGCCAGAACAGGAAGAACCACCACACGCCGTCAGTCATGAACTTGCCGATGACAAAAGCCCAGGTTTGTTTATACGACAGCAGTTTTAACCAGGATACTTTTTTACCCGCATCGCCACTGGCGCTTGTTGTTTCAGCTGTTTGTGTATCGCCGCTGTTGATGTAAGCGAGCTCTGCTGCAGACAGGTATTTTTGCTGTTCTGGTTTGTCATAGAACATCTGCCAGAAAATCATCCAGATAAAACCTATCGCACCGATGATGATAAATGCAGATTGCCAACCCCACTGAGCAGCAATCAGCGGCACAGTCAAAGGTGCAAGAATCGCACCGATGTTGGCCCCAGAATTAAAGATGCCGGTGGCGAAAGAACGTTCATGCTTGGGGAAATATTCTGCCGTCGCCTTGATCGCTGCCGGGAAATTACCGGCTTCACCTATCGCCAGCACTGCACGTGAAATCATGAAGCCTGCGACGGAGACTGGAATTGCCGCTATGCCCAGCGCTGTCAGGGCACTGACCATGCCTTCTCCCAGCATGATGGAATAGGCGTGCATGACTGCACCAACTGACCACACTGTGATAGCGATCAGGTAGGCTTTCTTGGTGCCTATCTTATCGATGAAACGACCAGCGAACAGCATGGAAATTGCATACACGAACTGGAATACAGCTGTGATATTGGCATAGTCAGTATTGGTCCAGCCAAATTCTTTAGATAAATCTGGTGCCAGCAAGCTGAGCACCTGGCGATCCAGGTAATTGACGGTAGTGGCAAAAAATAGCAGGGCACAAATAGTCCACCGGTATTTTCCTATAGTTTGCTGGCTCATGCGAGCGTCTCCTGATTATGATTTTTATCGTCATGTTTGCACCTCTTTTTGAGTGCTGTGTACATGAGCTCATTTTGCGGAAAAGCCCGGGTGGTCCCGGGCTGTTCCAGCTATTCAACACTTGTTAAGCAAGAGTCAATTTTCCATCCATCATACGTGCAAGTTGCAGGGGATTGCTATCCTGCAGCGCCGTCGGCAACAAATCCGCCGGGAAGCCCTGATAACAAACCGGGCGCAAGAAACGCTCGATCGCTGCGGCACCAACTGAAGTGCTGCGGCTATCTGAAGTTGCCGGGAACGGGCCGCCATGTACCATGGCATGCGCCACTTCTACGCCAGTAGGAAAGCCATTGAACAAGATACGTCCGGCTTTTCTTTCAAGTACTGGCAAGAGTTTTCTGGCCTGGGCATGATCGTCAGCCACAGCATGTACTGTTGCTGTCAATTGCCCTTCCAGTGATGATGCGACTGCGACTACTTCATCAAAGTCTTTGCACAAAATGGCGATGGAAGAAGGACCAAAAATTTCTTCCTGCAAGGCTGGCGTGTTCAGGAAAGTAGCACCCGAACAGACAGACAGCATCGCTTGTGCTGCGCATGGAGATGCTGCCTGCTGGCCTTTGGCAACTAATTGCAATTGCGCGATGTCAGCAAGATGCGTGGTGCCTTTGACATAGGCCTGGTGTATGCCAGGTGTCAGCATGGTCGCAGCATGCTTGTCTTCCAATGCCCTGGCGGCATCTTGCAAGAACTGGCGTGCTGTTGCACTTTCTATGGCGATCACCAGACCTGGGTTGGTGCAGAACTGGCCAGCACCCAATGCCAATGAATCGACAAAGTTTTTCGCCAGTGTCGTGGTTTGTGCAGCCAACGCATGATCCAGCAAAAATACCGGATTGATACTGCTCATCTCCGCGTAGACCGGGATAGGTTCTTTTCGCAGACCGGCGGTTTTCACCAGAGCCAGGCCACCTGAACGTGAACCCGTAAAGCCCACTGCCTTGATGGAAGGATGATCAACCAGTTGCTGACCAACCTGGCTACCAGCACCCACCAGCATGGAGAATACGCCCTCATGTAATGCGCAATCTGCTACTGCTCTTTGTATGACACGGCCCACCAGTTCGGCTGTGCCCAGGTGAGCATTGTGTGCCTTGACGATGACCGGGCAGCCAGCTGCCAGGGCAGATGCGGTATCGCCACCAGCCACTGAAAACGCCAGCGGGAAATTACTTGCACCAAATACGGCAACCGGGCCCAGGGCGATTTTTTGCAAGCGCAAATCCGGGCGTGGTGGTGCGCGTTCTGGCAAGGCGCTATCTATGGTCGCGTCCAGCCAGTTTCCATCACGTACAACCTTGGCAAACAGGCGCAATTGATTGACGGTGCGGCCTCGTTCGCCTTCCAGACGGGCGATGGGCAAGCCGGTTTCCTGCGCTGCACGTTCTATCAGTGCAGGGCCCAGATCCATGATGCCTGTAGCTATCGCTTCCAGAAAACGCGCTCTTTGTTCCAGGCTGGTAGTGCGGTAGCTGTCAAACGCCTGTTCAGCCAGTTGGCAAGCCTGCTCAACTTCATCTTTCGTGGCGAAGCCAAAAACAGGCTCGATTTCCTGATTGGTGGATGGGTCTATGGCTTTGACATTGCCTGCCAAACCAAAAACCGTTTTTTTACCGATCAGCATTTGCCCGGTGATTTGCATTCTGTACTCCCTTTGCTTCTGAATTTATTGTGGACCTTGCGCCAAAATCAATTTGTGCAACATGGCATCTTCTTCCTCTGTCAGGTCGGTCAGCGGTGCACGGACCGGGCCTGCGCTATGGCCAACCAGACGCGCGCCTGCTTTGACGATACTCACCGCGTAACCGGCTTTGCGATTACGGATTTCCAGGTAAGGCAGGAAGAACTGGTCAAGCAGGCGGTTCGATGTAGCATGGTCATCTGCAGCAATGGCATGGTAGAAATCCATCGCCAGTTTTGGTACGAAGTTGAATACTGCGGATGAATAAACCGGTGTACCCAATGCCTTATAAGCTGCAGCATAAACTTCTGCGGTAGGCAGACCACCGAGGTAACTGAAACGGTCACCCATACGACGCCAGATCGATACCATCAATTCGATATCACCTATACCGTCTTTAAAGCCGATCAGGTTGGGGCAGCGTGCTGCCAGTTTTTCCAGGGAATCTGCAGTCAGGCGGGAATTGCCACGGTTATACACAACCACGCCAAATTTAACCGAAGCGCAAACTTCTTCTACGTGACGGATCAGGCCGTCCTGACTGGCTTCGGTCAGGTAATGTGGCAGCAACAAGATGCCGTGTGCACCCAGGCGCTCTGCTTCCTGTGCATAGGCAATTGCCTGGCGGGTAGGGCCACCGGCACCAGCCAGGATAGGCACCTTGCCACGGCAAGTGTCTACCGCGACCTTGATGATGTCGGAATATTCACTGCCTGTCAGCGAGAAAAATTCACCCGTGCCACCTGCAGCAAACAAGGCGCTGGCGCCATAGGGGGCCAGCCACTCAAGGCGTTCTGCATAAGTCTTGGCATTGAAGTCGCCAGCCGCGTCAAAGTCAGTCAGAGGAAAAGACAGCAGGCCAGAGGACAGGATTTGTTTCAGTTCTTGAGGATGCATGGTGGCTCCGGAAATGGAAACCTGGCGTGCGTCATGACCAGGTTTGATCGTGTTTTAAAAAAGTAAGTGCTAAGTAATTGTTTTTGCGTCGTTGTTTCTTTAAGTCATACGTCATCGTACAACTTAAAATAAGAGAAGACAAGCACACTTTTTAAAAATTTGAATTTGGTTGGACTTACGCAAAACCGCCCCAGCTGCGTTGCAGCTCCTAGCCGTACTATAAAAGTACTGCCTTCGTCGCTACGCCTTGCTGGGGCAATTTTGCGTAAGTCCTATTTGAGCTGAAACCGGGCTGGGATTTAAGCTGAAGAGCCGGGATTAAACTGTGGGCGCTTCTATACGCTGTTGTGCCTGACGCAATCTTTCCCTGCTATTGCTCAGGTGGGTGCGCATGGCGGCGCGCGCTGCTTCCGGGTCTTTGCGCTGTATGGCGAGATAGATATCTTCATGCTCGCGGTTGACTCTTTCCAGATAATTGGTGCTTGAGTTATTACTATTGCCACCCTCAAGCGTGAGCATGGCAGATTTCAATCTGGCGCGCGGGATAATGGTGGTACCCAGATTGCTGAGGATGTCAACAAAATAACGATTGCCAGTGGACTGGGCAATCAGCAAGTGAAAACGCACATCGGCATTCACGGAGGCATTTTCTTCAGTCTTGTTCGCCAGGATATCTTCCAGTGCCTTGCCTAGCGCCACTGCCTGTTCTTCAGTGCGGCGTGAGGCGGCCAACCAGGCTGCCTCGGTTTCCAGGCTGATCCTGAGTTCCAGTATGTCCAGCACGTCCCTGACGGTGACGATGGCTTCGCGCAGCATGCCTGTGCTGGCCGCCTGGCTGGGTTCGAGAATGAAAGTGCCTATGCCATGACGGGTTTGCACCAGCCCTGCTGCCTGCAAATGCGATATAGCTTCGCGCACCACGGTACGGCTGACATCGTATAAAGTCATGATGGCAGACTCAGTGGGCAGTTTTTCACCCGGCTTCAGGATACCGTTCTTGATGTTATTGCTAATACTCTCTACCAGCCCCTGGGACAGGCTTTTATGCCGTCTTTTGGCCGGCAGAGCGTTGGCGTAGTCTTGAGTTTCCATGAAGCAGGTATTGTTATGATAATTAATTGATGGCTATAGACTGATTTTAACTTAAAAAGCCAGCATAAAGTTGTATGACAACATATGAGCTGTTTTCATTTCTTTTATTGTGAAATGACATCTGCAATCAGCTCACTTTTCAATATCAGGCTTGATTGTCTGCCAGTACCCAATAAAAATACACCACGTCCATTTGAGTAAACAATGCTGCCGTCAGCACGCATATCATAAGCGGCCACATTGGTTGCCAGGATAGTTTCAAGACCCTGACGATTGCGGCTGACCAGTTGCCATGAAGCCGGTACCAGGGAAGGCACGCCATTGACCATATTTTCTTTTTTCAGGGCTTTTTCAGCGTCTATGCGTTTTCCCTTGAGGATGATTTCTTTCAAGTCTGCATTCAAGGCCGGGCCGGATGCGCTGGTCAAAGGCTTGCGGCTATACATCATGGAGAAAAAGTTCAGGTAGTGAAACACTGCACGTAGTAAGCGGAAAGGGAAAAACAAGGTATCCAGCAGCGCATTGCTGGTGTCGTATTTGGGTACTTCATAAGGGCGACGGATGAAATGCAGATTACCTTGCGGGCAGACGCGTGGGTGCAGGAAATCATATTGTGGATCATCAAGCACTGGCGTGACGGCACCGTTTTTTATGTCCAGCATCTGTATGCTGGCATTGCCATAAGCCAGTGTGACACCACTTTGATTACGGGCGATGCCGGTGGATTGATACAGTATCTGTTTTTCTGCATCCGGTATCCAGCAGGGGCTGGTGTCCAGCGTATCGCCACCTGTCAGTTCACGGTATTCATCACCTTCGCGATTGCACATGACCAGGTTGGCGATGCCGGTTTTGTTCATCGACGAGGCCAGCAATTTGCCACTGCTCTGGTTCAGATGCATATCTGTCAGTGCCAGGTTTTGCCTGTGCAAGATGCGCTTTTCGGTGCCAGTTTCCAGATCATAAGAAAACAGGCCGCCCATGCCTGCGTCCTGCAAAAAATACAGGATGCGGCCCTGCTCATCAAATTGCATGGCGGTCGCATTGATCTGCGCGCCCTCGCCATCAAATTGGCGCCAGGAACCTGAGGCAGACACGCCGAAGCTGGTGTTTTGCTTCCATGCATGTCTTTCCCTGTGTTTTTCCATCTTATCCAGCATCTCTTGTACATAGGGGCTGTGCAATTGCCTGGTTTCACCATGGGCAGCACGGTAAAACAATTTACCTTCCGAGATAAAAGCAACGGCCTGCGCGCCGGCAGCGCGGTCGAGATGGCTTTGATGTGCGGCATCATGACCAATGGCTGGCAGTGGTTTTCCGTCTTGTGCAGACTTGTTTTTTTGCATGGCCTGATTCAAAAAATAGGCCAGAGCCAACAAGGCGATGATGATAATGAGTATGTGCACTTAAAAATCTCCTGTCCTTTGCCGCCTGCGCGGACCGCATTGCAAACAATACTGCAAGCATTTGCAAAAGCGATATTATGCATGCAAGTCGTACCAAGTATGCTAATTCCGTATTTTGAATCCCAAAACATACATGACATTTGTCATTGGCAAGTCCTGACACTTTGCTCTGATGCTGCGAGCTCTCTTTCGACATACTGGCAACAGTTCAACAAGGAGTGTCCATCATGTCTGAAATTAACGCTGCCACATTTTCTTCTCACGCTGCCCGTGCAAAGGGGGCGATGTTCTTTGCCGTCTTCGGCGCTGCCTGGCTGGCTTTATGGAATCAGCGTGGCATGCATGGCAACTGGCTGGTCTATCTGGTCATCGCTGTTCTGGGGTTGACCCTGGCCGGGATGGCAGTGCAACGTCATCAGCAATATAAGGCTTACGCTGAAGCAGCTAGTCCGGCAGCACAAAGGGCTGGACGCTTGTTCCATATCATTAATGCTGCTCAATGGATCATTATCCTGGTTGTTGGAAATGTGCTGGCTAATATTGGGTTGGCTGACTGGGTCATTCCCTTTGCGATGCTGGTGGTAGGCCTGCATTTTCTGCCGTTAGCGAAATTGTTTAATGTTCCCGGTCATTTCTGGTTTGGCCTGGTGATGAGTTTATTTGCGATTACCTATCCCTTCGTGCTCTCCAAAGGTGCGGCAGATCCTTATGGCTGCCTGGGTGCGGGCTTGCTGTTGTGGGGCTATGCCTGGTTGAAACTCATGGGTATCCCGGCAGTGCAGAATATGACTGCAGTTTGAAATAGACCCTCTAACCGATTTACTGCAGAATCGCTGGCATATAAAAATCATGAAGACACTATGCCAGCCAATTTTCTGCCGCCTGCCCCAACGCACATCTTGCATCCAAATGGGCAAGTACGATTTGGCAAATATGCCGGTGCGCCTGCAGTCATAGACTGGTCGGCACTGGCCTTGCCACACAAGCGCAGCAAGCTGTGGCAAGCCCTGCACCACAAGCATTGGCATTATGTAGCGCTGGCGACAGAAGAAATATTCTGCGGCATCGCCATTGTCGATGTGGGCTGGACTAATACAGCCTTTGCCTATGTGTTTGACAGAGTGGCTGGCAAACTCATTGCCAGTTATTCGCAAGATGGTTTGCCGGGACTAACGGCAAAACTGAATGCGCATCCGGCAGAACAGGCCAGTTCAGAGTTTCGATTTTTTGGCAAGCACATGCGCTTTCAGCATGTACCCGCAAGTGGGCAATATGAATTGCAACTGCAATGCGGTTCTTTCAGTATCTATGCCATGCTGGATGCCAAGCCTGTTGCGCCTTCCTTGCTGGCAGTGGGAGAAGTACTGGGTGGCACTGTGCATGCCACCGTCAAATCTGCAGGCATGCTTTTGACTGGCGAAGTAGTTGTTGGTAGCCGCAGTTTCAATCTGCAAAACGGTGTGGGCAGCTATGATCATAGCAATGGATTTCTGGCCCGCGAAACTGGCTGGCGCTGGGCATCAGCACATGCGCTGGATATAGGTTTTAATTTGCAGGCGGGATATTTTTCCAGTCATGAAAATGCCCTTTGGCTGGATGGGCAACTTATTTCACTGGGAGCAGCACAATTTGATTTTGATCCCAGCCAGGCCATGGCGGACTGGCATATCCATACCGATGATGGCTTGCTGGATTTACAGTTTCATCCCGAGGGTTTTCGCGCAGAAGATAAAAATCTCATCATCGCCAGCAGCCGTTATCTGCAACCCATAGGCGTCTTCAGCGGCTGGGTCAGGGCCAGTCTGGCTGCACCAAAGCGGCAGATAGAAAAACTGGTGGGCGTGACGGAAGACCATTTTTCCAAATGGTAAGCGAGATTCTTATTTTTTATTGCAAACCAGGCGTGCGGCTTTACCTGCATTGATCACCATCTTGTAATCGCTAAGTTCCTCGACGACGCCAGAGAAAGATCCGCCGCCACTCAGAGTAAGTGATTTTCCGTCAAAATAATAATTGCCTGCAAATTTCTTGCCATTCATGGTGCCCGTCATTTGGGCATTCTTATTGAAAAATATATCCATGCTGTAACCAGTCAATACACCATAGCATAACCAGTTGCCTAACACTTTTGCATTCGCTTGCTGGGCTGACGAAGCTTGTTGATTGTTGTCGCTCCTGTTGCTGCTATTGCCATCTATGCTGCTCATGGTCAGTGCACCTACGCTCTGGTTGGTGGCACGGCGCGAAGACATGGTCCTGATCCAGTCGGCAGGAACGGCAAAATTCAGGTTTTGCCCGAGTCGGTGTTGAAAGGTCATGATACCCACCAGCTTGCCTGCATTGTCAAACAATCCACCGCCGCTGGAACCTGGCGAAATTGGCGCAGTAGTCTGGATGACCTTACCGCTAGCCAAAGTGCGCAGGGATGAAACAATGCCATCGCTGATGGTCAGGTCCAGCCCTTGAGGGGCACCAATTGCGAACACCTTGTGTCCTATGCGCAGATTGTCTGTGCTGCCCAGTTCTACTGCTGGTGCTGTTGAACCTGGTACGCTGAGGCGACACAAATCAAATTCTTCGTCAGCCATAATGACAGTGGCAGTTAACAATTCCTGACCTATCTTGGCCTTGTACTGCACGCCGCTGCGGGTGACATGGCAATTTGTAATCAGCACCTGTGGCTCTATCATGACACCACTGCCAATCGCCACCTGTACACCGGTTGGTGAAAATACGGAAATCAGGGCGATACTGGGTGAACGCAGAGCATAAATTTCTTCAGCCGTCTTGCCTGCCTCTGTATTGGCAGAAATAGTGATTGCCTGCGGTGTTGGCGCTGGCAGGTTAATTGTCGCTGGTACAGGCATGACTTCACTGACGACAGGATTATCCCGGAGTTTGTTGCGCTCTTCTTTCTGTTTTACAGACCACCACGTGGCGACAGCAGCCAGCAGTAAAGCGCCTAATATGACAGGTGCAAACCAGTTTTTGGGCTTTGATGGATTTGCCACGGGAGCCGCCACTGCTTGCTTGTCCTGATTTGTTATGGCTTGTGCCTGCAAACTTTTCTGTCTGGTCAGTCTGGCATCATAACTGGCTCTTTTTTGTGGATGGAGCAGCAATTCAAAGGCTTCACGCAAGATGACCTTTTTGTTGGGGTCATGCTGCCCTTCGTTATCGAGTTCAGACGTGGCGCGCTGATAGGCCGCACGTATCTGTTCGGGTGTGGCGTCCGCTTCAACCGAAAGTATGTCGTAGAGAGTCTTTTTCATTACTTGCCCAGAATGGATAGCTTGCCCGCTGAATATCGCTGATATTCGCTGATTATTTATCGCAGGTTTTTTCTGGAGGATTGTAACTGAAGAACTGCAGCCCACTGCAGCTAGCCGCGCAGAATGCACGGCTTTCTCGCATTGCTACATAAAAGCCTAGCGCAAACGGCCTATATAAGTCTGATCGACCATGGCATTATGGTCCAGTACTGGTGCGGGCATAGTGGGTATATTAGCCATGGCGCTGTCGTCCCGCCTGCTGCCGTCCAGCCTGTTGTTAACCAGCAAGCCCGTTTTACTGACTTGCTTTCTCGCTACTAATCTGTTGATCAAAGGATCAGGCGGTGGTGGCGTGACAAACAGACCGTCTTCGCCAAAATAAATTTCATCCAGCTTTTGGCAGATGTCATGCAGGTCCTGATTCGGTAATTCCAGCGCCATGTCCAGTATGCTGCGGCAATAGCCAGGGTTGACGCGCATGTATTCTATGTCTGTGACGCGGCCATTTTGGCGCCGCAAAATCACGTGCAATCTTGCCATGAGAGAGAAGGCAAGATTATCCGACATGGCATTTTGTATCAGGCTGCTGGTGCTCATAAGATATGCTCCCCGTGAAGTTCAAGATCAAGTCCTTCTCTTTCCTGCTCATTGGTGACGCGTAATCCAATGGTCACTTTGACCAGCCATAAAATGGCTGCTGTCACAGCGCCCGAATAAATCACAGTGACGATGACGCCAAAGGCCTGGGTCGCCAGGCTGCCATCGGCACCGCCTATGCTCTTCAAAGCGAATACGCCGGTCAGCAGTGCTCCGACAATGCCACCTATGGCATGCACGCCAAATACATCCAGTGAATCGTCATAACCCCCCATGGATTTGAGTGAAGTCGCACCCCAATAGCATGCCACGCCAGCTACTGCACCTATCACCAGCGCGCCTGTCAGATCGACAAAGCCGGAGGCAGGCGTGATCGCCACCAGGCCAGCGACAGCGCCAGAGACTATGCCCAGCACCGATGGTTTGCCACGGCGCAGCCATTCAACAAACATCCAGGCCAGTGCAGACATCGCTGTTGCCACCTGTGTCACCAGCATCGCCAGCCCGGCACGACCATCTGCTGCACCGGCAGAACCTGCATTGAAACCAAACCAGCCCACCCACAACAGGGATGCGCCAATCGAGGTCAGCAATAAATTATGCGGTGGCATGGGTTCCTTGCCAAAGCCCAGGCGCGGCCCGACGATCAGCGCAGCCACCAGGCCAGATACTCCGGCATTGATATGCACCACAGTGCCACCGGCAAAATCCAGTACGCCACGTGCCGCCAGCCAGCCTGCCGGTTCCCATACCCAGTGCGCGACGGGCACATACACCAGCAAGGACCACAGCGTGATGAACAGTAGCAGCGCAGAAAATTTCATGCGTTCAGCAAAGGCACCGGTGATCAGGGCAGGGGTGATGATGGCAAACGTCATCTGGAACATCAGGAACACGCTTTCCGGTATCGTCGGTGCCAGTTGATGCACACTGAGCTGCCCGGCTTCTTTCAAGAAGCTCACGCCATGCAGCATGAACCTGTCCATGCTGCCCAGATAAGGGGAACCCGCGGTGAATACCAGGCTGTAACCCAGAACCACCCACAAGACCGTGACGATGCAGGTGGTCGCCAGACTATGCGCCATCGTGCCCAGGGCATTTTTCTTGCGCACCATGCCGGTATAGAACAGGGCCAGGCCGGGGATGGTCATCAGCAATACCAGTGCGGTCGATGTCAGCATCCAGGCGGTGTCGCCAGCGCTGATCTTGTCTGCTGCGATCATGCCGGGTTTGGTCATGGCTGGCGGGGCTGCCACGGCAATTGCAGGTGCAGTTGTAACTTCAGGTGCAGATGCAGTGGCTGCAGTCGCCGATGCTGTTGCAGGAGATTCTGCCTGCGCATTGCAAGTGCCGCTATACAGCAAGAGACTGAAAGAGAGGGGGAGCAAGCAGCCGGAGAGCACGCGTATTTTCATCAAGCTAGCCTTTTTAAAAAACATCGTCAATGACACTTGTGGACTGTCACAGTGAAAATCGGAGTGCCTGCCATGTGCGCAGCGATCATGGCGGCGTTGCAAATGCTCGCGACAGTCCACTAGCATGTGCATTGCAGCATTTTTCATGCCATGGCTGATGTCAATCGATTTGACACGGTTGAGGGCTATTCGAGGGAAATATATTGCTTGTGATACCAGTGAGTGCATACGCATGCACCAAAATGTAAGCAAATATTACCGTGCGGCACGAGTATGCACGGACTGGGTGCCTGGCTTGTATTAAGTTCCAATAATTCCAATTATTGGAATAATGAATTCACTATTATGGCTATTCTTTACACGAATGAACTGAATTAAAGTGCCTGTCATTCGCTGTGCGAGAGCAAGTCGAAATCCAAATCCGGTATAAACAATTTAAAGGGGCACAAATATGACACGTACATCCAGTAGTTTAGCCAGTAACTCAGTTGCTAAATTAGTCAGTAAATTCAAATTCTTCCTGTTGTCGGCAGTAGCCGCTTTGTCCATGGCTGCTGTGCCCGGCATTAGTGCCGCAGATACTGTCGCCAATAGCGTGATAGGTGCACGAGGTTATGACCTGACGACTTTCTTTACCAGCGAAAAACCGGCTCATGGTACTGGACACCATGTGGCGACAATAGATGGTGTTGATTACCTGTTCACCAGCGAAGAAAACAAAAAGACTTTCCTGGCCAATCCTGAAAAATACTTGCCAGCCTTTGGCGGCTATTGTGCTTACGGCGCATCCATAGGCAAGAAATTTGTTGCCGACCCTGATGTCTACGACATTGTCGATAACAAACTCTACTTCAATCTCGATACCAAGATCCGCGCTATCTGGGCCAAGGATATTGCGGTCAACATCAATCTCGCAAAAACCAACTGGAAAACCATTGCCAGCAAAAAGCCATCTGAACTCTGATTGCTTGTGTGCATGAAAAACGCCGCTTTGCGCAAAGGCTAAAGCGGCGTCTTGTTATCAACTTGCCAGATTACACTGGCAAGGCAATCTGGTGATCTACACTGAATTGATAATCGCGGAATACATGCTCGGCACTCAGCAATTCATAAGTGCCATCCGGCAGCTTGCGGGTCGTGTCTTTCAGGCGGTAAGTCATTTGCCCACAAGTCCAGCAATTGAAGTTACGCATATGGGTGCACAGGCAAGTCTTGTCCATGACCGAGACTTTCTTGGCATCAGGGTGTGCCGCTACTTCACGGTTATAGGATGTGATGTAGGCGCAGTTGCCATTGCCATCCAGCAGATAACCATAAGATTCACAGCCCGGACGTATGCCGTCGCCTATCGCTGGCGTGTTCTTCAGCATGCGCATGGGGTAGCCGGTAGGCGAGATATTATTGACTTCGATATCACCTTCACTGGCCTTGAAGTATTCCTGCTTCACACTGGCAGGTAAGCCGCATTCATTGGTGACAGTGAAGCGGGTCGCTACCTGTACCCCGGCAGCGCCATTTTCCATGAAGGAGACAGCGTCGCTGCCCGTGAAAATGCCACCAGCAGCAATCAGCGGGATGTCGAGGTTCTCAGCTTTGAGGTATTGGACGATTTCAGTGATGATGGTTTGCAGGTCATATTCAGCCCAGTCCATGCCAAAACCGAGATGGCCGCCAGCCAGCGGGCCTTCAACGATGACGTAATCAGGCAAACGGTTAAGGCGGGAATTCTTGCGCAGGAATAACTGCAGTGCGCGTACTGAAGAAACGATGATGCCCAGCTTGGCATCACGGAAGCGCGGGTGGTCGGCAATCAGGCCAAACGAACCCAGATGCAGGCCAGCACTCATGGTGATGCCATCAATACCGGCATCCAGTGAAGATTCCAGGCGCACCTTGAGGGTTTCGCGCGGGCCATTCATGGTCAGCTTTTCCATGCAATTGACAAAGATCATGCCCTTGCCCTGTTTGGCTTCCATGGTCTTGCCTATATGCAGACGGGTCGCTTCTGCCAGTTGCTCAAGGTTGAACTTGATGTCAGTCTTGTCAGAGTTGTTAATATTGTATTTGTAGAATTTGGTTTTTTCCTTGACAAAGCTGGTGTCAAAACGACGGTCAGAGACATCTTGCACCATGGCATCAGAAATATGACCAACCCCGCCAAGACGTGCAGCAACCAGAGCCAGTTCAGCAGTGGAAATATCGACGCCCATGCCACCGATCATGATAGGAACCAGCTCATCTTTGCCCAGCTTCAGGCGGAAATCATCTACACGTTTCATTGTTATCCTTGACACATTTGCTCAAAAGTAAATCACGCGACGCTATATTTAGTACTCTCTCAATACTCTTAGTACTCTTACTCTACAGATACATATTGCATGCTTCTTGTTTATTCCGGGTTGCAAACCGGCAGACGAACGAGATTGTAAGCCAGGGCTAGCTGCTATAGCTAAGATTATATTCTGTAAGGGAGGCAAATACCCAGGCGCAGGCTTTATCTATTGTTATTTTGCCAGCGTAATTTGGCCCAGGCAGCTTGTTGGCTTGCATTCAAGAAAGTCCAGGCGACAAGACGGCTCTCTTTATTACCCTGGCTCATGATAATGGTTTTCTCATCACAGACTTTGACTTGCTTCAATGCCGCATGGATTGTCGGCAAATTGGCTGATTTTGACACCAGGGTAGAAAACAATAAGATTTTTGTGGGTATAGCCGCACTTTCCCTGATCATTTTCTCGATAAACGCCAGTTCCCCACCTTTGCACCAGAGTTCTGCCGCCTGACCACTGAAGTTCAACACTGGCCCAGTTTGCTCTGGCTTGCCGCTTTTATTCAGGTTTTCCCACTTACGCGTGCTGCCCGCCCGCGCTTCTTCAGCCGACGCATGAAATGGCGGGTTGCACAGGCTGACATCAAACCATTCATCATCAGCGACTATGCCCTTGAACAGGGATAGTTCATTGGCCTGATGACGCAGTTGTATCTGCTTGCCCAAGTTTGGGTTGTGTTCAAGTATGGCCTGCGCATTTGCCAGCGAAGCCTGGTTGATGTCGCTGGCGCAAAATGACCAGCCATATTCACTGGCACCGAGTAAGGGATAGATGCAACTGGCACCCGTACCAATATCCAAAGCCTGTATCTGCTTACCCTTAGGCACACTTCCCTGGTTACTGCCAGCCAGCAAATCAGCCAGGTAATGCAGATAGTCGGCTCTGCCAGGCACTGGCGGACAGAGATTTTCTGGCGGGATATCCCAGCCGCGCACACCGTAGCTGCTTTGCAGTAAAGCCTTGTTGAGCAGCCTGACTGCCAGCGGGTCGGCAAAATTGATACTTGTCTCACCAGCAGGATTGGTGATGAGGGTTTGCTCCAGCGCAGGCTCCGCCTTGATCAGGACAGTGAAATCATAGCGATCCTGATGGCGATTGCGCGCATGCAGTAATGGCTTGCTACCTTGATTTCTTGTTTCCTTCTTGTTCTTGTTGCTCATAAAGCCTGGTCCACTAGTTTGCTGTGCATAATCATATTCGGGCGGGATGCCGACGCTCTATTGTCCCATGAACAGCGCTGGCTGTTGGCTGGCGAAGGGCATATTATTGGTCATCGACCTTATTGCTGCTCATACTTAAGTAGGGGCTTAATGCATAGGGAAAGGATGTAAAATTCAGTAAGTGTTTTATTTAATTTGAAACTCAGTTGCTAGAATCTGACGGCTCAAATTTTGACCCGCTTAGCAGTTTATTGAATGGCAAATCTTGCTCATGCCTGCTGCATTTCCTCTGCCCGTATTCACCGGGACGAGTGACCCAGATCATAATTGCCGTGGGCGGACGCCTTGAACATCTTATTGAAAGGTATAAAAATGAAGAAAATCGCTATCGTTGGCAGTATCGCTACTGCCGCTATCCTGTCAGCTTGCTCAACCGCGCCTGTTAAACATACAGCTGGCCCAGTGGTGCCTGCTGCGCAGGTCGTTAGCGTGCCAGTCAGTCTGAAAGCGCCTGCTGGTGAAGTACTGGCCTTTCAAATGGCGGCAACCGGTGTGCAGATTTATGATTGCCGCGCCAATAAAGGCGGCCCCAAGAAGTTTGAATGGGTATTCCGCTCGCCTGAAGCCGAGCTGTACGCCAGCCATGACCCCACCAGTCCTAAACTGGGCAAGCATTATGAGGGCCCAAGCTGGGAAGCTGCTGATGGCAGCAAGGTAGTTGCTGAAGTGGTCGCCAAGAGCGACAGCGTTGATACCAATGCCATTCCCTGGTTATTGTTGAAAGCAAAATCCAGCTCAGCGACAGGCACGTTTTCCAAAGTGACCAGCATACAGCGCGTGGTCACTGTCGGTGGTAAGGCCCCTCTGACGGGATGCTCGGATTTCCAGATCGGCGCAGAAACACGTACACCTTATAAAGCTACATATTATTTCTTCAAAGCAAATTAATTGCCATTTTATTGCTACCAGTTAAGATTTGATTTCCATATGGGTTCATAATAGGTCTCCCTTTATGAACTTGTTGTCCTCAAGCAATGATACTGGATGGCTTCGACCTCGCCATTTTGCGCTACCTGCAAAATAATGCCCGCCACTCAGCCGAGCTGATAGGGGCGGACATAGGTTTGTCCGCCACGGCCGTGCAGCGACGGATACGCAAATTGCGTGACGAAGGCGTGATCAGGGCTGAAGTAGCGATAGTCAGCCCCCAGGCGGTTGGCTATCCTTTGACCGTCATGGTTGAGGTAGCTTTCAAAAAAGGCCTGGGCGATGTCATCGACAGCTTCAAGCAAGACATGCAAGCCCTGACTGAAGTCCAGCAATGTTTTTATCTCGCAGGTGAATTTGACTTCATGCTCATTGTGCAAACCACAGACATGGCTGTCTATGAACGCTTCACCCGCGCTGTGTTCTTCACCAACGACAATATCCTCAAGTTCCAGACCACGGTCGTCATGGATACCGTCAAGCAAAGTTACTGTCTGCCGATTTAAGCTGCTGTATTTAGCTTGCAGTATCGAGCGAGGCAAACACTTCTTTCGCTGCAAACAAGCCATTCAGTGCGGCTGGAAAACCTGCATACACCGCCATCTGCATGATGACCTCAATCACTTCATCCCGTGTACATCCCACGTTCAAGGCCGCCTGTATATGCACTTTGAGCTGGGGTGTAGCATTTCCCATTGCTGTCAGCGCTGCGACCACAGCAATTTCACGTGATTTCAAATCCAGTTGCGGGCGCGAATAGATATCCCCGAAAGGGAATTCAATTACGTAGCGGGCAAAGTCAGGGGCAATATCGGCCAGTGCTGCAATGACTTTTTCTCCTGCTTCGCCATCTATCTCCCTCAATTTTTCCCAGCCACGCTGGTAACGTTCGCTAGTGAGTGCATTCACATTTTGATCCATGATCAGACTTTCTTTTTCTTGCCAGACTTGCGTATCATTTCCTGATAAACCTGAATCTTGTCATCCAGGGCACTGGCATTTGCTGCAAGCTCAGACATGGTGGTGGCCAGGCGCTGACGATGGAGCTCCAGCATCGCCAACCGCTGTTGTAAACTCATCTGCCCATTTGCCCTGAGCTGCGCATACTCACGTATGTCGGCCAGCGGCATGCCGGTTTGCTTCAGGCGCAGCACAAACTCCAGCCACAAAACATCCTGACTGTTGTAACGCCTGTGGCCGTTATCTGCCCTTTTTGCTGCCTGCAAAACCCCGGCTTTTTCATAGAAGCGCAGGGTGTAAGCAGACAAGCCAGTCAGGTCAGCCAGCTCGCCTATGGAAATGAATTGTTTGGTCACGGTTTAATCATAGAACTTAGAGTGCACTCCAAGTCAAGCATACAGGATTTATTTTTTGACGTGATGTTCAAACAGGAATGATGTCTGCTACTTATAAATTCTCCCTTTTCTATCGTGCAGGCAAGCGGCGTACTGGCTTGCATAAACGCCGCTTTGCCTGATTTGATCGTTCAGAATAGTTTATAGCGGCAGTTCAAAACGATAGCCCACGCCATATACAGAATGCAGGCATTCATTACCTGGCAGTTTGCCCTGTATCTTTTTGCGTATGTTCTTGATGTGTGTATCCACAGTCCTGTCATTGATGTCGCGCTGGTCTTCATGCGCAAAGTCGAGTAACTGCTGGCGTGAGAAAACACGCTCTGGATGGCTGATAAATTCAGCCAGCAAGCGATATTCTACTGGCGTCAGATTCAAGGGCTGGGCATCGACCAGTATGCGCAGTTGCTGTTTGTCGATGGCAAAACGTGATTGTTCATTAGCTGGCTGTTTAATCAGACCAGCCATGCTGCGGCGCAAATGTACCTTGACACGCGCCACTACTTCACGCGGGCTGAAGGGCTTGCAGACATAGTCGTCTGCCCCGGTTTCCAGGCCCAGCAAGCGGTCTACTTCTTCAACGCGTGCAGTTAGCATGATGATGGGTACCTGGCTGAATTTGCGTACTTCATTGCAAATACTGATGCCATCCAGTTCAGGCAGCATCAGGTCAAGCAAGATCAGGTTCGGTGCTGACAGCCGCAGTTGTTCCAGCGCCAGCCTGCCATTGGCTTCATGGCTGACCTGGTAACCAGCAGCCAGTAAATAATCCTTGAGCAGGGCAGCGATTTTCAAGTCATCTTCAACAATGAATATGTGAGCCTTGGTATCCATGGGATTAGTTTGGTGTCTTGATAAAAGGCAATTGCATGAGTATTTTCACACCACCCAATTGTGAGGCAGAGGCACTGATACGTCCACCATGGGCTTCAACAATGACCTTGCAAATCGCCAGGCCCAGACCACTACCGCCGCTGGCGCGATTACGCGCACTGTCGGCCCGGTACAGACGATCAAATAACAGTGCATGGCTGGCATCTGGCACACTAGGGGCACTGTCTTCCAGGCGTAATTCAAGCAGGGCTCCATTGCGTATCAGCGTACATAAAATAACCCCGCCATTATCGGTATAGCGTATGCTGTTTTCCAGCAAATTACTGAGTACCTGGGTCAGGCGGCCACCGTCTGCATTGATCCAGGCGGGCATGTCGCCCAACTGGCTTTCCAGACGCAGACCAGCTTGCTCTATGCGCAAACCAAAGCGTTGCAACAGGTCTGCCAGCATGGGGCGCAAATCCATGGCCTGGAATTGATAATGCAGGTCGCCAGCATCGGCTAAAGTTAACTGGCGCAGATCATCCACCAGCTTGTTGAGGTGGCGTACTTCGGCATGCAAAGATTCCAGTGCCGCTGGTGTGATATGGCGCACCCCGTCCATCAGTGCTTCTATCTCACCCTGAATCACGGTCAGGGGAGTGCGCAATTCGTGGGAGATATCAGCCAGCATCTTGCTTCTTTGTGCTTCATTTCTTTCCAGGTTTTGCGCCATGCGATTGATATCGCGTGCCAGATCGCCGAGTTCATCCTGACTGATCATTTCAGCCCTGGCGTCGAGCTGACCCTTGGAAATTTTTGCAGTTACCTGATGCAAGGATTTCAAAGGCCGCAATAAATGCCTTGCCAGCCAAAGCGAAAATATCAGCGATATCAATATCAGTGTGAGTGCCAGCCACAAAGTATGACGTATTTGCACACTGACAAAGTCCATGGCACTGGCATTCGAGATTTGCCGCAAGGGTGCCAGCCTCAGTATGCCTATTCTTTCATTGCCCAGCATGATAGGCACAATGTTGCCACCAGGAGCATCGCCTGGCCCTATCAGCGCATGTCCATCTTTATCGATCAGCGACAGTCTTTGCCCAAAGTTCATGGGATCTATTGGCGGTCTTTGTTCAGGTGGCGCATCACGTGGCGGCCTGTCCTGGCCTCTTGGTGGGGGCGGTGGGCGCTGCTCATTTTGATCTTCAGCTCCGCCCTCACGTTGCCTTCTTCTGGGCGGTGGCGGCGGTGCATCCTCATTCTCTGGACGTGGCTTGCTGCGTATCTGATCCAGCAAGTCACGCATGGGGCGGGGATTAGCTTGGAAGCGGTCAAAATTGCCATATTGACGATAATCGTCTGCCAGCAAATTACTGAGCCTGACCAAGTCTTGCCGCTCCAGGTCACTGAGGTAGGCAATAAAACCACTTTTCAGGTTTTGACTGGTAACCCAGGCCAGCGTGCCTATGCTGATAATCACAATTGCCGTAATTGCCAAAGCAAGCTTGCGGGCGATGGTCAGACGCATACTTCAAGGCTCCTGGGATTATATTGAATTGTATTGATTTGCCATGGTGCCAGCTAATTATGGAGGAATCATGAAGTAAAGACGATAAGCAGCAAAAAAATATTCTTTTGAAATATCTGCCGACAATTTTTTAAAAATCCCTTGGTCTTCATTTTTTCTTCACATTCAGAAATCATCCTCTATTCAGTCTCAGGACGTGGCAGTTTCAGAACCGCAGAGAATGCCGAACTTCTAGAGTAGAAAAAATTGAACTCCAAGGGAGACTTTAAATGAAATCATATACAGCATCGAATTTGCCAAGCATGCATGGAGTGTATCGCAGGGTACAGATAGCCGGCGCCATATTCGTCCTGATGAGTCTGGCTGCCTGTGGCGGTGATACCAGCACGGCGGGGGCGAACAGCAATGTAGCAACGCAAGCTGTGCCGCCGTTAGCAACAGCATCAAGCCTTGTTGCGCCTGCGGCACCGCCTGCTGACCCGCCTTCACTGGTGCCTTTTGCGAATGAAGAAGGGGCTGCACTGACAGTTTCTACCACGGGCAGCATAGACAAGAGTAATGCCTTCTTCAAAGCCTTTGGCAATGGCCGCAGTTGTGCCACTTGTCATCAGGAGAGCCAGGGCTGGAGTATCAGTCCCGATAGCTTGAAAGACAGATTCGCACAGACCAATGGTGATGATCCAGTTTTCAGATTGGTGGATGGTGCAAATTCACCCAATGCTTTAGTCGCTACCATAGATCAAAAACGTCTGGCATATAATATGCTGCTGACCAAAGGACTCATCAGGGTGGGTTTGCCGGTGCCTGCCGATGCCGAATTTACCCTGGTCAAGGCAGATGATCCATATGGCTATGCCAGCGTCAAAGAGATATCGCTATTCCGTCGCCCCTTACCAACCACCAACCTGAAATTTCTGAGCACGGTCATGTGGGATGGTCGCGAAACCTTTTCCGATGCCAGATCCAATCTGTGCATACGCAATACCCGGCCTCTGCAATGTTTTTCTTCCACCGATTTTGATTTGCTGCATCAGTCGAATAGCGCCGTCACCGGTCATGCGCAAGCCGCACAAGGTTTGACTGCAGCTGAACAACGCAGCATCGTCGATTTTGAAAAGACATTGTTTACTGCGCAAATCACCAGTCTGGTCGCGGGCAACCTGACAGATGCGGGTGCCAAAGGTGGCCCTGCTGAACTGGCAAAGAATAATTTCTATTTTGGCATCAATGATCTCGATGCCGGTGACTATGTGACGGGCGCCCCGTTTGACCGCAACGTCATGAGCATGTTCACCGCCTGGCGAGGCCTCGACAGGCCAACCCCACCTAATCCACCCATTCAGGGACGTCCACCTCAACCGCCACAGCCACCAACGGCGATCAATCTTGCAAGGGGTTCCATTGCTAGGGGTGAGCAAATATTTAATAACAAGCCTTTTAATATCACCCGCGTTGCCGGCTTCAATGATGAATTGCGCCTGCCCTTGCAGCGTGGGACTTGTACCAGCTGCCATAGTGTAGGCAACGTGGGTTCGCATTCAGTGCCACGTCTGTTCAATACCGGTGTATCAGATGCCAGCCTGCGCACACCTGACATGCCCTTGTACACTCTCAGGAATAAACTGACTGGCGAAATAGTGGAAACCACTGATCCCGGCAGTGCCATGGCGACAGGTAAATGGAAAGATATCGGCCGTTTCAAAGTCCCCAGCCTGCGCGCCATAGAAGCCCGTTCACCATACTTCCATAATGGCGGAATGGTAGAAATAAGCGATGTCGTGAAGTTCTATGACAAGCGTTTTAATATAGGATTTACGCCGCAGGAAATTAATGATTTGACGGAGTTTCTGAAGGTGCTCTAATGCTGGTTTAGTTAACGTTAAAAGAGCAGGCTCAGTGGCCTGCTCTTTTAATTTTAGCCAGCGTAAAAACAGCGGCCACACACATGCTGATAACGCTCATTTCCACCGATATCAATTTGCTCCCCAGTTTTCATGCGTCTCCCGTTTTCATCAACGCGGATATTCATCGTTGCTTTCTTGCCGCAGGCACAAATGTTTTTCAGCTCTTCTATGTCATCTGCCAGCGCCAGCAAATAGCTCGATCCTGTAAATGGCTCACCCAGAAAATCACTGCGCAAACCATAGCAGATCACCGGCACGCCACGTACTTGCGCCAACTGATGTAATTGCCTTACCTGATCAGCCGACAGGAATTGCGCTTCATCGACCAGCACGCAACTGACTTTAGGCGTCTCTGCCAGAAAATCAAAATGCGTATCAAAAACTTCAGCCTGCCTTTGTGGCCCCAAACGGGAAGTGACTTTGCCTGCGCCATAACGGTTATCAATGGCTGCAGTGTAGAGGCGGACTTTTTGTCCCTGCTCTTCGTAGTTGTGAGCGACTTGTAAAAGCGCTGTGGATTTTCCTGCGTTCATTGCTGAATATCTGAAGTAAAGCTTGGCCATGCCTGTTTCCTGTTTTTCTTTGGACTGTTGTAAATATTGCTGCTGAGAATAATCTGAAATTAATAAATTTTATTTAAGAAAAAAAATTTGAGATCGGGGTCTTGAAACTCTTGGCACCAGCGCCATTTTCTACTCAGCAGATGCTCGAAGCTGAGGTCTGCGAATCAGAAGTAACAGGCATCACCGTAGTAAGATTTTCAAAAATAGTTTCTAAACTTTTAATTTATATCGCTTCAATTTATAAGGATATTATCATGCGTAATTTTGACTTCGCTCCTCTGTATCGTTCCGCTATCGGCTTTGACCGTCTGGCCCAGTTATTTGATGATGCTCAACGTGCTGAAACTGCGCCCAGCTATCCCCCTTACAATATTGAATTGATTGCAGAAGATAAGTATGCGATCACCATGGCAGTTGCAGGTTTTGACCGCAGCGAAATCGACATCGAAACCGAACGCGATACACTGAAAATTGTCGGTCGCCGCCAAAAGGCCGAAGGTACACGCAACTTCCTGCACCGTGGCATTGCCTCTCGTGATTTTGAACACCGTTTCCGTCTGGCAGATCACGTCAAAGTAGTCACTGCGCGTCTCGACAATGGTTTGTTGAATATCGAACTGGTGCGTGAAATTCCAGAAGCACATAAACCACGCCGCATCCTGATTGATGGCGATAATCTGCAACTGGTAGAGTCACAAAACCAGGCGCAAAATCAGTTGCAACGTCAGGTCGCCTGATTACGCAAGGATCGGGAAAAATCATCCATGCAGATGCATGGATGTGAACTCCAGGAATGAGTTGTGAAAAAGCATGGGCTTGCCCATGCTTTTTTATTATCTGCAGCTTTAAAAAGCACGAGTGAAAGTTTACAAAATTTTTACTGGCAAGCTTTTCATTTTTAGGTAGAATAGCGCCGAAAATCAGGGACTTAGTACACATTGCATCAGAAATAAAAGACCATACTTTTATGACCTGATAGTGACATTGACATGTGGCTAGCCAGTGACATCCTGACCTGAAATATTTTATAGAGCTGCCTATGAGAAAGACCCTGAAGTCTGGCATTTTCTCGGTGGGACTGCTGCTATGTCTGAACTGTGTCATTCATATACCCGCTCATGCAGCGGAAGACGGCACCGACTTGAATCTGACTACCCTCACAGGCGACTGGAATGGCCAGCGCCAGACCTGGCTGGACCAGGGTATCAGTCTGGATTTCACGCATCGTAGCGACATCGTGCGCAACCAGAATGGTGGCATCGCCACCGGCACCAGATGGCTATCGTATACCGATGCCAGGATACGCCTCGACCTGAATAAACTGATGGGATGGGAAGGTTGGACCGCCTATACCCAATACCATAGTGAACTCGGTGGCAAACCGAATCTCCAAAAAACTGGCAGCTTCATCGGGGTTGATAATATCGAAGTCAGAACCAATACCGCCCAGTTCTCTGCGCTGTGGCTGGAAAAGAACATGCTTGATGACAGGCTGACTGTGCTGGCAGGGTTGTATGCCATCGATTCAGAATTTTATGTCACCGACAGTTCAGGCGTATTTCTGCAACCTGCCATGGGCATGAATATTTCAGTCGGGCAGACTGGTAAGAACGGACCGCCTATCTACCCCATGGCATCCTTTGGTACGCGCCTTCGCTACAAATCTGCAGACAAAAATACTTATCTGCAACTGGCTTTACTGGACGGTGTACCGGGTGATCCGGCCAATTCGCGTGGCAGCCATATCAAATTTGACAAAGGCGACGGCGTTTTGTTCATGGCAGAAGCTGGGCATTTTAGTGAAAAACCCGGTGGTGACGACAAGGCACTCAACAAGACTGCCATAGGCATGTGGCGTTACAGCGCCAGCTTTGATGACCTCAGTAGTCTGGATGCAAATGGCAAGCGTTTGCAACGCAAGAATTATGGCTGGTATTTTCTGACTGAGCGCACGCTGCTGCCCAAAGCCGGGTATCCTGGCCAGGGCTTGCAAGGATTCTTGCGCTTTGGTACGGCACAAAAAGATATCAATCAATCTGACTGGTCAGTTAATCTGGGCTTGAATTATGTTGGCCTTTTCGATGGGCGTGCTGAAGATCAGCTGGCCTTGGGAATGACCTATGCTCATGCCAGTGAAAAATACCGCAAGCTCAACAAGGCCAACAATTTTGAATCTATCGTAGAGGCGACTTATAAAATGCAAGTGCGCCCCTGGCTGGGTGTGCAGCCAGTGGTGCAATGCGTTTTCAATCCGAATATGGATGCCAGTCTGAAAAAAGCCTGGGTGCTGAGCTTAAGGACAGAAGTAGCGTTCTGAAATTTCAAGGCCACATTCAAGGCCACATTTAAGTCTGTATTTAAGTTCGGATAATGTTCGACGCATTGACTTCACGGATATCTTTAGTCCCCGTCAAGGCCATGCTGACATCCAGTTCACTCTGCAGGATTTCCAGCATCCTGGTGACGCCGGCTTCCCCCATGGCACCCAGGCTATACAAAAAGGCACGGCCTATCATGCTGCCCTTAGCACCCAGGGCGGTGGCCTTGAGTATGTCTTGTCCTGTACGTATGCCACCGTCAAACCAGACTTCGGTCTGGTGACCAACTGCATCAACAATCGCTGGCAACGCCTGTATCGATGACATCGCGCCATCAAGCTGGCGGCCACCGTGGTTGCTGACGACGATCGCGTCAGCGCCGGCAGCTACTGCCAGCCTGGCATCTTCTACATCGAGTATTCCTTTGAGTATCAGCTTGCCACCCCATTCTTTCTTGATCCAGGCAACATCATCCCAGCTCAGCGTGGGGTCAAACTGGCTGGCAGTCCATTGACTCAGCGTGACTATGCCGTCGCCACCCTTGACATGGCCGACCAGATTGCCAAAGGTCTTGCGGCCAGTTAAAGCACGTAGCGCCCAGGCTGGCTTGGTAGCGAGGTCGATCACGTTTGCCAGTGTCAGTTTGGGTGGCACGGACATGCCATTTTTCAAGTCTTTATGACGCTGTCCCAGAATTTGCAAATCCAGCGTGAGCACCAGAGCCGAGCATTTGGCATTCTTTGCTCTTTGTATGAGTTCTTTGACAAAGCCACGGTCGCGCATGACATACAACTGGAACCAGAATGGTTTAGTGGTGACGCTGGCAACATCTTCTATCGAGCAAATGCTCATGGTTGATAGCGTGAATGGCACACCGAATTTTTCTGCCGCAATCGCGCCCAGCATTTCACCATTGGCCCATTGCATGCCTGTCAAACCGGTTGGCGCTATCGCTACTGGCATACTGACTTCCTGGCCTATCATGGTGCTGCGGGTGCTTCTTTGTTCTACATTGATGGCAACCCGCTGTCTCAACTTGATGGCTGCCAGGTCGCTGGTATTGGCCTTGTAAGTCGATTCTGTGTAAGAGCCGCTGTCTGCATAATCATAAAAAGCTTTTGGGACGCGCTTTTTGGCGAGCAGGCGCAGGTCTTCTACACAGGTAATGACGGGCATGGGTTTACTCCGGCTAATTAAACAATCAGGCAAGTGTAGAGGATAAGCCACTCGCCATGGCGGAAAAGCTTTCAGACTTATGATGAAGGATTTTCAGCATCATTCTTATCGCAGGCCAGAAAGCTGCTCATTCACTCAAGAAAATGATCAGATATCAGGCTGCGCATCCACTGATTGCCTGCATCCTGATTGTAGCGCCTGTGCCAGAACATATTGGTTTGCAGGGCAGGCAAACGCAAGGGTGGTTTGACATAGCGCAAACCAAACGGTGTTGCAGCGCGCTCGGCCAGCTTCTGTGGCACCGTCACCAGCAAGTCATTGCAACTGACTATGTACGGAACAGCAACAAAATGCGGCACACGCAAATGGCTGGCTGCACTGATGCCTGCCTTCTCCAGGCTTTGATTGACTTTGGCATAAGGGTTTTCCCTGGATGCAACAATCAAATGACGTGCAGCCAAAAAATCCCTCATCTCCAGCTTGTCTGCTGCCAGCGGGTGGTCTTGACGGAACATGCAGACATAATTTTGCCGGAACAGACGGCGCTGATACCAGGCATCTGACAAATGATCAAAAGCACCTATCGCCAGATCAACACGACCTGATTCCATTTCCGTTTTTAAATCGATATCACTTGCGCGTACAGTGGATAACTGTACCTGCGGTGCCTGGGTATGCAAGTGCTCAGCGAGTATGGGCATGAAATACACTTCACCTACATCGGTCATGGCGATGGTGAAATGACGCTTGCTGCTGGCCGGGTCAAAGTTTTCCTGACGGTTCAGCGCCTGGGTGATATGAGTTAATGCCAGCGCCACGGGTTCTGCCAGTTGTTCGGCCAGCGCCGTAGGCTGCATGCCTGTTGCCGTTCGCACAAATAATTCATCATCAAAACTGCGCCGCAGCCGCGCCAGGGCATTGCTGACGGCTGGCTGTGACAAGCCCAGCTTGCGGGCGACGGAGGATATCTGACGGTCTTGGTAGACTTCCTGGAATACCACCAGCAAGTTCAGGTCTATGTCTTTGGGTTCCAGCATGATGTTCCAGTCTTAATGTCCTGCATTATTGCTCAGCATCAGTGTTTAGCATTATTGATTCTATGAATGTTCTACATTTTTGTATTTATATCGTAAAACGACAAACTTTGCATTAAAGTGCACCTGTACAAAACTCAGATTGCAGGAAACGCCATGAGCAAGCACGACGCAAGAGAAGTCCAACTGCAGTACCAGACTGGCTTTGCCAATGAATTCGCGACCGAGGCATTACCGGATGCCTTGCCCAGGAGCCAGAATTCTCCACAGAAATGCGCCTACGGCCTGTATGCCGAGCAAATCTCAGGTACGGCCTTTACCGCACCGCGCCATGTGAACCGTCGTTCATGGGTATACCGCATACGCCCGGCTGCCATGCACCAGCCCTTCCAGCAAGCCAGCAATGGCCGCATGACGAATGATTTTGGGGCTACGCCGACGACGCCAAATCAATTGCGCTGGGACCCCATGCCCATGCCAACTGAGGCAACTGACTTCATTGATGGCTGGATGACGATGGCAGGTAATGGTTCAGCTGATGCCCAGACTGGTTGCGCTATCCATATATATACAGCCAACCGTGACATGACGACGCGGTTTTACTACAACGCAGATGCTGAACTGCTCATCATCCCTCAGCAAGGTCGCCTGCATATCCGTACCGAAATGGGTTTGCTCGATATAGAGCCGCAAGAAATTGCCGTGATACCACGTGGCGTGCGCTTCCAGGTACATCTGCCAGATGGCGAAGCGCGTGGCTATGTCTGCGAAAATTTTGGTTCCATCTTGAAATTGCCCGACCTGGGCGTCATTGGTTCCAACGGCCTGGCCAATCCGCGTGATTTCCAGACGCCGGTTGCCTGGTATGAAGACAAAGAAGGTGATTTTGAATTGCTGGCCAAGTTCAGCGGCAATCTGTGGTCGGCAAAAATCGGCCATTCACCTTTGGACGTTGTCGCCTGGCATGGTAACTTTGCGCCTTATAAATATGATTTGCGTCACTTCAATACCATAGGCTCCATCAGTTACGATCATCCTGATCCATCGATCTTCCTGGTCTTGCAGGCAGCCAGTGATACGCCGGGTGTGGATACCATAGACTTCGTGATCTTCCCGCCACGCTGGCTGGCGGCAGAAAATACTTTCCGTCCGCCCTGGTTCCACCGCAATATCGCCAGTGAATTCATGGGACTCATCCATGGTCAGTATGATGCCAAGTCCACTGGCTTCCGCCCTGGTGGTGCCAGCCTGCATAATTGCATGAGCGGCCATGGCCCCGATGCACCGACGTTTGACAAGGCATCTGCAGCAGATACCAGCAAACCACATAAAGTCGATGATACGATGGCCTTCATGATAGAAACGCGTAATATCATCAAACCTACCCGCGCTGCTATGGAAGCTGCGCAATTGCAGGCTGACTATTACCAGTGCTGGCAAGGTATCAAGAAAAATTTTAATCCGGAGCAAAAATAAAATGACGGTACAACTCAACGAAACCCATGATGTCGCCTTGCGCAGTTGGGTAGCATCGGCCAACCAGGCTGACACGGATTTCTCCTTGCAAAACTTGCCGTATGGCGTTTTCCGCCGCCAGGGCAGCAGCCAGGCATTTCGCATCGGTATTGCCATCGGCGACCAGATACTTGATCTGGCAGCCGCCCATGCCGCCCATGCCTTTGCCGGTTATACCGAATTGCAGGGCGGGCATTTCAGTAATGCTGTCAATGCCAATAACCTGAATGCCCTGATGGGCCTGGGCGCACCAGTCTGGTCAGCCTTGCGCCTGGCCCTGTCGCGTGTCTTGCGTGAAGGTGCAAATCTGCAAGGTGCATTACAAGCCTGCCTGCTGGCGCAAAGCGCGGCAGAATTTGCCTTGCCTGCGCAGATTGGTGATTACACTGACTTTTATACCTCTGTCCATCATGCAACGGCGGTTGGTAAATTATTCCGCCCAGATAATCCCCTGCTGCCTAACTACAAATGGGTACCTATCGGCTACCATGGCCGTGCATCTTCCATCGGTGTATCGGGTCAGCAATTTCGCCGTCCTGTTGGGCAGACCAAACCGCCCACATCCGACACACCGGTTTTTGGTCCTGCCAAGCGCATGGATTATGAAATGGAAATCGGCATTTTCGTCGGCCCCGGCAATTCGCTAGGCGATGTTATCAATATGGATAAGGCAGAGTCGCATATCTTTGGCTTGTGTCTGTTGAATGACTGGTCAGCACGTGATGTGCAGGCCTGGGAATACCAGCCACTCGGCCCTTTCCTGGCCAAGAATTTTGCTTCCACCATTTCTCCCTGGGTAGTGACGCTGGAAGCGCTGGCGCCGTACCGCCATGCCTGGACACGCGATGCAGAAGACCCGCAACCCATGGCCTACCTGGATGCGCCCGATTTACGTGACAGCGGTGCCTTCGATGTGCAACTTGAAGTCTTGCTGCAGACAGAAAAAATGCGCGCAGCAGGTGCGCCTGCCGAGCGTTTGTCCTTGTCCAACTTCCGCCATTCGTACTGGACCATTGCGCAGTTGGTTACCCATCATACCGTCAACGGTTGCAATCTCAATCCTGGTGATTTGCTGGGGTCGGGTACGCAATCTGGCCCATTGGCAGAAGAGGCAGGTTCTTTATTGGAACTCACTGAAGGTGGCAAGAAGGCGCTGACTTTGAGTAATGGTGAACAGCGTATTTTCATGGAAGATGGAGATGCCATCATCATGCGTGGCTGGGCGCAAAAAGAAGGTTGTGCGCGGATAGGCTTTGGTGAGGTGGTGGGGACTTTGTTGCCAGCCAGGACTTGATAGCTGTTTTTTTAATCGGCGTTTGTTGATTGAGATTGCTGGCCGTTGATAGAACAGAGCCGTGTTCTTATTAACGTCGTTCCAGCGTGCTTGTGGCTGGAACCCAGAGGCGTTTGCTGCATCTTCGTACTCTGATTAAAACGATTACTCTCTGTGGATACAAGCCGGGTCTCGGCCCGGCAGCCGAGATACTTTCTTTTGCTTCGCCAAAATAAAGTATCCAAAGAAAAGGCGACCCAGGCGTCGTCGCCCCTGCGGGGTTCCCATTTGTGCAGTACAAAAAATGGGAAAGTCCGAAAACTCGCTACGCTCAAACATCGGCCTTTCTCTTTCCATTTTCTGTGCCGCACAAATGGCGTCGACACATGGGAATTCGACGTCAAAAGCAACTGCAACTGCAACTGCAACTGCAACTGCAACTGCAACGTCATCGCGACCGATGTTTATATTTCTCAGGGACTCGGTTATTCATCCCTTCAGTAAAGGTCGCGATGCCATTTTTTTCTTTAAATCTGCACCCAATTCCCCTTGAATATGATCGGCCCAGATGGTTTCTCAGGATTGCCAGATCCACCTTTTGGTTCCAGTGTCACTGCCAGCAAAGGCACGCTGTCTGCGGTCATGTCTTTAGGCATAGGCAAAGTGATGATACCTTTGTCAGCGACCAGGCCCAGCGATTTGACTTTGCCGTCTTTACCCACTGCCCACAATTCCAGGCTCTTGTCAGCAGCGATGTTTTGCGCTGTCACCATTCGTATCTGTAACTGGCCGCGTTTGGCGTCGCCGGTAATAACTGCGATAGCCTGTGCCTTGTCATCCGACAAAGTGGCGACATAATTGGTTTGTGGCGTCGCCTGTTGATCTGCCTGTTTGCTGAGCAAGACAGAGACCAGCACCACGGCGGCAGTAGTTGAGAACATGCCCAGGCCGCGCCAGAAGGCCAGGTCTTCGCGTAATTTTCCCCAGTTGCGCCAGTAGGCCCATGGGTCTTTGGTGATATTCAGATTCAGGCGTTTTTCCAGCGCTGGCCAGATGTTTGGTGGTGGTGTTACTGCCGGGGTGAATTCAGCCATGGGTACCAGATGCGCTTCCCATTGACCTACCACCTGGCGCAGCGCGGCATCCTGTTTCAACCAGGTTTCAAAGCGGCGGCGTGCGCCACCGCGCAGGGTGCCCAGTACATATTCAGAGGCCAGTTTTTCCTGCAAGGCCGGGTTGTTTTTGATTTGCTGTAAATTCATTATGCCTCCAGACGTGTGAGGCAGGTGCGCAGCTTGTCTAGTCCGCGCCTGATCCAGGTTTTCACCGTCCCTATCGGCAATTTCATATGCTCGGCAACTTCACTATGTGACAGATCATGGAAAAATGCCATCGCCATTGCCTGCCTGTGCAAACCTTCCAGACGTGACATGCAGGATGCAAGTGCTTTGGCATCCTCAGTCAATTCCAGCGTCTGTGCTGGTGTCGGTTCAGTGCTTTCCATGGCTTGCATGATTCCCATATCAAAATTATCAGCATCGATTTCTACATCGTGATCAACACGGCGCAAGAGGTCGAAAGCGCGATTGCGTACTATCGTTGTCATCCAGGTCATGGGTGCTGCCAAACCGGCCTGATAACTGCCTGCGTTATTCCAGATGTTGACAAAACTCTCTTGTAAAACCTCTTCTGCCAACTCACGCTTAACTAATATACGCAGCGCGAAGCCAAACAGTTTCGGCGAAGTGGCCTCATACAGTAATTTAAATGCCTGCGCGTCTTTGCGGGCGACAGCGGCTAGCCAGTTTTGTAACTGGCTGGTATCCAGGGCGGCAGTGGGCAATTGCTTATCCAATCTTGGCTGGCCCTATAAGTTATAAGGCTGACGTGGGTAGAGATGCGCTGATTTTAGTCGATTTTCAATTTAGAGACTGTTGCGAAATTAATCTGGCGTTGTTGCACCTCCTTGCCGTACTAAAGTACTGTCTGCGTCGGGGCGCCTAGCCGGGGGCACCTAGCCGGGGGCACCTAGCCGGGAGCACCTAGCCGGGGGCGCCTAGCCATCTCAATTTCGCAACAGCCTCTTACACGCAGGCCACGTATCAGGGCTTGTTGCTTTCTGTATGCATAAACAGGGAAGGGTGTTGCTCGGCGTATTCACGCAAAAGATTCCAGACCACACGTACCCTTTGCAGACGATACAAGTCACTGGGCGCAGCCAGCCAGTAAGAACGCTCGGTAAAAAAGCTTTCTTGCAAGACCGGTACCAGGGTACCGCTAGCCGGGATGGCATACGGCGGTGCCATGATCAGGCCCATGCCAGCCGCAGCGGCCTCGCATTGTGCCATCATGCCTGTGCAGCACAAGCGCCTTTTTGGCGTAAAGCCCAGCTTGTCGAGGAAATTGAGTTCATTGCTGGCCAGGCGATCTTGCACATAATCGACAAACTCATGCTCAGCCAGGTCGGCTTCACTCAGTATAGGAGGGTGGCGCGCGAGATAATCTGGTGATGCATATAAATTCAGGCGGAAAGTCGCCAGACGGGTAAACACGTAGCGCCCGGTATTGGGTGGATCCAGCATGACCCCCAGATCTGCTTCGCGGGTTGCCAGGTTGGCGAAGCGCGGTTGTACCAATAAATCCACACTCAGTTCAGGATGGTCTTTGAGCAGATGCACCAATAAGGGGGCGATGACCAGGGTGCCGAACATTTCCGGCACGCCCAGGCGCACGACACCATGGGCAGAGACACTGGCTGCACCTAACTGATCGGTTGCAGTCAGTGCAGCACTTTCCATGGCTTCGGCATGGGGTAACAGTGCATGCCCCATTTCGGTCAGCTCATAGCCTTCACGGCTGCGGTCAAACAGTGTAGAGCCCAACTGTGTTTCCAGCCGGTCTATGCGGCGCGCCACGGTTGTATGTTCTACCCCCAGACGGCGTGACGCACCCGACAGCGTGCCAGCACGGGCAAGCTCCAGGAAGTAACGCAGGTCAGTCCATTCAGGCATGCTATTCATGCGCTAATTGTGCACTAATTGTGCGACAAAGCACATACAGCGGCAAGGTTTAATCCATTTCTTCTTTGCAAGAATGAAAGAATTGGGGGTTTTGCACAACAAGTGGGCAGTTTTAATAGCACTGTCTTCACTCTGGTGTGCATTTTTGCACAAAGGGTGGGCGTGCATGCGCTTTCTGGGTTTTTCCTTTCCGTGCACACTGCGTGCCATGCGACATACAACATGTAAGAACGTGTTTGCGATCTTACTGTGCGAGCGTGATCGGGGCTCATGCGCTGCTCAAAATGCTCATGTACTTAAGTACATTCCGCTTTTTGCGCTGCGTTTTTGTTACCCCGACCCCGCTGACGCTCACTCGCTACAGATCGTAAACGCGTTCTAAAAGGCGCACATAAAAATACAGGAGACAGAAATGAACCAGAGCAAGAGAAAGCAGAAATTCTTACGTCAGTCCGCCGCAGCATTGTTGGTCGCATCAGGAACCGTTGCAGGTAGTGGCATCAGCCAGGCGCAAACAACAACGCCTCCGGCAACGACTGAAACAGCCAATGCAGAACCGACTACCGTAGTGGTGACTGCCCGCCGCCGTGAAGAATCCCTGCAAGATGTGCCAGTATCTGTCACTGCTTTCTCTGCTGATCAACTCTCCAAAACGGCAATCCCTGACATCGTCGGCCTGGTACAAAGTTTGCCCAACACGACGATGAAAGCTTCGCGCGCCACTAATTCAACGTTGACGGCCTTTATCCGTGGCGTTGGCCAACAAGACCCGCTGGCCGGTTTTGAAGCTGGTGTCGGTATTTATCTGGATGATGTGTATATCGCCCGCCCACAAGGTGCAGTGGCTGATATCTATGATGTAGAGCGCATAGAAGTCTTGCGCGGTCCTCAGGGTACTTTGTATGGCCGCAATACCATAGGTGGTGCCGTCAAATATGTGACACGCAAACTGCGCCCGGAAACTGATGTACGCCTGAAAGCCACGGTAGGCACATATGGCCAGACCGATGCTGTATTGACGGCCAGTACCCCGGTATCAGACAGCCTCAGGGTTGGTGCGTCGCTGGCAAAATTCAAGCGCAATGGCTTTGGTAAAAACCTGGTGACCGGTGCAGAAAATTACGACAAGGATGTGGCCGCTGCCCGTTTGAGTGCAGAATTCACGCCGAGCAATAACCTCTTCATCCGCGTTTCTGCTGATACCAGCCAGGATGATTCCAGCCCGAAGAATGGTCATCGCCTGACAGTCAGCAATGCCAGCAAGGCACCGATACTCGACAATGTATTTGATACCCGCGCCAATCTGACGACAGCACTGGGCCATTTGCAGCAAGTAAAACAAAGCGGTGGTTCTGCCCTGATTGAATGGCAGATCAATAATGAGCTGACCTTGAAATCCATCACGGCCAGCCGCCGCGATACTTCCTATGCGCCTATCGATTTTGATTCCCTGCCTGTGGTTGATCTGGAAGCACCAGCCGTCTACAAGAACCGCCAGTTCAGCCAGGAATTGCAACTCAGCTATAGCGGCAAAACCATACAAGGTGTGGCCGGTGTCTATTATATTGATGCTAACGCCTATAACAAATTCGATACCCTCCTGAACGGTGCCTTGCCCCTGTCGGTCTACACCATGGGCGATGTTGATACCAAGGCCTGGGCCGTGTTTGCCGATGGCAGCATGAGTTTGTCGGACACTATCAGCGTTTCTGCCGGTGGCCGTTATACCTCGGACACGCGCCAGGCCGCAGTCTTGCGTCAGTTGTATCTGGGTACCAAGAGTTCACCAGAAATGGGGAACCCAAGTGCAATACTGTTCCGCACTGACACCAATCTGAGCAAGAGCGATCTTGACCGTACCGATACCAAGTTCACCCCACGTCTGTCGCTGAACTGGAAAGCCAATGCCGATAACAATGTGTATGCATCCTGGTCGCAAGGCTTCAAGGGTGGTGGTTTTGATCCGCGCATGAATGTGGTCGGCACCAAGATCAGTCTGGCCAAGGCAAAAATGGGTTACGAGCCAGAAGAAATCGAGACTGTGGAACTGGGTTTGAAGTCACAGTTCGACAAAGGCCGCATCATGACCAATGCTGCACTGTTTTTCAGTAATTACAAGAACGTGCAGATACCCGGCTCAGTCGCAGTGGATACCGATGGTGACGGCAAGGATGATAATTTCGCCGGTGTGACGACCAATGCAGGCAAGGCCCGCATCAAGGGCTTTGAACTGGAAGCAACTGCGCGTGTTACCGACGCTTTCCGCCTGTCTGGCATGTTCAGCTATATCGATGCCAAGTACACGCAATTTATTGTCGCCGGTGTCGATGTCGCCAGTCAGAAGGTGTTCCAGAATACACCCAGGCAATCAGCCAACCTGACAGCAAGCTATGACTGGCCGCTGAACATGATAGGCAAGAACGGCACGCTGTCACTGATTTCCAGCTATTCCTATCGCGCTGCCACCAACCAGTTTGAAACACCAAATGCCTTGCTGGATCAGGATGCCTACTCGCTGTGGGATGCCAGCCTGGTCTGGACCAGCACAGACAAGCGTCTGCGTGCCGGTTTGCATGGCAAAAACCTCAGCAATACCAAATACAAGGTCGCTGGTTACCTGTTCCCTACGCTGGGTCTGGAAGGTACAACCACTGCCTTTTATGGTAATCCAAGGACAGTCTCGGCCACTGTGGAATACCGTTTCTAGTCCGGTGACAGCGAGAGGAGATTGCGTGACTACTTTCACTGACATCAGCTTTACCAGTAGCGATGGCCTGCAATTGTATGCGCGGGATTATGCATCGCAAGGTGGGCAGGCCAAATGTGCAGTCATCTGCATCCATGGCCTGACCCGCAATTCTGGCGACTTTGAAGAGCTGGCTCCGTGGATAGCAGAACAGGGCAGGCGGGTGATTGCGGTGGATGTCAGGGGACGCGGGCGCTCTCAGCATGATGCCGACCCTGATCATTACAATTCAGTCGTGTATGCGAATGATGTCATCAAACTCGCCCGTGACCTGGGTATAGGCCGGGCAGTATTCATAGGTACTTCCATGGGTGGCCTCATCACGATGACGGTGGCAGCGCGAAAATTGAATTTGATCGCTGCTGCCATCCTCAATGATGTGGGGCCAGCCTTGTCCCCCAAGGGATTAGGCAGGATCGCCGGCTTTGCTGGCAAGACTGTGGAAGTGAATGACTGGGAAGCGGCTACGCACTACATACGCCAGGTCAACCTGTCTGCTTTTCCGGATAATAGCGTGGAAGAATGGGGCAAGTGGGCGAGGCGGGCATTTGCTGCAAATATCGAAGGCAAGCTGGCGCTGCAATATGATCCGAATATTGCCAAGCCCTTGCAAACCGGACAGTTGAAAAGCAAATCCTGGGTCGCCAATTTCGCTTTCCGCCGCCTTGCCAGAAACCGTCCCACCTTGCTGATACGCGGTGATTTGTCAGATTTGGTCGAGCCTGAACAACTCGCCTATATGCAAGACCTGGCGCCCGACATGCAATATGCCGAAGTGAATGGCGTAGGTCACGCTCCCATGCTGATGGAAGCGCAGGCACAAAAAGCCATCAGGGAATTTTTAGCCACGGTGGATTAGGCGAATTGCAGTATGCTTATGGGCACCGTCAGAAAAGAGCATGGGAAATGCCGTTGACAACATCTGCGCAATACCACAGTCACTACAACGTAAAACTAGCAGGAGACAAAATGCAAGCAAGAAAAAGTTTTAAACTAGTCTGTCTGGCCCTGGCAATGGCAGGTGCATTCAGCTCTGCCAGTAGCATGGCACAAGATTTGAAAATCGCCCTGATCGCAGGTAAGACTGGTGCACTGGAAGCCTACGCCAAGGAAACCGAGACCGGCTTCATGATGGGCCTTGAATACCTGACCAGCGGCAAGATGGAAATCAATGGCCGCAAGATCAAGGTCATCGTCAAGGATGACCAAAGCAAGCCTGACCTGGGCCGCACGGCACTGGCCGAAGCCTTTGGCGATGACAAGGCTGATATCGCGGTCGGCACCAGTTCTTCTGGTTCTGCGATTGCCATGCTGCCTGTGGCCGAAGAATACAAGAAAGTACTGATAGTCGAGCCTGCAGTGGCCGATGCAATTACCGGTGAAAAATGGAACCGCTACATCTTCCGCACCAGTCGCAATTCCATGCAGGATGGCCTGGCTGCTGCCAGCACCATCAAGTCCGGTGGCAGTATCGCTTTCCTGGCGCAGGATTATGCTTTTGGCCGTGACGGCGTGAAGGCAGCGAAGGAAGCATTGACGGCAGTGGGTGCCAAGGCCAAGATAGTCCATGAAGAATATGCCGCACAAAATACCACGGACTTTACCGCCGCAGCACAGCGTATTTTTGATGTGCTGAAAGACAAGCCAGAACCGCGCGTCTTGCAAATCATCTGGGCTGGCCCCAATCCTATGAACAAGCTTGCTGACATGAAGCCAGAACGCTTTGGCATTACTCTGGCCCCCGGCGGTAATATACTGCCCGTCATGAAAAACTGGAAAACTTATGTAGGTACCCAGGGCACGATTTACTATTACTACGACTTCCCCAAAAACAAGATGAACGACTGGCTGGTGGCAGAACACACCAAGCGTTTCAAGGCTCCACCAGACTTCTTCACCGCTGGTGGCTTTGCTGCCGCCAGTGCAGTGTATACAGCTATCAGCAAAGCCAAATCCACTGATACTGAAAAGCTCATCACGGCGATGGAAGGCATGGAGTTTGACACGCCTAAAGGCAAGATGAATTTCCGTAAGGAAGATCATCAGGCCATGCAAGCCATGTACCATTTCAAGATCAAGAAAGATCAAAAAAATGAATGGGATTTGTTGGAACTGGTCAGGGAAATACCTGCCAGCGAATTGCCAGTCCCGGTCAAGAACAAGCGCTGATGATGGCTGGCGAACAAATGAGTGGCGTACCTTCACTATCAACGCGTGACCTCAGCATACGGTTTGGCGGCCATGTGGCCGTCAACCGGGTAACTGCAGACTTTTATCCCGGCACCCTGACTGTCATCGTCGGCCCGAATGGCGCTGGTAAAACCACTTACTTCAACCTGATGTCTGGTCAATTGCCTTCCAGTGCGGGTAGCGTACATTTGTTCGGTGTGGATATCACAGCCAAAGGCGCAGCTGAACGCACGCGCAGAGGTATAGGCAGGGCTTTTCAGTTGACCAATCTCTTCCCTAATTTGTCAGTCATAGAAAATGTGCGTCTGGCAGTACAAAGCAGGGCAGGTCTGGGCTTGAACATTTTTTCATTGTGGTCTGCGCATGCCAGCCTGTTGAAGCGGGCAGAACATTACCTGCACAAGGTTGCACTGGCAGACCGCAAGTCGGACAAGGTCTCGGCACTGTCGCACGGCGACAAGCGCAAGCTTGAAGTAGCGATCTTGCTGGCGCTGGAACCTGAAATCATGATGTTCGATGAACCCACGGCAGGCATGAGTGTTGATGAGGTGCCAGTGGTGCTGGACCTGATACACCAGGTCAAGGCTGAGCGCAAGAAAACCATTTTGCTGGTTGAGCATAAAATGGATGTGGTACGTTCGCTGGCTGACCGCATCATCGTCTTGCATAACGGCGCGCTGGTGGCAGATGGTGAGCCTGTCAGCGTCATGGCATCGGCCATCGTGCAGGAGGCCTATCTGGGCGTTGCCCCTGAAACCACGGGAGAGCAGCATGTCTGAAGCCCTACTGACACTGACCGGTGTACATACCCATATCGGTGAATACCATATCCTGCAAGGTGTGGACATGCAGGTGCCGCGTGGCGGCCTGTCGGTTTTACTGGGCCGCAATGGCGCAGGCAAGACCACTACTCTGCGTACCATCATGGGCCTGTGGAAGGCCAGTCAGGGTAAGATACATTTTGATGGCCGCGATATCACTGCCATGGCAACGCCAGACATCGCCCAGCTAGGCATTGCCTACGTGCCAGAAAGCATGGCGATATTTTCTGACCTGACAGTCAAAGAAAACCTGCTACTGGCCGCACGCAATGGCCCGCTCGATAATAGCCGTGTCGAATGGATATGTGGTTTTTTCCCGGCGCTGAAAAAATTCTGGAACTACCCGGCAGGTAATCTGTCCGGTGGTCAAAAACAAATGGTCGCCATTGCCCGCGCCATCGTTGAACCGCGCAAACTGATTTTGGTGGATGAACCGACCAAGGGGCTGGCACCCGCCATCATCCTTAGCCTGATGGCCGCCTTCAATGAATTGAAAGCCAGCGACACCACCATTTTGCTGGTTGAACAAAATTTCAATTTCGTGCGCAAGCTGGGAGATACGGTAGCCGTCATGGATGATGGCCGTGTCGTACATACCGGCGGCATGCAGGCACTGGCTGAAGACAATGACTTGCAACAGCATTTGCTGGGCCTGTCACTGGCTGCGCATCAATAAAGCAAGAGGAAGAATAATGACAGATACTGTTCTGGATACGACAGCCAAACCAGAAGTCGCCAGCCTGCCGACAGCACCACGCGATATCTGGCCGTTGGTACTGGTACCTGCCCTGGCCTTGCTGATGCTGCCACTGGTGGGCAGCTTCCCGACCTGGATCACCCTGACCGTCGCAGGCCTGGCCATGGGCATGATGATCTTTATCATGGCCAGTGGCCTGACCCTGATCTTTGGCTTGATGGATGTATTGAATTTTGGCCACGGTGCTTTTGTATCCGTCGGCGCCTTTGTCGCTACGCTGGTGTTGTTGCCCATGCATGGCTGGATGGAAGCAGATTCATTGCTAATGAATCTGACCGCACTGAGCCTGGCTATCCTGCTGGCGATGCTGGCAACTGGCTTGCTGGGCTGGGCGTTCGAGCGCGTTATCATCATGCCCGTGTATGGTCAGCATTTGAAACAAATCCTTATCACCATGGGCGGCATGATCGTTGCTGAACAGATGATCAATGTCATCTGGGGTGCAGAGCAAATCCCGCTACCATTGCCAACCAGCTTGCGCGGCTCCATCCTGCTGGGTGATGCCGCCATAGAAAAATATCGCCTGATTGCTGTCGTGGTTGGTTTGCTGGTATTCGTTGCCATGTTCCTGGTGCTGAACCGCAGCAAACTGGGTTTGCTGATACGTGCCGGCGTAGAAAATGGTGAAATGGTAGAAGCACTCGGTTACCGCATACGCCGCCTGTTCGTGCTGGTGTTTGCTGCCGGTTCGGCGCTGGCTGGTCTCGGTGGTGTCATGTGGGGCTTGTACAAGGAAAGCCTGACCGCAGCCATGGGCGGCGACATCATGGTCATGGTGTTCATCGTCATCATCATCGGCGGCCTGGGTTCAGTCGGCGGTTGTTTTATCGGCGCCTTGCTGATGGCACTGGTCGCCAATTACGCTGGCTTCCTCGTGCCCAAGCTGGCGCTGGTGTCGAATATCTTGCTGATGATCGCCGTGCTGCTGTGGCGCCCGACTGGCTTGTACACCGTGGTAAGGCGTTAACACATGAATGCAATGAAACAAATCCTGTCGGATGATTTTCCGCGTAACCGCTGGCTGGCACTTATCCTGGTGGCGATATTCCTGGGGCTGGCTTGCGCGCCTTTCATCACCAGCGGGGCCCGGCCTTTGAATACGGCCGCCACCATCTGCGTGTACATTGTGCTGGTGGCTTCGTATGACTTGTTGCTGGGCTACACCGGCATAGTCTCTTTTGCACACACCATGTTTTTTGGCATAGGTGCATACGGCATAGGCCTGGCTCTGGCCAGTGGCACGCCATCCTGGGGATTGGCCGCTGTTGGTTTGCTGGCAGCATTATTGGTGACGCTGGTGCTGGCCCTGATCGTTGGCCTGTTTGCCTTGCGTGTGCGCGCAATTTTTTATGCCATGATCACGTTGGCTGTGGCTTCATCCTTTGCTGTGCTGGCATCGCAATTGTCGGATTTTACTGGCGGTGAAGACGGCAAGACCTTCAGTGTGCCTGCTATCCTGTCGCCTGCTTATCGCCTGTTTGAATCCGAGATATTTGGCCGTGTCGTGGATGGTAAGGTGATTACCTATTACATCGTGTTTATTGGCAGTACCCTGTTATTCCTGTTCTTGCTGCGGGTCGTCAATTCGCCTTTTGGTCGGGTCTTGCAGGCCATACGTGAAAATGATTTCCGTGCCGAGGCACTGGGTTACCGTACCGTGTATTACCGCATCCTGGCGAATTGCATTGCGGCCCTGGTTGCGGCCATGGCAGGTGCCTTGTTGGCCTTGTGGCTGCGTTATGTCGGGCCCAAGACCATGCTGAGTTTTGAAGTCATGACAGACATTTTATTGATCGTGGTAATCGGTGGCATGGGGACCATGTATGGGGCTGTGGTTGGTGCGACCTTGTTCATACTGGCGCAGAATTATTTGAAGAGTTTGATGAGTGTGGCGTCGTCGTCTTTGGTTGATGTGCCGCTGCTGGCAAGTGCTTTGCATCCGGACCGGTGGATGTTGTGGTTGGGGGTATTGTTTGTGGTGTCGATCTATTTTTTTCCTGCGGGCATAGTGGGGAAATTGAGGGGTAGTGGGAAGAAGGATTGATTACTCGCGTGGTATGTCCATAAGCGGCAATCTATATGTCGTCGCTCCAGCGCAGGCTGGAGCCCAGTGACGTTTGTTGCACTACCGTACTTTGATTAAAGCGACTGCTCTACGTGGATACAAGCCGGGTCTCGGCCCGGCAGCCGAAATACTTTCTTTGCGTCGCCAAAGAAAGTATTCAAAGAAAGGCGACCCAGGCGTAGTCGCCCCCTGAAGGGGGTTCCCGTTTGTGCAGTACAAAAAATGGGAAGATCCGAA
>JAZJXP010000009.1:0-70037 GCA_040390835.1 Pseudomonadota bacterium
AGTTACGTTTATTTTACGTTACCTATGGCAGACTATTTTTCGGGGGAAGCTCATTCGTGATTGTGTAGTTTATTTGGCTTACCACCAAGTATTGGCAGTAACCTAGTCGGCTCGGGCATTTTGATGCCATGTTCCCGAATTTACAGACTTTATAGCCGTTTTGGGTTTACTTCATTTTTGAAATAGCTCACTTTTTTTGCTTAAATCCTAATTAATATTGGTGATAACTAAATGATGGTAAGAATTCCTGTTTCATCAGTAAAAGAAGATCGGTCATATCCTGATAAAGATACGTTGCAGATGTATGAGCATTTGAAATACAGACTTTCCAAACCTAGATCATTTCCGCTTTCCGCAATCAGAGTAGCTTTAGTTGCTGGGGAAGTAATTGTAATAGGCAAACATAAATATTTACAGATAGCTCGCGAACTTGGGATTGAATATATCAGGGCGACGATTCGCGGTGATGAGTTCGCAAAATCAGATCTATTGAAATTACTCCCGAAAGGTAGTGAACAAGTCCCAGACGAAGAGTTGGAGCGAGAAATGCAAGTGCCGGTGATTCGTGATTTTCATGTGTATTTTTTTTATGAAGCGCTGAATGAAATGCAACAGAGAGAATTTGTCAATTCAGTCGCTGGTTTTTTTGAAAAGTTGAAAACACCTTTACTGCAAGACGCAGATAAAAGAGTATTTTCCTGGAACTTCCCCTTTGGCGGGCGATGCGCAGAATTTGAAGCAAATTTCCCTGTAGGGGACAGATCCTGGGCAAATGACTATTTGAGAGTAACTCAAGAGTTTAGTAAAAAAGTTGCCAGAATTATTACCTTTCAAGGGTCCTACCTCCCTGAGTGACGGATTGTTAGTCTATATAGGAAATATGTTAATTTGAACTGAAAATTGCCCTCACTTTTTTCTGGATAATTTGCATCTATTGTGACCCATGTTTAGCACACAACCCTACTTATCTTGATGAGTAGGGGACTGGAGTGATTGACGTGGCATTACTAGGTACTATTCGACGCAGGCACATTCGTGACCAAATTCCATTACGAGAGATTGCCAGACGGCTTGGCATCTCTCGCAACGCTGTCAGGCGTTATCTGCGCTATGAAGTCACATAGCCAGCCTATGCGGAGCGACAAACAACCAGTGCCATGGATAAATATGTATTGCAGCTTTCAAGCTGGTTTGAAACCGAAGCAGGTAAAAATCTTAAGCAACGATTAACGGTGCAAATATCAGAGTCCTGCCATTTAAGAAAGTACCATGGTACATACAATAAATAATCGCCAACCACGTGCTTGGCCAAAAATGCAAAAGTCGATTGCGCAAGAACCAGAGTTTGATGCGCAAAGATCATCCCAACATATTGTGGATATGGAGGGACTATTGCATGCGGTTCCTAGCCGAATAAGGCAAGAATATACCAGTGCACTCGCAATGTGTTGCGCTGGTCAGCCTGAATATGCCGAGGGCTATTTGCTACGTGCCGAATATGTTTACCAAACGTACGGTACTCTAGAAAACTATCGCCGTGTACCAGAACACAGACCCCATGCGGTACTTTATAACCGGGGTACTGCAAAGACTAGATATGCTTTGGTGCGACTTGCATTGCTCGGTGATTGGGATATCGGCTTGCTGCAGGACGGACTTGAGGATTTACATGGTTATTTGATGGAGCAAAGCTATGATGAAACTTGCGCATATGCTCAGGAGGATGAGGAGCGGTTATTTACGGTGTTATGTCAGATTATCTTAGGAAATTTCGAGAAAGCTAGTGCTTGGTTTGATGCATATATCAAACATCGGAAAGCCAAGAAGTTTAAAGAAAACTTCGCTGAGCTATTGGCTGGAATACAGACACAATTACGGCAGGGGCAAAACGTGATTGCCGAGCCGCTACAATTATACTTTGATCAAAATCGTCTAGGCGGCTACAAATTTTCAGAGTCACAATCCTTCGGCACATGTGTACCAATTGCGATCTTGATGGAGCGGGTAAAGAAGGGATGGAAAGATGCGCCTGTATGGGGAGATGTATTGGAATATTTACTCTATTAGTGTGCTTTTCCAAGACATACCACGGTGTATCGATTTGCTACTCAATGGTAGTAAATTCAGAAAGTGATTGAGTAAAGCTGTAGAGGTGATTAAGGCGCTCCCTTTTCTCTAACGCTGGAGAATGATATTGACGGGCATGTATATTAAAAATGAAAAGACCAATTTTTTACTGTAAATCCTGGTTTAGGGCAAAAAAAAGACCAACCGAGTTATGGTCGGAAGAGCAAGCCAAGTCTGCTCATCAAAAAAACAGCCGTATGCCGTTCTTGTAGACTCTATTGAACGACCTTATTGCTTTCTCGATATTGCAGATAAGGTGGTTGGCATTGGCTTTCTTGATGAAAATTTGCGAGAATCTTTGACATATGCCTTTCAGGAATTTGAGGCGGGAAAGCTGTTTTTATCAATGGCTACTCATCGTGAATTTGAGGGCGAGACGGATACGGTTGTCAGTGCTATCGCTTACATTTTTAAACAAGATGGAACGGTTTACATGAGACGTGAATTTTTCAAACCATATCGTCTTGAAACGTCTACAACATCGGCTGATGTTAGCAAGACTTTTGCTGCAGCGCCCGACTTTGGTGAATATGAGGATTTCATCCGGATAGAGAGAGATTGAAACGAAGGGGGCAGTTTTATTGCGACGTTTTTGGCCGACGTGTCTGGGGCTTTCCCAGGCCCGTCGATCAACGTAATTTTGATTTGCACTGAAAATTGACCCACGTTTAGCACACAATCCTACTATCTTGACGAGTAGGCGAGAGTAGTGATTAACGTGGCATTACTAGGTATTATTATTCGACGATGGCACATTCGTGACCAGATTCCATTACGGGAGATTGCCAGACGACTGGGCATCTCCCGCAACACTGTCCGGCGCTATCTGCGCTCGGAAGTCACAGAGCCAAGGATTTATAAACACTGTGAGAGACGTGTCGGTTGGTAGTTTAAGTTTTATGGCGAACGCGGCAAGAGATCCTGGGGCCGTATACAACGAACTCTCAATACTCGGTGGAAATTATCTTGATAAATATCATAAGTTAGACGCTGTACAAGCTGGTAAAAAGTTTTCTTATGACTTTCTAACAGTTGGAACGGCTGTAGCGCCTGCGGTAGATTTACTCATCATTTGATTCAAACTAGTTGACAAGCGGCGCTGTTCGTAAATTTGATGGAACTTTTGCTGATCACGTATGGACTGGAGAGGCGGAATTTTCAATCTTTGCGCGTGTGCCATTAGACGCAATTACACTCTATGGAATTGTTGTGGAATCCCGTTCGGGTGCTTTGCGTGTAAAAGTCTGGATCGAAAATCCGTATTACAAAAAATAAGGGAGTCAATTTTTATTTCCAAAAGCATCAAGATAATTATGTGCCACAAATAAAGCATGCTCCTTAGGATGTTCTGAATAACCTGTTGGGGAAAATAGAGCGGGACGACTGGTCAAAACTGGAAATGTGAATCAAGACCTGTTGTATGGCGCACCCCTTGGTGAATATGCTCCACAGCGAATTCTTTACCCGCAGAAACAACATCGACAGCAACGGCAAAACCGGGACAGCACCGTGCAAGCTCTAGAGATCAGGGAAGTATCTTAAACTCAGTGCATACTTGTCTGGACAGACGGTCCACATTAAACATTCTCACTAATTGCTGACTTTTTTCTCATTTACTTCTGAAGTACATTGATTGATTTAAACGTTATTTCTCAATATCTTCTGATTATTAACAACGGATATAAAAGTGTAAGAATAGAAGCACAAAAAAAACGGCTCATTATTTTAAAGATAATGGGCCGTTTTTTTATGTGAGTTGCGCAGGTTTGGTTTGGCCGACCCTCATCACTTATGTAGATTGGGCTACGCTTCATCAGCCCAACACTGGGCGTTGGAGTCGCGCGGGGCTAGAACAAAGAAACGTTGCTATATTTTTCAACTCCCAAACAAGATAAACCTCTAAACATCAAATGGATGCCATCATCCCCCGAACTTGCGCCGGGCTCAAACCCAGCACGCGACGCATACTGCGGGCCAGGTGACTGGGGTGGGCGAAGCCTGTTTCCAGGGCGATTTCTGTCATGCTCTGCTTGCCTTCCATCATGAGCAGGCGCGCTCGTTGCAGGCGGCGCTCCATGACATAGCGGTGCACTGGCATGCCTGTCGCTTGCCTGAACAATGACTTGAAGTGTGACAGGCTGAACCCGGCCACGGCAGCGAGTTCTGCAAGCGTGAGGTCGCTATCCAGATGTGCCTCTACATAATCAATGACGTGGCGCAGCCGCCAGGTCGGCAAGCTGCGGCCAGCTACCGGATCTGTCGCTGGCATGCGTGACTGCACGGCAAAAAGGCGGGCGGCCAGTGCGACTGCCAGACTGTCGGCAAAAATACGCCCGCCTGGATAGGCGTCGTGATCCTCGGCTTGCATCATCCAGCCTATGCATTCTATCTGAGGGTCACGGATATGGATGGCTGGTGCAAGCTGGGTATTTTGCGTGCCCATGTTCATGGCTTCTGCGGTATCGCTCAGGATTTGTGGTGACAGGCGCAACAACAAAGACGTGGCGGGCTGGGTCAATGTCCAGCGTGTGCTGGAGCCACCAGGTACCACACAGAACTGCCCATGCAGGCGCACGCCCTGGCGCTCATAAGAACCAGCGCGGTATGACACGGGCACAGGGTCACCCAGATGCAGACAGAGTACATGGCGTGCATCGACAGGAGAATTGAACAGCCCAGGCGGTACGGGTGAAGTCAGTACATCGAGCAGCGGCAAATCATGGCCGCCAGCACCGTTGAGCAGTGCCGCAGATGGATGGGGATAGCATGCAGGTCTGGTCATGACGCTCTCGGGGTGCGTGGGGCTGCAACAGTTGAAACATAAATGTAGCGCAAATCATCCATCTGTGCTCAGGGTTGGCTGTTTGTGCGCGCCAATTCAAAGTGATGTTGCTAGCATCGTCTCCACTGTTACGGTCCACTAATAAACCCCACCAGGAGACAAAAATGAAAAGACGGCTTTTCTTGCAAATCACCCCTGCTGTCATTGTCAGCGGCATCACTGCGACGCTGATACAGCCAGCATTGGCCAGGTCTGTTGATCAAGGCATACAGCAGCCAACTACCGACGCCGCAGCATTTCACGCCATGCGCCGCTTTGCCAAGCTACCCCTCGGTAATATCGCTTACGTGGAACGCGGTCAGGGCGATGCTGCCCTGTTCCTGCACGGCGCACCACTCAATGGTTTCCAATGGCGCGGTGCGATAGACAGACTGTCACTCTACCGCCGCTGCATCGCGCCCGACTTCATGGGCCTGGGTTATACAGAAGTGCCCGCGCAGCAATCACTGACCGCCGATGCACAGTTGCAAATGCTGATCAGCCTGCTCGATCACTTAAAGATAGTAGCAGTCGATATTATTGCCAGCGACAGTGGCGGCGCAGTGGCACAACTGCTTGCTGTGCGCTATCCAGACCGCGTGCGCAGCATGTTGCTGACAAACTGCGACGTGGAACCAGACAGTCCGCCAGCAGGCGTGCAGCCCGTCATCAACATGGCCCGCGCTGGCACCTTGGCTGACGAAACCGCCAAATGGCTGAGCGACAACACCCTGGCCCGCGCCACCTTTGGTGCTGCCGTATTCCACAACCCGGCAATTCTTAGCGCCGACAACATCGCCTGTTACGTCACCCCGCTGGTCAGCTCAGCACTGCGCCGCCAGCAATACCACGACTTCCACCTTGCGCTGGAACCCAACCCATTGGCAGGCATAGAGGCAAAGCTCAAGCACAGCAACATCCCGGTCAGGATAGTATGGGCCGGCAGCGACACCCTGTTTTCACTGGCCGATGCAAATTACCTTGACCGGCTATTTCCACAGTCACGCGGCATACGCGTTGTGCCAGAAGGGAAGCTATTTTTTCAGGAAGAGTATCCTGACGTGATTGCAGAAGAAGCCCGTCACTTGTGGAAAGTGTGATGAGCATCTCAGGCTGCATGGCTGTGTTGACAGCTAGCTCAGGCTAGCTGTCAACAAGACACTGCACTCACTTCCCACCCAGCGCCGCTATCCGCTCCGCCGCATGCGTATTCTGCGCATCCAGCCCCAGCGACAAACGGTAATGCTTCAAAGCCGCCACCTTGTCCGCCTGAAACTCATACACCTCCGCCAGGCTGTCATGCAGGTTTGCGCTGTTGGGATAAACCTGCACGCCAAGACCAAACACCGTCACCGCATGATCAGCCATCTTCTTGCTCAGCAAACGATAACCCCAGGAATTGAAATCATCTTCCGAAGGATCAGGCAAACCCTTATCCATTTTGATCTTATTCAATTTCGCCGTCAGCCCCGCGTAGCCATCCTGCGCAATCTGTTCACGCAAAAGATGCGCAGCATAAGCACCGCCATGTGCTTTTCTCAAACCTGGCAAATAAAAGCCAGCGATATCATCGATCATCCCTTGCGGATCAGCACCCGCCAGATTGGTCAGCGTGACAATGGCAAGATCATGACCGGGATACACATAAAACGCCGAACGCGCACCGCCCACGCCAGCAACAGCAGCGTACTCACCCTGCCGCATCACTGGCCAGCCCAGCGCCCATACAGTTGGCTTACCATTATTAAAAGTACCCGGCGTCCAGAGTTGTTTCAAACCTGCGGCAGAAATCAGCTTGCCCTGTTGCAGCGTGATGAGCCAGTTAGCCACATCCTCGGCACTGCTATTCATGCCCGCACCTGTGCGCAAAAATGGCGGATAGGTCTCGACGATATGCTTGAGGCTGCCACCCGGCTCCTCATACCTGTACGACACCGCCTTGTGCGGTATCACATCACGCGACTCACCAAAGCCCACGCTGCGCATACCCGCCACGGCAAACTGCCGCTTCTGGAAAAATTCGATAAACGGCATGCCACTCAAACGGTCTATGATCTTGCCCAGCAAAATATAATTGGTCTGGTTATAGCGATACCGCTCACCCGTCTTGAACTCCATAGGCCAGGTCTGAATCGCAGCCCAGGCAGCATCCACCTCTTGCGGCGTCGAAAGCGATGGTATCTTGCTGCTGATAATGTCAGGAATACCCGAGGTATGCGTAAGCAACTGCCGGATAGTCACCGCCTGCCAGGCAATAGGCAAACCATCCAGATAACGCGACACCGGCGCAGACAAATCCAGCTTGCCCTCCTCCACCAACTGCATGATGGCAACACCCGTAAACGACTTGGTCGCAGAATTGATGGAAAACACATTCTGGTCATTCACAGCCACCGCATTGGGGATCTCAGCCAGACCATACGACTTCAACAAAACAATCTTGCCACCCCGGACCACAGCCAATTGCATGCCGGGGATGCGGCGTTCCTGCATTTCGCTTTTTATGTAGAGGTCGACTTGTTGTTTGATTTCTGTGTCAGAGCGTAGGGATTTTGTGGAAATGTCAGCGGCATTTGCAGCATAACTGGCTGTCATTCCAATCAAACTGCAAACCACGCAAAGCGAGGCAATCAATTTTGTCATTTACATCTACTTTCAAAAGAAAGTGCGGGGCGGCATATGAACGCCATCACGCGCAGAATAAAGGTATAAGAAGCAGATGCGCACCTGCAACAATGGTGATCAGACTTGCATTATGTAAAATAGTTCAAGACTGTTATCCCCTGATGTCTTCAAGATACATATAAAAGCCTGGCGCTGGATTGTGCGCGTGCCGTAGTTGAGGCGAGGATACCCAGCTTGAAAGAACTTTTGATCTAACAAATCCTGATTAATTTACATTGTGGAAATGAAGTAATTTTTGGAAAGGACAGTCGACGTATCCCTCAAGCAACATTACACTTGAAAATTGGCCAAAATGTATTTTTTGAGAATTGTTGAATTATTTGTAAAATCTATGCATAGTTACAATACTACGGATGTATAGTTGGCGCAAAGCATCATCTATTGTATTCCACCCCACACAACCAGTATCCAATCAATTGCTGGGTACAGCGGAAAGTAATGGTATGCGACTTCAATTACGTGCATCTATTGTTCTTGCCGTGATAGTCGGGCTTTTAATACCCGTCTCTGTGATTAGCCTGGCTACGCTCGATAAGCGCGCAAATGAGCTGGCACGTCGATTAACGTCAGATCATCAACGTCTCACCGAAATTCTAACGCTTGGAATGCAGGAGCCACTTTGGAATTTAAGTAGCGATGTGGGACGCCCTTTGTTCAACTCACTGCTCAGTGATGAACGTGTGGCAGCCATCACTGTCCGTGACGCAAAATTTGGCACTTTTTTAAAACAAGAATATCCAGAACGCAGACGAGGTCACCAATACAAAATCGATCGTGAAATCCAATATAACGGAAAGATCATGGGATACGTCACTACCGAGATGGATAGTGGACAACTGGATGCTGAAATCGCCAGAGACAGAGCAACATTTGTCGTTACACTCGCCGGACAATTATTTTTGAGTCTAATTTTAATTGTGGCCCTTTTGCAAGTGCGATTGTTAGTACCGATAAGACGTTTAACGCGGGAATCTGAATGTCTGGCAAAACGTGATCTTGCAACACCATTTATTTGGAGTAGAAACGACGAACTCGGCAGTCTTGGTCACAGCCTTGAATACACACGGCAATCCTTGCAGGCACTATTTGAAGAGATTGAATCAAAAAACAAAGCGCTGGAGCAGGATATTGAACGCCGTGCAATTACTGAAAAAGAACTAAAGGATCACCGTGAACATCTTGAAGAGCTGGTGAGAGCGCGCACAGAGGAACTAACTGTCGCGAAAGAAAAAGCGGAAGTGGCAAATTACGCAAAGAGTACATTCCTTGCCAGTATGAGTCATGAATTGCGTACCCCATTAAACGCTATTCTAGGTTACGCACAGATACTCAAGCGTGACAAGAATTTAACAGAAAAACAAATCGCCAGCTTAAATACCGTTCAACTCAGCGGGGAACATTTATTGACCCTGATTACAGATTTGCTTGATCTATCCAAAATCGAGGCGGGCAAATTTGAGCTCTACCTTAGCCCAGTGAACTTGAATTCTTTTCTGCAAGTGATCGCGGATATCATTCGGGTCAAATCAGAACAAAAAGGCTTATATTTTCATTTGGATATCAGCTCGTCGCTGCCATTGACCGTCATGCTGGATGAGAAGCGGCTACGTCAGGTATTGATTAACTTGCTTGGGAACGCAGTCAAGTTCACTGATGCGGGACAAATTACCCTGGGTATCAAATCGCAGTCACATTCAGGAAATCATTTGTTGCTCAAATTTGAAGTCAAAGACACTGGGATAGGAATGGATGAGCATCAATTTGAAACCATTTTCAAACCATTCGAACAAGTAGGAGATATGCAACGCAGATTTGGAGGAACAGGGCTTGGTCTATCCATTAGCCGTAAGTTAGTCAATTTGATGGGAGGCGATATTCAAGTCTCGAGTCAGGCAGGTCTTGGTAGCTCATTCAGTTTTGAAATCCCGGTAGAAATAACGGAAGAAGTTGCCTTGAACAGGGATGTGGAAAATGACATCGTTGGTTATCAAGGTGAACCGAAAAGCATACTTATCGTTGATGATATCCAGGCAAATCGCTCCATGTTAGCTGATTTATTTCGCGGAATTGGTTTCGTCATCTTTGAAGCCGAGGATGGCAAGCAAGGGCTGGAGTTAGCCCGGGCAACCACGCCAGATATCGTATTGATGGATTTACGCATGCCTGTCATGGATGGGCTCGAATCGAGCCGCCTGATCCGCCAATCACCTACTCTAAGGAACATACCTATTATCGCAATATCCGCCAGTGCTACACAAGAGGAGAACGATGCGAGCATGATAGCCGGCGCTAACGCGTTCATGACTAAGCCAGTTGATCAAGAAAAATTAATTCAATATATAGGCGGCTACTTGAATTTGGTTTGGGAGCATGCAAAAGTTGTTGAACCATCTGGTTCACCTAGCGAGAACGGAAGGGAAATGATTGCCCCCAATTCCCAAGAATTAAGTGACTTGCATCAATTAGCCATGCTGGGAAATATGCGTGATATTCGGAAGTATGCTGAAAATTTAACGCAACGCGATGAGCGTTACAGTGCGTTCACTGAAAAATTGCTGGATTTGGCGAAAGAATATAAATCGAAGGCCATAGTCGCATTAGTTGAGCAATTTATGGAGAAAGATTAATGCTATGAACTTAAGCTTTCAGTCTTTGGCATCACAAGCAACCATACTTATCGTTGACGACACACCAGCCAACGTTGGCGTCCTGGTTGATTATCTGGAGGACAGGGATTTTCGCATTCTTGTTGCGCAAGAAGGTGAGGAAGCTTTAATGCGTGCTCAACTGTCCCAGCCGGACCTGATCCTCCTTGATGTGATGATGCCAGGAATAGATGGATTTGAAACATGCCGACGCTTTAAAACGATTGATTCGCTAAGAGATGTCCCGATAATCTTCATGACGGCACTCACTGAAACCGCCGATAAGGTGAAAGGATTTGAAATTGGCGGGGTAGACTATGTAACGAAACCTTTTCAAATTGAAGAAGTGTTCGCCAGGGTTAATACGCATCTCAGCCTGCGATTGTTGCAAAAAAAAATGACTGAGCAGAATCAGCAGTTGTTAAATGAAATCGCCGTTAGAGAACAGGCAGAGAAATCCTTGATTAGCAGCAATGAGCAACTCAGAGAAATAAATCAGCGAATGGAAGATTTGCATCAGCAATTGCTGCAGTCCGAAAAAATGGCTTCTATTGGGCAATTGGCTGCGGGCGTAGCTCATGAAATCAACAACCCTATCGCTTTTGTTAACTCTAATTTGAGTACACTCGATTCATACATAAGGGACTTGCTGGAATTTATCCAGAAGTGCACTTTGGTGGAAGAGCGCGCTAATCTCCCTCTGATATTTCAACAGGAAATCGCCGCACTTCGAGACCAATTTGATATTCAATATGTCTCGGAAGATGTGAGCAGCTTGATGACTGAATCCCTTGAAGGAATTCAGAGAGTTCGCCAAATTGTTCAGGATTTAAAAGACTTTTCACATGTAGATGAAGTCGGGAAGCAAGTCGTGAATCTGCATCCTGGCCTCGATAGTACGCTTAACATTGTTCGCAGTGAACTGAAACATAAGGCTGAGGTAGTGAAGGAATATGGTGATATTCCCGACATTGAATGCGTCCCAGCCCAATTAAATCAAGTATTCTTGAATTTGCTTGTGAATGCTGGTCATGCGATTGAAAACCATGGCACCATTAAAATACGTACAGGTCGCCTCGATGACTTTATTTGGATTGAAATATCCGATACTGGAGCAGGAATTTCAAGCGAGAATTTGAAACGAATATTTGAGCCGTTTTTTACAACGAAACCTATAGGTACTGGGACTGGTTTAGGACTATCTCTATCGTATGGCATAATTAAACGACACGGTGGACGAATTGATGTTAAAAGCGAAGTCGGTATCGGAACTGCTTTCACAATTTGGTTACCGATTAAGCAAATATAGCGACGAATGAGAGTCGTGCCAGCAAGTGACCGTGCACATCAATGCGATTGGATGCAGACCAGTTCATTTTATTTGCTACTGGATTTCTTCTTATTTTCTATCTCTGTAAAATAAGCATTTTCAATTTTTTTGATATCCATATGTTTTAAAGCGGCATCAAAAGCCTGTTGCTGTTTCAAGCCGCCGGGCGTACGCTGAAAACAGATATGCAGAGATAATTCGGCCAAAACAGTATCATGGAAGATGAGTTGAGCGCGTTCTTTACTAAGTTCAGGATCGATCAACAACAGGTAGCGGAACACCGACTTGTCGATAACGACTGCATCAACTCGGGATGCCAGCAATTTTTTAAGATTGTATATATCGCCAAATGAAGCATCAACGTGCAGTTTCCCTTGTTTGACCAGCTCGTCAAATTCACCACCGTTCGAGTATCCGGCAACAACCCCAACTCTCTTGCCAATTAAATCAGTGACGGTATGCCATTGCAAGGGTTTATCTTTTACGTAAACCAGGCCCACGATACTATTCCCCATAGATGCAGAAAAATAGCAGTTGCGAGCCCGTTCTTCTGTGTAGTAAGCAGGGAAGTACCCGGAATAATCAGGATCCTCCCCACCGACTTGCATCGCTCGCTTCCAGGGGAAATAATCGATTTTTACAGAATAACCAAATTGCCTGGCCGCAGTGCTTGCTACTACACTGGATAAACCTCCTTGAAATAAATTGGCACCCACGTAAGGCAACCATTCCAGGCTCGCCAAATGGATATTCCCTTGCACTTCGTTCGCGCTGGCTTTGGACGGAAGGAGATTGACTGAGCAACTTAGCAGTAGTACAAGCGAGATAGATGGCAAACGATAATTTTTCATGCGCAGTCTCCTGATAATAAATAGTGCATTGCACCACGAACTACACGCCCACCGCCAAAAACTTGCCGACTATCTTAATATGGAATAGGTGAAATCGACGCGACATTCTTCCATCCCGGTCACAAGCAGTTTCTGGGGGAGATAATAAAAAAATCAAACCGCCATTTGAAGTATAGATTTTTTTCACCTAAACTCAATTGTACTTTTGCATAAAAAACACTGATTGAATTCACTTGGTCTGTGTATCTTGTTGCGTAGATTTGCTTCTCACTTCGGTCACAGTTTCACTGTACAAGTCGCGTCTTCAAACTTACGAACAACTTATAGAGATACATATGCAAACATCATTTGACTTTGTATTGTCCCTCCGGTTTTTCTTATTTACCGTACTCGCGACAATCTCTGGGGCGCTGCAGGCGCAAACCTCTGAAGTCAAAATCTATGGATATCTCGATCTTGGAATTGTCAAAGAAACTGGAACCACTGCTCGCCTGGATCGAGGATTAAACAATTGGCTGGGTGTTAAAGGGAGTGAAGATTTAGGTAATGGGAGCATGGCTACTTTTCATTTACAAATGCGATTTAATCCTGACACCGGGGCTCAAGAACGCACTAGTACGCTATTTCAGGGAGAGACGATGGTCGGGCTTAAAAGTACAGCCGGTCACTTGCGTCTTGGGCGGGCATTGACTCCACTATGGCAAGAGAAATGGCTGTACGACCCTTGGTATGACAGCGGATTCATGGGGTCATTGGAAACCTACAATGGAGATTTTAATAGTGATGGTCTGCCATCAGCGGATTTTCATAACTATTCACGCGCGTCCAACAGCATATTTTACGGTTCGCCTGCCAGTGCCGGGATGTTAGGTAATTTCAGATTTAGCACAATGATAGAAATCGAAAAGCCTGAGAGTGCCCCTGATCGATCCAGAAGTTTTTCAGTCAATTATGCAAGCGGCCCAATAACTGCAATGCTTGCCTATGAAAAAAACCACATAGCAGACTCTATTATTTATGTGGCAGGCTCATATTTGCTTGATAAATTTACTCTGATAGCTTCATATTCGCGCACAACTTTTGCCGTTTCAGATATTAAACTCAGTAGTGGATTGATAGCGGGGACGTATTCATTCAATGGAAACACCATACGCCTGGGCTATGGTCGCTTGCACGAAAGTGGCAATAACAAATACAGCCTTGGGTACAACCATGCTATGTCAAAGCGTACAAATATATACTTTGATGTTTATCGCGAACGGACTATCAAGAGCACAATCGGTCAGGCAGTTGGCATTAACCATGCATTTTGATGTCACCAGAATAAACCAGATCAGTAAATCATTTCTCTGTGCCCTCACTGTTTCATGGAGTTGCCTGACACGGAAATTTAACCCAGGTTATCTATCCTTTCTCGGCTAAAAAGCTTAGTCCATTTTTATTTCTATCGGGCCATCAATCGTCATTTTTTTAAATCGGTTCAAATTCACTATTTTGCCTGGGTTGTTCAACCCTGTTTGGACCCAGCTTTAGCCTTGATGAATCGCTGACGACATACTTTCCATTTTTTGAGTATGAGTTATTGCCAGGAGGGGCTATGACAATTCAAGCTAAAGACCTGGTAACTACATTCCAGATGTCTTGCAATAACAACACTTTCAGTCTCATAAATTCTATATTAAATAAAATCCTTATCCTTTGCTTGATGATATTTAGACATTGAATTAAGATTAATTTTATTGTCATATTTCTAACTAAGCTACGCTCTCGCAAACCATCTCCCAAGATACCTTGAGGATGTTTGCCTTTGCCCCCCCATCCCTTAACCACAGAAGGACAAGGAAATGCGTGCTGCACAGATCAGGCGTCATCTTGGTGCGATGAATCAGCCTAAGGCTTTACCGGTGACGGGGACTCAGAAGGGTTTGCTGGGTGGGGTGAATTTGCTGACGGCTGAATCTATCAGTCCAGAGCAAGAGAGCCAGGCCCCACCGCTGAACCTGGAATTTTCTCCGCGTGATTATGTGACTTATCTCTTGTCCATCGATGCCGAGATTGAGCATTGCCTGATGGTGCAATACCTGTATGCGGCTTACTCGCTGGGTGGAGCGCAGGTGCCTGAGGTGTATAGGGATGCGGTGCGTAACTGGCAGGAGGTGATACTGGGTATTGCCAAGGAAGAGATGGGACATTTGATCTCGGTGCAAAACTCGCTGCGGCTGATAGGTGCGCCGCTGCATATGGAGCGCGAGGATTATCCCTGGGACGTGCCGTTTTATCCCTTCCCGTTTGCGCTGGAACCATTAACGCTGGACTCGCTTGCCAAGTATGTGTTTGCCGAATCACCAGAGGACTGGGATGGCGGAGAGTTGGGTAAGGAAATACGAGCGCGCGTGTACAAGGAAGGAGAACCTCCTCCGCATCAGGTATCAGTCTTGCTCAATAAGCTGATCAAGCTGGTTAAAAACCCTGATTATTTACCTGACTATGTGTTCCAGGCCAACACGTATCCGGCGCAGGCCAACTGGGCTGAATGGGGGCGCGGCTATCAGGGTGGCAACCGGGGCAATAGCACTGGCCAACCCAGGCAGACGCCGGATGTACTGGTAGTGCCGCAAACCTGCCGTGACGATATGGTATCAGCCTTGCAGCAAATTGCGTCACAAGGCGAGGCAACCACGGGCGATACTAAATCGCACTTTGTGCGTTTCCTGAATATTTATATCGAGATGCGTGAATTACTGACGCAAGAAACCTTGACTGATACTGAATGGAGCGATGCCCGCCCTGATAGTTTTTCGTCAGATGGCTGGCAAAATTTGCAGCCTGCCAGCAAGACAGGACTGTTGAAAGCAGCTGCGACATTTGTGCCCTGGTCGCCATCACGCAAGGTGGCAGTTAACCCTTACGTCTCTTTAGATCCTGATAAGGAACCAGAAGATGCCGGTGGCAAAGCAACACGCATCACTCACCCAGAATCTGTCCTGTGGGCGCAATTGCACAATGTGCGTTACCGCATGCTGCTGACTTATCTGATACACAGCTTCACGCTGTTTGGTGGCCTGAATGCGGCTGGGGCGATAACGCCGCGTGGTGCCATTGTGAATGGCACTTTTGGTGAGATGTATAACCTGCGTGCGATATCCGAGATCTTGATGCAGTCGCCTGTGTCAGCCACTAATCCAGATGCGGGTTTTGCCGGGCCGCCTTTCCAGATGCCGTATACCCTGAACAGCCCCTTTGGTGAAGCCAACCGCTGGCGTGGTCACCTGGATTTGTTGACGGCAGCGCAAAATCTGGTGGAGGCGTTGTTGCTGATTGCACCGCAATCACGCCATACGTATCTGGCATCGATGTGTGAGGCAGATAAGAATATGCGTGAACTGGCGTTGCGTATTTTGTCTGGCAGCATTGATACTGCCTTGATCTAGTGGACTGTCACATTGAAAAACGAAGTGCCTGCCACGCGCGCGCCGCCCATGACGGCGTTGCAAATACTCGCGATAGTCCCGCTATCGCTGCGTTTTGCGCCTTGTCCTGGACCGCCGGGCGCATGTCCTTCACATTCGCTTTCAATGTGACAGTCCACTAGGAGCCACACATGTCTATCTTGGAAATCAGAATTTTGCCGCCCCTGGCCATTGCCCGTCTGGGTGCGGCTGCCGAACCGCTGGAAGCGTTTGAGCTGGAAACCGACCCGGATAATCCCCTAGATTATCGCCGCATCGTGCCACAACCCAGCCTGGAAGTATGCAAGACCACGGGCGAGATTTTGCGTGCCTATGTGCCTGCGCAAATCCGCTTCAAGGATGAGAATAAAAAGATCAGGCCGGTTGCGCCTTTTTTGGAAGTGTATGTGCGCACCAGAGAGCAGCCAGAAGAATTGCAGCCACTAACGCCAGATTTGCTGCATCAGGAAGGCTTGAGCATGGCCAGCCTGCATTGGGATGTGGTCTTGGGCAATATCAAGCTGTTCCGCCGTACTGGCGATGTGGATGACCAGATACATGCGCAGCACCTGGGCATCAGGGATCATTCGCGCTACCCCATGCTGGGGCATTGCAAAAACTTCGTACATGGCAAGACCCTGCCGCTGGGCCATGTGCAATTCATCAAGCCGAACAAGGATTTTCCTGAGATCCGTTTCCGGTATACACCGGCAGCGGGCATCGTCTATGGTTCACGCAGAGAGCGGCTGGAGCCTGACCAGAATAATGTGCCGGTGTTGCAGCCAGACCCCATCATCGATAGTGATGACCTGATCTTGTATAACGAAAAGAAAGACTGGCTCAATTACACAGAAAGCGTGGGGCCTGCGCTGACCAACCCTGCCGGTATTTATGCGGGTTATGCCAATACGGATGGCAACCAGGTCAGTTGGGGTTATCTGGATGATGAATGTGATGGTCACGTCAAAGTCTTTTTGAAGCTGCAAGATGGCAAAGTGCTGCATGCGCAAAGTTACATCGGTGCCGGGCCACCGGCGTTTGCGCCAGATACCTTGCCGATACGCGTGATCACTGACGAGATGGAGCAATTGCTGTACGGCCCTGAAGTCAAGGAAGAAGAAGTCTCGCTGGATGAAGCCACTGAGCTGGTCTTGCGTGCGCTGGAAACTGTGCGGCTGATGAATACCGCAGTCATGAATGGCAACCCGGTCAATGGCCGCCTGAATACCGCCAGCACCATGGTGCGGCAAAATACCAATGACTTTGAACGTTATTACGAACCGATTGCGGCCAGTTCCCTGGTCGATAATCTCGCCTTGCGGGCCTTGCATGAACGTGTGTTCAGCGCCCTGTCTGCCGGTGGTGCGCCCTGGTTTGCCCAGGCTTTGCGCCAGCCAGAAGAGATAGGTGATTTGTCTGCCGCCACCTTGCGCAAGATGCCTGCATTGATGCGCGGTGCCGATGGCCGTAGCCTGACGCTGACGCGCCGCCATATCGACATGGTCATCAAGGCGGCCAGGAATGCGATGTTTGCAGAACCCTCATCAGGAGCTAGCCATGTCTGACAAAAAAACTATCAGTGCCAGCAACCTGATGGCGCAAATCCATTACCGTGGCACGGGTAACCCGGCATCGGTGTCGCCACGCAGCGCAATTTCAAATTGCTTTCCTGGCCTGGAATTTGACTTCAGGAACTTGTGGCGTCGCGCCTTTGAAGGCATCACTCTGGTAGAAAACAATAACTACGTGGTCGATGCGGAAGCGCCGCATGAGCATTTGAAAACCCGCCGCCTGTTGCGCTTTGCCGGTCTGGACGCGGGCACCATGGTGGTGACGACCGGGCCAGTCTTCCCCGATGGTAGCTCGGGCACGCTGGCCTCTGTGGCTAACCCAAATGCCGTGTCTTTCATGGAATGGTCAAACTCGATTGCCCGTATCGTGCATTTGCAGGGGCAGATGGTGGAGTGTGAATTCACTGGCGACACTGATGCTGACACTGAAGTGCTGTACACAAAAGACACGCCTACCGTCAAAGCCAGTTTGCGCCTGCGCCATTTCTTTGAAGCAGATACTGCGTCCTTCAACCCTGCCCTGCTGCAACCGGGTGAATTGACGCAAGGTCTGTGCGCACCCTGGCAAAATGATTACCGCGAATGTGCCTGCTATTACTGGGCTGCATCGCGCCCGGATTATGTGAATGTGGAACCGGGTGTAGATGGCTTGTCGCGTGGAGACATGTGGTTTGCCAAAAAACGTACTGGCAATTACATCCCCGATAACCGCACGGATAGCCGTTTGTATTCTTACGATGATTTATTCAAATCCTGGCAAGAGGATTTGCAATTCATCATCCGTGGCAAAGATGCTGATGAGTCCTGACCTCGTCGAAGACCTGGCTATTGATCTGCTGGCTGACCAAGAGGCCGCAATAATGCCAAAGGCAGATTCCAGGCTTGCGCCTGCGCTGGCCTTGCGCACTGTCGCAGCATCGCGCCCCTCGCACCGTGATGCGCATCTGGTAGAAGATGCGCAGGGTGCGCAACTCTTGCTGGTGAATGGTAGCAGGCTGTTTCATTTACCGCCTGATCTGGTGCCAGAATTTCGTATTGCCATAGATGGCGATGACAAACAATTGCTGGCTACTTTGATTGACAGCTATGGCTTGCAGGCCCAGCCCTATATCAATGACGAGCCGCTGTCTTCACCACCAGTGCATGCGCTGTCACTGGCGATTGCGCAAAAGTGCAATCTGGGTTGTACTTATTGTTATGCACAGCAGGGAGAGTTTGGTGGCAAGGCCAAGAGCATGGAATTGCAAAAAGCCATGCAGGCTGTGGACTTGTTGCTGGTGCAGGCAGCACCGGGTGCCAAGGTCAACCTGGCATTCATGGGCGGTGAACCATTGTCTAACCGCGCTGTCTTGCGCAGTGTGACTGAGTATGCGGTTGAGCAGGCAGCGCAGCGCGATGTGCGCTGTCATTTCTCCATCACTACCAATGGCACGCTGGTGACGTCTGACGATGCTGATTTTTTTGAACAGCATGGCTTTGCCGTCACAGTCAGTCTGGATGGCCCGGCAGAGCAGCATAACCGCTTGCGCGCCTTCAAGGGTGGCAAGGGTTCTTTTGACCAGATAGTAGAACGCATCGCCCCGCTATTGGAACGCCAGTGCCAGATGCAGGTGTCTGCCCGCGTGACAGTAACCCCTTTTAACCTGAACCTGCCACACACCCTGGATACTTTCATCAACATGGGTTTTCATAGCGTCGGGTTTTCACCATTATTGCGTGCATCTAACGGGCAGGCAGAAATGGGGCCGGAAGACATGGCAGAAATGCTGCAAGGCATGATCGCCTGTGGCCTGGCATTTGAGCAACATGTCATGCAGGGGCAGCGTTATCCTTTCATGAATATGCAAAATGCCTTGCGTGAATTGCAGCGCGGCACGCACCGGCCTTACCCATGTGGCGCGGGTGCGGGTTATTTTGGCGTATCTGCCGATGGTGACTTGTCTGCCTGCCACCGCTTTGTTGGTGATGAACAGGGCAAGATGGGTAGCCTGGATGAAGGTGTAGACCGCAGCAGGCAAGCCATCTGGCTCAGCCAGCGGCATGTACACCAGCAACAGCCTTGCAATAACTGCTGGGCGCGTTATCTGTGTGGCGGTGGCTGCCACCATGAAGTGCTGGCACGCGGACGCCATGCCTGCGACTACATACGCGGGTGGCTGCACTACACCATAGGCGCGCATCAACGCCTTAGCCATCTGGCACCGGACTGGTTTAACGGTGCGCCAGACAGCCCGCAGGCCTGAGATAACCAATATGGACAACGCAGTCGATGTCCTCATCATCGGTGCCGGGCCAGCCGGGCTGACCGCTGCCCTGCGCTTGCAGCAACTGGGCTATAGCGTGCAAGTACTGGAGCGTAGCGCAGGCTGGCCACGCCCGCAGATAGGCGAGGCGCTCACACCCGGCGTCAAAAACATCATAGACATGCTGGATGCCAATGAGGCCATGCAGGCCGTGCCCCATCTGGCAGGTCTGGCGACACACCTCTGCTGGCGCAGCAAGCAGCCTGAGATAATACGTCATGGCGATGCCGCCGTCGTCAACCGTGCTGCCTTTGATACGGCCTTGCTGCAACTGGCGCTGCAACGCGGGATCAGCCTTGCCATGCCAGCACAAGTGCAGGACATACAGGGCAGCCCTTATAACTGGCAAATCAACATCAAGACTGCTACCGGCATTGAGCAAACACATGCCCGTTTTATTCTCGATGCCAGCGGGCGCAGCAATAGTCAGCAACAGCATGCCTGTGCCCCGCGCCTGTCTGCAATCTGGGCAGAATTGTCGCCAGAAAATATCCCGGCTGAGATAGCCAATTTCACGCAAGTCGAAGCGCTGGAACATGGCTGGTTATGGGGTACTCGCCTGGCCGACCGCCGTTACCGCATCATGCTGCTCAGCGACCCGCATACCGCACATCAGCAAATGCCGGGGCAGGCAGAACAATGGCTGCGCACGCATTGTGCATCCAGCCAGTTATTTGCAACCGTAGCACAAACACCTTACACCAGCCGCTTGCAAGCCTGTGCGGCAACACCCTATTTGTCACTGGATAGCTGGCAAGACGGCAGGCTCAAGCTTGGTGATGCCGCATTTGCACTCGACCCGGTGTCATCCTCCGGCGTAGAAAAGGCCATGCGTTTTTCTCTGCAAGCTGTGGTTGCGATACATACGATATTGAACGGCGCTGGTGAAAAAGAAGATAAAGAAGAAAATGAAAACAGCCACGAGCTGGCACGCAATTTCTTTGAACAAAGACTGATAGAAACCTGCGCCCGGCATAGCTACTGGACGGCATCTTATTATGCCCAGGCCTGGTGTAAGGACAAACCATTCTGGCAAGACCGGTCCGGGCTTAAAAATGCCAGTGCCACAGAGTCGCCACCTGAGCATCCACTGGTACTCGCACTGCAAGAACAAACCAGGCAATCAAGTAATTATCAGCCTTCAGAATTAAGACCGTTGGCTAGCTTCAACCCTCATCTACCTCTGCGCATCCACCCTGCCACCAGCATGGTAGTCAGCTATTGCGTGGTGGACGACAAGGTGCAAAAACAACTGGCACTAAGTCATCCCAATCTGGAGCGCCCTATTTCTTACCTGGAAAACCAGGCGCTACTACCCCATCTTGATTTCTTGTGGCAGCCACAAGCCTTAACCAGCGCATTAAAAAAACTGGAAGCAGACATGGGTGCGCAAAACTCACAAAGAATCACTGCCTGGCTATGGCAGCGAGGCGTGCTGGAAAGTATGGCCTAGCTTGTCAGCCTGCGATTCAGGCTCTCCATGCAGCCAAGAACAACTCTCGCAATCCTATGTGACATCTCGCACATACGAGATGTCACCAAAGAATTAAAATTAACCATGGATATAGCTGTCAGCATACGGGTCCCGGCAACATCTGGTGTGGTTTGACCTCTATTTCATGCGGTGCCTTGTTTTACTTTTACGCCTCATGCGCTGACACTCTATGATAGAAACTTCTCTCTCACGCGAAACCCGCAAACCGGCCACACGTATTTCTACCGGGGTGGCGGGACTTGACGACATCCTTTGTGGTGGACTGACCGCCCAACGTGTTTACCTGGTTGAAGGTGCACCTGGTACAGGCAAGACTACGCTAGGCCTGCAGTTCCTGCTGGAGGGTGTGGCCCACGGACAACGCGGCCTGTATATCACCCTGTCAGAAACAGCGGATGAACTGGACGCGGTAGCCCAGAGTCATGGCTGGGACATCGGCAAGATCACGGTATTTGAGCTGGCCAACGATAATTCGCTGCACCCGGATGCCCAGCAATCTGTATTTCATCCATCTGAAGTTGAATTGGGGGAGACTACCAAATCTGTCATGGATCGTGTCAATGAACTCAAGCCACTGCGCGTTGTTTTTGACAGCTTGTCTGAGATGCGGCTGCTGGCACAAAACCCCTTGCGTTACCGCAGGCAAATCCTGGCATTGAAACAGTTTTTCGCGCTGCGTGATTGCACGGTGCTGTTGCTGGATGACAAATCAAATAGCCCCGATCAACAACTGCATAGCATTGCCCATGGCGTCATCAGCCTGGAGCAGATTGCACAAGAGTTTGGCAAGGAAAGACGCCGTGTCAACGTCATCAAGATGCGCGGCATCAAGTTCCGTGGTGGTTATCACGACTATATTCTGCAAACTGGTGGCCTGAAAATGTTTCCGCGCCTGGTGGCGGCAGAACATTACCGGCAATTTGAAACTCACATCAGCTCTACTGGTCTGGAAAGTTTCGACCAATTGCTGGGTGGTGGGTTGGTCGCCGGTACAAACTCGCTGATTGTCGGGCCCTCTGGCATAGGCAAGACGACGGTGTCGGTGCGCTGCCTGCTGACTGCACTGGAGCGCGGAGAAAAGGCATCTTTCTATCTGTTTGATGAGGGCTTGGGGACTTTCTTTACCCGCTCGGCTTCCATGGGCATGGATCTGCGGCCCTATGTTGATAATGATCAACTGGCGATTCAACATATTGATCCCGCTGAACTGGCCCCAGGTGAATTTGCACAAATGTTGCGCGATGCGGTTGAATTGAATGGCGTGCAATTTATCGTCATCGACAGTCTGAATGCCTACCTGCAGGCGATGCCTGGTGAGCATTTCCTGACACTGCAAATGCACGAACTGCTGTCTTACCTGAATCAGCAGGGGGTTACCACTGTGCTGGTGCTGGGCCAGCATGGATTGATAGGTGAAGTGCGTACCGATGTTGACCTCAGTTATCTGAGTGACACCACGGTGCTGCTACGTTTTTTTGAATCGAATGGCAGATTACGCCGTGCCATTACGGTGATAAAAAGCAGGACCAGCAACCACATGCTGACCATTCATGAGTTGCAGCTAGGCAGCGGCGGCATCATTATCGGTGAAGCGCTGGAAGGATTTGAAGGCGTACTGACTGGGCTCCCCACCTATCGCGGCACGACCCCAATGTTGCTGGAAGACGCTGATGAAGAGCGATAACAGCGCGTTAGATGAACGCATACTCATACTGACGCCCCATGGCAGGGATGCTGAAGTCATTTATCAATTCTTGCTGCGCAGCGGCTTCGAATGCGGCGCGGTACCCAACTTTGACTCCATGGTGAATGAACTGACGGCAGGTGCAGGCGCTTGTGTGATTGCCGAAGAGACTTTACAAGACTCCAGCACCAGGCAGCTCATTACCTGGCTGAGTACGCAGGAACCCTGGTCTGATTTCCCCTTCGTGGTACTGATTTCCAAAGGCAGCAACATCGCTGGGATTGCAGCCAGCAGCACTTTCGACCAACTGGGCAATGTCGTCTTGCTGGAACGCCCGCTCAATTCAGAAACCTTGCGCAGTGCTGCCGCCTCCGCCTTGCGGGGCCGCAGGCGTCAATATGAGGCACGCAATATCTTGCAGGACAGGATGCTGGCGACCGAAAAATTGCGTGACAGCCAGGCGCAGCTCCTGCAACTGAATGAGACGCTGGAGTCTCGCATAGAAGAGCGCACACGGGCACTGGCGCAAGCCAATGACAGGCTCATGAATGAGGTCATAGAGCGTGAACGGGTGCAGCAGGCGATGGTGCAATTCCAGAAAATGGAGGCCATGGGGCGACTGACTGGTGGCATTGCGCATGACTTCAACAACCTGCTCAATGTCATACAGGGCAGCATGGATTTGATCTTGCTGCTATCCAAAGATGAGATTGCAAGACGCAAGGCCGAGGTAGCCCGGCGTGCATGCGAGCGGGGCGGCAAACTGACAGGCCAGTTGCTGGCTTACTCCCGCAATCAAAGACTGGACCTACGCTCGACTGACGTAATGGCACTGTTCGAGGGCGTCAGGGAGTTGATGAAAACTTCTCTGGGTTCATTGATAGAGCTGGAATTTGAAATGGACCATCAACTGGAATTTGTCATGGCCGACAAAAACCAGATGGAAATGGCTTTGCTCAATCTGGCCATCAATGCCCGTGACGCCATGCCATCGGGCGGCAAACTGACGGTAAAAGCATCCAGGGCAATGCCACCAGAAGGCTTGCTCCCACCAGGCAAGTACGGCCTTATCTCGGTAACAGATACCGGACATGGAATAGCCCCTAACATCCTCGCAAAAGTGTTTGAACCTTTTTTCACAACCAAGGGTGTAGGCAAGGGAACCGGCCTGGGTTTAAGCCAGGTATATGGCATGGCCCAGCAATCTGGCGGCACTGCCCGGGCGTCCAGCGAAATGGGTATCGGTACTACGATAGAAATATGGCTCAGGTCGGCGGAAGACTTTACAGATACAGATAAGCAAAGCCTGGCTCCCGTTTTGCGATTGGTGACAACTGGGACACGGATACTGGTGGTGGAAGATGACGATTCAGTCAGGCAATCCATGGTGGAATCGCTGGAAGCGCTGGGCTATGAGGTAAGCCAGGCGCCTGACGGTGAGGCTGGCTTGTGTGAGCTCAGGCGTGAAAAGCCGGATTTGATGATCACCGATTACCTGATGCCGGGCATGACAGGCGCCAGGCTGGTTGATATCGCCAATCAGGAATTCCCCGGCCTGCCCATGATCATCGCCACCGGCTATGCGGATATGGAAGCGATAGACCAGGTCATAGAAAGTAACGCCATCTTGCGCAAACCTTTTCAACTTATCGAACTCGCTTCCAGCGTAGACCAGGCGCTGCGCCGGCATGCCGGTCATTTTCAGGCTTAGAGGGTTTGTGGGCTATTTTTGGATATTTTTGGACTAGCCCCCGCAGATGCCAAGCTGGCATTTTGCGGATACATCGCCGTCATGGTCTCTGCATCCATCGCTGACTTGAAAGCGTGCCTGATCTTTAGATTCTCGGCACGTTGTGCCGCAGGTCTGGTGTTGATTTCATCAAACAGCCTTTTGACATTGGATAGTTCGCTCCAGGCATTTTCACCCAGAATAAACGGAATGGCACGCGCCCAGCCCCAGAAGGCCATGTCAACAATGCTGTAGTCCTTACCGACCAGATACTGATGCTGGGCCAGGCGCGCATCAAGTATGCGCCAGTGACGCCAGGCTTCAAAGTCATAGCGGTTCAGTGGATAGGTTTTTGGTTCTGGCGCAAAGTGCCTGAAGTGTACCGCCTGCCCGGAAAACGGCCCTATGCCGGTGGCGATGAACATCAGCCACGACAGCATTTCTGCGCGTACTACCGGGTCAGGCACCGGCAGGAATTGCCCTGATTTTTCTGCCAGATAAAGCAGGATGGCATTGCTGTCGAAAACGACTGCACCAGTCTCCTCGTCCACGATGGCAGGGGTCTTGGCATTGGGATTGATGGCTAAATAGGCTGCACCATGCTGTTCGCCTTTTTGCGTGTCAACTGGCACCAGTTCATACGGCAGGCCAGACTCTTCAAGAAACAGGGCGATCTTGGCTGGATTGGGTGATGGGTGATAATAGAATTTGATCATTTTTTTCTCTTTAAGAGTAAGACATGAATGAAATGATAGATGGCCTGCGCGGGCAAGCCATCAGTTGCCTGGCTTATCAGTTTCTTATGGCATCAATGTAAAATTCACCGGTACCCATTGATAGCTGTTGCCTGTTTTTTTCAAGCGTCCCATGCCAGGAAACTGTATGTGCGAGGCGGCAATGACGACGCCGTCTTTTGCAGCCTGACTAAATACTTTTTGACGCATGGCAGAAGCTTCTTTGGCATGGCTATCAAAAGTCACGGTCACTTCTGGCTTGTCGAGTTGCACGGAAGCGACGTGGATCAGGTCACCGACCACCAGCATTTTTTCACCCTGGCTTTCAACAAGATAAGAGGTATGACCAGCGGTGTGGCCATGCGTGGAATCCGCAGTGAGACCAGGCAATAGTTCACCATCAGCACTAAAGGTTTGCAGCTTGTTCGCTGCTTTATAAGGATTAACTGAAACCATCGCTCCCTGAAAGAAAGACTTGGCATCTGCCGGTGCCTGCTCCATGTTTTTTTGACTGAGCCAGTAATCTGCCTCTGCCTGATGTACATGTATGGTGGCATTGCTAAAAGCCATTGCACCATTGACCATCAAACCACCGACATGGTCAGGATGCAAATGGGTGAGGTAGATGTCGTCAATTTGCGAAGCATCATAACCAGATGCCTTGAGGTTGGCGATGAGCTTGCCCAGACTGGGGCCAAACAGGTTGCTGGTGCCCGCATCTATCATGATCAGCTTGTTGCCTGTATTGATCAGATAGGCATTCACTGAAGTTTCCAGCGGTGCCTGCAAAAATGATTTTGCCAGTACTTCTTTGGTTTTTTGCTCAGGCTCCATCAGTATCTTTTCTACTGGCAGTTTGACGGTGCCATCGCTGAGTGCGGTCACTTCAAATGCGCCCAGCATAGTGCGGTAATACGCAGGGGCAGAAGTTTTTACCATGGGTGCAGCTGAGTAGGCTGCACCACTGCTCATGCCGAATGCGCCAGCGATGGACAGGTATAAGGCAGCGTGGGCTAATTTATGCAAAGTGTTCTTGATCATGTTCTCTTCCTTGGGGCTATTCGCCGTGTTTTGTTGACTAAGGTTTGTTGATGGAAGAGATTCTATTTCTTTGCAAAAATCAGTACAATCATCCAATATGCAAATCATCTTTGCGATTTTCGCAAACCAAAGAGAGGCAGCCATGTTCGATGCAATACAGGTTTTTTTGGAAGTACATGAGGCTGGCAGCCTGTCCGCCGTCGCGAAAAAGCATAATGTTGCGGTGTCATCCATCTCACGGAAGATAGATGCGCTCGAAGTTGAGCTGGGCGTCAAATTATTCCACCGCAGTTCCAGACGCTTGTTGTTGACCGATTCAGGTGAACAGTTTTTGCCGAGGGCAAAAAACATCGCCGCAGAACTGGATGATGCCCGGCAAGCCATGTCAGCATTGAATGCCGACCCGCGCGGCTTGCTGACGGTGACCGCCCCTTCTGCTTTTGGCAGGCGGCATATTGCCCCGGCTGTTGCCAGCTTCCTCAAGCGTTATCCCTTGATGGAAGTGGATTTGCATGTCAGCGATGACATCGTTGATCTGTCCACGCGCAGGGTCGATGTCGCCGTGCGCATAGGCGTGCTGCCGGACAGCGATCTGGTGGCGACCACACTGGCACCGCTGCATAGGCTGACCTGCGCCAGCCCGGCTTATCTTGCACGTCATGGCAGGCCAGCCACACCACAAGATTTGCTCAAGCATAATTGCCTGACGATAGCGACAACACCTATCCCCGCCGGGTGGTGGTGCTACCCTGGTGTGAATCGCGAGACCAGTTTGCCGATACGGGGCAGTTTGCGCTCTGACGATACCGAGTCCTTGCTGCAAGCGGCACTGGCAGGCATAGGCATCGTCCACCTGGCCAGCTGGATGGTGTGTGATGCCCTGGAGGCTGGGCAATTGATCTCGCTCTTCCCGAACGCCACCCACACTCAAGCAAAGATACGGCCAGGCATACACGCAGTGCGTATGCCTGGCCGTTCACATGCAGCAAAAGCACAGTTGTTTATCGCCCACCTGCGCAGCAGCCTTGGTGAGCCGCCTTACTGGGACAGGATATTGCATGAATCCACGTGATAATATTCCCCGTACTTGTTCATAGTGGAATAGCGGAGACAGCATGCGCCTCATCAAATCAAATTGGTTTTTAGCTGCACTTGTTGTTGGAGCCAGCAGCCAACTGGTGGCGTGCATGCATGTTGACATCACAGACAAGCAGTACATACGGCCTGACAGTTTCACTGGTTACAAACTCAGACAAAAATTGACGCAGGACGATATACAAAAAATCAATCCGGCAGTACAGCTCAGAGATGAAACGGTCATCGCCGCCGACCAGACCAAGCTGGAAGGTGCGGCATTCCAGCAAAATGGCAGCAAAGTGACGGTGCTGTATTTTGGTGGCAACCTCTCTCATGTGGAAGATTCATTGCCCTTCATGTTGAAAAATATAGGCAACTGCAATGTCAATCTGGTGAGCTTTGATTATCGCGGTTATGGCCGCACGGTGGGTGTGCCTGACATTAAAAACATGCAGGAAGATGCCTTGAAAATTTACGATACCATGCGTGCCAAGACCATTGGCAAGCTGGTGGTGCACGGGCATTCCATGGGCAGTTTTGCTACCGGTTTTATTGCTGAACAACGCCAACCAGATGGCATTATCCTGGAAACCACGGCCAGCAATGTCAGGGACATGGTGTCGCTGTCCACGCCATGGTATGCCAAGCCTTTTGTCAGCATCAATATCCAGGACAGTTTGCAGCAGATAGATAACATCAGGGCGATGTCACACTATCAGGGCCCTACACTGGTACTGACGGCAGAAAAAGACAAGCTGACCCCGGCGGAGCTTGGACAGAAAGTCTATGAAGCGATTCCATCCAAAAGCAAACGCCAGTTGTTCATCAAAGACGCTGGACACAACGGCTTGCTGAGGCGTAGCGATGTACAAAAAGCTTATTGTGAGTACATACAGCAGGTCAGCTTATAAACTTGCCATCCTGTGCAAATCCTGCAAAAAATCCCAGGCTATTTGCCCTTCAGGCAAGTGCAATACAAATACTTTATATACCTGTTTGTGTTGAAATAACAAACATATATGAAGTTGATTTGCATCAATGACAGGGGAATGAGGTTTTACAGAGCAATTTGGCAATAAAAAGACGCCATTTTCTCAATTTCTCTGGCGATTTATCGACAAATCGCGGGGGAAGTAGGTATTCAGGGTATAATCCTATTGCAAAAGAATTTTATCTTCTGATAAATCGCTGTATTTCTGACGAAGTGTTTCTGATAAGCGCTGAGCAGCGTTTCTGGTAACAAGCTGCAACAGACTTGCTTTACCTTGCACTAGTTACTGACCTTTAGCACATTCTTCTGGTTGGTATTCAAGCACTGTGTTGATGTGATGGCAAAGCCATCTGTGCACAGCCTCTTTCAACACTCACACTCTTTTCGTCTTACAGTATCAGGCGATCAACAGTGAGCTCACCGTAATCCCTTGCAGATGATTATGTGATCGTCTGCCATTAGTGACGCAGTCTGTGCACAGTGTCACGCCCTACTATAAAGATGAAAAAACCATGGCAAAAGAAGAACTGTTGGAAATGAGTGGTCAAGTTGAAGAAGTGCTGCCCGATTCACGTTTCCGCGTGAACCTGGAAAACGGTCACAAACTGATCGCTTACACGTCCGGCAAAATGCGTCAGCATCACATACGCATACTCGCCGGTGACAAGGTGACGCTGGAATTGTCCCCTTATGATTTGAGCAAGGGCAGAATTACTTTCCGCCATATTGAAACACGCGGCCCATCAGGTGGTGGTCAGCAGCGTCGTCGTTACTGATAGCAGCTCATAGTAGCTGGCAGCAAATATATTGATGTAAAAAAATGGGGCATTGGCCCCATTTTTTTGGCACACAAAAACGCAGCCCTTAACTCCTCCCCGTCAAGGGGAGGCAGGGTGGGGATGGTGTTCTGTTGATGAATCAGAAATCCAGATTACAGAAGAAACCCATCCCCATTCCGACCTTCCCCTTGAAGGGGAAGGGGTAAGAAAACTACCTCGACCTGCAACCAGGCACTTGCAAGCTGCTTAGAGTTTATAGATCCAAGCTGAATCAATAGTCTGGACAAATCACTCAGGAAATCGCACCAGCTTCTTACAATCCTTGGGTATCTGATACTGTGCCACATTCATCTGCATGGCCAACAAGGTGTAATAGGCATTGATGCCTGTCAGATCCATTATCCCTTTTTACCATTGCGCTTTTTTGCGCGTTCATAGCTGCGGTCGGAGGCGCGTTTGTTTTTTTGTGTAACTCCATGGAAAAGTCATAGACGCTTTCTTCATCGTCCGTCATTCCTGTTGGGCGTCTGCCATCGGCAATTGCTGCCGTCACTTCTGCTTTGATGCCGACCACGAAATTTCGCTGTTGATGAGCGATTTTCGTTGCATGACGCCTCAGAGCTAGCAGGGAGAGCTTCGCCAAAGATAAAAATCTCAAAAATTTTCATGTACGACCGGACTGTGTCACCCCGGATGAAAACGGTGTAGCATCCGTACAGACGACGACACCAGCTTCCAATGCTCTCAACAATGGGAATATGTTTGCACGCATCAAAAATGCTGCCGATCAATTCATTAAACATGATTCAAGCGCACAAGAGGCTACAATATGCAATTGACTTCAATACAAACTCGGAGTATGAATTCTTTATTAAACTAAAAGAAACGATAACGACGACAGGGATACATGTCCTTTTAAAGGGAAATCCCATACCCCCCATTTCGACGACATTTTAAAATTGGCTATTTCCAGAAGAATCTAGCCAGATGCAATTTAAATTCAGTGATAATAAATATCATGGCCAAAAGCATAAATGTTCCCATTGCAAAAAATAAAATACCGTTTTTAAAAACAGCATTCTTGATTTGTTTGCTTACGGCCTCGTCTTCCGCCTTATCTGCTGGCGGCAAATTCGTCATTGCATACAATGAGCGGCCACCATACCTTATTAGCAATGCGGATGGAACTGTTAGCGGGCTAACGGCCACTCCAGTTGCCCGTGCATTCAAAAATGCAGGCATTGAATATGTGTGGGAAAAAGAACCGACAAATCGTCAGCTACAAAACATCAAGGAAAACCTTGGATTTTATTGTGCAGTTGGTTGGTTCAAAAATCCTGAACGCGAAAAATTTGCGAAATTTACTAAGGCGATCTATCGCGACAATGCATCCATCTTAATTGCCGATACTGATTTTAAGATGCAAAACGACAGCCTGCTTTCTGAAATACTGAGCCGTCGGAACATACGGATCCTGGTCAAGTCACAGTATTCCTATGGACAATATATTGATGCTTTGATTTCCAAATTCAAACCCGCTCTCGTGCAGACTACGGCAGAAAATATCAGCATGATCAGGATGATCAAGGCAAATCGCGCAGATTTCATGTTCATCGCTGAAGAAGAGGCAGCGTATTCTATAGAACTGGCAGGATTTACATTAAGCGAATTACAGTTGATCCATTTGCGGGATATGCCCGAAGGTGAAAAAAGGTATTTGATGTGCAATAAAAACGTCCCAGACGAGATCATTGAAAAACTAAATAAATTCATCGTAACTGAGTACTAGCAACCCACTGGCACACTTATTCCCAAAAGAATCTTTAACCAAGTAACTCTGATATTTCAACTATCTCCTTGCCGCTGCACCCATGCGATCACGCCTTCCAGACTACGAAAATCTGCCACTGAGCGACAAGTGATCTGCGGGTGACTGGATTGCAGCATTTTGGATAGCGCCGAACCTGGGCCTAATTCCAGCGCATAGTTGATGCCAGCTTCAGCCAGTGCATCCATGCAAGCATGCCAGTGTATGGTCTGCGTCAATTGTGCCAGCAAGTTGCTGCGTATGATTGCTGCTTGCGTGACTTTTTCTGCATTGACGCCTGCCAGTACCGCAATCTCCGTTTCATGCAGAGGAGTGTCATTCAGCGCTTGCGAAAAGCCTGCGGCAGCAGCCTGCATCAGCGGCGTGTGCGAGGCGATGTGTACAGCAATTTCTGTATGGGTAATATCATGTCCTGGCAACCTGGCTATTTCTGGTATTGCCACGCTGATCTTGTCTGCCAGACCAGCGATGACGGCCTTTGTGTCAGCCGTAATGATGGCGACGTGCAGATCATGACTGGCGGTGAATTCTTGTATATCAGTAATGGCGACGCCAGATACTGCCAGCATGCGTTGCGGCGCGTGCACGCAAGCCTGCATCAAAGCAGCACGGGAGGTGGTTAGTTGCAGTGCAGCTTGCACATCCATGCTGCCGCTGACGGCATGGGCAGATATTTCACCTACGCTGTATCCGGCAATCAAATCCGGTATGGGTAAATTACCCCGTAGCGCCAGCCAATTGGCCAGCGTGGCTGCGACGATCAAGGGCTGGGCATAGCGATTCTCAAACCGAAGCTCATTCGACGAAAGTACATCTGCCAGAGTGTGTTGCTCTATCTTATGGCTCAATGCATCTTGAATAAAACTGACTGCCTGCTTGTGTTGCTTAGCCAGCGCAAACATGTCCGCAGACTGCGCACCCTGCCCCGGACAAAGCAGGGCGAACTTATTCATGTATCCTCGTCACAGAAAACTCTTCCATGCAGTGATGCACAAAGCAAGTCGCTGCCAGCATGTCTGCTGCGCCACCCGGTGACAATCTGCGAGCCATGAATTGTCGATGATTGTGTTCAGCCATAGATAGCCATTGCGGATGAGCTGTGCCCCCCTGATCAATAAAATTTTGTGCTGCATCTTTAGCATAGGCGACGCCTGCTGCGCCACCGCGATGATACAGATTGGTGTCGCTGATATGTGCCATCAAGCTAAAGAAACTGTCTACCTGCGCCAGATACAGGCGACGGCCTTCTCGCAAACTTTGCTGCAGGCATGGTAGACCCAGTTCAAAGATGGATGGGTAACCCAGGGCTGCTTCTTCCCGCGCACCACTGGCGGCATGTAGTTTTGCGGCCTGCAAGCCGTGACTCAGTGAGTGGATGTCTTCAGGAACACTATGCACGGCCAATGCCTGTCCCCATTGCGAGATGAGAGCTTGTCGTAAAGTTGCCGCCGACAATACATCGCTGCGTGACAGACAATACCCCGCTGCCGCGCTGAGCATCCCCAAAGCAAAGATGGCGCCGCGATGCGTATTGATACCCTTGGTCGCTTTCAACATGCGCTGTTCTGCTGCGATGCCCAGATGCTTTAGCACATTGAATTCAGCACCATCTGCGCCAGCAAGCGCAATATCCTTGAAGTAGTGGCGTAGCGAAAACAGGCTGCGCATGAAGCAGGCGGCATCCATGTCTATATGGCTGCCATTGTCGCGCAGGGATACCAGGCCGGGTTTGGGGTACAAGACCAGTTCGGCGTACAGGCTGCGTACGGCAATTCTGGCAATCTGCTGCGCGATATGCTCGCTGTGGCGCAAAGCTATGCATGGCTGTATTGAATACAGCTCAGCATGTAAGTGTGCCTGCGCTAACATGGCAATTCCCCCTCAGCCAACAGATCAAGCAAGCTTTGTCGCGTGCGCAGACTAACACCGTGCATGTCTTTGACCATCACGCGCTGCTGATTAAAATCCTGACCTGGATGGGCGGGCTGTATCCATTCTTTCCAGGCCACCGCGACCTCGTCAGGGAAAATAATTTCGCCATCAATGGGTAAGCCCTGCTGCTCTTGCAACAGCGCCAGACCCGCACGTAGTTGCGCCTGGTGATAAGGCCGGAACAAGATGTCAATATCTGAAGTCGCGCTCAGATAAGCTTGCCCTGTCAAAAACTGCATGGCGACCGAGCCATACACGCGCAATTTTATACCCGCCATCAGGGCTTGCTGGTGCAGGCTTTGCAAACCTGCCTGCCATGCATGCGGCACAATGGCGATGACAGTATGCAAGGACAAGGCAGATTGATGGATAGCGATATGCCCAGTCTTTACCCTGGCGGCAAAGCGCGGCTTGTTGCCATTCACAGGTGGCAGCGGGAAACCTATGCAGACTTCATCTTCTGCTGCATCAGGATGGCGGCGTGTGACTACTGCCGGCCATTCTTCTTGCTGCCACTGTCTGAGCAAATCTGGTGCGCCAAAAGAATGCAAGATGGCCTGCCAGGCTTCGTCAGCAAGCCAGACCAGATCATGTCTTTGGTATTGCGCGATACTATCCATATCCTATTCTACTTGTGCCGCTGGTGCTACTTCTGCCGTCTGAGATAGTACAGCTTCTATCACCTGCTGCGTCTTGCGGCGACCTCCACGTTGCTGCCCAAGTTCACTGCGTCTATCGCTGGCATTTTCCTGTAAAAAAGCATCACGCAAGCACTGCGCCAGATCACCTTGCCATATCGCCTGGATACCACCCATGCGTTCATAGTTTTTGGGACCGGGCGCGAACACGGGATTATGCAATGCCAGTGCAGTCAGCTTTTCTTCAGCCACCTTGGTAATGCGTGCCATGGCTGGCAAGCCCATGACACGTATGGTGGCTTCTGGCAAGGCATAGCAGGCATCGGCCATCATGCCACTGGTGATGAAGCCTCCGGACAAGGCCTGGTCATAGACCAGCGCGATGATCTTGTGGCCAGATTGTCTGGCTAACTCTATGCATTTACCCAGATGTGCCATATAGCTGTTAATGCCCAGCATTTCATCGCGGTGGCGCAAGCGCTGCCCCTGGGTATCAACCAGCAGCAATATAGCTCTCTGCGGATAATCACGCACTGTCGCCAGCACAACCCTTGCTTGTGCGAGTGCTATCTCTACACCTATGGGTGTATGACCAGTGGTACCGATGACGCTGATGCTTTGCCCATTGACAGCCGCCGTGCCGGAGATAAAATCATCGGCAATAGTGACCTCGTGGCCTTGCGGGAATAATTGCGCAAGTAATTGCATGCTATCCATGTTGGCGCTCCGTCTGTCTGATGCTGGCGCTCAGTTGCAAGAAAGCCTGGGTATCGAGCATGGCAATATCTTCGGGATTTTCTACACCCATGGCAGCCCAGATATCCATGGGTTCTGTCTTGTTGCCAAAATCCTGCAGGCGCGCTGTCAGCATTTGCTGTTCTGCTTCCAGAGCAGCAAGACTGAGAGCGACTTCGCTTTGTACGCTGTCCTGCATGGCTTGCACTATGGCTGCCTTGAATGCGGCATCATCGTCGGCCACCAGCATCTGGCAATCACCCAGCAGGTAGCGATGCTTGCCGCCGGTGGTGCGCCACACCAGCGCACGGTCGCGTGAATCAAATTCTTCTACACCATTCGCAGTTTCTATGACTTCTGGGCCGGACATGGCGAGGCGAGCCTCTTCCGACATGATGATGACATTCGCACAGCGCGAGACTATGCCCATGCCACCAAAGCAGCCATTGCTGCCGCCGATGACGACGATGACGGGGACGCTCGCCGCACGCACGGCCAGCAAGGCGCGCATAACTTCTGACACTGCTATCAGACCCGCATTGGCTTCATGCAAGCGCACGCCACCTGACTCTGCCAGCAGGACAAGTGCCTGCGGTTTGTGGATGACAGCAGCACGCATGATGCCTACCAATTTGGCGCCATGCACTTCGCCAACTGCACCACCCATGTAGCCGCCTTCCTGTGCAGCCACATAAACCTGCTTGCCATCGATATTGCCTCGACCGATGACGACGCCATCATCAAAGGACACAGGCGCATTCAGTTGCGGCAGATGCGGGCTGGTCCATTCTTTTGCGGGGGGCAAGAATTCTGTGAAATCGCTGATCAGCGCTGCCACTCTTTGCCTGGCCGTTGCTTCGAGGTAGCTACTCATTTGGTTTGCTCCAGACAGGCTTCTATGGCCTGATCCATGCGCAGGCTGACGACAGCCGGGGTGGCACCCATGTCATTGATGGCGATGCGGCAGTCAGCCAGTTGCCAACGCTGGTTAAAGTCATGCATGACAGCCTGCCAGATCGCACCAAAGCCAGTGGCAGCCGTGCTGATTTCTATCTCGCAGGCTGACTGCAAATCGACAGCCTGCACCAATACTTCAAGATTGCCCGAACTGACCACGCCGACCAGTTGCGCCGCTGATCCCAGCTTGCGTTGCCCCTGCTCAAAGCGGTATACCAAAGTTTCCATGATGATGGTCCTTACCAGTTCCTGAAGCGCTTGGGCGGTTGATATAAACCGCCCGATGCACGTACCAGGTCTTTCATATTCTTTGCGGCCAGCAAATCACGTGTGGCCATGCGCTTGTCTATACCCATATCTTCTGCGCGTTTGATAATGCCGCGGTCGCGCAGGTTTTCTACCATGCGTTTGTCACGGGCCAGGCCAACCGGTGTATAACCTGCGACACCGCGTATGGCTTGTTCGCGTTCTTCTTCACTGCGGCACAAGAGCAGGTTGGCGATGCCCTCTTCAGTCAGTATATGAGTGACGTCATCACCATAAATCATGACGGGTGGTATCGCCATATTCGCCTGCTCTGCCAACTGCCATGCATCGAGTTTTTCTACAAAGGCGGGTTGCATATGCTCGCGGAAAGTCTCTACCATCTGCACCACCAGCTTTTGCCCACGCGGTATCTGATTACTGCCAGCACGTGCTTCACGGCCAGCTTTGAGCCATGCCGGGCTGGCATGGCGGCGACCGCGAGCATCTGCCCCCATGTTAGGAGCACCGCCAAAACCAGCGATGCGGCCCAGGGTAGCTGTCGATGAATTACCCTGCAAATCGATTTGCAAAGTAGAACCGATGAACATGTCGCAGGCATAATGCCCTGCTGCCTGCGAGAGTGCGCGATTGCTGCGCATGCTGCCGTCGGCACCGACAAAGAAAACATCTGGCCGGGCGCGGATATAATCTTCCATGCCCAGTTCTGAACCGAAAGAATGTACGGATTCAACAAAGCCCGCTTCTATCGCAGGTATCAAGGCCGGGTGCGGGTTCAGCGCCCAGTGGCTGGCGATCTTGCCTTTCAAACCCAGCGATGCCGCATAGGTGGGCAAGAGCAATTCTATGGCGGCGGTATCAAAGCCTATGCCATGGTTGAGGCGCTTGACTTCATATTCTGCATAAATGCCCTTGATGGCCATCATCGCCATCAAAACCTGTATCTCGGAGATCAAGGCCGGATCACGGGTGAACAGCGGTTCTATGTAATGCGGTGTCGGTGCCTGCACCACAAAATCCACCCAGCCTGCGGGTATATCGACACGTGGCAAGACATCGACTATCTCATTGACCTGGGCAATCACGATGCCGGACTTGAATGCCGTGGCTTCAACTATCGTGGGAGTGTCTTCAGTATTGGGGCCAGTATACAAATTGCCTGCGCGGTCTGCTGTCTGCGCAGCCACCAGCGCCACGCGTGGTGTCAGGTCAACAAAATAACGTGCATACAATTCCAGATAAGTATGGATGGCACCGATATTCAATTTACCTGCCGAAGCCAGCTTGGCCAGGCGTGCAGCCTGCGGGCCGGAAAAAGAAAAATCCAGCTTGCTGGCGATGCCCTTGTCAAATACATCCAGGTGCTCAGGCAAGGCCAGCACAGACAGCAACATGTGCAAATGATGGACGCGTGTCGCATCCAGTTTAGTCAGTGCCCTGGCCAGAAAGTCTGCCTGCTTCTGGTTGTTCCCTTCCAGGCAAACCCGGTCGCCTGTTTCCAGTACTGCATGCAGGCAGTCGCCTATGCGCTGCTGCGGAAATAGTTTGCCCTGCAAATCATTGCCCAATACGTCAGCAGCTCTTTGCAGGCGCTGCTGACGGTTGGTTTGCAAGGTATTCCAGCGACCGGCTGCGGTCATTATTTCGCTCCCATCAAGGCATCAGGAAATGCAGTGGCGATATGCGGGAATACGCATAACAAAATCACCGCCACCAGCATCAATAACAGAAAAGGCATAACCCCCCAGACGATATCCTTCAAGGGTATATCGGGTGCAATATTCTTGATGACAAAAATATTCAAACCCACGGGTGGATGTATGAGACCCATCTCCATGACGATGGTCATGACCACACCAAACCAGATCAGGTCAAACCCGGCCACTTTCAATGGCGGCAAGATGATGGGACACATCATCAGGATAATCGATACCGGCGGCAGGAAAAAACCAAACACCACTACCATCAGCAAGATCACTGTCAGCAACATCCACCTACTCAGATGCAAGTCCACCACCCATTGTGCAGCAGACTGGCTGATGTGCAGATAACTCATCACATAAGAATATAGCAGCGACATGCCTATGATGAACAGCAGCATCGTTGATTCTTTGATGGTCGAAGTGATGAAGGGGGAGATATCTTTTGGTCGCCAGACGCCATACACAATCGCGATCAGCACCATCGCCAGCAAGGCACCCAGGCCTGCAGTTTCAGAAGGTGTGGCATAGCCACCATACAGAGCCACCATGACACCGATGAGCAGGATAACGAAGGGCAAAACCCGTGGCAGCATTTCAACTTTTTGCGCAAGCGTGAAATGTTCTTCTTCCAGATAAGCTGATTTGACACCGCCCTGCTCGTACGCCTTGTACGCAATCGCATACTCACGGCGTGCGCGATATACGGCATAGCCAGAAAACAAAATCACCAGCAAGACACCCGGACCTATGCCAGCCAGGAACAAACGCCCAAGCGACTGTTCTGCGGCAACTGCATACAGGATCATGGTAATCGACGGTGGCAGCAAGATGCCCAGAGTACCGCCGGCAGCGATGATGCCGGCCGCAAAGCCGGGGGAATAACCACGCCTGCGCATTTCAGGTATGCCTGCAGAGCCGATAGCCGAGCATGTGGCTGGCGAAGAACCTGCCATTGCCGCAAACATGGCGCAAGCGAAGACATTGGCTATACCCAGGCCACCCGGCACCTTGTGCAACCAGGCATGAATAGCAGAATACAGGTCACGCCCGGCGGGCGATTTGCCGATGGCCGCACCTTTTAAAATGAACAACGGTATCGACAACAAGGTGATCGATGCCATTTCTTCATAGACGTTCTGGGTAATGGTATCAAGTGACGCCGCAGGCATGAAAAAATACATGAAGCCGGTTGCCACTACGCCCAGGGCAAAGGCGATGGGCATGCCGGAAAACATCACTACCAGAGTCACGATGCCATATAAAACACCAAGGGTAAGCGGACTCATGCTGGCCCCCTCTTATTGGTGGCGGCAGCCAGTATCTGCATCAGGATTTGCAGCGACAATAGGGTCATGCCAGTTGCCATCATGGCATAGGGTATCCATAAGGGTGGTGCAAACGTAGACGAGGTAGTTTGCCCATCCACCCAGGCTTCATGGAACAGCGTCCAGGATTTCCATGAAAAGAACAGGCAAAACGTCGCACTGATAATATCCACCAGCAGCAGGCGAAAGTGGTTGACTGCCGGCGGCAGGATAGATGACAAAACTTCTATCCCTATGTGGCCGCGATAAGATTGCACGTAGGCGGCAGAAAAGAAAGTCACACCTATCAGCATGAAAACCGAGGCTTCATCCTGCCAGTCTGTCGGTATCTTGAAAAGATAACGTGTGACGACAGAATAAGTGAGAATGAAGGCCGTCAGCAGCATGGCAAACATGGAGATGCGAACGATGGCCTTGTTAATCCATTCCAGTACTTTTGCCAGCCGCGCAACGAAGGGATTATCAGGAACCGGCGGCCCTTTGGGCGTCGCTATTTCAAAGCCATGGCTCATAATAATTTCTCCGCCAGCTTCAGTAATTTGGCGCAGTTTTCATTTTTTTCGGCATAGTCTTTCCACGCCGTGGTGCGGGCGATTGCCTGCCATTTCTTGACGGTGGCGGCGTTCAGGTCAACTACCTTGGCGCCTTTCTTTTCATAGACGGTGGCGACCGCAAGATCATCCTGTTTGGCGGCTTTGATGGCAAAGGCTTCCAGTTCTGCACCCACGGTCATGATGGTGTTTTGCTGGTCTTTACTCAGCTTGTCAAAAATTACTTTCGACATCATCAGCGGCTCAAACATATACCAGTAACTTTGGCCACGACCACTGGTCAGAAACTTCGATACTTCTTCGAGGCGGAAAGAGATCAGTGAAGTCGATGAAGTCATGGCAGCTTCCATCGCCCCTGTCTGCATGGCGGCATAAATTTCATTCGATGGCAGGGATACCACGGCAGCACCGGCAGCTTTTAATACCAGATCGACTTCGCGGGAGCCGCCGCGTATCTTCATGCCCTTGACATCATCCGGGTCGACCACAGCCTTGGTGCGCGATGCAACGCCACCGGCCTGCCAGATCCAACTGACGACAACAATACCTTTGTCCAGTAATAACTTGTTCAGTTCCCTGCCGACTTCAGCATTCTTCCAGGCAGCCCCTACTTCATAGGATGGCACCAGGCCAGGCATGAGGCCGATATTCACTTCTGGCACTTCACCACCGGCATACGACAAAGGCACCAGCGACAAATCCAGTGCACCCTTGCGCATGGATGAGAATTGCGCATTGGTCTTCATCAGTGAAGAGCCGGGATAGATTTCAAACTTCAGGCTGCCATTCGTGCGTTTTTGTACTTCTGCGGCAAACATGCGACAGAGGCGATCACGAAAATCACCTTCTTCCAGCGTCCCGCCAGGAAATTGATGGGAAATTTTCAAGGCCGTGCTTTGTGCCCATGCAGTCATTGGCGACCATGCCGCCGCCATTGGTGCCAGGCTTAAAGCTTGCAAGACTGTTCTTCTCTTCAGTTGCGACATGATTACTCCTAAGGTTTTATGGATGAGACATCTCTTTTTGACAAGGTTTTGCCTCGCCACTGATCTTTGCATATTCCGCTAAAAACTCTGCCTTGTATGCTTTATTAAAATTCTTGTATACAAGATCGACTATTTTGCATTCAAAGTCAACTTGAATATATACTAGGCTTACGAATTAATTAGACACAAGAAAAATGAAAAACCGATCAGCCAGCCTGCGGGAAGAAATAGAAGAACTGATAGCAACAGGACAACTACAACCTGGCCATCATCTGGACGAAACCGAGTTGGCGGAGCGCTTTGGCGTTTCCCGCACACCTATACGGGAGGCGCTGATACAACTGGCATCGATGGGCATCATAGAAATGCGGCCACGGCGCGGTGCGCAGGTGGCTACCATCAGCCCGCAGCAACTGGTAGAAATGTTTGAAGTCATGGCAGAGTTTGAAGCCATGTGTGGCCGCATGGCTGCGCGCCGCATGTCCAGGCAGGAACAGGCTGATTTAAAAACCGCCCATGAAGCCTGCAAGGATGCCCGCGATGCCGAAGACCCCGACGAATACTTTTACAAGAATGAAGTTTTTCACTACCTGATTTATCGCGGCAGCCACAATGATTTTCTGGAGACGCAAGCGATGAATTTGCACCGTCGCCTGCGCCCTTACCGCCGCCTGCAATTGCGCGTACGTGACCGCATCGCCAACTCTTACAACGAGCATGACCAGGTGGTGCAAGCCATCTTGCAGGGTGAGGCTGAACTGACCGCGAATTTATTGCGCGGCCATATCATGATACAGGGGCAGCGTTTTGCGGATCTGATTGCATCGCTGCCACGCGCTACGAGCTGATATTCCCGGAGTTCCAGCTTATCGGCAGGAAATGGCTCAACGCTGGACAGCATCCGCCGGAATTTTTTCCGCCTGCAATAACTCCACGTGCTTGCCTTTCAGGTCAGCATCAAGCTGTCCCAGTTTGACGCGGAAGTATTTATATGGTTTTACTTCAAACGTAGGTCCAGGTACGACTTTATCGTCCAGCATCAGGTCCAGAACGAGGTGGCGGTCGGGATCAGTATAAGCAACATAGTCAAAGAAACAGGCCTCATTACCTGTCGATGGATTGGCAATTTTTGTCTTGTCATCCAGCAGGGACAGGATTTCTTTTTCATCCCGACGGACGACCATCATGCGTGGTTGCGCCACCCTGAGGTTGGCAACCAGCGGCTCTGGCAAACCCATAGCACTGAGTTTGATCCAGAACATTGCTACGCAATGATCGACGGCAAGAAGTTCATGTCCGGAACCTGCGGCACGGTGAAAACTGACACTCACAGGTTTAGGAGCAGCCTGGCTGGCGGTCATGGCATTAGCTGGCATGGCTGCCTGCTGTTTGAGTATCTGGGCATTGATATTTTCTATCTCTGCCTTTGCCTCTGCCAGTGCAGGCAAGCCCAAAGCTTTTCTTTCCTCATCGCTTACTGCGGTTTCGTCCACTTCATACAATTGCAAAAGCTGACTACCTGGCTTGTTGATTGATTGAGAGCCATACCATTGCGGACGGTTCAATTGCAACATCATCCTGTCCCAGGCCAGCGCACGCATACGTTGGTAACGTAGTTGATCTGCTTGCAATGTCACCGCAATATTAATCAGGCTGTATGCCAGGCGGATGTCTGCCAGTGTTGCGCCATGCTGGTAAATCATGGCTGCATGATAATAATCTTCAGCACTTTTCAACTGACTTGCCTGCAATAACTTGAGCACTCTTGCGCGTCTGTCCTGGTCGTTTTTATTCATGCGGGCAAAGTCGGGCTGTTGCGCCTTGCGCTCGCTCTGATCTGCCTCATACATGACACGAACACTGTCATTGGATGCGGCGCAGCTGACATCTGTAATACCTGCAAATGCAGTCGCGATAATGATGTATTGCAGTAGCTGTCTGGCGCGCATGGAGTCCCCTAATAGAACAATTAACATTTATGAATGCCAATTATTCTACTATGGCTTACGCTGATTCTCTGCTTTTTGTGTATCAAAGAAATAAGTCATGCGCTTGCGCGGGCTCAGGTATTCATATACTTCTGGCGATAGCTGGCCGGGCTTGAGGCTGGCAGTGATGTCGAGTATGGGTTCGTGTATCAGGTCCAGGATGATGGCCTCGGACTTGGGTACGCTGGGGTCATAGATCAATACGCTGGGGCGCAAAGGCTTGCCTGAATTGACGCCCACCACCATGCCAAAAGTACCGTCACTGAGTTTGACGATGGTACCTGGCGGATAGACGCCCATGCAGCGTATAAACACGTTAAGTGCCGTTGCGTCGAATTGCTTGCGCTGATGGGCAAACATATAGGACATGGCTTCATATGGGCTGAGTGAATCGGCAGGGTTGGGCCTGTTGCACAGATTATCGTAGGCATTGGTGATGGCGACTATGCGCGCCAACGGTGAGATGCGCTCGGCTTTGAGTTGTTGCGGATAACCGCTGCCATCAGCCAGCTCATGATGCTGCGCGATGATCTCGGTCACGCCTTTGGGCAGGTTCAGCTTCTCGGCGATCTGCTGGCCATAGTGGCTGTGCATCTGCAAGAGATTTTGCTCTGCCTTGGTCAGGGCAAAAGCCTTGTTGACGATACGGTCTGGGATTTCAACTTTACCTATGTCGTGGAACATGCAGCCCATGCCCAGTTGCTTGATGTCGTCTGCCGGAAAAGATAATTCTTTTGCCAGCATCATGGTCAGCACGGCCACATTCAGGGAATGATAATAGGCTTCTTCGCCGACTATCTTGTCGTTCATGAGATGGATGGCGATGTCTTTATCGACCAGCAAGGAATCCAGCATTTGCTGTACCAGTTGTTCAGCTTCACGCACAGATTCCTGTGGGCGCGAAAATAAATTCTTGGTAATATTTTTGAGGGTGTTAGCAGCCTTCAGCAATTGCTTTTCGCATTCGGCAATGGCATTGCGCTCCTTGATCAGGCGATCTATGCGCGCTTTTTTTTCAGCTATCAGAGCCAGCTCTTCCGGGCTATGCACGATGGCTGGTTCTGGTTCCACTGCCTCTGCAGTTTTTGGCTGTGGCGGTAAAGGGCGATTATCGGACTTGGACGGGTTGACCCTGATGGTTTTCAGTCCTAACTGTTTTATCGCATTGATCTCTTGCTGGCTCTTGATCTTGAAACTATTAAGGGCAAAGGAATGTTCCAACCATGAAATATCCAGATGCACATATAAGCCTATGCATAATTGCTCAACTGGAACATCAACGGTAATTGGGGTTGCGCACATGTAAACACTTTAAAGCGGATTGAACTGAACTAAGCTCATTGTAGCAAAATGCCGTATTAGCCAGGACTTAGGCAAAATTGTCCCAGCAAGGCTATCGCTTTTAGGAAACATCCCTTGCAAGGGATGTTCGTTACGTTGGCAGGCAACATGTTGCCTGAAACCCCAACTATACCTATCGCTTTTAGAAAACCACCCTTGCAAGGGTGCTTCGTTTCGTCGGCAGACAATATATTGTCTGAAATCCCGACTACACCGGAGCGACGAAGACAGTACTTTAGTACGGAATTTACCAACTGCCGGAGCTTCAACGCAGTTGAGGTGGTTTTGCGTAAGTCCTATTGGTCTATTTTCCAACAAAAACATGGGTCAAGGTTGACAAGTTTGAGCCGGGTGCAGGAATATGGCTGAAGCTCAGGCCCTGCCTGCTTGCATAACAACATACCAACAACATACAGTAACATTCCAGGATAAATCTGATGACACGCCCACTTGCCAGCTATAAATATTACGATTTTGTTATGGCAGCGTTTGTTACTGTGTTGTTGTGCTCGAATCTCATCGGCGCGGCCAAGGCTGCACAAGTCACGCTGCCGATATTGGGAACAGTGACTTTTGGTGCTGGTGTGCTGTTTTTCCCTATTTCTTATATTTTTGGCGATGTGCTGACTGAAGTGTATGGCTATGGGCGTGACCGCCGTGTCATCTGGGCTGGCTTTGGGGCGGTCTTGTTTGCAGCCATCATGTCAGTAGTCGTACTGGCACTGACACCGGCTGCGGACCCTTTTAATACCGAGTACCAGACTCACCTGAATGCGGTATTTGGCAATACCCCAAGAATTATCCTGGGTTCAGTCACCGCATTCTGGTGCGGCAGCTTTGTAAATAGCTATGTGCTGGCCAAGATGAAGGTGGCAATGGAAGGCAGGCATTTATGGATGCGCACCATAGGTTCTACCATTTGCGGTGAGTTTGTTGATTCCAGCCTGTTTTATGTGATCGCCTTTTACGGTATCTGGTCAGACAGCCAGCTGATCACGGTCATGGTTGCACAATATATTTTGAAGACCAGTTGGGAAGTCGTCATGACGCCGGTAACATATAAAGTCGTCGCCTTTTTGAAGCGCAAAGAGAATGAAGACTACTATGACAAAGATACCAATTTCACACCTTTCCAATTAAAGGTATAAGCGATATAAACATTTCACTCTGGAAATTTTCTTGAAACTTAAGCCCACCAGCAAAAGTGGGCTGCTAAAGTTTTAGGCAATTTGACCGTTCTAAGTGCGAACAGCCTTATTTCCAAGCACTTATGTTATGTTTCCATTAAAAGTATTCCGAATCTTTGAGCAAGCCGCAGAAATGCCGCATGCCACCAGCCAATACCGCCGCCCAGTTGCACATGGGCAAGCACAAGATGGCAAATCTGCCGGTGACGAAGCCACCTGGCCGGATGTAGATCGTCGTCAAGCCAAAAACCGGCGTGATGCCGATCGCCGCGAAAAACAGCAAGCCATTTTGCTCAATACCCGCAAATTGCAAGGCAGGCGCAAAGACCCGGGACGACGCCTGAGCGATAAACTGGCTGCACCAAATTCACGCATTAATTTTTCCATCAAGGGTTAGGTGCAGGTTTTTCAGTTGCCGGCACGCACACCCAGCTTGCGTAGAATACTTTCCATCAGGCACCACTTGCTGACGCCACTCTGCAGCAAATTAATCCCGACAAAGGCCGTAAAAGCCAGCCACCACTGATGCACGAACAACGGGCTACCGGGTATGCCCAGCGCCAGGCTCAAAAGAATAAAACAACCTGCAACGATGCGGACGATCTGCCAGCTAGTCATGATGAAGCTCCTTGTTGATAATCAGGATGGTTTTTATAAGCGTGGTAATACAGCAGCGGTATCACTATCAGTGTCAGCAAGGTAGACACCAGGATGCCAAAAATCAGCGAGATCGCCAGGCCATTGAAGATGGGGTCATCGAGGATGAAGAAGGCACCCAGCATGGCAGCAAAACCTGTCAGCGCAATAGGTTGTGCACGTGTGATGGCAGAGCTGACTATCGCATCCTTGAACGTCATGCCCGCGGCCACCTGCACATGGATAAAGTCCACCAGCAAAATCGAATTCCTGACAATGATGCCTGCCAGGGCAATCATGCCTATCATGCTGGTGGCCGTGTATTGCGCACCCAACAAGGCATGGCCTGGCATGACACCGATGATGGTTAAAGGTATTGGTGCCATGATGATCAGCGGTGTCAGGTAAGAGCCAAATTGCGCCACCACCAGCAAGTAAATCAGTATCAGGCCGACTGCATAGGCAGCACCCATGTCGCGGAAAGTTTCATAAGTGATCTTCCATTCACCATCCCATTTCAGGCTGAAACCACGGTAGGGATCAGATGGAGCCTGGATAAAAAACTCATTGAGCTTGCCACCATCAGGTGCAATGATTTTTGCAATCTCATTGCGCATGGCGAACATGCCATACAGCGGGCTGTCTATCGCTCCTGCCATATCAGCAATGACGTAATTGACTGCCAGGCCATCCTTGTGAAACAGCGGCTGCTCACGCAGGGTGTCCGAGATAGTCACCAGCTCGCGCACCGGTACCAGCTTCCCTTGCGCTGACCTGACACTCAAGCTTAACAGGCTATCCAGATTGCCTTGTTCTGTGACTGGCAATTGCAATTGTATGACAGTCGCATATTTGCTTTCATCATGCAGATAGCTGGCCGCATCACCATGCAAACCAGCGCGCAGTGTTGTGACTATTGCTGTCTGACTAATGTCCAGCGCCGCAGCCTTGCGCTGGTCTATCAGCAAAACCTTGCGCGGCGCATTGATGATGCTGCTGTCATCGACATCCACCACACCCGCTGTCTTGTTGAAGATGGCACGCACGGCACGGGCGACTTGCTGCCGTCCTTCATCTGTGGGGCCATAAATTTCTGCAACGATAGCGGCCTGCACAGGTGGGCCGGGTGGCACCTCCACCACTTTGACATTGGCAGAAAATCGTTGACCAATTTCCTGCAGTGCAGGACGCAGGCGGCTGGCGATGGCATGACTTTGTTCGCTGCGATGCTGCTTGTCCACCAGATTGACTTGCAGGTCACCGACATCACCACCAGAACGCAAATAATACTGCCGTACCAGGCCATTGAAATTAATGGGCGCTGCTGTCCCTGCATAAGCCTGATAGTCAGCCACTTCCGGCACTTTGGACAAGTAGGCACCAAGCTCGCGCAAGACTGCCGCTGTCTTTTCTACCGGCGTACCGGCTGGCATATCAACCACGACCTGGAATTCTGACTTGTTATCAAAAGGCAGCATCTTCAATTGTACCCAACCGAGTACTGGCAAGATGATGGACATGGCGATCAGAGCGAAAATTGCCAGTGCCAACTTCCAGCCATTCCATCGCCCTTTATGTTCATCGAGGAAGGGACGAAATACGCGCGTAAAAATACCTCCAATTTTTTTCTGCCATTTACTCTCTTGCTCAGCATTGCCATGCTTCATCCAGATACGCGCCAGCCAGGGCGTGACGATGAAAGCTATCGCCAGCGACAGCAACATGCCCATGCTGGCATTGATGGGTATGGGGCTCATATACGGCCCCATGAGTCCGCTGACGAAGGCCATGGGCAACAATGCCGCAATCACGGTCAGCGTTGCCAGTATGGTGGGGCCACCAACTTCATCAACCGCGGCGGGTATGATTTCTGTCAGTGACTTATCCGGGAACAGCGCCTGATGCCTGTGTATATTTTCTACTACGACGATCGCATCATCGACCAGTATGCCTATGGAAAAAATCAGGGCAAACAGGGATACACGATTCAGGGTAAAGCCCCAGGCCCATGATGCGAACAGGGTCACGGTCAAGGTCAAAATCACTGCCGTGCCGACGATTGCGGCTTCACGTCGCCCCAGTGCAATAAACACCAGGGCCACGACGGAAGCAGTGGCAAACAATAATTTCTGTATGAGTTTTTTGGCCTTGTCGTCAGCGGTCTGGCCGTAATTGCGCGTCATGCTGACTTCCATACCTTCGGGTATGACGGTATTGTGCAGTTCTGCCACGCGCTGTTTGATGGCGTCAGCTACCGCGACTGCATTCTGGCCAGCTTGCTTGCTGATGGCGATGGTGACGGCTGGATATTCAGCAGCGTCTTTACCTGTCCGACCATGCCAGACATAAGAGCTCGCAGGCCTTGCACCATCCACGACTTTTGCCACGTCGCCCATAAAAATGGGTTTGCCTGCCTTGACGCCGACCACCACTTCAGACACGGCTTGTGCATTACGCAAAAATGGCCCGGCATCGATAGCGATGCTTTGATTGGCACGCGTCAATTCACCGACAGGCAAACCCAGGTTGACAGCTTGCAGGCTGTTTTGCAGATCTGCCACTGTCAAGCCATTTGCCGCCAGCCTGGCTGGATCAAGTTCTATATTGATGGCACGGCCGGAGCCGCCTGTGGTGTTGATCTCACGCGTGCCTTTTACACGCTTGAGTTCAGCTTCCATGCTGTGTGCGACGCGCTCCAGATCATAAGCTGCGGTCTGCGGATTTTTGCTCCACAAAGTCAGGGCGACGATAGGTACATCATCGATGCCTTTAGGTTTGACGATGGCTTCCAGCACACCCAATTTTGCGGGCAACCAGTCGCGATTGCTGTGGACAACATCATGCAAGCGCACCAATGCCTCAGTGCGCGGCACACCCACTTCAAATTGCACAGTCATGATGGTCATGCCTGGCCGCGATACCGACATCACATGCTCAACATTGGCGATTTGTCCCAGCACCTGTTCCGCTGGTATTGCGACTTGCTGCCCCACCTGTTTGGCAGATGCCCCGGGGAACGGAATCAGCACATTCGCCATCGTCACATTGATTTGCGGTTCTTCTTCACGCGGTGTGACGATGACGGCAAAGACGCCAAGTAAAAATGCCACCAGCGCCAGCAAGGGCGTGATTTGTGCAGTCTGAAAAAACCTGGCGATGCGGCCAGAATATCCCAATTGTTTTGCCATGGCATGTCCTTAGCGTGACTGCGCTGCAGCCATGGGATTGAGCGCCACCTTTTCACCGGCAGCAACACCAGCCAGCACTTCTTGTTCACTACCGATGACAGGGCCAGGCTTGATCTGCCTGAGCATGGGTCTGCCTTGAGGATTGACGACATACACAGCATGCAATTCCGCCCGGCGCATTACTGCTTTGGCAGGTACATACAAGCGTGCGGCATCATCCTTGCCCACGGCCTGCACAACTTTCACCGGCAATTGCAGACGCACAAACATGCCGGGTGCCAGCCCATGCACTGCGGGCAGATCCAGGCGCAGCTGCACGGTGTGCGTGCTGGCATCTGTCACGGGCAAGATGGTGAATTTATCGAGTTTGATGATGCGTTGCGCGGCTGGCAAAGCTGGTATCTCTACCGTAATGCTATGGCCTTGCGCAAGACTGGCGAGCTGTGCTTCTGGCAATGTGGCCGTCACGCGCAGGACGGCGGGATCATATACCGCCATCAAGGCCTTGCCCGGCGTGACCATATCACCCTGGCTGATGTAGACATCAGCAATACGACCAGCATATGGTGCAGTCAATGTATAAAACCCTGCTTGCGTCTGCACTGCACCTGCCTGGGCTATTTGGGCATTCGCATCTGCGGTGGCTGATTTGAATTGTGCTTCTGCCCTGTCGAGTTGGGCCTGACTGATATATAGACGCGCAAACAACTGCTTTTGCCGTTCATAGTCTTTGCTTGCCACCTGCAAGGCTGCTCGCGCTGCTTCGACCTGCGCCTTGCTGGCATGTGCCTGCTGGCTGGCGGCACGGCCATCAATACGTACCATCATTTGCCCGGCCTTCATGCTGTCGCCAGCCTTGACCGGTAAATTTGTGATCGCACCCGATACCTGGGCAGCGATAATCGTCTGCCTGACTGCTTCGACCACGCCATCGGTTGTAATCTGGCTGGCTGCATTGCTGGACCTGACCGCAGCCACCTCCAGCTCTGCGGCAGACGTAGCGACAGTTGCGCTTGCTGCTGCAAACAGAATAATCAATAAAGTAAGCACTTGCTTCATCACGGAGTAATCAAAGGTTCTGGATTCATGAATGACTGTTGGTGGCATAGATAGAAGGTTTTTCGCTGATGCTTTTTGCAGATGTTCTTTATATGCGCTGCAAAAATATAATATTCTTATTTGCGCAATTACGCAAATAGTAAATTAAGCATGTGCAATCATCGAGACTAGGGGTATGATAGAAACATTCCCACTACTACATTGACTGTTATGGACGGATTATCTGATCAGGCTTTGATACAGATTGCCCATTATTTTTCGGCGCTGGCTGAGCCTACCCGCTTGCGTATCCTGAATTGCCTGCGCGAAAAAGAACATAATGTTGGCGAGCTGGCCGAGCGTTGCGCCTGCTCACAGGCGAATGTCTCACGCCATCTGTCTACCCTGGCCAAGCACGGCCTGGTGGCACGCGAAGGTCGTGGTACTTCGGTGTATTATCATATTGCAGATGAATCGATTTATGCCCTGTGCGATCTGGTGTGCGGCAATGTGGCACGACAACTGGAATCACAAGCTGCCATCTTGAATGGTACGAATCTGACAAATGGCAGCCGCAGCCTGAACTAAGTTGTATGACCTAGGCAATTGCACGGTAAACAAGGCTGGCGGCGACACATACCAGCACAGCTACAAAGATCATTTGCACTTTTTGCGCTGGCAACTGCAGAACTATACGCCTGGCCAGCAGCATGCCGCCAACCGTAGTCGCCACAAACATGGCTGACAGCATGACAGGCAAATGTGCGCCACTCAGCAAGGCTGATCCCACCCCCATGGAACCAACAATGCTGACCACCAGCAGAGAAGTCGCTACTGCCACGTGCATGCTGGCATTGGTGTAATGCCTGAGCATGGGGACGATGACAAAGCCACCGCCCACGCCCAGCAAACCTGTCATGAAACCAGAAACTGCGCCTATGCAAGCGATCACTGCCCCGGTTTTGAAAGACCATTCAAAGCGACCGGTACTGCTATTGATACGCGCCATGGCAGCGCGTTTTTCATCATCACAGTCAGGCGAACGCAATTGCACGATCAGCCTCACAGCCACCACACCCAGTATCATGGCAAACACCAGCATCAGCCATTGCTGCGACATGCGCTGTGCAACTTGCACGCCCAGCAGGGTTGGCAGACTACCTGCTACTGCCATCAGGATGGCGGCACGGTAGCGTACCAGCTTGCGTACCAGGCCCTCTATCGCGCCTATCATGGCGGCACTGCTGACGGCCAGCAAGGCCATGGGCATGGCTTGCTGCATGCTAAAGCCCTGGGTATACACCAGCGCAGGCACGGCCAGTATGCCGCCGCCAGCCCCGGTCAGACCCATGATGAGACCGACCAAAGCACCGATGAGCGCGACCACAAGTTCTGCTGCAGAGAGGAACATATCGAGAGTCTGGATTAAAAAATATGCGCTAGTGTATTCCTGGTCAGTCTCCTAGTCGAGTCTGAAGGCAGCCTTGATGTGATGATGGCATTTCAGATGTCAAAATCAGCAACATTTTTGTTATTATTCAAAAACTCATTTCATCGCCATGAGCGAGCTCATCATGAATCCAAACGCCAATCCACACGTACACAGTTTATTCGATACGCAAACCTGTACCGCCACCCATATCGTATTTGATGCGCCTGGCGGTCAAGCTGCAGTAATCGATCCGGTATTGAATTACGAACCCAAGTCAGGGCGCACCACGAGCAAATCAGCTGACCAGGTACTGGAATTTCTGGCGACCAATAACTTGACATTGCAATGGCTGCTGGAAACTCATGCCCATGCTGATCATTTATCGGGTGCCCAGTATCTGAAAGAAAAAGTGGGTGGACAAATCGCTATAGGCGAGCAAATCGGTGCAGTGCAAAAAGTATTCAAAAACCTCTTCAACCTGGAGGCAGAATTTCCTGTGAATGGTTCACAGTTTGACGTCCTGTTTGCTGCAGATGCGGAATTTTCTATTGGTAAATTGCGAGCCGTGGCTTTGTATGTACCAGGTCACACTTCGGCTGACATGGCTTACCTGATAGGTGACAGCATCTTTGTTGGCGACACCCTGTTCATGCCTGACGTTGGTACGGCGCGCTGTGATTTCCCTGGCGGGAACGCCATGCAGTTATATCACTCCATACAAAAACTCCTGTCCTTCCCGCCAGAGACGCGGCTATTCCTTTGTCACGATTACCCGCCTGCCGGGCGAACTGCCTGCACGCAAACCACGGTCGCCAATCAGAAAGCCGACAATATCCATGTGCGGGATGGCGTTGCGCTAGATGATTTTGTTGCCATGAGAAATAAGCGTGACGCGGGGCTGGAAATGCCCTACCTGCTGATACCGGCCATACAAGTCAACATACGCGCTGGCTCTCTCCCTGCTGCTGAAACGAATGGTATTCACTATCTGAAAATTCCAGTGAATGGTCTTTGAAGAAAACTGTCTTTAAAGAGTGCAGCCATTAGATTCTGTATCAAAATGTTGCAATGCATGAATGCCAATTGTTTTCAAGTAGAATAATTATTATTGTGCAATACACAAAATCCTTGCATAGCCTTTCTACCGACAAAACCTGACAGGATAAACATGGCGAATATCAAAGTAACGCAACGTGGCATGCTCATCACTTACACAACTGAACCTTCCAGCAATGTTTCTACCGGACCCAGTGGCGGTTACTACAAAGGTCAGACCACCACCATAGAATGGACAGGCATCAACCTGGTGTATCAAGACCCGAATACTGTCATGCCCACTGGCGGCACGCTAACTTCATTCACGACGACAGGGGCAAATGGTATAGATCAGCTGATCCTGAGCAACCTGAACTACCAGATTCAGGCTTCCGACCTTAGTCTCCCGCTCGATCAACGCCTGGGTAAATTATTGCAGGGTAACGATAACTGGTCAGGTACGGCAGGCAATGAAACTTTTGTGTATGGTTTTGGCAATGACAATTTTGATGGCGGCGCAGGTTTTGATACGCTCTATACTGCAGTCGAAGGTAATGCTTTCTCCATAGACAAGACCGCCAGTGGCTTTACCATGACCATGACCAAGACCGGTACGAATATTTCCGGCCAGGTCAGCCAGCTCAGCAATATCGAGCGAATACAGTTTTCAGACAAGATGGTCGCCCTCGATCTTGATGGCAATGCTGGCCAGGCTTATCGCCTGTACCAGGCAGCATTTAACCGCACACCGGACAAGGCCGGGCTTGGCTACTGGATAGGCCAACTCGACAAGGGTGCAGAAAACCTCAACCATGTTGCAGCCGGTTTCGTTAATTCGGCTGAATTCAAGCAAATGTATGGTGCCAATATTTCAGATAATGGCTTCCTGACGGCAATGTATAACAACGTACTGCACCGCAACCCGGACCAGGCAGGTTTTGATTACTGGAATGGCCGCATCAGCGCTGGCATGACACGTCCTGACATCCTGGCCAGTTTCAGCGAGAGTACAGAAAACATCGCCCAGGTCATAGGACAAATTTCACACGGTATTGAATACATCCCCTACAATTGATCATTGGAACTCATTTCATCAATAGGGGTGAGATGCGTTTGCCTCATGACGTGGGCTGGCAAGGCGGGCGAGGCAGTCAATAGCGGTGCTATTGATAACGAGTCCAACGCAGTCCAGCGCACGTTATGAGGCAAACCCTCCGGGAACTGACGATTTGGGCGCATTGCAGCGTGCAGTTTATTACCTTGCGCTCGCTAAGGCAGCAGCCTTAGCAGCACAGGGTACACAACTTAGGCCTTGCACTGCATCCCAAATCGTCTTGTTCGCACTCATCCCTATTGATGAAATGAGTTCTCGTACTTAAATCATTTTTAGACAGGCTGAGCATGTCTGCAAGTATCAAGCGCATAGCCATCAGCACTGGCGGCGGCGACGCCCCGGGGTTGAATGCCGTCATACGTTCCGTGGTACTGGCCGCCGAACTGCGTGGCTGTGAATGCTATGGCATACGTGAAGGCTTCAATGGCATCCTGCTGCCTGAACGTTATCCGCACAACGGGGTAGCGCGGCTGACGGTGGACCAGGTACGCGGCATCGGCCACCTGGGTGGCACCATACTGGGTACCACCAATCATGGCAATCCGCTGCGCTTTGCCACTACCATGCCTGACGGCAGCGTACAGGAAATAGACCGCAGCGCCGACATCCACCGTCACCTGAAGCAAATGGATATCGACGCCCTGATCTGCATAGGTGGCGACGGCACGCTGACGATCGCCAATGCCCTGCACCTGCAAGGATTGCGTGTGGTGGGCGTGCCCAAGACCATAGACAATGATCTCGACAAAACCTTTACCACCTTTGGTTTCGACACTGCCGTTTCATTTGCCACTGAATGCGTAGATCGCCTGCACAGTACGGCAGAAAGCCATCAGCGCATCATGGTGGTGGAAGTCATGGGAAGGTATGCAGGCTGGATCGCCCTGCATTCTGGCATAGCAGCAAATGCACATGCGATAGTCATACCAGAGATACCCTATGACATAGAGAAAATTGCGGCCATGATACGCAATCGTGACGCCAATGGCCGCAACTATTCCATCGTGCTGGCAGCCGAAGGAGCACTGCCAGTCAATGGCCTGCATGTGGTGCAAGAGGGTGCTGCGGCGGGCCATGAAGAAAGACTGGGTGGCATAGGTGAACGACTGGCACACGACTTGCAAACCCTGACAGGCAAGGAAGCACGCGCAGTGGTATTGGGCCATTTATTACGAGGCGGCAGCCCAACCGCATTTGACCGTTTATCTGCCATGCGCTTTGGTGCGGCTGCCGTACGTGCGCTTGACGAAGGCCATTCCGGCATCATGGTAGCGCTGGCTTTTCCGAATGTGAATTATGTGGCTTTGGAAGAAGTGGCGGGCCGCATGAAAGCTGTACCCATGGATAGCGACACCCTGCAAACAGGCAGGGACATAGGAATTTGTTTTGGTGATTGACTCGGTGGAATTCAACTAAAATTCAACTCAAAACCGACTCAAAATTATTTCAGACTCTTTCTGAAAAAATCTGCAAACTCTTCTGCAGGCAAAGGCCGGGAATAATAATAGCCCTGCACTTCATCACATTGCTGTTGCCGCAAAAATTCCAGTTGCTCTGCTGTTTCCACGCCTTCGGCTATCGTCAACAAACCCAGGCTCTTGGCCATGCTGATGACGGCGCTCACAATGGCGCGATCTTCCGGGTCGCTGGTAATATCGCGTACAAAACTCTGGTCTATTTTCAACTTGTAGACCTTGAATTTTTTCAGATAACTGAGTGAAGAATAACCCGTACCAAAATCATCGATAGACATGCGTATGCCGCGCTCATGCAGATTATTCATGACGGCAATTGCCCCTTGCGGATCATGCATGGCCACGCCTTCAGTCAATTCCAGTTCCAGGCATGCCGGAGGCATGTCAGCCTCTTGCAATATGCGCGTCACCAATGCAGGCAAATCATGATGACGGAACTGGACTGCTGACAGGTTTACCGCAATCAGTAAATCTGGCAAGCCGCTGGCCTGCCATTGCTTCCACTGGTTTACCGCCGTGCGCAAGACCCATTCACCTATGGGTAAAATCAATCCACTGTCTTCTGCCACGGGAATGAATTCTGCAGGGGATACATGACCCAGCACAGGATGGTACCAGCGCAGCAGTGCTTCTGCCCCCTGCACATGACCGGTCTGCATGGAGAGCTGAGGCTGGAAATGCAACTGGAATTGCTGCTTCTCCAGCGCCTGACGCAAGGCATTCACCAACTCCAGATGGCGGGTAGAACGCTCCTGCATTTCCTGGGTAAAGAAGCGATAAGAATTCCGGCCTTCGCGCTTGGCCCTGTACATGGCAGCGTCAGCATTGCGCGACAACATCTCCAGATCCTTGCCATCATTGGGATAGATTGCAATGCCCATGGAGGCAGTTACATTCAAATCATATTCACCCAGATGGAAAGGCGTATTCACGACTTGCATGAGCTTTTGCACGACTTGCTCAACCTTGTGTTCATCGACGCCGGTCAACAGCAAAATGAATTCATCGCCACCCAGGCGCGAGATCGTATCGTTTTCACGCATGGCAGCCACCAGTCGCTTGGCCAGTTCCACCAGCAAGACATCGCCCAGGCTGTGACCCAGAGTGTCATTGATGTCCTTGAAATGGTCAAGATCAAAAAAGATAACGGCCAGTGCATCCTGATTACGTTCCGCCAGACTCAATGCATAACGCGCCAGCTCATCCAGCAGGGTGCGGTTGGGTAGGCCCGTCAGGGCATCATAATGCGCCAGATATTTGATGCGTTCTTCGGTGCGTTTTTTATCGCTGATATCTTCCTGTATCGACAGGAAATGCGTTACCACCCCCTCGCTATTCCTGATGGGTGAGATATGGGCGAGATCAGTATGGTCCAGGCCATCGGCATAACGGTTGATCAACTCACCCTTCCAGTTTTCACCCCTCCCCAGTTGCTGCCACATGTCGGCATATACTGCGGGTGACGTCCTGCGCGAGCGCATGATGCTGGGTTTGCGGCCTACCACTTCTTTGAGTTCTTTACCTGCATTCTTCAGGTAAGCGGCATTGGCATATTCTATATTGACTGCCATATCAGTAATCACGATGGCATTGGAACTTTGCTCAACTGCCTGGGACAGTTTGTACAAACTTTCTTCAGATTGTTTGCGTTCCATGCCTATGGCGATCAGGTTGGCGGCCATCTCCAGCAAGTTCAGGGAAAACGTGTCTGGCACTGAAGGCTGGTGGTGATAAATCGCGAATGCACCTATGACCTTGCGCTCGGTTGAGAGTATGGGTTCGGACCAGCATGAACGCAGCTCAAACTGTTCTGCCAGTTTCCAGTAATCGCGCCAGTAAGCATGGGTAGAAAGATCGGTAACAATAGTGCGTTCACCAGTGAACAAGGCATTACCGCAAGAACCTACACCAACACCAATCGGCTCGCCTTCTATCGCCCGGGTAAAGGGCACGGGCAGGCTGGGGGCAGCACCGGTACGCAGATGCATGCCATCCTTGTCGAGCAACATGATGGAACACAAGCAATCTGGCAATAAGGATTCGACCTTCAGGACCACATCATGAAACAATTCTTTTTGTGTGGTATTGGCAGTAATCCTCTCCAGCATATAACTGCGCAATTCTTCCATCTGCAATGCATGCAGGCGTTCATCTTCAAGCTCAAAGCGATTCAGGACGTGACTGATATCCGTGGCAAATTCCATCAACAGCCCTTGTACCGCTTCGTCAAAGGCATTTTCATTCCCGGCATACAAATTAAAGGTGCCGACCACCTTGCCATTTTTAAGCAAGGGCAAGGCAGCAGAAGAACACCAACCCTGCGCAGCACCTCGTTCATGCCAGGGTGCTGTCAGGGCATCATGTAAAAAATCCTGACACCAGTAGGGCTGGTTTTGCAGATAGGCCAGCGCGCTGGGGCCATGTGTTTCCACCTGGTCTGGATGAACTGAGAGCTGCAAGTCATCAAGATAGCCGGCCCCGGCACCAAAAGACGCCACAGGCTTAAGCATTTGTGTACCTTCAGACACCAGGCCTATCCATGCCATTTTCAGGCCACCTACGATCACTGCATTTTCACAGATGCGTGGCAATAAATCGTCCTTGTTTTCCACGCGCAAGATCGATTGATTGCATTGGTTCAGGGCATTGTACAAGCGGCTCAGACGTTCATTTTTTTGCGCTGCCTGATTACGTGCTGCATCTATCTCGGCCAGCCTGCCCTGAGTGACGGCCAGCCAGCCCATGATGCTTTCTTCCATGCCGGGTTTGACGATGACAGGTGCGGTGAAATTGCCCTTGCCCAGATTAATCAGGCTGGCAGACACTTCGTGTACAGAACCACCCAGACTCATATTGAGGGATCGATAGGCGCGCCAGAGCAAGCCAACCAGCAAGATGCCGACAAAAATAAACAGCATGCGTACCTGCAAGGCAAACTGGGCAGCATCCTCGACCAGGGCCAGCCCGCGCTTTTCCATCAAATCACTGGCTTCTGCAATGGGGCGCAAGATCGCCAGTTTGGCCAATCTGTATTGTTCGTCATGCAGCAACTGGCTGGCCTGCTCCCTGGCCGCCTGCACATCGGCGCCCGGATGTTCTATCATATTCATGGCCTTGTACTCTATCGCTGTGAGAGCGTCAGAATTATGCTTGGCCATTTCCAGCAGCTTGAATTCTTCCTGGCTGATACCGGTTTTGCGTATGAGGTCCATCAAGGGAATACGCAGACCTGCCTGCCCGGCCGGTTCTATCACACTGGCTTGACTGGCTGGCACCAGATCCCAGAACAAATTCTTACCCAGCGCAGGCCGGGCGGCCTTGCCATTGCGTACATCCAGGATGTGCTGGTAATAGCGCTTATAGTCGGGGTTGCCAGTCACCACATAGCTGCGCACCATGCGTGTCAGGTCTTCTGAACTTTGCTCCAACTCCAGGGTCAGGGCATGGGATTCAAAGCGCAAATCATTCAGGCGGTCTACGGTTTTTTCTGAATATACATACCAGCCAAAAACCAGAGTAAACACAGCAAATACCACCAGCGTCAGCCAAAAGCTGCGCGAATAGACAGATAAGCTGTTATGAGTAGCCATTGCGTCAGCGCTTTCAAGAACCGGGCAACAAAAGCCAGCAAAAAATTAGCCAAATACGTGCTGACTTGAAGGAAGCAACTATTCTAAAACAAGTTTCTCCTGAAGCAAGCCTTACTTTGCCTTAGTTTGCTTGCCTGTGGCTGATTGTGTTGCTTATGTCTCGGCTTTGGGATGTATCCTGACGAGAATGATACGTGGGCCATTCATTTTCTTGACTACCGCATCAAAGCGTTCGAATTCAATTTTTTGCCCTTCAACCGGCAAATCACCGAGTTTGTGCATGATCAGGCCACCTATGGATTCAACTTCGTCACTGTCCACATCAAAACCCAGTGCACTGCCCAGCGTAAACAAGGGCAGGCTACCCTTGCCTATCAGTGTACCGTCATCCAGCGAGGTCCAGTCATTTTCATTTTGACGGAACTCGTCGCGTATCTGTCCCACCAGGGCACTCAGCAAATTATCCAGCGTCAAAAAGCCGACAGGCTTGCTACCACGCACACCAACGATGGCGAAATGTGGCGCGCCCTTACGGAAGCGGCGGAACAACTCCAGCGCTGGCATGGTAGGCGGCACAAATTCAACCTGACGCAAATGCTTGCTCAAGTCGTCCAGAGGCTTGCCCGCCTGCTGCGCCAGGAACAAGTCTTTCAGATGCAGCATACCGAGTACGGTTTCTTCATCTTCATCAAAATAAGGGTAGCGGCTGAAGCGGTTACGTGCTGCCGTCTGCATGTTTTCTTCCAGGCTGGAGCCCTTGTACATGGCCACAACTTCGTTGATGGGGCGCATCAGGTCAGAAATTTCAAGGCCACCAAAGTCCAGCACCTGGGCCATGATGCTCCATTCATCGCGGGTTTCTTTTTTGCCGCCATGGCTGCCGCGCAAGATGAGCTTGAGTTCTTCAGGTGAATAATGGGCATCACCGCCGTGTTCAGCACTCAGGCCTATCCATTTCAAGACCTTGTTGGAGCTGAAATTCAGTGTCCAGATAGCAGGATACATGGCCCAGTAAAATGCGTACAAGGCTGGCGCTGTCCACAGCGAGACGCGCTCAGGCATGCGTATCGCCATGGATTTGGGCGCAAGCTCACCAACCACGATATGCAAGAAGGAAATAACAAAGAAAGCGAAAAAGAAAGAGATGCCATGTATCAATTCTGCAGAATCGACACCAACCAGGGAAAACACAGGGTGCAGCAAGCGGGCAAAGGCAGGTTCACCTATCCAGCCCAGGCCCAGTGACGCCAGGGTAATGCCCAACTGACAGGCGGATAAATAGGTATCCAGGTGTTGATGCACCGTGAATAAGAGGCGGCCTCGCAAACCTGAAGTCTTCGCAATACTGCGCACCCTGGTCTGACGCAACTTCACCAGACCGAATTCTGCCGCCACGAAAAAGCCATTTAACAAGACCAGTAACAGGGCAGCCAGCACCAACAATAAATTATCCAACGCTTAACCTTTTTAATGAACACCCCGACACTTTAGACTAAATTGCCTCTTTTTGCATGCAAATGCAATGGCTTGCATAAGGCTGCTCTTGAAAAATCGGCAATTTGCCACACCTCTTAAAGCCTTAGGTGTGCTAACGAAAGACTCTCCACTTTCGATAGTTGCATGACAAAAGCCGTGAATTGCGTTAAAAGCTTATGTTCATGGCATTTTGAGGAGAAAGGTTTGAGCTTAGACAGTGTTTTAGCGGAAATCGAAGTCCGCCTTGGCGAATATCCTGCACTCAATGATATCCAGTACTTGCATGACCTGATTGCAGAAATACGCCCACCCCGCCCACAAGATACAACACGGGCCACCGATAATTTGCGCGCCCTGTGCTTTGTGTTACAAAGTAACCCGGCATGGCGCAATACCTTGCGCTGCTATCTTGTACAGGTATTGACCACGCGCAAACTGGTGCATTTGTTCACCGACGTAGGCATCACCCAGAATATCGGTTTCTGGTCAGCGGCCAGGCAAAGATTAATGAACAAATTTTTGCCGCCGCTGGTGAATGACGCCTATATCAAGGATGTGTTTGGCCAGTTGTTTTATAAAAAAACGGATCATATCTGGATCAATGCAGTCGCGGATCAGTCGTGGATGGATTTGCTCAAGGCCATAGGCTTTCGCTCACGCGCCCCACGCACTACCTATGCTGCGCTGACATGTGAAATCCTGAGTGCCGTGCAGGTATTGTCTTATCGTATTACAAATATCGGCCTGGAAGCCGAACTGGTGCGCAACTATCCAGACATAGAAAAATTCGAATCACCTTTTTTGCGCCAGAACGACGCCATCAACGACTATGTGATTTGCTATACCAAATGGCTGGTAGACAAATCGCATGAACGGGAAGATGGCAAACATATCGAAGTCTTGCTGACCCAGTGTGAAGACATCGCCAACCGCATACGCCGTACTGCCGCCATGCAAGGCGTATCGATCAGCCTGACGCGCCTGCTGCTGCAATTGATGCAAAGCATAGCGCGACTGCGCCAGTTGCTGGACATGCTCGACAGCCGCAGCACTGACCATGCTGCTGCTATAGGCACTACCTTGTTCAAGGAATTGTCTATCGCAGAAAACCACAGCCGTAGCCTGCGCAACCTGATGCAAAGCAATACTGAGCTTTTGTCACTGCAAGTGACAGAACGGGCCGGTAAAAGTGGTGAACACTATGTGACGAATAACCGCGCAGAGTGGTTGGAAATGTTGCGTTCAGCCCTGGGTGCTGGTTTCATCGTCGGCTTTATGGCGCTCATCAAGATTTTGTTTGGCACACTGGCGCTGGCACCGTTTGGTTATGCAGTGCTATACAGCCTGAATTATTCAGGCGGCTTCATGCTGGTGCATGTATTGCATTTCACCATCGCCACCAAGCAACCGGCGATGACTGCGGCCTTGCTGGCAAGGGCTATAGATGGCGGCAAACAGAAACTCGATGAACTGGCTGAACTCATCGTACGCGTGTTGCGTTCACAATTCATTGCCATCATAGGCAATATTGGCCTGGCCATGCCTACTGCCTACGCCATTGCCTGCGCCTGGGTTGCCGTCACTGGCAAACATCTGGTGTCGCCAGAAAAAGCCCAGCATCTGCTGCATGACATAGATCCTTTTGGCAGCCTGGCTCTGCCACATGCGGCCATCGCTGGTGTCTGCCTGTTCTTGTCAGGTTTGATTTCAGGCTATTACGATAACAAGGCCAGCTATGGAAATATCCCAGAGCGCTTGCGCCAGTTGGCTTGGCTGAAGCGTCTGCTGGGTGAAGCGCGCTTGCTGCGTGTCACCACTTACATAGGTAATAATCTGGGTGCACTGGCAGGTAATTTCTTCTTCGGCATCATGCTGGGCACGATAGGGCAACTGGGCAGTTTCTTTGGCTTGCCGATAGACATACGCCACATCACTTTTGCCAGCGCCAATTTTGCCTTTGCCCTGGTTGGCCTTGATAATGTCATGAGCTGGCAAGTAGCCGCTTATTCGCTGTTTGGCATCATCGCCATAGGTATGGTGAACCTGGGCGTCAGCTTCAGCCTGGCGATGCTGGTGGCCTTGCGCTCACGTCGCGTCAGTTTTGGCCAGGGTGGCTTGCTGACTGTCTTGCTGTGGACACGCTTCAAGGAAAATCCACGCGATTATTTCTTCCCGGCCAAGGACGTCAAAATAGAAACCGGAACTGAAAACGAAAGCGAAAAAGAAAAAGAAATGGAAAACAAAGAGTGAGATTCATTTCTTCTTTTAATCGGTCTCATTGCTGCGTCAGTCAACCAAATGCCTGGCGCAGCGTTTACATCGGATCAACTCTTTTCCGGGGTAATCCATGAAACTCATCCCTGCTCTGCTTGCCAGCGCCATCACCTTGCTCACCATCCAGGCCGCCAGTGCCCACGAATATGATGGCTTGATGAAGGCCAAGAAATACGCTGAGGCAGAAAAAGCAGCGAATGCCAAGTTAAGCACGGATGCCAATAATGCAGACGCCTTGCTGGTCAAAGCAGAATTGATACTGGTGGAAGGAAAGACCGAAAAACTGGATGAAGCGGCAAAATATGCCGAGCTATGTGTCAGCGCGCATCCACAACTTTCTGAGTGTCATGAAATGCTGGGCAATGTGCTTGGCACCAAAGCCCTTTCGGGCGGTATGCTGGCCGCCATGTCGTATGCAGGAAAAATACGCGACGCCTATATCAAGGCAGTAGAACTGGACCCAAAAAATTACAGCGCACGCAGCTCCTTGTTGCAATATTATTTGCAGGCCCCTGCGATTGCCGGTGGCGGTAAAAGCAAGGCACAAAACCTGGTCATAGAAACTGCCAAGGTGAATAGTACTGCGGGTAATTTATTGCAGGCGAATATGGACCTGGCAGACGATAAATTTGCCAGTGCCGAAACAGCGGCGCTCAGCGCCATCCCCGGCAACACAGAATCCCTGAGCAGGATGCAGCGTAGCGTACTGTACAGCATAGGCGCGAGCTATGTTCAGCAAAAGAAATTCACAGATGCTGAACGCGTATTCGGTGAATTGCTACAACGTTATCCTGACAAGTACCAGGGTGCTTTTGGCATGGGTCGCTCCATGCAGGAACAAGGTAAATTCAAGGAAGCCATAAGCTGGTTTGAAAAAGCCCAGACGCTGGATAGCAATGCAGGTATCTATTATCGTTTGGCGCAATGTCTGCAGGCCACGAGTGACAAACCCAGGGCGATTTCCTATTTTGAAAAAGCACTGAGTTTTAAACCTGCGCTGAGTAAAAAACTGCGGGCAGATGCAGAAGATCAGTTAAAGGCTTTGAAAGCATAAATAGCTTGCATAACATCTTCCAGAATACAAAACGGGCATGACTTGATCGTGATAAGTCATGCTTTTTTATAGCTATCTGCAAACCTAATGTTGCAAAACATAACTGGCATATTTGATACAAGTCAATAAATACAGGAATGAGCCAGCTCACACGTTTTAAGCTTATAACGGCGGCGTACAATTCTTTATCATTTGCCTCTTCCCTGTCTGCCATGAAAACCGCCACTGCCTCAAAACGCTTTATCCCGCATAGTTTGCTGGAAGATGTGCTGGCAATCATCACTGGCACTTTACTGGTTTCTCTCGGGGTTGCGTTGTTCAATCAGGCGGGTTTGCTGACAGGCGGCACAGCCGGTCTGGCCTTCTTGCTGCATTACACCACCGGCTGGTCATTTGGTACACTGTTCTTTTTGATCAACCTGCCATTTTACTGGCTGGCTTGGAAACGCATGGGCTGGCGCTTTACCTTGAAAACTTTTTGCGCGGTAGCACTGGTATCAGTGTTTTCCAGCCTGCATCCCAAGCTCTTGCATCTGACGGCCATGACTGCCCTGACACCCTTCTATGTTGCTCTGACAGGTGGCCTGATGATGGGGGTAGGTTTCATCGTTTTATTCCGCCATCAGGCCAGCTTGGGCGGCATCAATATCCTGGCTCTGTATATGCAAGAAAGACGTGGCATACGTGCAGGAAAATTGCAAATGGGTGTCGATTTCATCATCGTGCTGGCGTCGCTGGCAGTAGTCACCCCGATGGCTTTGTTGGCTTCTGTCATCGGCGCATTTGCCCTGAACCTGGCAATCAGCCTGAACCACAGGCCAGGGCGTTATATGGCGATGTAAAGGCGATGCAAAGGCCATTTAGGGGCAAGCCACGAATGCCATCTTCCTTTACAATGCTTCCATTCACTTTGTAAAGGATAGCCATGAAAACCAAAGCCGCCATCGCCTGGAAAGCCGGAGCACCACTGACGATAGAAGAAGTTGAGTTGCAGGGCCCGCAAGCTGGCGAAGTGCTGATCGAAGTCAAGGCTACCGGCATTTGCCACACCGATTATTACACCCTGTCTGGCGCTGACCCTGAAGGCCTGTTCCCGGCCATCCTCGGTCATGAAGGCGCAGGCGTCATCGTCGATACCGGCCCTGGCGTGACGAGTGTGCGCAAGGGTGATCATGTCATCCCCTTGTACACACCAGAATGCCGCCAGTGCAAATTCTGTCTGTCACGCAAAACCAATCTTTGCCAGGCCATACGCTCTACCCAGGGCCGTGGCCTGATGCCGGATGCCACATCGCGTTTCTCGCTCGATGGCAAACCGCTGTTCCATTACATGGGTACATCGACATTCTCCAATTACATCGTGGTGCCAGAAATCGCCGTCGCCAAGGTACGTGAAGATGCGCCCTTCGACAAGATTTGCTACATCGGTTGTGGCGTTACCACTGGCGTTGGCGCTGTGGTTTTCACGGCCAAGGTTGAAGCTGGTGCAAACGTTGTTGTATTCGGCCTCGGTGGCATAGGCCTCAATGTCATACAGGCTGCCAAGATGGTCGGCGCTGACAAGATCATCGGCGTAGATCTGAACCCTGCGCGTGAAAGCATGGCGCGCCAGTTTGGCATGACCCACTTTATCAACCCTACGCAAGTTGAAAACGTGGTTGACCACATTATCCAGTTGACAGATGGCGGCGCTGATTATTCTTTCGAGTGCATAGGCAATACCAAGGTCATGCGCCAGGCGCTGGAATGCTGCCACAAGGGCTGGGGTAAATCCATCATCATCGGCGTGGCTGAGGCAGGTGCAGAAATCTCTACCCGCCCCTTCCAGCTCGTCACTGGCCGTGAATGGAAAGGCTCAGCCTTTGGTGGTGCACGTGGCCGCACCGATGTACCAAAAATCGTCGACTGGTATATGGAAGGCAAACTCAATATCGACGACCTCATTACCCACCGCTTGCCATTGGAGCGTATCAATGAAGGTTTCGATCTCATGAAGAGTGGTGAATCGATACGTTCAGTGGTGTTGTTCTGATGACGCAACCCTATACTAATAACGACACAAGAAACAATATGGATGACGACGCAGAAGAAGTGACTTTGCTGAGCCAGCACGCCTGCCATGGCGGTGTGCAGCGCTTTTATCAGCATGACTCTGCCGAGATAGGCTTGCCCATGCGGTTTTCAGTCTATCTGCCACCACAGGCCATGGCGGGTGAAACCTGCCCGTCCATTATTTACCTGGCTGGCCTGACCTGCACTGAAGAAACCTTCATGATCAAGGCGGGCGCGCAAGCCATTGCTGCACGCGAAGGCATTATCCTCATCACGCCAGATACCAGCCCGCGCAATGCCAACATCCCCGGCGACAGCGATAACTGGGATTTTGGTGTGGCTGCCGGTTTTTACCTGGATGCTACGCAAGCGCCCTGGAGCAAGCACTACCGCATGCACAGCTATATCGTAGCTGAACTGCTGCCCATGCTGCTGGCCAGCTTGCCTATGGACAAGTCACGCATCGGCATCATGGGACATTCCATGGGTGGCCACGGTGCACTGGTACTGGCCTTGCGCCATCCAGACCTGTTCACCAGCGTATCCGCCTTCGCCCCTATCGCCGCACCGAGCCAGTGCCCCTGGGGACAAAAAGCCTTCACTGGCTACCTGGGAACTGACGAAAGTGCCTGGGCCAATTATGACGCCACAGCCCTCATGCAAAAGCAGAGCCAGCCGCCCTTCCCCAAAGGCATTTTGATCGACCAGGGATTTGCCGATAAATTTTTGGCAGAGCAGCTGCATCCTGAAAAATTTGCCACGGCCTGCACCGCAGTCGGCCAAGCACTGACGCTGCGCTACCAGCCTGAGTACGATCATGGTTACTATTTCATCAATACCTTCATTGAAGACCATTTGCTGCACCACAAACAGCAATTGACTGCCTGATACTTCTCATTATCGAGTTAAAAATAGCTTGTTCCAGACGCACCAAACTGGAACAAGCACTCTATTTCTGTGCGTTTCTCGTTTAACTGTCATCTTTATTGTGTAAAATCGAGCGACTTCGTCGCGCGTTTTTGCGCATACTTCAGAACGACATAACCAGAAAGCAAGAGATGAGTAAAGTAGTCATCAGCGGCACCGGCCTGTACACGCCTTCCCAGTCCATTTCCAATGAAGAACTGATCGCCAGTTTCAATGCTTATGTCCAGCAACACAATGCACAAAACGCCGCTGCCATCGCCAGTGGTGAAGTAGTCGCGCTGGAAGAATCCAGCGTCGCCTTCATAGAAAAAGCATCCGGCATCAAATCCCGCTTTGTCATGAACAAAGAAGGCGTGCTCGACATCAACCGCATGGTGCCGCGCTTGCCAGAACGCAGTGATGAAGAACCATCCATCATGTGCGAAATGGCAGTCGCTGCCGCTAACCAGGCACTGGAACGCGCAGGCCGCACCGCCGCCGATATTGACGCCGTCATTTGCGCTGCCAGCAATATGCAGCGTGGCTACCCCGCCATGGCAGTAGAAATCCAGAACGCACTCGGCATAGACGGCTATGGCTATGACATCAATGTCGCCTGCTCGTCTGCCACCTTTGGCATACAGGCTGCCGTCACCGCCATACAAAGCGGCCAGGCACGTGCGGTACTGGTGGTCAACCCGGAAATCACCAGCGGCCACCTGAACTGGCGCGACCGTGACAGCCACTTCATTTTTGGTGATGCCTGCACCGCCATCATCATAGAACGTGCTGACCTGGCCACATCCAGGCACCAGTTTGAAATCATCGGCCTGAAACTCAAGACGCAATTCTCCAACAACATCCGCAACAACTTCGGTTTCCTGAACCGCGCTGATGAAAGCGGCATAGGCAAGCCAGACAAACTGTTCCGCCAGCAAGGCCGCAAAGTCTTCAAGGATGTCTGTCCCATGGCCGCATCTGTCATTACATCGACAGTACAGGCTGCCGACATCGCCATCCCTGATGTCAAACGCTACTGGCTGCACCAGGCTAACCTGAATATGAACTTGCTGATTGCCCGCATGATATTGGGGCGCGATGCTACGCCGGAAGAATCACCGACCATTCTGGACACTTACGCCAATACCTCATCGGCTGGCTCCATCATCGCCTTCCACAAATACCAGGATGACCTGGAGACTGGCAATGTAGGCGTGATCTGCTCATTTGGAGCGGGTTATTCGATAGGTTGCGTGGTGGTGAAAAAACTGGGCTAAATTTTAATTTCGCCCTGAAACAAAAACAATAACAATAACAATAACAAAAGGCCGCAATGCGGCCTTTTGTTTTACTGATCAGCATATAAGACTGATACAGATGTCTTACATACCCAAAGACTTCAGCAATTCAGAATTTTCGTCATCATCATCGGCTGCAGAAGCTGCTGCTCCCGCGGCGTTCTGATCGGCAGCCTGCTGCATATGGAGCAGGGCATCAGGATCAGAAACTTCGTGCGTTTCAAAATCATGCAATTTGATGAATTCTGTCCTGTCTATCGCCAGTTCAAGATAGAAAATATTGTTTTTCTCGGTGAAGAAAGATACCCGGCGCAATTCCGGCCTGTCCAGCGGCGTATCCACACTCAGCATGACTTGCTTGGTCAGCACCAGCATCTTGGGCTGGTTCTGGGTGATATTGGTTTGCAATTCGCGACGCACTTTGCCGGTGAAGTCACCAACGATCTGGTTCATCAATTCACCCAGGATATTCGCCACTTCATCTGAAGTAAACGAAGTCGCCAGTTCAGACTTGGGCATGCCCATGTTGAGCATGTATTTCTCATAGATTTCCAGCGCTGTATCACCATCAAAATTCAACACCACCAAACCAGAAAACCCACCGTCAAACAGCACGAAACAACCGATATCCGGCTTCAAACCTATCTTCGTGATGCGCTGCACCATGGCAGAATAATGCACCTTGCTGTTGGTGGCGACGTTCAGCACCCGTATCACCGAATTACACAAACTGGTCAACAAGTCCTCTGTACCGTAGACGACGCTAGTTTCTTCTGTGGCCATGACCAACTCCCGAATTTATTACATGAAAAATCAATCCACCCCGCCCAATGAATACTGAGCGCCGCAAGCCTGCGGTCACACTCAACATCCTGGCCAGGCAGAGACACAGCATTCCCGCCCCGGCTTCATCGGTAACGGCAACACGAAACTTATCTGGAATAGCAATGAACAGCATACTCCCACTATGGCTTACAAGACATACCCAAAACCAGCCAGGCACATCCCCCTATTGAACAGGCGCAAAGTCTGTTGGAATAATGAAAGAATACTGAAGCGATAGCGCCCCGTCTACATGTTTCATGCGATGGGGGTGATTTGTGGCCGTTCGATTGGAAGTGCGCTTGACGAGTGTTGCTAATTTGCAAGCATTGGTTATTTAAGTCCGCGGTTATCCATCAATACTGCGGACACCTGATTGGCAAAAGCAAAAGACCGCATATAGCGGTCTTTTCATTTGGTGCATCTTTCAGCTTGTTAGCGTTCAGAGCACATATCCCAATCTGATAATGCTTGAATAATAGTATGAACTTAATGTACAGTCAATGTGTTGACAAAAATACACATGGGAACACGGCATGCTAATGAAAATGAGATATCGCCTAGCATTGGATTTGGGTTCTACTTCTTTAGGTTGGGTGTTGGTTCGCCTCAATGAGCAAGGCTTTCCCTGCGCCATTATTAAAGCTGGAGTCAGAATATTTTCTAATGGCCGTCATCCCAAGGATGGTTCGTCGCTTGCAGTTACTCGTCGTGAGGCTCGCGCTACGCGCAGAAGACGTGATCGCTTGTTAAAACGCAAGGCACGCATGATGCGTTCACTCATCGAACACCGCTTTTTCCCAGTCGATGAAGATGCTCGGAAAGCTTTGGAAATACTAAACCCTTACCATTTAAGAGGAAGAGGTTTGGATGAGGAACTTACTGCAGAAGAATTTGGCAGAGCACTGTTTCATATCAATCAGCGTCGCGGCTTCAAAAGTAATCGCAAAACAGATAAAAAGGATAATGACAGCGGAGCATTAAAGACTGCAATTAGCAAATTGCGTACAGCAATGGCTATAGAAAATTGCCGGACGGTCGGTGAATGGTTATATAAGCGGGATATTTCGGGTCATACGGTACGCGCGCGATATCGAGAGGTGAAAATTATCAAAGATGATGGAAAGGCAAAAATTGATAAAAGTTACGATCTCTACATAGACAGAGAGATGATAGAGGCAGAATTCGATGCACTTTGGAAAAAACAGGCTGAATTCAAACCGCAACTATTTACAGAATCTGCCCGTGCTGACCTGAAAGATGTATTGTCGCATCAACGTCCGCTCAAGCCTGTCAAGCCAGGGCGTTGTACATTTTTTCCTGATGAAGAACGCGCCCCGCTGGCGTTACCAAGCACACAGAGATTCCGTCTCTTTCAAGAAGTAAATCACTTGCGCATATTGCAGGCAGGCATGCGCGAAGAAGTTCTGACCTTGGCGCAAAGAGATTCAATAGTTAACGCATTGGAAGGAAATAGTAAACGTACATTCACCCAAATAAAAAATTTGTCGGGCATAGGAAGTGTCAACTTCAATTTTGAAGATCCAAAACGTCAGGAACTCAAAGGCAATATTACAACGGTAAAAATGAGTTCCAATGAGTGCTTTGGGAAATCGTGGTTTTCATTCAGCGAAGAAAAACAAGATGCCATAGTGATGCAACTTATCAAAGAAGAGAACCTTGCCAAACTCATACGCTGGTTAAAAGATGAAACTGGAATCGATGCCGAACGTGCAGAAATTATCGCCAACACTGCACTACCTGAAGGCTATGGAAGCCTTTCAGTGAAAGCACTGGCACTCATACTCCCCGAACTTAGACGCGATGTCGTCAACTATGACAAAGCGGTCATAGCCGCTGGCTTTGATCATCACAGCAACATCAGTCCGTCAGCTAATGG
>JAZJXP010000009.1:70047-112121 GCA_040390835.1 Pseudomonadota bacterium
TAGGCGAATTACCGTATTACGGCTCAGCCTTGCAAAGACATGTCGGTTTTGGCACAGGTGAGGTAAAAGACCCCGACGAAAAACGATATGGCCGAATTGCAAATCCTACTGTGCATATAGGATTGAACCAAATTCGTCTGGTAGTAAATTCCTTGATCAGAAAATATGGTCACCCACAAGAGGTGATTGTGGAAGTGGCCCGTGATCTTAAGCAGAGTAAAGAACAACGTGACAATGAAAGCAAGCGTCAAGCAGATAATCAAAAACGCAATAGCCAAATTAAAGCAGAAATTGCAGGAATCTTGAATATCAGCGAAGAAAGAGTAAGGCATGCAGATATACAGAAAATGATACTTTGGAGAGAACTTAGTTTCGACCCGGCAGATAGACACTGTCCCTATTCCGGAGTCAGGATCAGTGCAAAAATGCTACTAAGCGAAGAAGTCGAAATTGAGCATATCTTGCCATTCTCATCAACACTTGATGACAGCCTCAATAATAAAACCGTGGCTATGCGTCAGGCAAACAGACTCAAAGGTAATCAAACACCTTGGGATGCATTTGGAGCCAACCCCATCGCAGGATTTGAGTACGCAGATATTCTTACCAGAGCCGAGCAAATGCCAAAAGGAAAACGCTATCGCTTTGCAGAGGATGGTTACAAGCGCTGGCTAAAAGAAGATGCTGGTTTTCTGGCACGCGCCCTTAACGACACTCGATATATGAGCAAAATAGCGCGAGAATATGTTCAACTAATTTGCCCCAATACACGCGTCATTCCCGGGCAGATGACCGCCATGCTAAGAAAGAAATTTGGCTTGAATGATGTACTTGGTCTAAATGGGGAAAAGAATCGCAATGATCACAGACATCATGCAGTTGATGCCTGTGTAATCGCCGTAACAGATCAAGGTATGTTGCAGCGCTTCGCACTAGCCAGTGCAAGCGCGCGCGAGAAGCAGTTGAATCGTCTTGTCGAAGAAATGCCCTTACCATGGCCATCTTATTACGACCATGTAGTGCGCGCAGTCAACCGGATTTGGGTAAGTCATAAACCCGACCACAGCCACGAAGGAGCAATGCATAACGACACTGCCTACTCAATATTAGGCAATGGAAAAGTGAGTATGCATAAAGTAATAGATGGCAGACGTGTAAAAGTTGAAGAAGCTCTGAAAGTAATTCCGGTTAGCAATGCAAAAGCACTTGACAGACATGGCGTATTAGAAAATGGGGATCCGCGACCATATAAGGGCTACAAAGGAGATAGTAACTATTGCATAGAGATTGTGCGGAATGAGAAAGGAAAATGGGAGGGAGAAGTTATTTCAACGTTTGAGGCATATCAAATGACCAGGGTTGAAGGTATTCAAAGATTACGGCATCCTACACAAAGCTACTCGGGAAAATCTCTAGTAATGCGACTGATGATTGACGACTTTGTCAGATTGGATATAGGCGGAAATACCCTGACTACAAGAGTCGCTACGATTAGTGGAAATGGACAAGTCTTCATGGCTGGGCACCAAGAAGCTAATGTCGATGCACGTAATAGGGATAAAAATGACTCCTTTTCTTACGTGTCAAAATATCCGGGCTCACTGCAAAAAGCAAATGGACGACGTTGCACAGTTTCTGAAATTGGATGTTTTCGTGACCCAGGCTTTAAGGACTAATCATGATAGGCCGCATAGTAGAAATAGCAGATGACCGTCGGCATTTATTTCTATCACGCGGCTTTATGGTAGTGCAGGATACCGAAGGCGAGCGTAAAGAGCTAGGTCAAGTACCTTTGGATGATATTGCAGCAGTCATCGCAAATGCCCATGGTCTGAGTTATACCAATAATCTGTTGATTGCTCTTGCCGAACGCTGCGCCCCTTTTGTACTGTGCGCGGCCAATCACAACGCAGTAGGTATGCTGTTACCAATTGAAGGTAACTATCAGCAAGCCAAACGCTTTGATGCACAAATCGCGGCATCTCAACCCACGATCAAGCGGCTTTGGGCAGACATAGTTAAGTCCAAATTACAGCAACAGGCCGCAGCGCTGGAAGCTGCGAACGCCCCGACTATTCCACTCACATCCTTGGTACGTAAAGTGCGCTCTGGAGATCCTGACAATTTTGAAGCACAGGGTGCAAGACGTTATTGGACATTGTTATTTGGTGAGGGCTTCAGGCGTGACCAACAAGCAAGTGGACTCAATGCCATGCTCAACTATGGCTATACCGTGTTACGCGCTACTACGGCACGAGCCATAGTGGCTGCAGGATTACATCCTACACTTGGATTGCATCACAGCAATGAGGGTAATGCTATGCGTTTGGTTGACGATTTGATGGAACCGTTCCGACCCATGGTGGATTTAAAAGTGTGGCAATTGCAAAAACAAGGTGAAAGCATGATTACACCGGAAACCAAACGCGCTCTGGTGCGCACCATGTACGACGACATGCAAACCAACGCAGGTGTCACCCCCATTATTGTATGTACTCAAAAGTTGGCGACCTCCCTGGCCCAGATATTTATCGGTGAAAAAGAAAAACTTGATTTGCCACTACCTGGACTCCCTCTTAACCTGGCTGCGTCATTATTAGACGAGTAATATGCCATGCTCAGCGGATATCGCATCATGTGGATGATAGTGATGTTTGACTTGCCGGTCATAGAAAAAGCAGAACGCAAGGCTGCGACCGAATTTCGTAACTCCTTGCTGGATATGGGTTTTGAAATGTCACAGTTTTCAGTCTATATGCGGTTTTGCACTAGCCAGACGCAAGTTGAAACTTACTGTAGGCGCGTAGAACAAAAACTACCTAGCGGTGGGAAGGTGAATATCCTACAATTTACTGACAAACAGTACGAGCGCATCATTACTTTTCACGGAAAAGCCAAACAAGCAGCCAATAAAATACCGGATCAGTTCGATTTATTCTGATGAATTCAGTCATTTTTCTTGAGTCAAAAAACAATAAACCCCTGAATAATCAGGGGTTTATTGCATTTCGAGTCTAACAGATTGGGATATGTGCTCTGACAGGAACGAGAATATTTTCGATGAAAAAGACCGGGCCAGTCTAACAGATTGGGATATGTGCTCTGACAGGAACTGGCCTTGCATTCACGATAGGACGCTATAAGTCTAACAGATTGGGATATGTGCTCTGACAGGAACCGCGGTGACTGTTGGTACAACGCAGACCACAGTCTAACAGATTGGGATATGTGCTCTGACAGGAACCTGCATCGCGGCACGGTTTTTGGCGCACAGGAGTCTAACAGATTGGGATATGTGCTCTGACAGGAACTGGTCAACCAGTCACCACGCTGTTTAAACTAGTCTAACAGATTGGGATATGTGCTCTGACAGGAACTCAGTGGAATAGAACTCGTCCTTCTCTGAAAGTCTAACAGATTGGGATATGTGCTCTGACAGGAACAACATGGATAAAGTTAAAATTGCGTTCGACAGTCTAACAGATTGGGATATGTGCTCTGACAGGAACTCTAACGAATCTTCTATCACAAACAGAACAAGTCTAACAGATTGGGATATGTGCTCTGACAGGAACACATCAACAGCGCGGCCAAATGCTTGCTCGAGTCTAACAGATTGGGATATGTGCTCTGACAGGAACTGACCGCCCTGCTCAAAGCTGCAGGCTTCGAGTCTAACAGATTGGGATATGTGCTCTGACAGGAACATGAAGATGCAAACGATGCTCTACTGAACGAGTCTAACAGATTGGGATATGTGCTCTGACAGGAACAAGAATGAATAATTCTGTCGCAGTACTTTTAGTCTAACAGATTGGGATATGTGCTCTGACAGGAACTGCAGCGCAACCCGGCTGTGCTGAAGTATGAGTCTAACAGATTGGGATATGTGCTCTGACAGGAACACTCTGGCTCTGGTGTTTCGTCTTCGGTTGAGTCTAACAGATTGGGATATGTGCTCTGACAGGAACTCAACGTGGACAATGCTATCAGTGATATTAAGTCTAACAGATTGGGATATGTGCTCTGACAGGAACAGCGAGTCTGCGCTGTCCGATGCCCGTGACAGTCTAACAGATTGGGATATGTGCTCTGACAGGAACAATACTTTATCACTATCGAAATTGGTAGCTAGTCTAACAGATTGGGATATGTGCTCTGACAGGAACCTTTTGGTCAATCGTTCGACAGATGCATCGAGTCTAACAGATTGGGATATGTGCTCTGACAGGAACTGTAGGTGTGGATGCTTCAGTAGCGCCGATAGTCTAACAGATTGGGATATGTGCTCTGACAGGAACCCTGTCGTTCAAGGTATCATTGAAGATCATAGTCTAACAGATTGGGATATGTGCTCTGACAGGAACCTGAGCGCCTGCGGTTCAAACTGGACCAGGAGTCTAACAGATTGGGATATGTGCTCTGACAGGAACAAGTCAGCACCAGCAGTAGAGCTTGACAAAAGTCTAACAGATTGGGATATGTGCTCTGACAGGAACTTGCTAGCGATTCTGTCGTTGCGCTTTGTTAGTCTAACAGATTGGGATATGTGCTCTGACAGGAACCTTATTGACGACGCTGACGCTATGGGTCAAAGTCTAACAGATTGGGATATGTGCTCTGACAGGAACCATGGGCAGATACACATTTCTACGGCTGCCAGTCTAACAGATTGGGATATGTGCTCTGACAGGAACGGCGAGGCGTATTGCGGTACCCGTGCCGCCAGTCTAACAGATTGGGATATGTGCTCTGACAGGAACTGGCGGTTCCTTTTCACTTAATATTTTTCAAGTCTAACAGATTGGGATATGTGCTCTGACAGGAACAATTCAGCAAGTCACTGGAGCTCGGCGAAGAGTCTAACAGATTGGGATATGTGCTCTGACAGGAACGAGGTAGCAGATCATATTTACATCACTTTGAGTCTAACAGATTGGGATATGTGCTCTGACAGGAACGCTTTAGCCCAGTTCGCAAACTGTTCAAGCAGTCTAACAGATTGGGATATGTGCTCTGACAGGAACGTCGGCTTGCTGCTGATCGATATAAAGAAGAGTCTAACAGATTGGGATATGTGCTCTGACAGGAACTGACTCATGCGTCTTACGTCAATACCGAAGAGTCTAACAGATTGGGATATGTGCTCTGACAGGAACTTGATCCATATTGCCGCGCTGTAGCTGGGAGTCTAACAGATTGGGATATGTGCTCTGACAGGAACACCAAAACAAATGGTACGGCATTGTAAGGGAGTCTAACAGATTGGGATATGTGCTCTGACCGGAACGTAATGCGCTTGTCGTAGCTTGCAGCCTGGAGTCTACAGGGATATGTGCTCTGACCGGAACAAGCATGACTTTGTTCACAATCACTTGCATAGTCTAACAGATTGGGATATGTGCTCTGACCGGAACTGACGTTCTGCTTCCAAGTCATGCCACAGCAGTCTAACAGATTGGGATATGTGCTCTGATCGGAGCGCATGCACTGCGCTCAAACCACGGCCCTGCAGTCTAACAGATTGGGATACCCTTGATACTATCTATGTAGATTTAACTCTAAATTTTAGCAAACAGGTTGCCATTACCATCTACGCTCACCTGCACTCTGATCTGTAGGTGAGCGTAATATTCACTGCATTCTGCAAGTTGAAAACATGATGTGCCACCATCGATTTTCTCAAATAGTTCACATCCCCAACTGCCTCAAAATTTGCTGCGCTGCTTCAATACGCACCTTATTTGGATAGTTTTTATTGGCAAGGATAACTATTCCCATTTTCTTTTCAGGCACGAAAGCGATGTAAGCCCCAAAGCCGCTGGTAGCGCCTGTCTTGTGGATGAACACACTTGTGCCCGGGATCATCGGTGGCGTGATTTTTTCTACAGGTGTGGCATCAAAGGCCATGTGCGTTGAAGAGCCCTCGATGACTGCGGTGATGTCTGTCGGATAGGGATATAGTTCCCAGACCAGGCTTTGGGTCATGCCGCCAGCTTTGAAATAGCTGGTGTGGGTGTTCTTCAGGGCGAGAGCATACTCTGGTGAGAGTTTCATCTCGCCTAAGTTGGCCTTGATAAATTGTACGAGGTCGCTGGCGGTGGTTTTGACGCCATAGGCTTCTGTAGACAGGACATCTTCGCGCAGGCGTACCGGGGTGTCGTCTTTTTTATAGCCTTGTGCATAATCTGCGCGTTTGTTGTCTGGCACCGCGATATAACTATTTTTCATGCCAAAGGCAGGGAATATCTGTTCTTGCATGATGGTGGCAAAAGGCTGCTGCAAGCTCCGGGCTGTGATGACGCCAAGCAAACCTATGCTGATATTGCTGTATGTCCGGTATTGTCCTTCTGGATGTTCAGGCTTCCAGTTCTTTAAATAGGTAGTCAGTTGCTCATCATTTGTCACTTCATCTGGAACCTGCTGGGGCAAGCCGCCTGTGGTGTGCGTAGCCAGGCTCAGCAGGGTGGTTTCTCCAAACTTTGAGCCTTTCAAACTCGCCAGGTGATCTGCGACCTTGTCAGTCAACGCCAGTTTGCCCCTGCCCTGTGCCAGGGTCGTCATGGTAGCGATAAAGGTTTTGCTGATGGAGCCTATCTCAAACAAAGTGGTATCGGTAACGGCTGTTTTTTCTGATTTGGAGGCGAGCCCGTAGTTGAATACATATTGCTTGCCATCGACAAAAATGCCGACCGCCATGCCAGGGATGGCATGGGTTTTCATGACTGGAAGTATGGCTTCATCAGAGGCGCGTTTGACAGTATCCACTTCAGCACTTGTGGCTGTCAGATTGAACATGGTGCCAATGGAGAGGAGGCTGATTTGTAAAAATTGCAGGGCTATTGATTCCATTTGATTTTCCTAAAAATATTGAGAGATAGTGTTTTAAAAGCTGCTTTTTAATATGTGAATGCTCACGCTAGCCTCACAATTTCAATTCCCACACCAGCCGCCATGTACGTGCTGTTTGCTGCTGGTTGATATCTGCCCAGCGTGATATGGCGTTGGTATAGCTGCCGCTTTCTGTTTTGTCTTGCTGCAAGACATTGGCGACAGAAAATCTCAACTGGCTTTGTTTGTTTTGTTTCCAGGCCAGGTAAATATCGAGATGGCGTCTGGGGCTGCTGTGTCCTGTCAGGTAAGCTGATTCGCGTACATTATTAGCGGCTTGATAGCTGTAGTCTGCGCCCACGCGCCAGGCGGGATCGATCTGGTAGTCAGCACCTGCACTCACCAGCAAACCCGTTTGCTGAGCCAGACGGTTGTCGGGGCCTGGCACTTGTTCTATGCGCGACCAGTTGCGGTTGAGGTTACCGTGTACTTCCATGGCTGGCATGCTGGTGGCCAGTTGCCGCAGGTCTAGCTTGGCTTCGATTTCCAAACCAATAATTCTGGCGCGGCCATTGTTGGCGAGGCTGGCTACCCAGGTGCTGCCTTGCTGTGAGAGTTGCTCCAGCATGACATCATCTATGCGTCGCCAATAGGCGTTGGCGCTGATGACACTACTCTCTGTCAGGTAATGTTCATAAGCCAGTTCCATACCCCAGGCGCGTTCCGGCCGCAAGTTGGGGTTGCCCTGAAAATCAGCATTCAAGGGAGTGTTATTGTTATCGATGCGGAACAGACGCGGCACCAGATTGGCGACAGTGGGCAGCTTGAAGCTGCGGTTGAGTGCCATGCGCCATTGCCTTTGGGCATCTAGCTTCCAGACGCTTTGCAGTATCGGGCTCAGCATGGTGGCATTGTTTTGAAAATCAAATTCACCTGCTTCTTTGCTATTGCTGGTGATGCGCTCCATGCGCAAACCCAGATAAGCAGACCATGCGCTATTGATGGTCCATTCATCCTGCAGGTAGACAGCCAGTTTTTGCAAGCCCGCCTGATAATAATGTACGCTGTCATCAGCAATGCCCGTAAGGAGAGCGAGTTCCTGTTCATTACGGTTTTCATGCCGTAATGCCCGGCTGGCCTCCCAGCCCAGGCTGAGTACATGTGATGCTGAATACGGTGCCAGGTATTTGCCATTGAAGCGGTATTCATTTTCATCTGCATCACCGGTGACATAGCGGTGTACGCTCAATGCACCTGTATTGTCCTTGCCCCAGAAGTGGAATTTGGCGGATCTGTCAAAACTGTTCCAGCCAAAATTCATGGTCAGCTTGGCGCTGTCGGCGAGGCGGCGCTCCCAACTGATGTCATTGCGCGAGGTGAATATGTGTGCAGCCCAGATGGAATGATTATCAGGGAAATCTGTACTTGCACCGACATAGGTAGTTTCTTTTTCTTGCTTGGCGTTTTCCAGTCTGGTGAGGTTCACATTACCTTGCCAGCTCAGGTTGTTTTGTGCATCGATTTTCCAATTCAGACGTGGTGAAAGGCTGGCCACATCACGGCGGTTTTGCTGGCTTTGCTGCAGTTGCCTGTCGGCTTGTGTTTGCCATGTATCACTTGCGCTTGCGCGGGTGGCGTAGCTTTCTGCTGCTATGGTATTGACTTCGCTGGTATTGCTCTCAAACGTACCTGCCAGCACGTAAGAAATTTCAGCCTTGCTGAGCGATAACTGGTCGCCCATACTCCACGACAGATTGCCCGACAAACGCCCGGCCTGCAGGCTGGTGTTGGTTTTTATTTCTGTAGACTGATTGCTGCTTTTTTTCTTGAGGATGACGTTGATGGTACCGGCAATGCTCTGGGCACTGACATCAGCACTGGCAACGCGCATGACTTCTATTTTTTCTATCAAGTCGGGCGCAATGCTGTCTATCGTAAAACCTACCGGGGTAGTCTGGCCATTCAGCAATATCTGGGTATAGCCATTGCCCAGGCCGCGCATGCGTATCTCTGCACCCTTGCCTTTGCTCTCGGTAACGCTGATGCCGGGCAGGCGTTTTAATATCTCGCTGAGATTGGTGTCACCGTATTTTTCTATGTCTTCGCGGCCATATACACTGCGCATGCCAACATCGTCCTGCCGGTCGCGAACAGGTTGCGACTTCCCACTGATTTCTACTTGCTGCGGTGTTTGTTGTGCCAGTTGTTGTGCCAATACCGGTTTACTGGCGAACAACGCCAGAACGCTCAGGGCAATGGTGGACAGACGTGTTGAGGTCTGCTTAAAAAGCATGATGTTTTCTTTCATTGACTGGTTTAAGGGCGTGACTGTTCCTTGCGCCGGTCAGGGCGCAGGACAGTCAGGTGTTGAGTGCGTTAAATGGGAAGTCTGGTTTAGCTGCTTAGCTTGGCTTGGCTGCTTCCAGTGCAGTGCGTATGTGCATGACATCGTCAGTACGCACATCGCTGTTTTTTGCATTCAGCAAGACCATGATGACAGGCTTGCCAGCAATGGTGGTACGCATGGTCAGGCAGCGGCCAGCGATTTTTGAGTAGCCGGTTTTTGACAGGCTGATGTCCCAGTCCTTGCTAGCGGTCAGGCTGTTGGTGCTCTGGTAGTCATAGGTTTGTCCGGCGACCGTGTACTGGCCTTCGCTGCGGCTGGCCAGGCTGCGCAATTCTGGATAACCGGCCGCGACCTTGACCAGGCGTGCGACATCCCTGGCAGTGGAGCGATTATTGGGCGAGATACCGGCAGCTTCTTCCAGATGCGTGGCTTGCAAACCCAAGCTGGCAGTCTTGCTTTGCAAGGCGGCGACAAAAGCTGGTTTGCCGCCAGGGTAGGTCCTGGCCAGGGCTTTGGCAGCCGCATTACTGGATGGGATCAGTGTCAGTTCCAGCAGGTTTTGGCGCGACAAGACAGCTCCCGGCTGCAATTTGACCTGGTTGGTATGCCAGCCAGCCACGTCTTCTTTAGTGATGGTGATGGCTTCATCTTTATCCAGCTTTGCATCCAGCGTCACCATGGCGGTCATCAGTTTGCTGATTGATGCGATGGGTACGATGGTGTCGGCATTTTTTTCCAGCAAGACTTTGCCGCTTTGTTCATCCAGCACCAACACATGTTCTGAACTGGTTTTGACATAGGCGCTGATGTGGGTAGCTGGCTCTGTTTTTGTGGCAAGGACTGGCACTGATGGCTCTGGTGCGGCATTCACCTGGGTTTGCAATACCATTAGCAGGGCCGCCGCGATACCCAGCACGGGTGCTGCCATCTTCCAATGCCATGGCTGTGTATCAGGGCGTACCAGACGTTTGATGCGTGACAGCAAATCGCCACCGTTGGCGGCCATCGCCACTTGCGGCATTGCGGCTATCTGCAATTTATCCAGCACTTGCAGGGCACGCGCCAGTGGACGGGTCTGACCCAGCATGGCGGCTGCCATGTCGTCGGCAATCAATTCTCTTTCAGCATCGATGCGTTTGGATATCCACCACACGGCTGGATGATAAAACAGTAGCGACAAGACCAGGTTTTGCATGAGGTTGACGACATAATCCCAGCGTTTGATGTGTGCGAGTTCATGTGCCAGCAAGGCTTCTATCATGTCGGGTGCCATGCCGGTCAGTAAGGATGCAGGCATGACTACAACAGGATTAATGCAGCCATACGTGACCGGGCTTAACAAGTCTTTCTGGAACTTCACCTGCACCTGGCGGCGTATGGAAAATTGATAGGCCAGTTGATTGGTACGTGCCTGCCATTGCTGCGTCAGGACGGCGATATCATTGCCATGCTGGCCAAGGCGATACACCCACAGCAAACCCAATGCCAGACGCATCAGCATCAACAGCACCCCCATGCTCCACAGGCTGACCACCAGCGGCAACCATGCCTCTATCTGCGCGGCAAGCAGGCTTTGCCTGACCCAGACCAGGTCCAGCGAGATGCTGGCCTTGCTGGCAAGTTGTATGGCTGTTTCCAGGTTGATGGTTTGCGGGTCTTGCCATTGCTGGAATATGCCTAGCGCAGGCCACAGCAGGCAAGCCAGCATTGCGGTACAGGCCAGCACATAACGTAATTGCGGGCGGGCATTGCGGGTCACGGCCAGCAGGATGGCGCAGACGCTGGCGATCAGGGCACCCTGCCAGACAAAGTGCAGCAGGGGCCAGCCCAGCAATTCAGTGAGCGTATATCCGGTGAAAGTAGCAGCGGGCATCATGATTTTTTCTCATCCTGCAGGATTTGTTCGATTTCATCACGTTCCTTCTCTGTGACATGGCCGCGCAAGGCAGCCAGCACCAAAGCCTTGCCAGAACCGGCAAAGACTTTTTGTATCATGTCCTTGAGCAAATTGGTTTGCAGCGAATCCTGCTCTTGCGAAGGCGCATATACATGCGAGCGCTGGCTTTCATCGCGCGTCAAAATACCTTTGCCATGCATGATTTGCAGGTGGCGCAAGACCGTGGCATAAGCCAGGTCAGGACGTTCATCCTGTATGGTTTCATGCAATTGCTTGGCACTCATGGGGCCATGCTGCCACAGCACTTTGAGCAAATTCAGCTCAGACGCCGTGGGCTTGGGGATAGATGATTTTGCAACAACAGAAGACATATTCAGCATCCGGATTAAACAATGGATGCAGAATAAATGTTCTAGAAACTTTTGTCTAGAACTTTTTTTCTAGTTCATGCATTCTAGCTTATGCGCACTCGTTCAAGTATTAGTAAGCACACGGTCTTCATGCCGGGGCGCAGGCCACAAACCTGCCGGGCGTTTCAACATGACGGTGACCATGGTCAGGCCCAAAAGCAATTGACGCAAGACTTCGGGCTCTATCATCATGTGGCCGAACAATTGTTGCTGCAAGGGTTGCACCAGGTAGCGCAAGACTTCGGGCAGGATTGCCAACAGTACTGCACCGAGAATCACGCCGGGTATATGCCCTATGCCACCCAGTATCACCATGGACAGGACAGTAATCGATTCATTCAGTGAAAATGATTCTGGCGAGACAAAGCCTTGAAAGGAGGCGAACATGGCACCTGCCACGCCACCAAAGGACGCACCCATGGCAAAGGCCAGTAATTTGATGTTACGGGTGTTGATGCCCATGGCAACGGCGGCAATTTCATCTTCGCGGATGGCGACAAAGGCGCGCCCCAGGCGTGAATCATGCAGGCGCACTGTCACGAAGATGATGCCAGCGCACAGGCTTAAAAAAAGAAAGTAATAGGCATTCACGGATGGCATGGAAAAACCAGCAAAATACACCGTCGCCTGCGAGCCAGGTTCACCCCCCAATGAGACACCAAAGATGCGGATGTGATCTATCATATTGATGCCCTTGGGGCCATCGGTGATATTGATCGGCGCGTTCAGGTTGACGATGAAGATGCGCACGATTTCACCAAAACCCAGGGTCACGACGGCCAGGTAATCGCCGCGCAATTTCAAGGTGGGCGCACCGAGCAATGCCCCCAGTGCTGCTGCCAGCATCGCCCCAAGGGGAACGATGATCCATACCGACAGATGTATGCCATGCTCGGCGATCTCTGGTCCGCACAGCCATAACAAGGCGTGACCCAGCAAGGGGAAATTGTTGACCACAGATTCCAGCAAGACGGCAAACTGCGGCGACGCCAGCAAGGCTGTCATATACGCGCCCAGGGCATAAAAAGCGATATAACCCAGATCAAGCAAACCGGCAAAACCCACAACGATATTCAAGCCCAGCGCCAGCATGATGTAGAGCAAGGCAAAATCCATGATACGGACCCAGGCATTGCCATATTGCATGGCAATGAAGGGGAAAACCATCATCATCGTGATCAGCAATGCCAGTATGGGATATGCCTGACGCGGGTTGGCTCTGGTATCAAAGTAGTGGGACATATGCCTTGCCTGGAAGTTTACACTTCCAGCTATCTTAAACACCCGCTATTCAAACCGCTATCATGATCTTGCTCAAATCATGCCACGTTGCTGGGATTGGGTAGGCGTCATGCCGAATACAGACCGGAAGCTGGAAGTAAAGTGACTATGGCTGGCAAACCCGCATGCATGGGCGATCTGGGTCAGGTCTGCACAGCTCGTTTGCATGGCACGCAAGGCTCTGGCCAGCCGGGTGCGTATCAGGTAGCGATGCACAGGCAGGCCGACTTCTTCCTTGAATACCCTTGCCAGGTGAAAGGGGGAAGTATGCACCTGGCGGGCCAGCTCATCGAGCGCCCAATCCTGATGGGGATAAAGCGAGATCAGTTCTTTGACGGTCTCGACCTGCTGGCGTCTGCGACTCTGCGTCAAGGTATGTCTGGCACGTTCCAGTTGCTGGCCATCTACACAGGCTGCCTGCACCGATGTGGTCAGCACAGAAACACTGATTTCTTGCACGGCTAGTTGATCGACGACAGGCTCATGCAGATGTCGCCACAAGAGTTCACGGTTTAGTACGCTGGCAGGCGGCAGCAGGCTGTGCGACCTGAGCATGGGGGCATATAATTGCTGCACACCTGCAGCATCGACCAGCATTTGCTTGAGTGCTTCTTTTGAAAAATCCAGCACCAAAGCTTCATCGCCTATATCACCGGGAAAAGTAATGCGGTAAGGCTGACCTGTACCCAGAAAAATCGCATGATTGGCGTTCGCAATGACATGCTGCCTGGGGCCATCATGTTTGGCCAGCACACCGGCAATGGGCAGCAATACCAGGTCGGCAGTTTCACATTCCAGCTCTTTTGTATCTTCAGGCGCAGGCCGTGCCACTCCATGCCGTATGGACAAGAGTTCGCTTTGGAAGAGAGTACGCAGCACTAGTGCCATGGCCGGATCAGTTGAAGTCCAGGTTAATCGACAATGACACGATAAGCCTATTCTTCACAAATTTTAGTTTGATAATACGGCTTTCGGGAAGATTTGCTATTCAACACGCCTGAGCAATACCCCTTGCTTACTTGGGCAACAACTTGCGCCGTTCATATTCAAGCTGGTTGATATGCCGCTGTATGGCCACATCCATTTCATGCGGCAGTTTTTGAAAACTGATACCTATGCGGTATTTGCCCTGCCGGCTTTTTTCTATCTGGGTGACATGGCGCACTATGCCTTCGCAACGCACCACATTGCGTATGCCAAGCACGATATGCAATTTGGCAATGCGGTCCTGCACCTTGATTTCTGGTGGGCCGGACACTTGCACGCTCAAGCCGCCCACGCATAAATCAAAGATGGGCCAGTAAGCCAGGGTCTCGCCTTTGTCATCGTAGAGCCTGACCTTGAGCGGGTCGACGATAGGCAGTTCATTGCGGAAATACTCACGGCGCTGCATGCGCACCACACGAGGCGGTATAGGCACCCAAAAAGCATCCTGGCCACCCCAGGTGAAGCGTTCAGGGTTCAGCCCTGTGAATTGCACGCGTATACCATCTGGCCTGGCCAGAAAAACACAGGAGCTGGCTTTTTCCAGCAATTTGTTGGCACGGGCATCGCCACCTATATCAAAAACCAGGCCATCATCCCTGGCCGAGAGTATCAGGGTGACGATAAATTCGCGTCCTTCATTAAAGTAGACCGTGACTGGCTCGCGTCTGTGGGACAGCTCATTCAAAATACCCAGAATTTCTCTCTGCCCCAGCAGGAAAAATTTATCTTCTATTTCGTCATTGCTTAATGATGCAGACATCCATTTACCTTTTTACTTATTTTTCTTGAAAATAGACTGCTTATTACTACGGGTCAATAAAATGATATAGCTAAACGCCACGATTTGAAACATCAGTTGCTTTTTTGGCTCAGCAGGCTCTGCAACAGAGGCGCCTTGTTTGTCGCATAATGCCTGCAATGCCATCAATATTCAAAATAATCAATGAAAATACTCGCCATCTGCGGCAGCCTTCGCGCTGCCTCTCTCAATGCCATGCTGATACGTGCCCTGATACGCCTGGCACCAAAGGATATTGACATTCTGGCCTATGATGGCATGGCGACCTTACCCCTGTTCAATCCCGACCTGGATTTAACTCCCCCTGCCAGCGTCGTGAATTTGAAACAACAGATCGCTGCAGCCGATGTGATACTGATTGCCAGCCCGGAATATACACATGGCATAACAGGGGTCATCAAGAATGCGCTGGACTGGACCGTCAGCAGCGATGTGTTTGTCTACAAACCCGTCGTAGTGTTGAACGCATCCCCCAGAGCCACCCATGCAGATGCGGCATTGAGGGAAATATTGAGCGTGATGTCGGCCAGGATACTGGAGACAGCATCAGTAAAGGTGCCGGTCATAGGCGCGAAACTGGACGAGGATGGCATGCTCAGCCATCCTGAAATAGCGGGAATTTTAAAAACTGCGCTGGCTGCTGCCAAATTGGAGTGGCAAACTGGTCAAAGCTGACTAGAACTCATTTCATAAATAGGATGAGTGCGAACAAGACGATTTGGGATGCAGTGCAAGGCGTGACGCGAAGCTAAGGCTGGTGCCTTAGCGAGAGGCACAACGCTGCAATGCGCCCAAATCGTCAGTTCCCGAAGGGTTTGCCTCATAACGCGCGCTGGACTGCGTTGAACTCGTTGTCAATAGGCATAGCTATTGACTGCCTCGTCCGCCTTGCCAGCCCGCGTTATGAGGCAAACGCATCTCACCCTATTTATGAAATGAGTTCTAGGCAGCTAAAGCTTGTTCCAGCAGGGTATGCAATTCAGTGAACGAGGGCTCGCCGACATAGCGTTTGAGGATATTGCCTTGCTTGTCGATGACATAGGTCGTTGGCGTCAGTTTCACATCGCCGAATGATTGCGCCAGTTTGCCTTGTGGATCGAGCGAAACATGGAAAGGCAGCTTGCGGGTTTCAGCATAATTGATGACATAATTGGGCGCATCATAGCTCATGGCGACAGCTACAAATTCCAGGCCCTGTTTATTGTATTTATTGTAAGTCTCTATCATCTTGGGCATCTCTGCTACGCAGGTAGTGCAGGAAGTTGCCCAGAAATTCACCATGACCACCTTGCCGCGCAAGCTTTGCGTAGAGATTTTTTCACCTTTGAGATTGGTGAAACTGACATCCGGCATAGGAGTTTTCGCCTTGTAAGTCACAAAAAAAGCGACCGCCAGGGCAATCAGCGCCGTTGCGGCAATGACTGAAAATATGGCGAATTTACGCGGTGAAGAAGGCGCCAGCATGGTTTTTCCAGAACAAGAAACAAATCAATAAATAATACAAGAGCGCATTATACGGCCTAAGTCAAAATCAGGTTTTGCGCTATCGCAGCTACATCTACAGCCACACCGGTTTTACCAAAGCTTCGCTACCGGTACAACGACACCGGCAAACCAGGAACGGTCCTGGGAATTGCTGGTCAGGCCCCTGGTCATGCCAGCATCGAAGGTGAGCCGCTTGTTGGGGCTGTAAGTCAGGGCTACCAGCGCCTGCCCCTGGTTTTTGATGCCAGAGCGGTGCCAGCCAGCCCATTCGGCAGTCAGGCCCATTTTTTCATTGATTTCGGTCGAGAAAGAAGCGGACAAGCCACTTTGCCAGTGTGAAGTCGCATCTTCAGCAAAACCCAGGTGTGTCATATTCAGGTTCAGGTCGGCATGGACCTTGCCCAGGTCCTGACTGACGATACCATTCAAAGTCCAGTCTGATTTGCCTGAACCCAATGCATCTTTGGCTGTTGGGAATTTATTGCCAAACTCCAGGCCAAAAGCGGTATCGTCATTGATGACAAACGCCCGCTTGATGGTCAGTGAGGTATCGCCAAAACCACGGTCACGCTGGCCTGCACCATCGTCGTTGATGATATGCGCTTCACCACCGAGCAAGACTCCCCATTCATTGGAAAAGGCCAGCTTGAATAAATAAGGCAAGCTCTGGCGCTGGGCTGGCCCGGTCTTGATGGTGTTGATGCCCATTTCCAGTTCCACTTGCCCGGCGACAGGCAGTTGCGCAGAATTGGATACCGATGGACGATAAGGAGTGATCGCATCGACCTCTTCATCGGCAGCAAACGCGGACTGGCTGGTCAGGCATGCGATGCATGTGAGGGAGCTCAGTGCAGCCAGTGCAACTACATTCAGGCGGGATATTCTGGACATGGTTTTCCTTTCATTCTGTGATCAGCACAGCAGGAGCAGTGATGGCTTTGCCAGCGACATGGGTAGTCAGCACTATCGCTGTCGAAGTCGAGCCAAAGGCATTCAATTCATTAATGATACGCTGTAAATGTTCTACATCGGTCGCCAGCACGCGCATCACGGCACCATCTTCCCCAGTCACCGTATAGCAATCAATAATTTCAGGGCAGTTGGCTACATATTGCGCATATGGCCGCCCTTGTTGGGTAGACAGCCGGATCATGGCGGTGATTTGATAACCGAGTGCCTTGGGATTAATATCAGCACGGTAGGCACGTATCACCTGGGCAGCTTCAAGGCGCTTGATGCGCTCAGATACAGCAGGCTGGCTCAGATGCACCTGGCGGCCAACTTCAGCATGCGACATGCGCGCATCCTGTTGCAATAATTGCAGGATTTTTTGATCAAACTGGTCAAGTTTATGATTCATAAGCATTTTACGTAATTTTCCAATCAAACCCATGGCCGATCAGGCAATTCCCTATGGAATCCCATTCAAACAAAGGATTGCACTTGTTAAAGTAGAGCTTACACCAAACCTCAGGATGCCCCGGAAAAATTGCCATGACAACGACTATCACAGCCAGCCAGCTTGCCCATATTGCCAAGGAATTCGACACACCTTGCTGGGCCTATGACGCTTCCATTATAAGAGCGCAAATAGCCCGACTGCGTCAATTTGATGTGATCCGCTTTGCCCAGAAGGCATCCAGCAATATCCATTTGCTGCGCCTGATGCGTGAAGAAGGCGTGATGGTGGATTCTGTCTCGCTGGGTGAAGTGGAGCGCGCACTGGTAGCAGGTTATACCAGCCAGGCTGAACATGGTGGCCATGCCCCTATCGTGTTCACTGCTGACTTGCTGGACCGTGCGACCTTGAAACGTGTGGTGGAATTGAATATCCCAGTGAATTGCGGTTCACCGCAAATGCTGGAGCAACTGGGGCAAGCCCATCCTGGTCATGCAGTGTGGTTGCGCATCAACCCTGGCTTTGGTCATGGCCACAGCCGCAAGACCAATACCGGTGGCGAGCAAAGCAAGCATGGTATCTGGCATGAAGAATTGCAAAACGCATTGGCTATCATTGATCAATATGGTTTGACGCTGGTAGGTCTGCACATGCATATCGGTTCAGGTGTTGATTATGACCATCTGCAAAGCGTTTGCGATGCCATGATAGAACAGGTGAAGATCTGCAAGCGTGACTTGCAGGCGATTTCCATTGGTGGTGGCTTGTCCATCCCTTACCGTGGCGATGAGCCTGCGGTCGATACTGCCCACTATTTTGAAATCTGGGACAAAGCCAGGAAAGAAATTGAAAGCCTGCTGGGCCACAAGATCAGCATGGAGATAGAACCTGGACGTTTCCTGGTGGCGCAATCCGGTATCTTGATTTCTGAATTGCGTGCGCAAAAACAGGTAGGTAGCAATTTCTTTGCGCTCGTCGATGCAGGCTTTAATGACCTGGTGCGCCCTTCCATGTATGGCAGCTTCCACCGCATTACTTGCCATGCGGCAGATGGTACTGCCCGCACCACAGCCTTGCGCCCTACCGTGGTGGCCGGGCCTTTGTGTGAATCTGGCGACGTGTTCACGCAAGAAGATGGCGGCGTAGTCACTACACAGGATTTGCCAGCTTGCGAAATTGGCGACCTGTTCGTCTTCCATGATGCAGGAGCCTACGGTGCCAGCATGTCGTCGAACTATAATTCCCGCCCGCTGATACCGGAGATTCTGGTGGATGGTGAGCAGATAAAACAAATCCGTCGTCGCCAGACTGTGCAGGAATTGATTGCGCTGGAAAACGTGTAAACTGTAAGTTCAGATTAGTGCAGCTCTTCAATGAGCCCGGCTTTTCGAGCCTTGAGAATGGCGGCATTCAGTTTGTCTATGATGCCGTCATCCTTGTCTGCTCTTACGGCAAAATGGATAGTGTCTATCAGCAGCGGCTTGGGCAAGACAGTCAGGCGCACATCGGCAAATGGTGAACTGCTGCCTTCATTTTCATCCCGCAAAGCCTGCAACCTGTTTTCCAGAAAATGCGGGTCTTTGTTTACTGCGCCAAACAAGCCAGCATCCATGCGCCGGAACAAGAGTTTATAGATGCGCGACAAGGGTGCGTAATTATCGACTTCAACCTTGAAGAGATTGTCCTTCATGGCATCAAAGCGGTCACCATAGCTAAAGCCGCGCGGTATGCCTATGGTCTTGCCCTTGAGGTCAGCCATGGTATTGAAGCGGAACTGGGCATCGCTCCTGGTGACCAGGAACATGTACTTTGATTGTATGGGCAGGGAAAAGTGGAAGATTTTTTCGCGCTCTTTGGTCTTGCTGACGCCGTATAAAACACCCTCTCCATTTTCTGCTGCCTGCAAAGCGCGTGGCCAGGGGTTGCGCTGCTGTTGTATCTGCAAATTCCCTTCGCGCTCGATAAACTCAAATAGTCTATCTGCCAGTTTCAAGGGGAAAGGCTGGCCGCGCTGGTCTATGGGATCAGGTGTCAGTATCACCACTTCCTTGGCATATATTGCCTGCGCACTCATGCCATATACCAGCGCAAATAATGTCAGCCGCAAAGCAGGAAGATGGTTGTACAAGTGCATGTGACTTCACCAGGACCTTTCATACAAGACTCTCACAAGCTACCAACCAAGCATATGCATTGCTATTGGCCTGGAATATGAGGTCGTTTGGGAGAGTAAAACAGACAAGCGTTACAACTAATTTGTTTCCCATTCAAGAAACTTATCAGATAGTAACGTCAATATGGCAACGCAGCAAGATTAGCAAGAAATTATTACAATAAAAATGCAGTCATGCCAGTTGTGATACCCGCTGTTATATCTATAAGTAGCAGGATTGGCCTCAGTTTTTAGCGGGACTAGCGTGTTTTTGAATTACTGCCTTGATATGCGCCCATTGCGCAGCTTTGATGCCGCCTTTGAAGGACTCCATGACCTTGCCGTCGCGGCCTATGAGAAAAACCGTCGGCGTCGCAAACACCTTGCCAAAATTGTCCTGATAATCAGAAGCATTGCGCCACAGTGAAGGGAAACCCTGATTGTCCTTGCTCAGCCACTTTGCCTGTTTGGCATAGTCATCAATATCGCTCATGGCATCGTCGATACTGACGGTGACAAGTTCAAAGCCTGATCTTTTATTGGCTTCATAAAACTTGCGGAAAGTGGGCATCTCAGCCTGGCAGGTTGGACACCAGGTCGCCCAGAAGGTCACCAGTATGACTTCTCCTTTGCTTGTGTCCAGCTTATAGGGTTTGCCATTGAGCATGGTGCCTGTCAGGGCGGGTTGTGCAGGGAAGATATCCTTGCTGGCAGCCTGGGCAAATTGGGTACTGAAGCTGGAGGCGACAATCATGGCCGCAACCAGGGCCTTTGACATACTGAGCATGGTAGTACTCCACTTCTGTCTGCAAGATGCCTTACAGCATAGTGCAGATTGAAGCTGCCTGCCTGCGCTTATAAGGCAATTTCAGCAAAAGCCGCAGAACGTGTACCTGGCCGCGGCGGATTATCTGCAGCCCTGTAAGTGAACACCATGGAAAACTTGGTCGCCGCAGTCTGGTTCTTACCTGCAGCATGGAAGAGATTGCTATGAAATAGCAAGACATCGCCCTGCTGCAAAGGCACAGGCTGGGCTTGCGCCAGCAAAGCCTGGTTCTGTTCCAGGTCAGTCCGCAAGAACTGGGCTTCGTCCAGTTGGGCCACATCAATATCGATTTTGTGGGAGCCGGGTATCACCAAGAGGCAGCCATTTTCCAGCGTTTCATTACGGAGTGCCAGCCACGAAGAGATCAGTTCTGCCCGCTGGAAATTCCAGTAGCGACTATCTCTGTGCCAGCCTGTGGCTGTTGAATACTGCGGTTGCTTGCTCATGATGCAATTGTGATGTGACTGCGACAGCAAGGCACCATCACCCAGTAATTGCAATAAAGGCGCTGCCAATGCTGGCCCCGTTGCCCATTGCGCCAGACGCTGATCACGGGCATAGGCTTGCAATAAGCGCCGGGCCGTCAGCCCCCCCTCTGCATCGCGTGAAGCGGGCGCGCCAGGGTAGCGGGTATCTGCCTCGTATTCTATAGGTTGTACCTGCCCCGCCAACTGCTGTTCGCAATAGGCAATCACTTCTTCACAATAAGCCGCGCTGGCCTGTTGCGGTAATACCAGAAACCCCTGGCTGGCAAATTCTTGTTGTTGCGCAGTACTTAACATGGTCATCATCTTCAGTGAGCAAAATACCATCGCTGTGCATCGTTTGTGATGCATAGTGGACTGTAACAGTGAAAGCGCAAGTGAAGGACATGTGCCCGGCGAACCAGGACAAGGCGCAAAACGCAGCGATAGCGGGGCTATCGCGAGTATTTGCAACGCCGTCATGGTCGGCGCGCGCATGGCAGGCACTTCGCTTTTCACTGTTACAGTCCACTAAAATGGCGCACTCTTGATTTTAGGGGAATTCTCTTCAGGTGATCAGAACAGATCAAGGCAATTTAAGGGAGATTGTGATTAGGGCGTCACAATTAAAATCCCGTAATAGGTGATAATGTAGGCCCAATTTAAGGAACCTCTAATTAAGCTACTGCGCGACGCTATTTTGGGCCCGCGATGCTCACCGTACTACCGTACGACTGCGCGTCCGGGCTGTCAATGCGCCAAACTAACACCGCTCGCTACACTTAATCAGAGATTCCTTGCGCAATAAATTAACGCAAAGCCACTTACTAGACATGACACACACCATACTGGAAAACATCAACGTCAGTTCTTTCGAGAACATGCCCACCCCTGAAGAATTGCATGCGCGCCTGCCTTTGAGTGATCTGGCGGGCGATGTCGTTGAGCAGAGCCGCGAGAGCCTGCGCAACATCCTGGAACGCAAGGACAAACGCCTGTTCGTCGTCGTTGGCCCTTGCTCCATCCATGACCCGATTGCTGGTCTGGATTATGCCCGCCGACTGAAAGCCCTGCAGGAAGAAGTCAAGGATGTGATGTTGCTGGTCATGCGCGTGTATTTTGAAAAACCACGCACGACGACGGGCTGGAAGGGTTATATCAATGACCCGTATATGGATGACTCTTTCCGCGTTGATGAGGGCATGGAAAAAGCGCGCCAGTTTTTGCTGGATGTCTGTGAACTCGGTCTGCCGACCGGAACCGAAGCGCTGGACCCGATTTCGCCACAATACCTGGGTGACCTGATCGCCTGGACGGCAATTGGTGCGCGCACTACGGAATCACAAACGCACCGCGAAATGTCGTCTGGCTTGTCTACTCCTGTCGGCTTCAAGAATGGTACGGATGGTGATATCAGCATCGCTATCAATGCGATCTTGTCGGCATCACATCCGCATTCTTTCCTCGGTTTGAACGGCCAGGGCCGCGTCTCCATCGTGCGCACCAGCGGCAATCAATATGGTCACGTGGTCTTGCGTGGCGGTGGTGACCGCCCAAATTACGATACTGTGTCCGTCGCCATGGCCCAGCAAGCGCTGGCCAAGGCCAAGCTGCCACCAAATATTGTGGTCGATTGCTCGCACGCCAACAGCTACAAAAAACCGGAACTGCAACCCCTGGTCATGGCGGATGTGGTCAATCAGATTGCCAATGGCAACAAGGACATCGTCGGCGTCATGATAGAGTCCAACATCATTGCCGGCAACCAGCCTATCCCTGAAGATTTGTCGCAACTCAAATATGGCTGCTCAGTGACCGATGCTTGCGTGGATTGGGAAACGACTGAGAAGATGTTGCGGGATGCGGCGACGAGATTGCGCGGATAGTAAAAAAAATGAGTGCAGATGATGCACTCATTTTTTTACCACGATTTATTTTATTTATTTGGGTCTGGGGCACGCCACGCCTATCTTGACGCCTATCATTATCGTCGCGTCAGTAATAGCTTGCGCCGCCGGACTATTCAGATATTTTTTTCCAGTTGGAGTTTCATAAAATTGTTTAACCTCATTCTGTTCTGCTTCGCTGAGTGAGGCAAGCGGTCTGGTTTGTTCTGGATGGCGGCTGTTATAGAACTGGGTTTCAAATGCAGTAATGTATTTGCTACCCAGTGGCGACTCAAAGAAACTCGCAAGAGTGCGCAATTCGTCAATCGTGAAATTACTTACAAACAGGCGCTGTATTTCTGGCACTGACTTTTTCCAGTTTTTGTCTATGCAGGGATACTGCGCAGTTTGGCTGGTCGCTTTAACCATTCTGATGATGCCACTGGAATCGATGACGCGTGTTGCTTCACCGCTGGCATCGCCTGCCGCATGTGCATGGCCAACAAGGCCACAGAGCAGGTACATGGCAAGGACTATCTGGCTGTTTTTATACACGTATACCTTTGCTATTCAATAAGCCTGCAATTGTACTTGCAGGTCATCACAATTGCCTCAGTTGTCGCATGCAATTGGCATAGGAAAGCTGTATTTCTGTCTGATTTTTGTGCTGACCTGCCTGCACTATTTTCTTTCCGCCCACATACACATCCCGTACCAGATTATCATTGCCTGCAAAGATCCAGGTATTGAGTACATCGGCACTACTGATACCTACCAGGTTAGGATGCTGGTCATCAAGTACCACGATGTCTGCACGATAGCCTGTCGCCAGTTGCCCCAACTTGCGACCACTGGCTTGCGCACCACCTTGTAAGGCGGCCTGATACAAGTAATCACCGACTTTGCGCTGCGCTGGCATGCTGGCGATATTGCGTCCCTGCAGACGCAGGCGCTGGCCATATTCCAGCCAGCGCAATTCTTCTACCGGGCTTTGTGATACATGGCTGTCACTGCCTACGCCAAAGCGGCCACCGGCTGCGATGTAATCTGGCAGGTCAAAAAAACCATCGCCAAGATTGCCTTCTGTAGTCGTACAGATGCCTGCTACTGCGCCACTGGCGGCGATGCCCTGCACTTCGGCCTTGTTCAGATGAGTCGCATGCACCAGGCACCAGCGCTCGTTCACCAAACCGCTATCGAGCAAGAGTTCTACCGGGCGTTTGCCTGAGTAAGCGATACAGGCATCAACTTCTTTTTGTTGCTCGGCGATATGGATATGGATGGGGCGTGCTGCAGGCAGTGCCGCCACCAGTTCACGTATCTGGCTGATGCTGGCAGCGCGCAGTGAATGCGGGGCAACACCGATTTCGACCTGGGCATTGCGCTTTTCTTCCAACGCTACTATCAATTGCATGATCTCTGCCACATTGGTGGAGAAACGGCGCTGGTCGTGGCGTAAAGCCTGCTCACCAAAATCGGCGTAGCTGTACAGCACGGGCAACATGCTGATACCCATGCCGGTTTGCTCAGCAGCAGCGATGACGCGCTCTGCCATTTCGGCGGGTCGCGCATAAAAACTACCATCCTGGTCACGATGCAGGTAATGAAATTCACAGACAGCGGTATAACCATGGCGCAGGCATTCAGCATACAGTTGTGCAGCGATGGCCTGGATTTGCTCAGGCGTGATATGCAGGGCATAGCGATACATGAGATCGCGCCAGGTCCAGAAACTGTCCTTGCTCTCGCCTGCCATTTCTGTCATGCCAGCCATGGCGCGCTGGAAGGCATGTGAATGCAGATTGGTCATGCCAGGCACGACAAATTGCGCCTGGTTTTCATGTGCCTGCAGATTTGTGTCTAATTCAATCTGACTCAGGTCCCCGTTGTCATTCCAGTGCAGGCGTACATTGCTGGTCCAGCCTTGTGGCAGATATGCATGGTGGGCAAACAAGCTGCTCATGCGGTACTCCCTTGCGTCTTGTTCCAGTCCAGGCAGGCTTGCAGCAATTGCTTCAGCAAAGGCTGTACCTGCGCTGCCAGATCAGGCCGATATTCATAAGGAGCAGCTTCATTCATATAAATGCACTGACTCATTTCCAGTTGTATTGCATGGATATTGCGGGATGGCTGGCCGTAATTGCGGGTGATAAAACCACCCTTGAAACGGCCATTGAAAATATGGGTATAGGCTTGCCCATGAACTGAATCTTGCAGGCAGGTGGCGATGGCGGTTTGCATGCCTGCATCACAGGATTTTTGATCGGCAGTACCAAAATTCAGGTCAGGTAATTTGCCTTCAAAAAACCGTGGCACTTCAGATGCGATGGAATGCGCATCCCATAACACCACACTACCATGCAGCCTCAACAAACGCTCCAGCTCTTGCTGTAATTGCTGGTGGTAAGGTTGCCAGTAAGTGGCGATGCGGCGCTGCACTTCTGCTTCCGTCGGCAAATTTTCGGTCGCATATAACGGTTGTTTGGCAAAAGTATCAACCGGACACAGACCAGTAGTATCTTGCCCCGGGTACAGATTGGCATTGTCGAAAGAACGGTTCAGGTCTATCACATAACGCGAATATTCAGCTGCTATGGTGGATGCTCCCAGCTCTGCTGCCATATTGTAGAGGTTGCGCAAATGCCAGTCGGTATCGGTCTTTTCTTGTGCGACTGGCAGCATCTTGGTGGCGATATCGTCCGGTATGCTGGTGCCCACATGCGGCATGGAAATCAGCAGGGGCAGGCTGCCTTGTTGAAAGTGATATGCAGTCATGGTGTCTCCCGTATTTATGGATATTGTAATTTGCGGCTCAGCCTGTCGGCTGCAGCCAGTGTCATATTGATGAGTTCTTGCTTGCGCTGCTGTATGCGTTGCGCCGGTGCCATCAGGGACAAGGTCGCTTCCAGCTTGTCGCGGCCAGAAAACACGGGAGCGCTGACGCCCCAGATGCCAAGGTCAACTTCATTCTCACTGGTGGCATATCTTTGTTCACGTATGCGGAGTAACTGGGTTTGCAAGTCTTGCAGTGGTTGATTTGGTAATGGCGCGCTTTCCAAAAAATTCTGTGCCAGCAAATCGTCTTGCAAAGCTGGCGGCAAATACGCCAACAAGGCCTTGGCCGATGCACCGCGCACGCTGGAACTGGCACGCCCTTTGGCAAAGGAACAGCGCAAGGCATGCTGGCTCTCTTGCATATCAAGGCAAACCACCTGCCCATTCACATAAGCCAGCAAGCCTACGCTTTCACCCGATTTTTGTACCAGATCTGCGAGCTCATCGCGCGCTGCACTCATGAGCCAGGAATGCTGGTCAAAGCCACGTGCCAGTTGCACCGCCAGCGGGCCTGGCTCATATAAGCCAGTCTGCGCATGCTCCTGCACCAGCCCCCATTTCTTGAGCGGTGCGAGCTGGCGGTACAGGGTACTGAGTGGCAGGCCGGTTTGCTCTACCAGATCACGCGCAGATAGTGCCTGCCCGTGACGGGCGATGCAGGTCAGGATCTGTAAAACCCGTTCACTTTGAGGAATACTATCCTTAGGGGATGCTGACATGATGGCTTAGAATAGGAAAGCAATATCAAGCTTATTCTAGCAAGCATATGAGAAACATCAAGAATCAATTCTCATCAGGCGAGAATGAATTAAAAATAATTTAAGCTAGCTACTTTTGCTGAAATTCGAGATCAATAGCAAATGTCAGTCGTGGCCACTGAAATAATCTTTGTTTGACCTGGAGAAATCCATGAAGTCACTTTCAGGGTCATTTTCGCGATTGACATACTGACCGCTTGGAGAACCTAAGCTTGGCTGCACAAATAAATAGCAGAGAATAGCTCCAATAACAGGGAGCAACCAGATCAGAGCATATTGGGCATATTTTTGCGCAGGCTCGAAAAACTCACTCTTCACCAGCAGGTAAGTCACATATACATTCATTGCCAGCAAAACGACGGCAATGGCTATGGAGATAACTATGAGTGCATTCATATTTACAGAAGCAATTGTCAAGACTCAGAGGTACAAAATCTTAATGGTCGAGGCCATGCAAGCCGACCCCGGTATATTCAGGAGTATCATCACTGAAGCTGAATTTGTGACGCATATATGGTTTAGCCAGCGAATAGCAAAGCAGGCTTCCAAGCAAAGGAAGCAACCAGATCAAGAAGAATTGGGCAATTTTTTGCGCTAACTCATAATAGTCACTACGGAAGATGCAGTAACTGACATAAATGTTTACCGCCAGCATTGTGCACAGACAGTATATCGTCAGCGTCTCAAGATTGCTCATGCCTTAGCTCCTGCTATACGGCGTCATCTGACAATTACGGTTTTCCTGTGCCGGAAAGTCTGCCTTGATGACATCGTATTTGCTCTTTTCTTCTGCGCTCAAGGCTCTGAACTGGTAGGCGAACTTGTTCGTGCTGACAGTACGTGGGCCTATGCGGGCTGAGCGCACGCCTTTATTGCTGAGATTATTCAAATGCAGTTTTGCCGCTTCTTCGGTCTTGAACACACCCAGCGAAATACCCCAGCGCAGATTGCTCTGGTCTTGCACAATATAGAAATCGGTAATGCCAAGGCGGCGCAGTTCACCGGCTTTTTTATCTGCACCTTCTTTGCTACCTTGTGAAGGGATGAAGACCATGTGAGTAGCGACATCAACGACGTTGATGCGGGACTGGCGGTCACCCAGAGCCAGGGTTTTTAATTTTTCTTCTAACTTGGGAATATCGCCTTGCTGGAAGTTACCCACTTCCAGGCAGGCGATGACTTCGGCTTTCTTTTCTGCTGCGGATTCAGCTGGCGAAGTTGCTTCGGTCGCAGTCAGGAGCTTTAACTGGTCGGCATGATGCTGTTTTTTCAGGCGCTCTGGCTCGTGCGTGTCCAGGGACCAATGCCCCAAATAGCCGAGATTAAACGCCAGCAAGAAGGCATTTAGTATGAGCAGGCTCCAAAAAAAGAATCTCAGCATGGTAAGTGTCAGTGTTATCAGTCCGGGCTTGATTGTGCCACGACAAACAGCCCCGTCAAGACCAGATTATCTACATATTGATAAGGAATGCCCAGATGACTCAATAAATACGGGGCAGCGCCACCAGAAATCACGCAATTGATGGCCTGGTTCTCTTGCTGCTCCAACGTATTGACGGCGAGCACAATCGCGCCAACCTGGGCGCTGATGCAGCCGCTGACGATGGCTTGATCGGTATTGTCGGCAAATACTTTGGCGATATCAGTTGATTCTGCCACCTGGGGCAATTGTGCGGTATTGCGTGCCAGCGATTCTGCCATGAGTTTAAGTCCGGGCAAGATCATGCCACCCTGGAATACACCGGATGCGGTGACAGCATCGACTGTGGTGGCAGTTCCACAAGTGGCGACAATCAGGCTTTGTTGCGGGAACAGATAATGCGCACCTATCATGGAGGCCAGACGGTCACAGCCCAGTTGCGCGGGATTGCGGTAGCCATTATGCAGACCTGCGATGTCTTCTTGCGAAGCGAACCAGTCTATTTGCACGTCTGGCTGTACTGTTTGCAGTAAAGCAGTGAGTTTCTCTTTGATGCTGGCACCGGCAACATTGGAAATCAGAACGCGTGCAAAGTGCATGCCTTGCCAGCTGGTTTTCAAGCTATCCATTTCGGTATGACTGACGGAGGCAATCTGTTGCCAGACTGGCGCAGACTGCGCTGTTAGAGCATCCAGGCTAACTGTAGCCCATTTTATCCGTGTATTACCGGCGTCTATTAACAACTGCATCATGCCTTGGTTTTCCTTGTTTTATGCGACGGGCCGTAAGGACACATCACCCGCCAATACATTGACCTGACCCTGTTCAGTCTGCAATACCAGGCAACCATGCAAGTCCACACCCAGCGCTTTGCCTGTGTGCAAAACCTGGCCATGATCAAGTATATGTACGGTTTGATTGGCGTATGCATGCAAGGCATTCCAGCGTGGCAAGAATGCTGAAAAACCTTGCTGACCAAATTGCTGCAATGTTGTTGCGAGGGCGTTCAATAACTGCGCCAGCAACAGGTTTCTATCCATTTTTGCCAGCCAGGGTGCATCTGCCAGGGCGCGGCCTACTTGTGCTTCCAGCTCATCCGACACTTGCAGGTTGAGGCCTATGCCAGCGACTATCCAGGTGCCGCCCTCACTGGCGGCAGCGGATTCAAGCAAGATACCGGCGAGTTTTTTACCATCGCGCAAAATGTCATTCGGCCATTTCAATTGCACATTCTGGTTCAGGGCATTCAGGCACTCTGCCAGGGCAACGCCTATCGCCAGTGGCAAGCCCAGCAGGTTGTGCGGTGCTTGCGGCAGATGCCAGGCCAGCGAAAAAGTCAGCATGCCACCGGGCACGGTCAGCCATGGGCGACCTGCCCTGCCACGCCCGGCAGTCTGGTGCACGGCCACCCTTAACACCGGGCACGACAAGGCTGGCAGGCGTGCCATCAGGTCGGCATTGGTGGAGCCGGTTTCTGCGACGACTTCAATATCGACTTCACGGGCTGCGCCATCGCAGAGTTTTTCTATGGCAGCCGCATTCAGTTCCAGGTTTTTATTCTCTTGCATAATCTGTCTATGGTTAGCAGCCGTATTGTACTGCTGCCGGAACAAATGTTCAGGCCAAAAAAAACGGCACCTTATGCAGGTGCCGTTCTTTATTACATCAACATCTTAATGGTGCGGCATTTGCGCAATGCTTGCTTATGCTTCGCCGCCATCTACCACATCAGTTGTTGTTACTTCTGGTATCGGAGCAAATGCTGCTTTTTCCGCTTCCAGCAAGGCTACGCGTTCATCTGCTTCCCAAGTTTCTTTCAACTTGCGGGCACGATGGAATGCCAGACCTGTACCAGCAGGTATCAGACGACCAACGATGACGTTTTCTTTCAAACCACGCAGACCATCTTTTTTGCCCATGATCGCAGCTTCGGTCAGAACACGTGTGGTTTCCTGGAAGGACGCCGCAGAGATGAAGGAATCGGTAGACAGGGATGCCTTGGTAATACCCAACAAGATATTTTCATATGTTGCAGGGATACCGTTAGCTGCTGCTACGCGATCATTTTCATCCAGCAATTCAGAGCGTTCTACCTGTTCACCAACGATGTAGTTGGCATCGCCTGGATTAACCACGACAACGCGGCGCAACATCTGACGCACAATAACTTCGATGTGCTTGTCATTGATTTTAACGCCTTGCAAACGGTATACGTCCTGAACTTCATCAACGATGTAGCGTGCCAGCGCTTCGATACCCAACAAGCGCAGGATGTCTTGTGGATCGGCTGGGCCGTCAACAATCATCTCACCCTTGTTCACGACCTGGCCGTCATGCACCAGGACTTGTTTGTCTTTGGTGATCAGGAACTCGTGCTTCTCGCCGTCCATGTCGGTGATTTCCAGACGTTGCTTACCTTTGGTTTCTTTACCAAACGCAACCGTACCTGTTACCTCAGCCAGCATACCGGCATCTTTTGGTGAACGGGCTTCGAACAACTCGGCAACGCGTGGCAGACCACCGGTAATATCACGGGTTTTTTGTGATTCTGTCGGGATACGCGCCAGAACTTCACCCACGTGTACTTGCTGGCCGTCTTTGACGGTAATCAGCGCGCCCACCTGGAAGCCGATCGTTACTGCGTGTTCTGTGCCAGCGATCTTGACTTCTTCGCCTTGTTCGTTCAACAGCTTGACTTGTGGACGCAGTGTTTTACCTGCTGCGCTACCACGGCGTTTCGCATCGATCGCCACCAGAGTGGACAGACCTGTCACTTCATCAACCTGTTTGGCAACAGTCACGCCTTCTTCGACGTTTTCGAACTTCACCGTACCGGTGTATTCGGTAATGATAGGACGGGTCAATGGGTCCCATGTCGCCAATGCAGTACCAGCCTTGATGATCAAACCGTCTTTAACGATCAGGGTTGCACCGTAAGGTACTTTATGACGTTCACGTTCACGACCGTGGTCATCAGTGATCAGCACTTCGCCAGAACGGGAAATAACGATCTGGTCGCCTTTACCGTTAGTGACATAACGCATGGTCGCTGTGAAACGGATAGTACCGTTGGACTTGGCTTCGACAGAAGATGCAATCGCTGCACGGGATGCCGCACCACCGATATGGAAGGTACGCATCGTCAACTGTGTACCTGGTTCACCAATGGACTGCGCAGCGATAACACCAACTGCTTCACCAGAGTTAACCAGGGAACCACGACCCAGATCACGGCCATAGCACATTGCGCACAGACCATAGCGTGTGTCGCATGTCAGTGGCGTACGTACTTTGACTTCATCGATACCCAGGGCTTCGATGCGTTCCACCATTGTTTCGTCGAGCAGGGAACCAGCTTCGTACAATGTTTCCTGTGTTTCTGGATTGACGATGTCATTCGCGCAAACACGGCCCAGGATCAGGTCACGCAAAGGCACGTTAACTTCACCGCCTTCAACGATAGCTTTCATGGACGAACCATTGGATGTGCCGCAGTCATCTTCAACCACGACCAGATCTTGCGTCACGTCAACCAGACGACGTGTCAGGTAACCGGAGTTCGCTGTCTTCAACGCCGTATCGGCCAGACCTTTACGGGCACCGTGAGTGGAAATAAAGTACTGCAAAACGTTCAGACCTTCGCGGAAGTTCGCGGTGATCGGTGTTTCGATAATCGAGCCATCCGGTTTTGCCATCAGACCACGCATACCTGCCAACTGACGAATCTGGGCTGCAGAACCACGCGCACCGGAGTCGGCCATCATGTAAATGGCGTTGAAAGATTCTTGTGTACCGACAGAGCCGTCGCGGCGTGTGACTGGCTCAACTTTGAGTTGTTCCATCATGGCCTTGCCGACTTCATCACCGGTCTTACCCCAGATATCGACCACTTTGTTGTAACGTTCGCCCGCAGTCACCAGACCGGACGCATATTGCTGTTCGATCTGTTTGACTTCGTGTTCTGCTGCTGCCAGCAAAGTCACTTTTTGTGGTGGAACCAACATGTCATCGATACAGATGGAGATACCGGCGCGTGTCGCCAGGCGGAAACCCATTTGCATCAATTGATCAGCAAACACAACCGTTGCACGCAGACCGCACTTGCGGAATGATGTATCGATGAGTTTGGAAATTTCTTTTTTCTTCAACGCACGGTTCAATACGGTGAATGGCAAGCCCTTAGGCAAAATCTCGGACAAGATCGCACGGCCAACAGTCGTTTCATAACGCTTGATGGTTTTGACGAATTCGCCAGTTTCAGCATCTTTCGGGAATTCAGTAATACGGACTGTGATACGTGTGCTCAGTTCGACTTCCTTGTTGTCCCAGGCGCGAATCGCTTCTGAAACGTCAGGGAACATCATGCCTTCGCCCTTGCCGTTGATTTTTTCACGGGAAGCGTAGTACAGACCCAACACGATATCCTGGGAAGGAACGATAGACGGTTCACCATTGGATGGGAACAGAATATTGTTGGATGCCAGCATCAAAGTACGTGCTTCCATCTGTGCTTCGATAGACAGAGGAACGTGGACCGCCATTTGATCACCGTCAAAGTCGGCATTGAAAGCCGCGCAGACGAGTGGATGCAACTGGATCGCTTTACCTTCAATCAGGACCGGCTCAAACGCCTGGATACCCAGACGATGCAACGTAGGCGCACGGTTCAGCATGATAGGATGTTCGCGGATGACTTCTTCCAGGATATCCCATACGACTGGTTCTTGAATTTCCACCAGTTTTTTCGCTGCCTTGATGGTCGTTGCCAGACCCATCAATTCCAGTTTATTGAAAATGAAAGGTTTGAACAGTTCCAGCGCCATCAGTTTTGGCAAACCGCACTGATGCAATTTCAGTTGTGGACCAACCACGATAACGGAACGGCCAGAGTAATCGACGCGCTTACCCAGCAAGTTTTGACGGAAACGACCGCCCTTACCCTTGATCATTTCTGCCAGGGATTTCAGAGGACGCTTGTTGGCGCCTGTCATTGCCTTACCGCGACGGCCGTTATCCAGCAGGGAATCGACGGCTTCCTGCAACATACGCTTTTCATTGCGTGTGATGATTTCAGGAGCGCGCAATTCCATCAGACGCTTCAGACGGTTGTTACGGTTGATGACGCGGCGATACAGGTCATTCAGATCGGAAGTCGCGAAACGGCCACCATCCAGCGGGACCAATGGACGCAATTCTGGCGGCAGGACCGGCAGAACTTCCATGATCATCCAGTCTGGCTTGATGCCTGAGCGCTGGAATGCTTCCAGTACTTTCAGACGTTTTGCGTATTTCTTGATCTTGGCTTCAGATTTGGATTCTTTCAACTCTGTGCGCAGAGTTTCTGCATCACGGTCAATGTCGATGGAACGCAACAATTCGCGGATACCTTCAGCACCCATAAATGCCGTGAATTCGTCGCCGAATTCTTCATACTTGGCAGCGTAGTCATCTTCAGACATGATCTGGCATTTTTTCAGCGGAGTCATGCCTGGATCGGTGACGACATATGCTTCAAAATACAGAACGCGTTCGATATCACGCAAGGTCATGTCCAATACCATACCCAGACGGGATGGCAGGGATTTCAGGAACCAGATATGCGCGGTTGGGGAAGCCAGCTCAATATGGCCCATGCGTTCACGACGCACTTTGGCCAGGGTCACTTCAACGCCACATTTTTCGCAGATAACGCCGCGGTGTTTCAGACGTTTGTACTTGCCGCACAGGCATTCGTAATCCTTGATAGGACCAAAAATCTTGGCGCAGAACAAACCGTCGCGCTCAGGCTTGAAAGTACGATAGTTGATGGTTTCCGGCTTTTTAACTTCGCCGTAGGACCAGGAACGAATTTTTTCTGGAGACGCCAGACCAATTTTGATCGCGTCGAATTGTTCGTTGGGTTGGACTTGCTTGAATAGATCGAGCAGAGCTTTCATGTGTATCACTCCAGTTAAGCGCGCAAACGCTTGGTGGCTGAATGGTGCTGCAACAGAAGCTTCGCCGCTTTACCCTGTTCGCATGAGCGGGAGAGCCAGGTCTTTCGACACAGGTTCCGCTGATACCGGGAACGACATTACTTCCAAACTGCTTGCCAAGTTTAACGGCCATCGCCCGAATGCTATCCGGGCGATGACTTACTGCAATTACAAATCGGAACATCTGATTAAGCTACTGCGCGACGCTTACTCAGATGCTCCTAATACATTAACTACGTTCGAGATCGATATCGATACCCAGAGAGCGGATTTCTTTTACCAGAACGTTGAAGGACTCAGGCATGCCGGCGTCGATCACATGGTCACCCTTGACCAGGTTTTCGTACACTTTGGTACGGCCATTCACGTCATCGGACTTGACTGTCAACATCTCTTGCAAGACGTAAGACGCGCCGTAAGCTTCCAGTGCCCAGACTTCCATCTCACCGAAACGCTGGCCACCGAACTGAGCTTTACCGCCCAGTGGTTGTTGCGTGACCAGAGAGTAAGGACCGGTCGAACGTGCATGCATCTTGTCATCAACCAGATGATGCAATTTCAGTACGTGCATGTAACCCAGTGTGACTTTACGCTCGAACGCTTCACCGGTACGGCCATCAAACAGGGTGACCTGGTTTTTCGATGGTGTCATACCCAGTTGCGCGGCGATATGGTCAGGGAAGGCCAGATCCAGCATGCGACGGATTTCATCTTCATGCGCACCGTCAAATACCGGTGTTGCAAATGGCACGCCGTGCTTCAGGTTGTTCGTCAATTCCAGGATCTCGGCATCAGAGAAACCGTCGATGTCTTCCTTCTTGCCAGATTCGTTATAAATCTTCTTCAGGAAATCACGCAGTTCTTCTACCTTGGCTTTGGCTTTCAGCATTTCGCCTATGCGCAAGCCCAGGCCTTTAGCTGCCCAGCCCAGATGCACTTCCAGAACCTGACCCACGTTCATCCGTGACGGAACACCCAATGGGTTCAACACGATGTCTGCTGGTGTACCGTCAGCCATGTAAGGCATGTCTTCGATAGGCACGATACGGGAAACCACACCCTTGTTACCGTGACGACCCGCCATTTTGTCACCAGGTTGCAGGCGACGTTTAACAGCCAGGTAAACCTTGACCATTTTTTGTACGCCTGGCGGCAATTCATCGCCTTGCGTCAACTTGGTACGTTTTTCTTCAAAAGCCAGATCGAACTGATGACGTTTTTCAGCGATGGAATCTTTCATCGCAACCAGTGAATTGGCTGCTTCGTCAGATGCCAGGCGAATATCGAACCAGTGGTATTTATCCACGCTGGCCAGGTATTCTCTGGTGATCTTGGTGCCTTTAGCCAGTTTGGCGGGGCCGCCGTCAGCGATCTTGCCATCCAGCATACGTTCCAGACGCTCAAATGCATCGCCTTCAACAATACGCAACTGATCGTTCAGATCGAGGCGATAACGCTTCAATTCATCATCGATAATCTGTTGTGCACGTTTGTCGCGTTGTATGCCTTCGCGGGTGAACACTTGTACGTCAATGACAGTACCTACCATGCCGGAAGGCACGCGCAGGGAGGTATCTTTAACGTCAGAAGCTTTTTCACCGAAGATGGCGCGCAGCAGTTTTTCTTCTGGTGTCAGTTGAGTTTCACCTTTTGGTGTCACTTTACCAACCAAGGTATCACCGGCTGTTACTTCTGCACCGATGTAGACGATACCGGATTCATCCAGACGTGCCAGTTGGTTTTCTGCCAGATTGGAGATATCGCGGGTAATTTCTTCCGCACCCAACTTGGTGTCACGGGCAACAACCGACAACTCTTCGATATGAATCGAGGTATAGCGGTCATCAGCCACAACTTTTTCAGAGATCAGGATCGAATCTTCGAAGTTATAACCATTCCAAGGCATGAACGCGACCAGCATGTTCTGACCCAGGGCCAATTCGCCCAGATCTGTGGATGCGCCGTCGGCCAATACGTCACCTTTAGCGACCAGATCGCCAACTTTGACGATAGGACGCTGGTTGATATTGGTGTTCTGGTTGGAACGGGTGTACTTGATGAGGTTGTAAATATCCACACCGACTTCACCAGCCTGTGCTTCAGCATCATTCACACGAATAACGATACGGCCCGCATCGATGTAATCAACTTTACCGCCACGCAGTGCCTGTACTGTTGTGCCGGAATCAACTGCCACAGTACGTTCGATACCTGTACCGACAAATGCTTTTTCTGGACGCAAGCAAGGAACAGCTTGACGTTGCATGTTGGCACCCATCAACGCACGGTTCGCATCATCGTGTTCGAGGAAGGGGATCAACGATGCCGCAACAGAAACCACCTGACCAGTAGCCACGTCCATGTACTGGATACGCTCTGGGGATACCAGGATCGTTTCGCCAGCTTCACGGGCAGAGACCAGTTCATCGATCAGTTTGCCTTCGCCGTCGATCGTCGCATTCGCCTGGGCGATGATGTAACGACCTTCTTCAATAGCAGACAAGTAATCGATCTGAGGTGTAATTTTGCTGTCAACCACTTTACGGTATGGTGTTTCCAGGAAACCGTATTCGTTCAGACGTGCATACAGAGCCAGCGAGTTGATCAAACCAATGTTTGGTCCCTCTGGTGTCTCAATCGGGCAGACGCGGCCATAGTGGGTTGGATGAACGTCGCGGACTTCAAAGCCAGCGCGCTCACGTGTCAAACCACCAGGTCCCAGGGCGGAAATACGACGCTTATGCGTGATTTCTGACAACGGGTTGGTCTGATCCATAAACTGGGACAATTGTGAAGAACCGAAGAACTCACGAATTGCAGCAGAGATAGGCTTGGAGTTGATCAGGTCATGCGGCATCAGGTTGTCGGCTTCAGCTTGACCCAGACGCTCTTTGACAGCACGTTCAACACGTACCAGACCAGCACGGAACTGGTTCTCAGCCAATTCACCAACGCAACGTACGCGGCGGTTACCCAAGTGATCGATATCATCGACTTCGCCACGGCCATTGCGCAACTCAACCAGGATCTTGATCACGGCCAATACGTCTTCGTTCGACAAAGTCATGGCGCCTGTCAGTTCATCACGGCCGATACGGCGGTTGAACTTCATGCGGCCGACTGCGGACAGATCGTAACGGTCTTCGCTATAGAACAGGCCATTGAACAGGGCTTCAACAGAATCTTCTGTTGGCGGTTCGCCAGGACGCATCATGCGATAGATGGCAACGCGGGCGGCCATCTGGTCCGCTGTATCATCAGCGCGCAGAGTCTGGGAAATGTAAGCACCCTGATCCAGGTCATTGGTGTACAAAGTCTGGATATCTGTGACTTTGGCATCGCGCAAACGACCCAGCAATTCTTCTGTCAATTCATCATTGGCATTGGCAATGACTTCACCAGTGTCTGCATCAACGATGTTCTTGGCCAGGACGCGACCCAGCAGGTAGTCTTCAGGCACGGAAATGTGCTTGATACCGCCAGCTTCGATTTCACGTACATGCTTGGCATTGATACGTTTGTCTTTGGCAACAATGACTTTGCCGTCTTTGTCGCTGATGTCAAAACGGGCAACTTCGCCACGCAGACGTTCTGCGACGAATTCCATCTCTGCGCCATCACTGTGCAGATTGAAATTATCAAAGACAAAGAAATTCGCCAGTATCTGTTCATTGCTCATGCCTATGGCGCGCAGCAAGATAGTGACTGGCATCTTGCGACGACGGTCAATACGGAAGAACAGGATATCTTTAGGATCGAATTCAAAATCGAGCCAGGAACCACGGTAAGGAATGATCCTTGCCGAGAACAGCAATTTGCCGGAAGAATGTGTCTTGCCGCGGTCATGTTCAAAGAACACGCCAGGAGAACGGTGCAACTGGGACACGATAACGCGCTCAGTACCGTTGATGACAAAAGAACCAGTGGTTGTCATCAAAGGCAATTCGCCCATGTAGACTTCCTGTTCTTTCATTTCTTTGACAACCGGCTTGGTTGGTGATTCCTTGTCCAGAATGACCAGGCGGACTTTTGCACGCAAAGGTGATGCATAAGTCAGGCCACGCAATTGACATTCCTTGACGTCGAACGCAGGATCGCCTAAAACGTAGGACAGGAATTCAAGACGTGCAAAGCCATTGTGCGAAACAATAGGGAAAATCGAGGTGAAGGCAGACTGCAAACCCTCGTTCTTGCGGGTTGGCGGTGTTCTGTCTTCTTGTAAAAAGCTCTGGTACGACTCGATTTGAGTCGCCAGCAAGAACGGAACGTTGTGGACGTTGGCGCGCTTCGCAAAAGATTTGCGAATACGCTTCTTCTCAGTAAATGAGTAGTGCATGGACACTCCGTGAGTGGCAAGGAAGGATAGAGAATTCAGGATTCTTGTCACAAAAATAAAACATAGCAACTCTGTGACAAAAAAACCTCAAGTCTCAACCCTCGGTCTTAATAAACAGCTAAACAACCCTGAACGACAAAGAAGCCAAAGAGGAACCCTCTCTTCCAAGAGGATTCCTGTCTTTGACTTGGGCAAATCCGAAGACTTGCCATAATACCTGAATTACTTGATGTCGGCTTTCGCGCCAGCATCTTCCAGTTTTTTCTTAGCTGCGTCAGCATCAGCTTTGGAAACTGCTTCTTTAACTGCTTTTGGTGCGCCATCAACTACGTCTTTAGCTTCTTTCAAGCCCAGACCAGTGATTTCACGAACTGCTTTAATGACGCCAACTTTGTTTGCGCCAACTTCAGTCAGAATTACGTTGAATTCTGTTTGTTCTTCAACAACAGCCGCTGGACCAGCTGCTGGACCAGAAGACATTGCTGCAGCGGAAACACCAAATTTTTCTTCGAAAGCTTTTACCAGGTCGTTCAGGTCCATTACGGACATCGCGCCTACGGCTTCCAGGATATCGTCTTTGCTAATTGCCATTTGAAACTCCAATTAATTAATTACATTGATACGGTATTTGACGGAAAAAAACTTATTCTGCGGCAGCTTCAGCAGCTTCTTCAGCTACTGGTGCTGCAGGAGAACCTGCTTCTTTCTGTGCTGCGACGGCTGCCAGAGCACGTGCGAAAGCGGATACAGGAGCCTGCATCATGCCAACCACTTGCGCCAACAATACTTCACGGCTAGGAATGCTTGCCAATGCGACAACGCCAGCTTTATCCAGCGATTTGCCTGCATAGTTACCAGCTTTAACAACCAGTTTGTCATTGCTTTTTGCAAAGTCTTGAACGACTTTAGCAGCAGCAACAGCATCTTCCGAGATTGCATAAATCAACGGACCGGTCATTTCAGAAGCGAGGCTGGCAAACACAGTTCCCTCAACAGCGCGACGTGCCAATGTGTTTTTCAACACACGCATGTATACGCCTTGAGCGCGTGCGCTAGCACGCAATTGCGTCAAATGACCGACCTGGATGCCACGATATTCGGCCACGACGATAGTCTGTGCAGTTGCTACTTTTGCAGAGACTTCAGCGACGACGGCTTTTTTGTCATTCAGATTGAGACTCACGGTCAACCTCCATTAATGATATTCAGTCCATACACCGGAATGATGCACTTCCCTCATATCGTTTCGAACACGGCGTCCGAAGTTAGGAGTTTCACTGGGGGACCAGTAATCACTACAAAACTTGTTCGGGTACACCATCTGCGTTGGGACCTGTCGATTACTCTCCAGATATTAACCTCATGCTTGGAAAACTACTCTTACACACTCGGCCCAACGGTCTTTGACACTCTGGATGCTTGTTCAAAACATCCAGCCCAAAGATGCGCCCTGCATCATGGATGCAGGGACTTAATTCTTGCTTAGCCTGCCAGATTAGCGTGATCTACACGTACACCTGCACCCATAGTGGATGAGATGGATACTTTACGCAGATACACACCTTTGCTGGATGCTGGTTTAGCTTTGTTCAAAGCTTCGATCAGCGCAACCAGATTGGACTTCAGGTCACCATCAGCAAACGACTTACGGCCGATTGTTGTGTGGATGATACCTGCTTTGTCTGTACGGTATTGAACTTGACCAGCTTTTGCATTTTTAACTGCAGTAGCTACGTCTGGAGTCACTGTACCGACTTTAGGATTAGGCATCAAACCGCGTGGACCCAGGATCTGACCCAGAGTACCAACGATACGCATAGTGTCTGGAGAAGCGATAACTACGTCAAATGGCATGTCGCCAGCTTTAACGCGTTCAGCCAAATCTTCCATACCAACGATATCAGCACCGGCAGCTTTCGCTTCTTCCGCTTTTGCACCTTGTGCAAATACGGCTACGCGTACTGTTTTGCCTGTACCAGCTGGCAATACAACTGCGCCACGAACAACCTGGTCAGACTTCTTAGGATCAACGCCCAGTTGGACGGATACGTCGATGGATTCGTTGAATTTTGCTGTTGCGCATTCTTTGATCAAAGCGATAGCATTGTCAAATGGATACACTTTCAGACGGTCAACTTTCGTTGCCAGCAATTTTGCTTTTTTAGATAACTTAGCCATTACAGACCCTCTACCGTGATGCCCATGGAACGAGCAGAACCAGCAATAGTACGCACTGCTGCGTCCATATCAGCTGCTGTCAAATCAGCGCGTTTAACTGTCGCGATTTCTTCAGCTTGCTGGCGAGTGATTTTGCCAACTTTGTCTGTATGTGGTTTTGCAGAACCTTTAGTGATGCCAGCTGCTTTTTTGATCATGTAAGTTGCTGGAGGTGTCTTCATCACGAATGTGAAAGACTTGTCAGCAAATGCGGTGATCACAACAGGAATAGGCATGCCTGGTTCCATACCTTGGGTCTGTGCGTTGAACGCTTTGCAGAATTCCATGATATTCAGACCACGTTGACCCAGAGCTGGACCGATAGGTGGGGATGGGTTTGCTTTACCAGCTGGCACTTGCAGCTTGATAAAACCAATGATTTTCTTTGCCATGTTTGGCTCCTTCAAAAAATGAGTAGTAGCGCCTGCCGATGTCTTTTCACATCAACAGGCTCCTCCGCCTGCTGAGAATTGCCTGTATTACGCTTGTAGTACTACAGCCAACGCTCTAACCAGTTTCAACAAATTACTTTGTTACGTACTGGTCAAACGTGAATCCTGTTAAACCTTTTCGACCTGGGAAAATTCCAGCTCTACTGGTGTAGCACGACCGAAAATAGTGACAGTCACGCGGACTTTGGACTTTTCATAATTGACTTCTTCAACATTGCCGTTAAAGTCAGTGAAAGGACCATCCTTGATGCGGACTACTTCGCCTACTTCGTACAAGACTTTTGGTCTTGGTTTTTCAACGCCTTCTTGCATCTGCTGCAAGATCTTGTCGATTTCGTGCTGCGGTATCGGGGAAGGCTTGTTTGATTTGCCGCCGATAAAACCGGTTACCTTGCTGGTGTTTTTTACCAAATGCCAGGTATCGTCAGTCATTTCCATTTCTACAAATACATAGCTGGGGAACAAACGACGCTCAGTGACGACTTTCTTGCCATTCTTTGGCTCTATCACTTCTTCAGTCGGAACCAGAATCTGACCGAATTTATCTTGCATCTCTGCGCGTTCTATACGCTCCACCAATGCACGTTGCACGCTCTTTTCCATACCGGAATAAGCATGTACGGCGTACCATCTTTTAGCACTTTTAGGTACAGACACCGTTGGCGCTGTACCTTCTTCGTTTTCCTGAATGTTCTCACTCATTATTTTTTCCATCCGAGGATTACGTCATACAGCACAAATCCGATCAATTGATCGGTACCCCACAGGAAAATCGCCATCACCAGAACAAAACCGAATACTACGGCAGTGATCTGACCCGCTTCTTTGCGGGTTGGCCATACAACCTTCTTGGTTTCGCGCACAGCTTCTTTTGCAAAGCTCACAAAATCACGACCCATTTCAGAAGTTGCGACAAATCCAACAGCAACCAACAAACCCACTACCAAAGCGATGGCACGTATCCACGTTGCCTGTCCAGCGAGAATATAAAAAGCAGCAACACCGGCAATTGCAGCCACTACCGCCAGAATGACTTTGTACTTGTCATTGGATGTACTAACTGTTTGAACGGGATGATTAGACATACTTTATTTACTTTCGGTGGCCTGTGGCCTTGATGGTGGCAGGGGCGGAGGGAATCGAACCCGCGACCTTCGGTTTTGGAGACCGACGCTCTGCCAATTGAGCTACACCCCTACATCTTGACATTAATGCATGCATTTCCTGAGCATTCAGGCAATGCATGCATTTTACTACTTATTTATTACTCGATGATTTTAGCAACAACGCCAGCACCGACTGTACGGCCACCTTCAC
>JAZJXP010000010.1:0-11130 GCA_040390835.1 Pseudomonadota bacterium
TTCAGATGCGGTTATTCTAATGGCTGTGTCAAGGATATTATTCCGGACAGCAGTGCCCATCCCCCGGGTTCCAGCAATTGCTTCAATAAAATTGAAATTAAACGTAGGCATTCCTTATTTGACGCGCGATTAAACTTGAGAAGCCATGTCCAATACTAGCTTACCCGGCGTTGTCCAAAGCGCGCCTAGCACTTTCCTCAATATTGATGCGGATACCGTAATCAATGTTGGCGACAGCACAGCAGCTTTCATCGAAAGCGCGCAAAGAACGACATGCAATTCCTGCATTACTGGTCGTCAGAAAGTATGCTTTCCATTAGATGGCGCAGTCATATGTCAGCGAACCTGTGAACGGTATTGGCGCTGACAAAGAGCTGACCTGCATCAACGCCGGGGACGGTGCACCACAGTGCTGGATTTTTTCCTGAATTTTCAAAAAGCGGTAGCGGCAGTTTGATCGTTGGTGAAGGCCATACTTCACCGTCTCAGGTCGGCTTGGATATGCAGTCTGTGGGTGCTCGTTTTGATGCTCTTTTCGACGCTTTTTTACGTTATGGGCGCTAAGCCCTTTGGTTGGATGTACGGCATTTGCGCAAATAGTTATGCGGGAGGACGTCTTCCGTCAGAAGTGCCAACAAGCTTCTTTATCACAAAGAATGGAATGTTTATGAAAAAAATTATCCCGCAGCGCCGCCTCTCAACAAGCTTAATAAGTTCGATAAGTTCGGCTGCTGTCATAGTAATTGCTGCCATCAGCATCATCACTGCACTTCCCTCAATCGCTCTCGCACAACAGAGCACCGCTCCAAGTACCAGTACCGTAAGCTGCAACGCCAGTTCCACGTGGGTCAGCAATCCATCCTTGCCAGGCGATGTGCAGAATACTGAGAATTGCAGTTTCCAGCAGTATATGTGGCAAGCCATGCTGTATTTGGTGCAACCGGTAGCAACGGGCAGCAAGGTTCTGCAATTTGAAACCTTTATGCCTAGTTATGGCATTTTTGTTGAACCGGGCAAGACCCCGACCGCATGGGGAAAGGTACCCAAACCGGCATATTGCAAAGGGCCATCCACCTTAAAGCAGAACTTGAAACAAAACTATGTTTTTTCTAATCTGACCTTGCAGGCGGGAGTTGGGCAACCATTGATCGACAAATCGCTGAACCGGGTATTTTATGGCGTATCGGTCAATAAACCGAGCTATGACTTCATCACCGGTTGCGGCCTGTACCAGGCGCAGTGCAGTTTGACCCTCGCGCCCGATCTGGTCGATCCGGTTGGTTACAAGGTGGTGGACATTCCAGGCTTGTACCCGAATCTGGAGTTCCCCACCGGCGCTATGCAATTGAAAACCGCATGGAAGATTTTGACGTCCGATGAAGTGGCAGGCAAGACCTTTTATAGCACAAAGGGCTCGGTTCAGGCACCCGACAAGAACTGTATGGAGAATGTGAACCTGGGCCTGGTGGGCATACACATCGTCAGCAAGACGCCGACTCAGCCTGAGTTTATCTGGGGTACCTTTGAACACCGCAATAACGCGCCATATTGTTCCAAGACCGAGGCGCAACCTCCCTTGGGCGGAAACTGGACTTTTTATAATCCCAACTGCACTGGCGGCAACTGCACCCCAAATCATTATGCCGAAGGCAAAGCCACCCAGGTTTGCACCATGCACCCTTGGGGCGACCCGACCATTGGTACCATGCCCAATAATTTGAATTGTAGCTCCACCCCGCCGCCCGGCTATATCTGTGACCCGGATACCCAAAAGTTCGTCATACAGCCAAGCACCGCCAATTTGCAGGCACTGGATTTGTCCGTGCAAAAAATGCTGGCCGCACTACCTGCGGGCGACGCCAATAAATTGTGGGCTAATTATTCACTGGTCGGCAATGTATGGACCGCCAGAGGGACCTTACCGCCCACGATGCAGGCGCAGGTTGGATCCTTGTCGGGCGCAAACAATAGCATGGAAACCTATGTGCAAAATGGCGTCTCCAATATTCAAAATCCCTACAATTGCTTCAGTTGCCATAATCAGGATGGCAAGAGTAAAGGTCAATCACTGAGTGATGCAATCAAAGTTCAGTTGCCGCCAGCCGGGCTTTCCCACATCTTCAATTTATTGAATCTGAAAACCAAAGGTTGCAGCACAGGCGTGCTACCAAGCAACGCAATGTGCGCCGCCAACGGCGGTCCTAAAAAATAAAAACCGTTTTCAAAAAAAGAGGAATTGACATGAGCTATTTGACCTATCCAAGATTGCACTTTAGCGGTGGCTTTTTGGCTGATCCAAGCACGGTGAACAATACACCGGACAACTATACCGACGCGAATAATGACATCGCAAAGTTGCAGCTTTACTGGAATCCGAACGGCACTGGTATTTTTGATTTTCAAAGCTGTCTTGTCACCAAGGTGGTCTATGGTCCCGGAGATGAAACCACCGACCCCGCTGTTGATCCTGTGATTGGCCAACCAGTCATTGCCGCGTATGCGATGGCGGCGCCGAAACTGGTTGACCTTGACCCTGATCAGCAAAATACCAGCGAAATATGGGGGCTGAGCCTGCAAGTGGCGGGCGTTAGCGCCAACCCAGCATCGATCAGCGATTTCGTCCGTGGTGATTATGTCGCTGGCTCGTATAACGCGGTGTGGGCGCAGGCAATCAACGGCCCACGAAGCTCAGGCAGTGGTTGCGGAGTATATCAATCAAGCTTGACCAACTTGAGCTGGACGACTGCGGCGAAACCGCAGTCTAAATTTCTCAGCCTGCTCCAGCAACAATCGCCAAAACAATTGAGCGTCAATTTTGTGGTGAATGCGCATAATAATGCGCCAGTGATCTATCAGTTCAATGCTGCCACCCTGCTGGCATTAGTGAAAAATGATGTACCCGCCAATATCGTTGACAAACTACTGCCCATGACCCGATATTTCATGAACCTCGATAACAAGGGCGTGCCCGCCAACCTGGGCTGGATTCCAACTGAATCGTATGTGAATAATCGACTCACTATTTTGTTGGGGCAGGCCGACGCAGATACCTATCGCAGCACTATCCTGGCGACTACACTGATGCCGCCACCGTCGCCAGTGCCGCCGCCGAACATTAATACCAAGTTTCCAACCGGCTTGTTAACTGGCACGATAGGGCCGCTCGCTACGGCGACGCCCGTGTTTTACACACCATCACGCATGATGGCGCCGCTTACGGTGCCGAATAGCAATGTCCAATGCAATTTTGCCCCGTTCTGCACGCAAGAGTTCAACAAAAGCGATGGCAGCAACGAGGTATTGATCACCGTTAATCTGGGCAATTCGCTCGTCACCGACAAGCCCGGTTATAACGATCCAGCGCAGGGTTTCGGGGTTGCATTGTATGCGTTAGGCGAGCTGTTTTTGGTCTATTTTGATCAACGCCAAGGGACAGGTATTAGCTTGAGCAACGCTGTTCCCATCGCCGCCTTACCTAATGACCCGGCTCAGATGGCCGAACTGATGACAGTCAGCGGTGGCATACTGACGGTGAATGTTGATCCAGCTTTGTTGCCACCTGGCCTGACTGTGCAACAGGCGGAACAGAAAGTGCTGACTATGCCCCTGGGTCTGATTGGCAAAAAATCCTTAGGGCCGAGCATCTGGCTGGCAGAAAATATCAATGGCTACAATTTGCGTGCTGATCAGTTTGTTTTCAGGATGAACCCGGGCATTACATCGGGGCCTAACGGCGAAACGGCGCTGGTTCGCTTATATGCCACCAAGTTTGGGCAACCCGCGGCCAATATCGGCATCCAGGCAACGTTGATGTCGCCGGAAGATTCCGTGGCCTACACCAGCAATACCATGGGTACTGGCGGCACCTCTGGATTGAAAAACATCGCGGTACCGCAAAATGCCTTGTCCTTCAACACTGCGCCTTTGATGACCAATGCGCAAGGCATGGCCGAATTGAAAATCCTTGGCACTGACCCTGGTTTTCCGCGCGCCAGTCAAAACGTCGATGGGCAGATTTACTTTGTGCGCTACAATTTTGCCGACCAGACTATCGCGCAAAGCTATACCCAGCATCTGGACGATTTGATTAGTATCCTGCTGTTTAGCCAACAGACCTTCCCTGAAAATCCGACCTGGGATAATTGCATCCAATACATTTTGCCGCAGTATGCCAAGCTGTACCCTATCATGGGCCGTTTCAAGCTGGACGACTATGCGACTGTGGTTCAATATGCCGAACCTATCCGCACAGTACTTGCAAAACCAATGGATGATGCCTTGCATATGCCGGTAATCCGGGATTTGTCGATTCAGCGCACGCAAATTATCTTGGACTGGTTTGCCAACCATACGCCGAAATAAGGCATGGCTCATGACCTCCGTGCGGTAAACTTAAAATGCAACAGCGTAGTTTTCTGCCAGCTCGCGATCGGGTTGAACTAAGGCGATTGCACCCGTTAGTTCTCCCGCACCACCGGACCAGCGGTTTTCCGCATCCGGTGGTCGAGCCCAGCGAGTTTGCTCGCAAGCTGCCACGCTAGATGCCATCCATTTCGCCCCAACCTTTCTGCCGTCAGTGCTCGTTGCATAAGGAAGTGTTTTGCTATTCGCCATACTCCCCCGACCACTGCTGCCATGCCTGCCCCCTTCCACGAAGGCCTGGACGGAACAGTGCATTGTAGCGCCCCATACGGTTGTGCCATGTAGACATATCACGCCCACAATCTGCAACGCATCTTCGACCCTTTTTTCACTAACAAACTAGGCGCAGACAGCTCAGGCCCGAGCCTGCATCAAATCAAGTTCATTTGCCTGTACGTTCGATGCCGGACAGACCGCAGTGATGGAATAAGCGCACTGCGTTTAGCCAGCCAACCAGATTTATTATATTAGCGCCTACCGCATATATCCGTTTTCCATACAAACACATGGATATAGATCAAAGTAATTGATTAGTGTATTTCTGATTGTTGGACTATAAATAAGCATGCCATTTGCGATTGAAATTCGCTGTCTCATTATTTGTCTAATATTGAGTATTCACTCCGTATAAGAATGTCGAATACAGACGCTGAGAGGAGAAACATGCCTTCACAACGAAAGCAAGCAGTTGCAGTGAAGTCACTCAAGGTGAAATTGCGTCGCAATATGAAACTTGAGCAAGCTGCTCATGAGATACTCGCAAATTGTCTTGAGCAAATTCAAGGCAATCAATCTGCGATCAAGACTGGCGCAGACCCTGATTGTGTTCGCCAAATGCATATAGGCCTGCGTCGCCTGCGTTCGGCATTAAAACTCTTTAATAATTCATTTCTACTACCTGTGAAACTGCAAGCAGAGTTGGATTACGTATCGGAAAAATTAGGTGCAGCGCGTGACTGGCAGGTGTTTTCTGGCTCTACTTTGGTGGTAATCGAGGCCATAGCTCCAGAAGAAGTAAAGCTACCCAGCTTACAACAGGCAGCAATGATTATAGCGAGCAAAAAGCAAAAAGAAATTTATACATCAATGAAAAGCCGTCGTTCAGCACGCTTGATGTCTGCTTTATCTGCGTGGCTTAAAAAGCCTCAGATACCTGAAACTGACGAGTCCTTTAAGCATAAAAAATCTACGACGAAGCTACCATTATTCGCCAAAAAAATATTATCTCATCAACAAAAAAATCTAATCAAACGAGGCAAGGAACTATTTAAAACAAAAGCTGACACGAACCCACAGGCAAACCATAAATTTAGAATCGCAATTAAGAAAGTTCGCTATTCATGCGAGTTTTTCGAGAATTTTTTTAGAAAAAAAGGTATGCATGCATATATAAGCTCTTTAAGCGCATTGCAGGATATTCTCGGCAACATCAATGATGGCGCAGTTGCGGTCAGATTACTGGGAGAGATAGCTCAGCAGCAGGATAATCACATATCGGACTGCAGCTTTGCCCTGGGCTACCTGCTTTCCCAAAGTCAACTGAACCAGCAGGAACTGCGATCACTCTGGAAACAATTTAAGGACATCCATTTACCAAACCTTAAATAAATGCATCGTCCCGGTCTCGCTGATAAAAGTCCCTGAATATCCAGAACTTCAGATGTAATTGATTCATTCACTCCGCTGCAATTCCGCCATGACTGTATTCTGGATGTTTTCTATGGTTTTGTCTTTTTGCATTTTTTGGAGAACAGACGTCAAGCCTGGCACAAGATTTTCATGCTTTTTGTTAAGGTAGTGAAATACTGGAAAGGTAGCTAATGGAGGCATAAGTATCGTGACGTCGGCTTGTTTCATTTCACTCAAGGCTGCAAGTCCCGAGATACGATTTGCCACTACGATGTCTGAGCGGCCCAGCAGCATTTTTTGAAATGCCTGACGCACCGTAGGAGCTCCTTCGAGCTTCATCCCCGCAGTATTTTGCTCGATAATTTTGATACCCCGGACAAAACCTATTGTATAGGGACGCAGACTATCCCAGCCGTTGACTACAAAATGGGTGCCATTGGTAAAAATGACGATTTCATAGGTAAGTAACGGTACTGGCACGATGAGAAGATTAGGATAGTCTCTTTCCATTCCCAGTTTACGGTACAACTCACCATCCATTTCACCGTTGTTCGCACTGCGCAAGGAACGTTCACCGGGTAAATAGTGAATATTCAAATGCCAGCCCAATCTACGGTAGGCGGTGTCAATAATTTTTTCAACAATCAGTGTAGCGGGATCTTTTTCGATGAGAGTAGAAATTTGCAGAGATTTGTTTTCTTGCGCCAAAACATTAAACGACACTATCCCTGGCAAGGATACAAATTGCAATAGAGTTCTTCGCCGCATAGTAGTTACACTCCTATTATCCCAGAGAATTTTTTATTCCTTGTATAGCATAGGTTAAATTTTGATTTAAAGGCATACATGTTTCATCAGTCATCTCTGAGATACTACCAAGAAAATGACTCATTTCCCGAAGCTATCAATGCAAAGGTGGATAGTGAACAGAGTTTAGTAAAATTCCTATATTGAATGTATCTTCATATCGCTGCGGAAGAATTCGTAATTATTCCTGCCTGCAGTTTTCGCGCAGTACATGGCGGTGTCTGCATTTTTTATCAGCGTTTGTGCGTCATGGCCATCGCCTGGATAAAGGCTTATACCAATGCTCGCTTGCGCGTATAAGTCTTTTTTATCGTGCTGAAAAGGGTGAAGGAGAGCTACCTGTATTTTTTTTGCGATAAGCGCTGCGTCTTCTGCATATTTACCACCCACCAGAAGAATGACAAATTCGTCGCCGCCATACCGGCTTACAGTGTCAGAACCTCTTACGCAATCCGACAGGCGTTGAGCCACAGATTGCAGCAATACGTCGCCGCTGGCATGGCCAAGTGAATCGTTGGTATGTTTAAAATTGTCGAGATCCAGAAACAGTAATGCCAGTCGTGTACCATTCCTCTTGGCTAAATGAATTGCTTGCGCGATGCGGTCGTTTAACAGAGTTCGGTTAGGCAAATTAGTAAGTGCATCATGCTGTGCCATATGAGCCAATTTGACGCTCACCGCTTGAGCTGCGCTGACATCATGAAACACAATGACTGCTCCAGCAAGTTTGCCATCGCAGTCATGAATTGGCGAAGCAGAATCTTCGATGTGAACTTCACTACCGTCTTTTCGGATTAAGAGCGTATTTGCGGGCAGGTCTACTATTTCGTTTCTTTTCAAAACAAGTTCTACCGTATTGTCTTCAATTTGCCTGGTTATACCATTAATTGTTTTAAAAATTCTTTCTACCTGTTGCCCCGTTGCGTCGGCTTTTGACCATCCAGTAAGCGCTTCGGCAGCAGTGTTCAGGTAATCAATTTCCCCATCGATATTTGTGCATATGATCGCGTCACCAATTGAATTCAATACAATTTCAGCACGCGCCTGTTCTTCGTTAAGCTGTTTTTCGACATTCTTGCGCGGAATAATATTTCGCAATGACTGCGGAACCAGACTACTGACGAAATAACCCTTGGAAAGGTATCCTTGTGCCCCTAGTTGTACGGCTTCAATAGCCGCAGCCTCTTCTTCCTCGGCACTCAGGGTCATTATTGGCGTCCCGGAGAAGTCGGCAAACAATGCCTTGAATGTGTCAACCCCCTTGCTATCAGCAAGTGTCAAGTCCACCAAAATCAAGTCGATGTCACCTTTTTGCAATCGTGACAAGCCAGCATCAAGTCTGCAAAGCCATTCGGTAAGAAATGGGCCATCCTTTGAATGCCGAAGTGCATCCTCCAAAATCTTTGCATCGCCAGAATTGCTTGTAAGGATAAGAATTCGATATATCATAGCGCTCGCTTTTCCAACCAAGAAATTGAGTTACGTTAAGGAGTGCATGCGAGGTCAACTAATTTTTGTATCGACCTTGCCATTCGCCTGTATAACAAACTTGCCTTCAAGTTACTTGCTCACTAGACTGAACTGACCGGCGAGGTAAATCAATGGTGAACATACAGCCCTCTCCAAGTTTGCTTTTTACCGTCAGCAAACCACCATTCGCTTCAACACTACGTCTTGCAATGGAAAGCCCAAGACCCAAACCGCTCTTGTTGGTGCCGCCTTGAGTGAACGGCAGGAACATGTCCTGCGCAGCTTCAGCACTCAGGCCCGGCCCATTGTCCTTGACATTGATACGTATTCGCTCAGCCCCAGCATCAACACTAAGCGTGACGACGCCATCTTTGCCGCTAAATTTGAAGGCATTCTGCAGGAGATTTCCCAATGCTGAAAAGAGCAGGTCCTTGTCTGCATCGATCATCAGTATTGAAGGGGTTTGTTCAATATGCAAGCTGCAATTGAGCATTTCAGCTTCGAGAGAGGCGGAATACTTGACCTCGCCGATAAAATTGGCAAGACTGAAGACAGAACGGTGCAGAGTCATGCCAGGTCCGACACGGACTTCTGCGAGCGAACGATCAATCAGGCGCTGAAGCCCTACCAGGCTACGGTCCAGCACACCCCCGGTAGAACCGCTTAAACCGACATTGCCCGACTTAATCGCCGTTAGTGCGAGCATTGCTGTGTTCAAATGATTGCGCAACTCATGAGCGAAAAATCCCAGACGCTCGTTCGTTTCCAAAGCTTGCTCATCAGCAATCACAAAGTCACGCTGCTCGCTAAACGCTGTCACTGCATCAGCAATTCCATTGTCCAGGCAACGATTGAGAGTACGGAACTCACTGATCTCAAATTTTTGGTTAAGATCAATCGACAGGTCCGACACTGCCTGGCAAAGGTCGCCATAATTATGGACAACCTCATTGATAGAGTAGCCCAACGTCAAAAGATCAGCGCCGTGAATTGCGGCGGATACACCCAGTTCGGCGTGGCAGCCTGGATCGCCGGACGATGGGCCTGAAACGGCCAGGGCTTGAGCTATGGCACCCTGATTTTCAGCTTGCAGTGTGCGTATGAGTTGATCAAGGAACAAGGGGATCCCTTGTTCCAGTTGCTACTTGTTTGGCGGCAACCTATTAGGACGAGCAGAAACTTTGTCGCGACATCGTCGCTCTAGCTCGGCCCTGTTAGCGATTAAAAAATCATGCATCATGGAAACGCCTCGTAAGGTTTCCCATGCCTGTCAATTGAAGGTTGCGGCAAGGTTGCCAGCCTGGGGATTTACGGCAAGACAAGCCCGACGTATTTTCTTACGATAGGCCATGCCCCGTACCACGTCTGTGCGCTGTCGCACTTATGTATGATTCAGTCCGCGCAGGTTCGGTAGCTTCGCGTATTTGCACACATGACAGTCGCAACAGCCAGCATTGAGGTAAATGTCCCGATGTCGATTCCCCAGGCATTTAAAATGCATCCACTGGGCTTATGCCAAACTCTTCTTGAAGTAAACGACCCGCTCAGTCTCTGCAAAACCAAGCGCCGAGTGCATATCGTGACTTGCGGTATTTTCCAGCAGAGCGTCAGATGCGAATTCGCTGCAGCCCTTGCTTTTTGCCCATCGCTCAGCCTCTGCAACCAGGGCGCGGGCGATTCCTTTTTTTCTTGTTTGCGGCACGACAAACAAGCCCTCAAGAAAAGCAACGGGACTTGTGTCGGTTCCATTGACATAATCACTCCTGAGTGACACTTCGACCATGCCCAACGCCTCACCCGCCTCGTCACATTCAATAAACTGCGCATAGCGCTCTGGCGATTCCAGCAACTCAGACATTTCAGCGAGATGTTCCTCGCTTGTGCCGTCCGGCCACAATTGCTGTCTTAATGCCAGCCAGGCTGCTTGATGTAGGTAATTGCAAGGAATTGGCATAATGATTTAACATCCGTCAAAATTCATGTCTATTTTTGAAAACTACTGCATGACGCAATTAGCAATCTACAAAGGCATTTCCAGCGGCAAGAGTGATTGCCTAACGGTGCAAAGCAAAAAGTCCTTGATCATTTCTGATCAAGGACTTGAATACTTGGTTGCGGGGGCAGGATTTGAACCTACGACCTTCGGGTTATGAGCCCGACGAGCTGCCAGACTGCTCCACCCCGCGTCTGAAGAATGAAACTATACATGATTTTGCTGCTCCGCGCAATTCTTTTATGGGATCAGGACTTTTGCCGCACTTTTGCGGACAGGTGTTACACTTTGCAGATTCGCCAATTTTGACTCTTTTTGCCCATGAAATTCTGTTCTGAATGCGCGTCCCCGGTGGTCTTGCAAATCCCTGTTGATGATACCCGCGAGCGTTTTGTTTGCTCGGCTTGCGGCACTATCCATTATCAAAACCCGAAGATGGTGGTGGGTTCTATTCCCGTGTGGGAAGAAGATGGTGTCACCAAGATATTATTGTGCAAGCGCGCAATAGAACCGCGCCTGGGTTTCTGGACCTTACCTGCAGGCTTCATGGAAAATTATGAGACCACGGCGCAGGCTGCGCAGCGCGAGACTGAAGAAGAAGCTGGAATTACTATAAAAAAATTAATCCCAATTTGTAATTATTTTTCCACCCCAGGTGGCTCTAATGAATTTGTGCATTTATTTTGTGGAATAATGGATAGCACCCAAGCCGGCGGTATCTTTGGTCTTATTGATGAAGGTGAAGATATTAAAGCTCATGTAATTCCAGTAAAACAAGCCTTTCATGCGTTAGATCAACATAAAATTAT
>JAZJXP010000010.1:11140-22884 GCA_040390835.1 Pseudomonadota bacterium
AAGAAGCTGGTGCCAATATCAAATTGCATGAGCTGTTTTCTATATTGAACGTACCGCATGTGCATCAGGTGCATTTGTTTTACCGTGCCACCTTGCTGGATTTGAATTACGCAGCGGGGGTCGAGAGCCTGGAAGTGGCGTTATTCACTGAAGAGCAAATCCCCTGGGATGATATCGCCTTCCCTACCATAGGCCATACGCTGAAATTTTTCTTTGAAGACCTGGCGAAGGTCAAGGATGGCGGACGCTTTAAGATGCATGAGCATGATATTTTCAAACCCATGCTACATGATTGAAATGAAACTGGCTGGGCTTGCATAAAAAAATGGGCGATGTTTTTAATCGCCCATTTTTTTCGTCATTATTTTCGTCATCACCAGCTGGTTTCGCGTTCCGCAGTCGATGAGATTTTGTGTATAGCCAAATCTGCGCCTTCAAATTCCTCTTCAGGATCAAGGCGTATTCCTATGAGTTTTTTCAGGCTGGCGTAGATGATATAACCGCCGACAAAGGCAATTGCAACGCCCATGATGGTGCCCAGCAATTGCGACATGAAGCTGACGCCACCAAGGCCACCCAGAGACTTTAATCCAAAGATACCGGCTGCTATACCGCCCCAGGCGCCGCACAAGCCATGCAGGGGCCATACGCCCAGTACATCATCGACCTTCCATTTGTTTTGCGTCCAGGTGAACATCCAGACAAAGATGGCACCGGCTATTCCACCAGTGACCAGTGCGCCCAAGGGATGCATGAGGTCAGAGCCGGCACAAACAGCAACCAGGCCAGCCAGGGGGCCGTTGTAGACGAAGCCGGGGTCGTTCTTGCCGAGGATGAAGGCGACCAGGGTACCGCCTACCATGGCCATCAGTGAGTTCATGGCGACCAGGCCATTCATTTTGTCCAGGGTTTGTGCGCTCATGACGTTGAAGCCAAACCAGCCTACAGTAAGTATCCAGGCACCCAGCGCCAGGAAAGGGATGCTGGATGGTGGGTGGGCTGCAATTGCACCATTCTTCATATAACGGCCTCGGCGCGCGCCCAGGAGCAATACGGCGGGCAAGGCCACCCAGCCGCCAAAGGCATGTACGACGACGGAACCGGCAAAGTCATGGAATTCTTCAGAGAACGCGACTTTGAGCCACGCCTGTATTCCAAAACGCTGGTTCCAGGCTATGCCTTCAAAGAAGGGATACAAGACGCCCACCAGCAAGGCTGTAGCAATCAGTTGCGGGTGAAATTTTGCCCGCTCGGCAATCCCGCCTGAGATAATGGCGGGAATGGCAGCAGCAAAGGTCAGCAAGAAAAAGAACTTGACCATTTCAAAGCCGTTTTTGGCAACCAGCACCTCGGCACCGGAATAAAACTGCACGCCGTAAGCGATGGTATAACCGACAAAAAAGTAGGCGATAGTCGATACTGCAAAGTCAACCAGTATCTTGACGAGGGCATTGACCTGGTTTTTTTTGCGCACAGTGCCTAATTCTAAAAATGCAAAACCGGCATGCATTGCTAGTATCATGATTGCGCCAAGCAAGATAAACAAAGCGTCCGCGCTGCTATTTTGTGCATTCATGCAAAATGTCTCCCAATATAAGTGCAAATTTGTATTAAAGGTGCACTGATAAAGCAAAATACATTCCAATTTGGTGCAATTTATAAGTGATTGATTTAATGCGATTTTTTAAACCAGGTTATTTAATGAATAAGTTTGACGCACTGAAAAAAGGCGTTTTTTTGGTGCAAGCTATATTGGGGGTTGCGTGATCCCCTGGCTGGAAATGGATAGTCCCTTCCCTCACCCCAGCACCGCATTGACAGAAAAAGATGGTGCAGCAGGCCTGCTGGCAGCAGGCGCTGATTTGTCGGCAGAGCGGTTGTTATATGCATACAAGAATGGCATCTTTCCCTGGTTCTCCGATGGGCAACCTATCTTGTGGTGGTCTACCGACCCGCGCATGGTCTTGCAGGTGCAAGACTTCAAATTGTCGCTCAGCCTGAAGAAGCGCCTGCGCCAGGTCAGTAAAGACCCGCGTTGGGAAGTTCGCTTTGACACGGCCTTTGAAGATGTCATGCGCGCCTGCGCTGCACCGCGCAAAGAAGGCACTGGCACCTGGATTTCTGAGGATATCGTGGCTGGCTATGGCGACTTGCACAAGTTGGGATATGCCCATTCCATAGAGGTGTGGCTGGATGGTGAACTGGTGGGTGGAGCTTATGGTGTCTGCATAGGCCGCATGTTTTATGGTGAATCGATGTTTGCCAGGGTCACGGATGCATCAAAAATAGCCTTGGCACACCTGGTATTTTTCTTGCGTGAACATGGGGTGAAAATGTTAGACTGCCAGCAAGAGACGGCACATTTGGCATCTCTGGGCGCAAAAGCGATCAGCAGAACCGAATTTTTGCGCTGGGTGGAACATGCCAGTGCCTTGCCAGCGATTAGCAATTGGACCATAGCCAACAAGATCAGCCCGTGACCCAGCTTAACGAACTCCCCTTCGCCAGCATACAGTTTTATGCGACAGCGCCCTACCCTTGCAGTTATCTGGAAGGCTTGCAGGCGCGTTCGCAAGTGGCAACACCTGCACATCTGATCAATGCCGACGCGTATTCAGAGCTGGTAAAGAGTGGTTTTCGCCGTAGCGGCATTTTCATTTACCGACCACATTGTGATAACTGCCAGGCTTGCACGCCAGTGCGTGTGCGCGTCAATGAATTTGAAACCAACCGCAGCCAGCGCCGTGCCTGGAAAAAACATGGCAATCTGCATGCGCGCGTCAGCAGCCTGAGTTATGTGCACGAACACTATGAGCTGTATCAGCGCTATCAGGGTGAGCGTCATTCTGGTGGCGGCATGGATAACGACAGCCGCGACCAGTATGCGCAGTTCTTGCTGCAAAGCCGGGTGAATACCCGCCTGGTCGAATTCAGGGACGATAAAGATATCTTGCGCATGGTCAGCATTATTGATGTGCTGACTGATGGCTTGTCGTCGGTATATACCTTTTATGACCCGGATGATGCTACTGCATCCTACGGTACTTACAATGTCTTGTGGCAGATAGAGCAAACGCGCTTATTGAAGCTACCCTATGTCTATCTGGGCTACTGGATCGCTGCCAGCCCAAAAATGGCTTACAAGACCAATTTCCGCCCCCTTGATGCTTTGATGCAGGGGCGCTGGCAGACTTTGCGGGAGCTGTGAAGCTCTCCTTTCCACCTGCCGGTCAATTTTTATTTTCAACTTTTCTTCCTCAGCTATTTACATGCCTGCAAAACTTCTTTACTCCCTGATCCGCCCTGCCTTGTTTGCCATGGACCCGGAAAATGCCCATCACCTGACTTTACCTGCGCTGCAACGCGCCAATAAACTGGGGCTGGGTGGCTTGCTGGGCAGTAAGCCAGCAGAAGATGCGCGCACTGTCATGGGTGTGCGCTTTCCCAATCCAGTTGGCCTGGCTGCTGGCCTGGATAAGGATGGTGCTTATATTGATGGTCTGGCTGCAATTGGTTTTGGCTCCATAGAAATTGGTACGGTCACGCCGCGTGCGCAGGCTGGCAACCCCAAGCCACGCATGTTCCGTCTGCCACAGGCAGATGCGATTATCAACCGCATGGGTTTTAATAATGGTGGCGTCGATGCCTTTGTGAAGAACGTGCAGGCATCGCGTTTTTACCAGGACAAACAAGGTGTACTGGGCCTGAACATAGGCAAGAATGCAGATACGCCAATAGAACGCGCCGCTGAAGATTATCTGCATTGCCTGTCCAAGGTTTATCCTTATGCCAGTTATGTGACAGTGAATATCTCCTCACCCAACACCAAGAACCTGCGCCAGTTACAGGGTGCGACTGAGCTGGATGCACTGCTGTCGCAGCTCAAGGAAGCACAGCAAAAACTGGCCGATGAATACAAGCGCTATGTACCGGTTGCACTGAAGATCGCCCCTGATATCGACGCAGAGCAAATCAAGACCATAGGCGACGCCTTGTTGCGTCACAAGATAGATGGTGTCATTGCGACCAACACCACCATCACCCGCGATGCCGTGCAGGGCTTGCCACATGCAGAAGAAACTGGCGGCCTGTCTGGCAAACCCGTGTTTGAATTATCCAACCGTGTGATCCGCGCTTTGAAGGCGGAACTGGGTAACGAAATACCCATCATTGGTGTTGGCGGGATTTTTTCAGGTGCCGATGCCTTGGCTAAAATGCAGGCAGGCGCGGCACTGGTACAAGTGTATTCCGGCCTGATTTATCAAGGCCCTGCATTGGTAAAAGACTGCGCAGATGCTTTGCGCGGACACAAATAATTTATCTATACGATCATGAAGAAAATTTTACTTGGCAATAGCCAGCTGAATGTATCCACCATCTGCCTGGGCACGATGACCTTTGGCGAACAAAACACCGAAGCAGAAGCGCATGAGCAGCTTGATTATGCGCTGCAGCGCGGCATCAATTTTATCGATACGGCAGAAATGTACCCGGTCATGCCACGTGCGGCTACGCAAGGCAAGACCGAGCAATACATAGGCAGCTGGATAAAAAAATCCGGCAAGCGTAGCGAGGTTGTGCTGGCGACCAAAGTTGCAGGCCCATCTCGTGGCATGGGCTGGATCCGCAATGGCGAAAATGACTTGAATGAAAAAAATATACGCGCCGCCATAGAAACCAGTTTGCAACGCTTGCAAACTGACTACATCGACCTGTACCAATTGCACTGGCCTAGCCGCAATGCGCCCATCTTTGGACAAAAGCAGTTTGATCCAGCGTTGGAAAGACCCTGTACAGATATTGCCGAGACTGTGACAGTGTTGAATGCCCTGGTAAAGGAAGGCAAGATACGCGCCTTTGGCGTATCGAATGAAACATCCTGGGGTATCAGCGAATTTATCAAGCAGGCAGAACTGCAGGGCGCGACGAACATCGCCAGCATACAAAATGCCTACAACCTGGTAAACCGTTCATTTGAACAGGGTCTGGATGAAACCTGCTTCCGCGAAAATGTCGGCTTGCTGGCCTATAGCCCGCTGGCGTTCGGACAACTGACCGCCAAGTACACTGACGATGCCAAGGCCCATGGTCGTCTGACGATATTCCCACCGACCTGGAGCCCGCGCTACATGCGTGCCGCGGTCTTCGAGGCCAGCAAACGTTATGCAGCCCTGGCACGTGAACATGGTTTGACGCCAGCGCAACTGGCACTAGCCTGGTGTTATTCGCGCAGCTTTGTTGCCAGCACTATCATAGGAGCAACCAATCTGACTCAGTTGAAAGAGAATATTGATGCGCTGGATGTAGCTCTCAACGATGAACTCATACAAGGCATCAACCGCATTCATGAAGAGTTGAGCAACCCTGGTCAGTAATATTATTGTGGGTGGGACATCAGAAAATCGCTACTCCTGCAAGAAGTATTTACCTGACATAAAATACAAGCGCAATTGCAGCAAATGCCTATTGATCCTTTTACCGGAGAACCGAGATGTCCCAATTGCGTATTAATATCATCAAACTCGCTGTCTGCATCCTGGCCATTATGGGCTTGTTGATGGTGTTTTCACACAGCGCAGCACCCAACGCGTCCTTGTTCAAAATGGCATTTTTCTCTGCCGCTTTCATGGTCTTTGTTCTTGCTCTTGGATTTGCCAGCGTCTTCATCACGGGTGAATTCAAGCAATGGAGCATCAATCATGGCGCAACAGATACTGGCTGGCTCTGGTTTAATGCCGAACCACCTGGCCTGGAAGCCTTGCGAAACGGTATTGATGTCTCTACTTTGTCAGTCAAAGCAAAACGGGCATCCACGGTAGATCAAACCATGGACAAAACCTGATACTAAAAACTTGATATTGCATAGCGCAGACCAGAATTCACTGGTGCTGCGCTTTCAGTTTCGCTTTTTTACACTTACTTCTGCGCCGGCCGCACAGGCAGTGGTACATTACAAAGGTCGATATGGCCTGCTGGCACTTTGTACCAGTCACCCCCACGATTTCTTTGTGCGTCAATAATCGATTTGAAAGTCGCTGTATCGGTGCGTATGATTTCCAGCTTGCTGCGTTCAGCATCTGGCACATCGGCAGCCAGTTGCATGCTCTTGATAGGCGTGCGCTCTTCAGCTTTTTCGTAAAAACCCAGGGGACCAGTACCACGTGGCAAGGTCGTCAGTAACTCCATGCCTTGCACGACACGGCCAACGGCAGTGATATTTCTATCCAGTTGTCTTGGCGCATGCCCGGTTACCACATAAAGAGATGTACCATCACCGCTATTTGCGTCCGTGCCACGGGCAACGCCTACACTGGCATAGCAATGCGCCAGCCATGCTGTGCCGGCTTTAGGATCACGCCCTGCCGGGAAGCCATTCGCATGCCCCACTTGCGGCGCATAGCCATCAACATCAGGCAGCCGCGTGAACGGCAAATTGCTGGGATATTTGACAGTGAATTCACCACTGAGCTTGCGTTTGGCTGTTTTGACTTCCCGCTTCTCATCAGGGTCAGCCCACTGAGCAACATAATTCTCTTGTGAACGTACGATAGCCAGTCCATCAAAATAACCCTCACGCACCAATGCCTTGATGTTTTTCGCATGATTGGGAGCAAAATTAGGGGCCAGCTCTATCACGACACGGCCTTTTTCCAGATTCAGATACAGGGTATTGTCAGGATCAAGCGGACGCCAGTCTGCAGCGCTGGAATTTTTAACGATATCTCCCAAATTCAACTTGGATGCCTGTGCTACTTGCGTTACGTTGGCAGGTGCACTCTTGACTTTCGCCTTTGCATGGGCGTGGGCAGTAGCAGACAAAAACAGACCCGCGATCAAGCAAGTCACCAGGGATTTTCCAGCGGGCACAGCAGCAAAACGTAAAGGCATTATTTGACTCCGGTAAGGTGCGCAAGATTAGCGCAATTGCCGCTTAGGCAAGAATGGGTGACCTTACGCGAATGAGACTGTTTTGTCCATATACCTGAAATATATCTATTATCTTTCCATTCAATTATTTGACCCAATTGCTTTATTTCCGGATTTTTCTCATTGTAATATTGCAAAAACCTGGCGAATCCGGTAAAACCTGAATCAATCTTTTACATCAAGGAGTCCTTGTTTGAAACCTCAACTTCAAGCACCTACCGGTGCATTTGTGGGCGCATCCTGGGCCGCATTGTTTATAGGTGCCGCCACCTATTTTGCAGGCGTCTGGAATGCCGAAATGCAATTGAATGAAAAAGGTTATTACTTCACCGTATTGATGTATGGCTTGTTTGCTGCCGTATCTCTGCAAAAATCGGTACGCGACAAACTGGAAGGTATCCCTGTTACCGGTATTTATTTTGGTCTGTGCTGGTTGTCACTGGGCTTGTCCATCCTGTTGCTTGCGGTAGGTCTGTTTAATGCGACTTTGGGCTGGAGTGAAAAAGGCTTCTTTGCCATGGCATTTTTACTTAGTCTGTTCGCTGCTGTTGCGGTACAAAAAAATGTACGCGATATCAATCTGCTCAAGCCCGATCAAGACACCATGCCCATGCATGATGGTCATGAAAACTGATTTTCATGTATTTTCTTGCATTTTCTTGCATTTTCTTGCATTTTCTTATCTTAGCCATTGAATGACTCTGCTCATTGTGAATAATGATGCTCCAGACAATGGTGATTTTGCCGCCTATCTAGAAAATTTAGATAGGCGAAGCAAAACAAACGCCGCACCAACTCCTGCAACAAGTGCAACTCCGGCGGCCTTTCAACATCCGCATAATGAAGACTTAAGGGATCAGGACAGACTGCGCCTGCAAGAGCTCGCTGAACTTCCACCAATTTCTGATGATGATTTGTTGATGCAGGCCCTGGCATCTGGTGACGAGCGCAATGAATATGATCTGGATGAAAAAGTAGAAAGCAATGTGAATAACGAAGGCATGGAGACAAAGTCTGACTCGATCGATGAACCAGACTCTGAGCAAGCTGCCCTGGCATTTCTTGGTGAGTATGCGCTGGAATTAGCAGATCAGGTCGGGGCCGAAGACTTCAACGAAATACCGCCGATTACTGATGAAGAATTGATACAGCAGGCATTGGCATATCCAGCGGATGAAGATACTCCGCCTGAATAGGTCTGCATCAGCAAAAACAAAGAGCCTGTATTTGTTCAAGTCATTCTATTGAATAAATACAGGCTCTTTTTCATTTGCCGAAATTATTTAGCCATAAGCCAGTGTCAAATGCCCGGCACGGACAGCCGCAGTAGATTTCACTTCCACCTGCATGGAATTTTGTAGCGAGGCGATGGAGCCACCTGCGCGATACTGGAAGCTGACTTGCAGCAGATCGCCCTCTTTGACGACCACTGGCTGCGTCAATGGCAGGGCCATATAGTGATTCAGCCAGTCTATGGTCGTTGAAGTTTCCATCAAGACCGCCAGGATATTCTTGGTCACAAACCGCAAGGCGCTGACTGTGCCCGCTTTTTCTACGGTAAAACTGCCCTCCCATTTGATTTGCATATCATTCGGCTGGCTAAAATCGATAATGCTGTACAAGGCAGGTTGCGCCAGTTCCACCGTGTCGGCAGAAAAAACACCGGGTTGCTGGAATTGGATGATAGGTGCCTGATAGCCAGAGAAATCATAAGTTTGCTGCAGCGGCTGCACTGCCATGACGACGGCTTCAGGAATGAACAGCGGTAATGGCCCGCCAAATTTTGCTGCATAACGTTTCTTGAAGTTTTCTATGACTTCCACCTGTTTTTCCCGCAACATGGCAACGTGTATCATTTCGCAAATAACGATATCTACAGGTTCTGGTGGCAGGTATTCAAATGCATCAGCGTGGATGACTTCGACTTTTTCACCATAGCGGTTCATGGCCAGCAAGCGCCGCGCTTCGTCGACCATATCAGGATTGAACTCGACGCAATATACTTTAGAGGCAGCCTGCGCAGCAAACCAGGACAACACTCCTGTGCCCCCGCCCAGCTCCAGCACTTTTGCGCCCTCAAATACCTGACGCCGTATCGCCGCTTTGAAATTATCCATGCGGTTTAAGTCCATCAACATATTGTGATGGTATTGCAGGGGGATAAACTGTCCGAGGTAGCAGCTCTCTGCCTCACGCTCAATCAACATGGTCACTCCTTCTTTACCTGGTTTCATCATGTGGCTGCCATCTGAAGAGTTCAACAGGACAGTCAATTTTCTCGCCACCAACAAGCAAATCTCGAAATTCGTCTTGTGTATGGCCTGAGAAACTGATTATCCTTGGGTTATAAGGAAGTGAATCATGGAGTTGAATAGCGAATCTGTGTCAATTCTTGCGTATGCCAAAGCTAGTCGCATGCAGTATGTTGACAAGTTAACTTTATGCAAAGAAATGATTATGCGCAATACTAGTTCTGAAAAAACAAGTAGCAGATCCTGGCAAATAAACGCAAATGAAAGAGAAGTCGGCTGAGCTAAATCAGTCTGATCAGTCTGGCTTAGGTCGCTCGCAGCGCCCGTCCAGATATGCCTTGGGCAGTTGTTCCCACCCCTCGCCTGGCGAAGTTTGGGAACAGACCACATGCGCATTGAGTTTGCTGCGCCATTTATACCAGGCTGCCGGTGCGGCATGCGCCAGCGTGACAGCCAGCAACATGGTCAGTATCAAAATTCTTCTGAACATAGTCATGGTCGTCACTCCTCCTGATATTTTATTTAATGCAAGTTGATGCTGCTTAGGTTTTGGCTAAGAACCTGTTTACGATCTGTAGCGAGCGAGCGTCAGCGGGGTCAGGGTAACAAAAACGCAGCGCAAAAAGCGGAACGTACTCTAGCACATAAGCATTTTGAGCAGCACATGAGCCCCGATCACGCTCGCGCAGTAAGATCAGAAACAGGTTCTAAGGCACGATAGCTGGCGAGTTCATCGATAGTCAATATCACGATATCATGAGTAACTGCATATTCTATGATTTGTTCGCCTTTGGCCATGCTGCCATCCGGGTTCATCAATTCACATAATACAGCTGCTGGTGACAATCCCGCCATCATAGCCAGATCGACCGAGCCTTCGGTATGCCCGCGCCGGCTAAGTACGCCGCCGGGTGCAGCACGCAAAGGGAAGACATGGCCGGGACGGGCCAGGTGTTCAGGCTGTGCACCAGGTGCGATGGCAGCCAGGACAGTGGTGACACGGTCTGCCGCAGAAACCCCCGTCGTCACCCCTTGTTTGGCCTCTATCGATACCGTGAAAGCCGTGCCATAACGGCTGTCATTGTGGCTGACCATGGGTGGCAAATCGAGCTGCTGCAACCTGTCATCGGTCAGGCACAGACAGACGATGCCACTGCAATCGCGGATCAACCTGGCCATGGATTCGACCGTGATTTTTTCGGCGGCAACAATGAGATCAGCCTCGTTTTCCCGGTCAAAGTCATCCATGAGCAATACAGGACGGCCATTGCGCAGGTCTGTCAATGCCCTGGACAGGCGCTGGTCAAATGGACTAAGGGATAATATTTCCGGCTGAGCGGAAGTAGAGGATGGGACAGCAGTACCAGTATTACTAATAGTATTCAACATAATGAAACGCTCCGGCAAAAGTAAATGTGCAAAAGACGTTTCAGGGAGTAAAAAACGAATAGCCATACACAAACACCCATGGTCTTCACCATAGGAGTTTTGTGTAAGGCGCATCTTCTCTCATCCGGACTATGACCGTCGGCCCTGGAATCACACCAGATCTGCTGACCTTGCAAACTGCTGCAAACTTACTGCAACCGTTTTTACTGCAAGCGCTCGCGGGCTTGTGCACGAGAATTACCAAGGCAATCCTGTGCATTTACCGCCGGTGGGGAATTACACCCCGCCCTGAAGACGTACAACCTACCGAGTTATTCGGCAAATGAATTATACGCAAAAATAAAATTACTGTTTGGGGAAGCTCAAAACCATCACATCATTATCAAACCTCAAACAATGTGGCTTCTTCATGCAATAAGTATCAACAGATGCGGGACATATAAGGACAAAAGGACAAAAGGACAAGATATATATCTGCAAATATTTCTTTATGCAGAAAACATATATCCATAGAAGAATTGTTAAAAATATTGTCTGATTTAACTCGCATTTCCACATGGCAACATCTATTCTTAATTTCAAAGGTATTTCCAGCTTTTTCCCACCAACATCTTTGTGAATCAGAAACACATATCTCTGTCGTGGCTTCAATTCGATAAAAAACACATCAAAAGCGCAAGCTTTCTTGCATAAATTATCTCTTAAATAATTTATTCTGATTTTACGAATTAAACTAAAGGCAATATCAGTCCAGCGATTTTGCATATATCAAATACGTATATAAGCAAATGAATACTAAGTAGTTTGGAATAAAGCCTTAATTCATTACGATGCACCTACTTTGCGCGAGGCGACATGACGTTAACCTATATATTTTCGGGATTTGCAGTGGGCACCCTGGTCGGTTTGACCGGCGTAGGTGGCGGCTCGTTGATGACTCCCTTGCTGACCCTGCTGTTTGGTGTTTCACCAACAGTGGCGGTGGGCACCGATCTCGCCTTTGCCTCGATTACCAAGGCTACAGGTACTTTTACCCATAGATTGCGCGGCACAGTTGAGTGGAATGTAGTGCGCCTGCTGTGCTACGGCGCTCTGCCTGCCGCTGTCGTTGCCACGCTGTTCCTTAAGAATTTTGGCGCACTGGATAAAGAAATTGGCCAGCTCATACGCTATTCC
>JAZJXP010000011.1:0-21416 GCA_040390835.1 Pseudomonadota bacterium
ACGACACACCGGCAAACACCAATCCGGCCATGATCATGGCGAAGACGATGGCGACGAGGGCAACAGCGATGCCGCCTATTGAAAAGCCGTTGTCAGAAAAAATATCAAAGTCATCTGGATTCCAGTCCAGGTTCCAATCGATGGGGCTGTCCATGACATACCAGATGACCAGCAAGAGTATGCAAAACGCGGTGAAACGGGCGGATGATTTTTGGTCTGACATGGCTGGCTTGTTCCTCGCTTATTAGTGATTATTTACCGACTTATTTGCCAACTTATTTGCCAACATTAATGAAGGGGATCGCGCCGCCAGTGGTAGTTGGTAAATGGCCATCCCATTTTTCTATGGCCTTGGCCTGGTTCTCTGTTTCACGCAGGCGCAGCAGTTCTGGTGTGACTTGCTGTCTTTGCAGGGCCAGTGCTTCAGCTTCAGCGCGGGCACGGGATACTTTTTGTTTGGCTTCGACTTCTATCCTTTGCAGGTCACGTTCGGCCTTCATCTTTAATTGATCAGCGGTGGTCTTGGCTTCAATCGCTTCGTTGAAGGTGCGGCTGAAGTTGAAATTGACGATGGAAAATTCATCAACCACCAAGCCGTGTCTTGCCATACGCTCTTTCAAGGCCAGGATGATTTCATCACGTACTTGTGAGCGGCGTGAGATCAATTCTTCAGCGGTGAAGCGGGCTGTCACAGCCTTGACTGCTTCCTGCACACTGGGGATGATGATGCGCTCGCCAGGTTCGTTGCCAAGGTCACGGAAGACCGAGACAACTGCATCTGGCCTGACGTGATAGTTGATAGCGATCTTGGTGTGCACGGTCTGTAAATCCTTGGAAGCAGCATCACCATCACCTTCACCTTTTTGTATGGCGACGGAGACTTTTTGCAATTTCTGGGCGATGGGCCAGACCCAGTGTATGCCTTCACTGTAAACCTCATCCGAGGGTTTGCCAAATGTTGTCAACACACCGCGATGACCAGCGGGAATAGTAGCGAAGGGGCTGAGGATGAACAGGACCAGCAAGACGATCAGGCCGACCGCAAACTTGGGGAGAAAATTACGCATGATTTTTAAACTCAGGGAATGAAAACAACCGCAGTATAGGTGTTTTTTACATAAGTATTCCCGGTAATCGGAAGACGAAACTACCGCTTATTTTATTTGCTCTGAGCTTGCATAAATCGCAGCAAATGCTGCTTCGCCTACGCGATGGTAAGCACGGTACATGCCTTCTGTATTGAAAGGCAGGACGATATTCCCAAACCTGTCTATGCCTATGATGCCACCCTGGCCTTCATACAAGGGCAGTTTATCCATGACGACATTGTTGGCAGCCTGTTCAAGACTAAGACTCAGGTATTGCATCTGCGCAGCAATATCATGCAGTGCCAGACTGCGCATGAAGGCTTCACCCGTACCTGTTGCAGACAGGGCAGCAGTCTGGTTGTCGGCATAACAACCGGCACCCAGCATGGGGGTGTCACCGACGCGGCCTGGCAATTTGTTGGTCATGCCACCGGTGGAAGTAGCTGCAGCCAGGTTGCCATGCACATCCAGCGCGACCGCGCCTACCGTGCCAAATTTTTTATCGGGATCAAGGGGTGCTGGTTTAGATGAGGTGTTCAGCAAATTCGCTGCATCATGATCGAGCAGCACGCCAGATTCCTGACGGGCGCGTTGCAATTGCGCGTGGCGCTCTTCGGTATAAAAGTAAGATTGGTCTTCGAAGTGCAGGCCATGTTTGCGCAGGAATTCTTCTGCACCTTTGCCCACCATCAAGACATGCGGGCTGTGCTCCATGACTGCTCTTGCCGCCTGTATGGGATTGCGCACATGCTGTATGCAAGCCACGGCACCAGCGCGGCGGCTTTTGCCATCCATGATGGCGGCATCCATTTCTATGGTACCAGCGTTGGTAAATACCCCACCTTTGCCTGCGTTGAATAAGGGGCAATCTTCCAGCAGGCTGACAGCCAGGCTCACAGCATCCAGTGCGTTGCCACCTTGTGTCAATACTTCATTACCTGCGGTGACGATAGCCTGCAAGGCATCCAGATAACGCGCTTCCTGTTTCGCAGTCAGGCTGCTGCGCAAGATTGTGCCGGCACCACCGTGTATGGCGATAGCGGCCCGCACGGTCATCTTAAGCTGGCCTGTCCATGTCTATGATCTTGCTGGCCGCCGCTGCCTGCGATTTGCGGGTAGTGGCGTTGGGTTCCTGATACAACCACGGCAGCATGAACTTGGTCATTTCAGATGCTGCATGCACGGGGGCTTTGGCCTGATGGGCGACAGCACTGCAAATCGCTTCTATCAGGCACAGCGCAGCACCTTCAGAGTTGGGAGAGAAGTTGCGGCGGGTTTGCGCATACAGAGTGATATTCGCCAGCGAAGCCAATGGCGAGCTTGGTGCATCCGTCAGCGCCAGGATGGGCACACCCTTGTCACGTAACTGCTGCAAGATAGTGACCACATCCTCTGCATAGCGCGGGAAAGAGATGCCGATGACCAGATCACGCTCTGTATATTTGAACAATTGGCGCGCGACATTCGATGGCCCGCCTGAGCCCAGTGTTGATTGCACGGTATTGCAGAACGGGTCCAGGCTATGCGCCATCAGGCCAGCCAGGAAGGCACTGGCACCATAGCCGACGATATAAATTCTTTCCGCATTCAGGATCTGGCGTACCGCCTGATTACACAAATCAGGCGCCAGGCCACGACGGGTGGCTTCCAGATTCGCCATGTCTTCATTGAGCGAGCTGGAAATGATTTCGGTGCTGGTGGCAGGGCGCTGGATTTCGCTACGCAGATTATCGATAGGTGCCAACATGGCTTCAAAGCCGTATACCAGTTCAGCACGGAATTGCGGATAACCTTCAAAGCCCAGTGCCCTGGCAAAGCGATTTGCCGTGGCGACCGAGATGCCGACGGCATTTGCCAGCTCATCGATAGACATGGTGGCTGATCGAAATACATTCGACAGCACATAATCGGCTGCTTTTCTGTGCGCTTTTGACAAGTTCATGTAGACCTTGCCTATGCGCGCATTAACAGTGCCTCCCAGGGATTGCGTATCAGGACGATTCATATCGACTGGCTTTTTCGGTGAAATAGAAATGTAAATATAATTTCATCGATTTAAATTGTAAAGAAATGAATCGTGTCAAATCGATGAATGTCTCTCTCCGTACATATTTTGGATAATTTGGTCTATTTAGGAGATTTGTCAGGATAAACAAAATACATCAAATTTTGTTCTGAATTTACCTGAATTTACGCAAGCTAATGGTGGTGTAATTGAAAAGATTGTCGGCATTTATGAAAGCGAATTGAAACAGATTCAATTATTTACCAAGCGGTAAAAAAATGCCCGCAGACATGTGGGCATTCCATTTTTTTTGCGACAATCAGCGACTGGCCAGATCAATAATTCCGCCACCCAGACAAACATCGCCGTCATACAAAACCGCAGACTGGCCAGGCGTGACTGCCCATTGCGCCTGCGGGAAGTCCAGTTGAAAACGCTCACTGTCACCGCTGAAATGGCAGGCGACGTCAGGCTGGCGGTAGCGGGTCTTGGCGGACAATTCGCCAGCTTGCGGTGCTTGGCCCGCCACCCAGCTAACTTGTCCCGCTTCCAGACCAGCAGATAATAACCATGGATGATCATGGCCTTGCACGGCATACAGGGTGTTGGCTTCTACATCTTTTTTTGCGACATACCAGGCATCGCTGCTGCCATCGGCATTCTGGTGCGACTTGATACCGCCTATGCCTATGCCTTTGCGCTGGCCCAGGGTGTAGAAACTCAGGCCCACATGCTGGCCTATGATTTCACCTTCAGGCGTTTGTATGTTGCCAGGTTTATACGACAAGTAACGGTTCAAAAATTCGCGGAAAGGGCGCTCGCCGATAAAGCAGATGCCGGTTGAATCTTTTTTCTTTGCATTTGGCAATTGCAATTGTTCGGCTATCTTGCGTACTTCCGTTTTCTGGATTTCGCCAAGCGGGAACAGGGTGTTTGCCAGTTGCTTCTGGTTCAGCCTGTGCAGGAAGTAGCTCTGGTCCTTGCTGGCATCCATGGCCTTCAATAACTGGAACTGGCCATTCATTTCACGCACGCGGGCATAGTGGCCGGTGGCGATGTAATCGGCACCCAGCTTCATGGCGTGGTCAAGGAAAGCCTTGAACTTGATTTCGGCATTGCACAGCACATCAGGGTTTGGAGTGCGGCCAGCCTGGTATTCACGCAGGAACTCTGCAAAGACGCGGTCTTTGTATTCACTGGCGAAATTGACTGCTTCGATATCGACACCGACCACATCAGCAACGCTGACGGCATCTATCCAGTCTTCTCGGGTAGAGCAGTATTCTGAATCGTCATCATCTTCCCAGTTTTTCATGTACAGGCCGATGACTTCATAGCCTTGTTCTTTCAGTAGCCATGCCGAGACGGATGAATCAACGCCGCCAGACATGCCTATCACTACTTTTTTCTTGCTCATTTTTGCGGTTCCAAGTTTCCAAGTGCGCTTGGATGGGTAAACAACAGGGACAACGGCGCGCGCCTGCCCTGCAAATAATCGTCTATGCATTGCATTACCAGAGGGCTGCGATGCCTGTCCTGAGCCGCCACGATCTCGTCGTAACTCATCCACACGGTGCGCAAGATGCCGGTATCAAGGGCGCGGTCGTGTGCCGCGCCCAGTTCGCCGGTAAAGGCAAAGCGCAGATAAGTGACTTCTTCACCAGTCTTGGGTGAAATGAAGCGCGACAGGTAGGTGCCTATCAATGCGGTCGGTGTGAAGTCGTGCGCAGTCTCTTCCAGGGTTTCGCGGATGACGGCTTGTTGCAGGCTTTCATCCGGGTCCAGGTGACCAGCTGGCTGGTTGATGCGCACACCATCAATAGTTTCTTCTTCAATCATGAAAAACTGTTGGTCGCGCTCAATAATTGCGGCTACAGTGACGGATGGTTTCCAAATGGCAGACATGGCTTCTCTCGGTAAGTCCGACATTTTACTTTGCCGTCAAATTTTGTGTGGCAAACCAGCAAATTTGAAAGCGAATTAGCTAATGCGTAATTTATCTATACTCGCTAATTTTCGAGGATTACTGCTATTTTCGTTTTGCACCAATCTGGCGCAATCTCAGGTTTTGTATTTAAGTGGCTGTTTTTAAAGGAAATAATTTAGTTTTATAGGCGTTTGCAGAGTATTGTCGGTATGGTTCTTTAAGGAAATTTGTAGAAAATACAAAAAAGTGAACGGTTGTGCTAAAAAACATTTTGCGTGTAATATCGTTGTCGAATATCAAATGTAAGATTCGGGTAAGTTATCTTGAGACCCGCATCGGCAGGAATAATGCAGCGGCCAGAGCTTACCCTTGACCGCTACAGCACGGAATTGATACACCAATATTCACACTAAAAAGGGAGCAAATCTATGAAAATCGGCATACCCGCCGAGTCACGGCCGGGGGAGACGCGTGTTGCGGCGACCCCAGAAACCATCAAGAAATATGTCGCAGCCAAACACCAGGTGATCGTGCAGTCTGGTGCAGGCGTGGCTTCCAGTATTACTGACGAGGCTTACCAGGCTGCCGGTGCAGAAATTGGCACTGCTGCCGATGCACTGGGCGCTGAACTGGTCTTGAAAGTACGTGCCCCCAATACAGAAGAGCGCGCCCTGATGAAATCAGGCTCTGTGCTGGTCGGCATGCTCAATCCTTTTGACGCAGACAATATTGCGGCAATGGCCACACACGGCCTGTCCGCATTTGCACTCGAAGCTGCACCGCGCATTACCCGTGCGCAGTCGCTCGACGTTTTGTCTTCGCAAGCCAATATCGCCGGTTACAAGGCTGTCATGCTGGCTGCCAATACCTATCAACGCTTCATGCCCATGCTGATGACAGCTGCAGGCACGGTCAAGGCTGCACGCGTATTGATCATGGGTGTAGGTGTAGCCGGTTTGCAAGCCATTGCCACGGCCAAGCGCCTCGGTGCCGTCATTGAAGCATCGGACGTACGCCCACCCGTCAAGGAACAGGTCGAATCCCTGGGGGCAAAGTTTATCGATGTGCCTTATGAAACCGATGAAGAACGCGAGATCGCCAAAGGCGTAGGTGGTTATGCCCGTTCCATGCCAGCAGCCTGGATGGAAAGACAGGCAGCACTGGTGCATGAGCGTGCCAAGCAGGCTGACATCATCATCACCACAGCTCTGATCCCTGGCCGCAAGGCACCAATCCTGATTTCGGAAGAAACCGTCAAGGCCATGAAACCAGGCTCAGTCATCGTCGATATGGCGGTAGAGCAGGGCGGTAATTGCCCCTTGTCTGAGCTCAACAAGACTGTCACCAAATATGGCGTACACATCATAGGTGAACCTAACCTGGCAACCCTGGTGGCAGCTGATGCATCGGCCTTGTATTCCCGTAATGTGCTGGATTTCCTGAAGCTCATCATCGACAAGGATGCTGCCCTGGCGATTAACCGTGAAGATGAAATTATCGCAGCCACACTGGTGTGTTCGGCTGGCGAAGTTTTAAAGAAATAGAGTCAAGAATTAAAGTTTAAGATTTTTAGTATCAGAAAGTAGAAAGACCATGCAAAGAAATATGCTCCGCGCCAAAATTCATCGCGCAACTGTAACCCAGTGTGACCTGCACTACGAAGGATCGTGCGGTATAGATGAAGATCTGCTCGACGCTGCCAACATCATCGAAAACGAACAGATAGAGCTGTATAACGTCAACAACGGTGAACGCTTCTCCACTTATGCCATTAAAGGCAAACGTGGCAGCGGTGAAATTTCACTCAATGGCGCTGCAGCCCGACGCGTACAACTGGGCGATTTGATGATTATCTGTACCTATGCGCCGATGACAGAAGAAGAAGCAAAAGCGTATAAACCGAATGTCGTTTTCGTGAATGGCAAGAATCAGATCACCAGTATCAAAGAGTATAAATAACGTAGCCAGGGTAGGCAGTATGTAGATGCTTGCTTGCCCATCCAGCGATTTGCATGTCTCAATCCAATTAAAGAGAGGACATCATGGAAGTTAGTCATACCCTTACCAACCTCATCATCTTCGTGCTGGCAATTTATGTCGGTTACCATGTGGTGTGGACAGTAACACCAGCCCTGCACACGCCTTTGATGGCGGTGACGAATGCCATTTCTGCCATCATCATCGTCGGTGCCATGCTGGCCGCCGGTTTGACCGAAGGCCTGCTGGCCCAGGTCATGGGCACGGCGGCAGTGGCACTGGCAGCAGTGAATGTATTCGGCGGTTTTCTGGTTACCCAGAGGATGCTGGAAATGTTCAGGAAAAAAGAGCCTAAAGCCATTGCCCATGCTGACAAGGAGGGCAAATAATGAGCATGAATCTGGTAACGATGCTGTATCTGATCGCATCCGTCTGCTTTATCCAGGCCCTCAAAGGTTTGTCCCATCCTTCCACCGCGCGTCGTGGTAACAGCTTTGGCATGATAGGCATGGCAATCGCAGTCGCGACCACCATTGCCCTCATCGTCAAGCTGAAAAACGAGAGCGCCGGTGCAGGTCTGGGTTATGGCCTGGTTGCCATCGGCGTCATCGTCGGCGGCGGCATAGGCGCTACCCTCGCCAAGCGCGTAGAGATGACCAAGATGCCGGAACTGGTCGCAGCGATGCACTCATTGATCGGTCTGGCTGCGGTGTGTATCGCCGTGGCTGTGGTGTCCGAGCCTTGGGTATTCAATATCGTCGCAAGAGACCAGCCTATTCCTTTCGGTAATCGCTTGGAATTGTTTATAGGTACTTTTGTCGGTGCGATTACTTTCTCTGGTTCTGTCATCGCTTTTGGTAAATTGTCGGGCAAGTATAAGTTCCGCCTGTTCCAGGGTGCCCCGGTCAGCTTCAGCGGTCAGCATCAGTTGAACCTGGTGTTGGCAATTGCCATGTTCGGTTGTGGTATTGCCTTCTGCGTCACGCAAAGCTGGATACCCTTCATCATCATGACGGCTTTGGCCTTCGTGCTGGGTGTACTCATCATCATCCCTATCGGTGGTGCTGATATGCCGGTAGTGGTGTCGATGCTGAACAGCTATTCTGGCTGGGCTGCTGCAGGTATCGGCTTTTCGCTGAATAACTCCATGTTGATCATTGCTGGTTCGCTGGTGGGTTCATCCGGTGCCATCCTGTCTTACATCATGTGCAAGGCGATGAACCGTTCTTTCTTCAATGTGCTTTTGGGTGGTTTTGGTGGCGAAGCGGTTACTGCTGCTACAGGCGGCCAGGCACAGCGTAACGTCAAGTCGGGCTCTGCTGATGACGTCGCTTTCCTGCTCGGCAATGCAGAAACTGTCATCATCGTTCCTGGTTATGGCCTGGCGGTTGCCCGCGCCCAGCATTCCCTGAAAGAACTGACAGAAAAACTGACGCACAAAGGTATTACAGTAAAGTACGCAATTCACCCAGTGGCAGGGCGCATGCCTGGCCACATGAATGTCTTGCTGGCAGAAGCTGAAGTGCCTTATGACCAGGTGTTCGAGATGGAAGACATCAACAACGAATTCGCTCAGGCTGACGTGGTATTGGTATTGGGTGCAAATGACGTGGTTAATCCCGCAGCAAAAGATCCTAAATCACCTATCGCAGGCATGCCTATCCTGGAAGCCTATAAAGCCAAGACCGTCATCGTCAACAAGCGCTCCATGGCTTCTGGCTATGCAGGTCTGGACAATGAATTGTTCTACATGGATAAAACCATGATGGTGTTTGGCGATGCCAAGAAAGTCATTGAAGACATGGTGAAGGCTGTTGAGTAGTTATTTGAGATAGTTTGATCTGTATAAAAAAGCCGGAAGCGATATTCGCTTCCGGCATTTTTTTGTTTGAACCTGTATTACGGCTTATCCGTCTTGCGATGACTTAGCTGATACAGCAAAGGCAGCACCAGCAAGGTCAGTAGAGTGGATGAGAGTATGCCACCGATAACCACTGTTGCCAGTGGCCTTTGCACTTCAGCCCCTGTGCCAGTCGCCAACGCCATAGGGATGAAACCCAGCGATGCTACCAGCGCCGTCATCAATACTGGGCGCAGGCGTGTCAATGCGCCTTGTTGGATTGCCGTGTCCAGTGCCATGCCTTCTTCGCGCAGGGAGCGGATATAGGCAATCATCACCAGGCCGTTCAATACTGCAACGCCGGACAGGGCGATGAATCCTACACCGGCTGAAATCGACAGCGGTATATCACGCAACCACAGCGCGACTATGCCGCCAGTCAGGGCAAACGGCACGCCGGTAAATACTAGTAAACCATCCCTGATATTGCCAAACATGGCGAACAGCAGCATGAAGACCAGCAGCAAAGCCGCAGGTACGACGATTTGCAGGCGCTGTGAGGCGGATTGCAATTGCTCGAAAGTGCCGCCCCAGGTGGTCCAGTAAGCTGTTGGGACTTTGACTTTCTGTGCCAGCTGTTCTTGCGCTTCTTTTACAAAGGAGCCGATGTCGCGGCCACGTACATTTGCAGTGACCACAACGCGGCGCTTGCCATCTTCACGGCTGATCTGGTTGGGGCCAGGTGCCATGTCTATGCTTGCCAGGTCAGCCAGAGTAATGAAATTGGCCGCTCCATTTTGTGGATTCGATGCATTCGGCAAGCGTATGGGCAGGCGCTTGATGGCATCAATATCGCTGCGCACACTTTCTGGTAAACGCACGACGATATCAAAACGGCGGTCGCCCTGGAACAGGGTGCCCGATTCCTTGCCACCTATCGCCGCAGAAATCACGTCCTGCACATCGCTGATATTCAAGCCCAGCCTGGCCGCCTTTTCACGGTTGATGTTGATGCTCAACATGGGCAGGCCGGTGGTTTGTTCTACCTTGACATCGGCAGCACCGGGAATTTTTTCCAGCACTTTGGCAATCTGGTCCGCAGTGCGGTTCATGATATCCATGTCGTCACCAAACACCTTGATCGCCACGTCACTGCGCACGCCTGAGATCAGTTCATTGAAGCGCATCTGTATGGGCTGGGTAAATTCATAATTATTGCCCGGCACTTTTTTCACTGCTTCCTGTATCGCTGTCACCAGATCATCCTTGCTGCGCCTGGGGTCAGGCCACTGATCTTGTGGCTTGAGCATGATGAAGGTGTCGGCCACATTTGGCGGCATCGGGTCGGTAGCAATTTCTGCCGTGCCCAGTTTGCCAAAGACTTTGTTCACCTCGGGGAAGGTGCGTATCACATGCTCCAGTTCTATCTGCATTTGCAGCGCCTGCGTCAGGCTGGTGCCGGGTATGCGCATGGCATGCAGGGCGATATCACCTTCATTCAAGCTGGGTACAAATTCACTACCCATGCGGCTTGCCAGCAAACCACTCAAAGCCAGTACCACCACAACGATGCTCAAGACCAGTGCCTTGCTTTGCAGGGCAAAGTCCAGCATGGGTTGATAGAATTGTTTGGCCCACAGCATCAGGCGGTTTTCTTTTTCGCTGACATGTTCACCTATGAACAGGGCGACAGCGGCAGGGATGAAAGTCATCGACAAGACCATCGCTGCAATCAGGGCAGCAACCACAGTAAACGCCATGGGATGGAACATCTTGCCTTCAACCCCGGTCAGCGCAAAGATGGGCAGGTAGACTACCATGATGATCAACTGGCCAAACAGCAAGGGACGGCGGGCTTCTTTGGCGGCAGCGAAAACTTCCTGCAGGCGTTCACTGCGGTTCAGGGTGCGTCCGGCGGCAGCTTGTGCATGAGCCAGCCTGCGCACGCAATTCTCGACGATGACCACGGCACCGTCGATGATGATGCCAAAATCCAGTGCACCTAAACTCATGAGATTGGCACTGACCTTATTGCTCACCATGCCGGTAAACGTGAACAGCATCGCCAGCGGTATCACCATTGCGGTGATGATGGCAGCGCGTATATTCCCCAAAAATAAAAAGAGGATGGCGATTACCAGAACAGCACCTTCCAGCAGGTTTTTCTTTACCGTATTGATGGCCTTGTCCACCAGCACGGTACGGTCGTACACTGTGCTGGCGACGATGCCGGGCGGCAGGCTGCGATTGATATCGGTCAGTTTTTTTGCCACGTCCTGCGATACCTTGCGGCTGTTTTCACCGATCAGCATGAACACTGTGCCAAGCACGACTTCACGGCCATTCTCAGTCGCAGCACCTGTGCGTAGTTCACGGCCTATGCTGACTTCGGCGATGTCGCTGATACGGACAGGAATATTTTTCTGGCTGCTGACGACGACATTGCGTATGTCATCCATGGATGACAGTTGCCCTGGTGCCCTGACCAGGTATTGTTCTCCACGTCTTTCTATATAACCTGCACCGACATTGCCATTATTTTTTTCCAGTGCAGTGACGACATCTTGCCAGCTCAAGCCATGTGCTACCAGTTTTTCTGGCGATGGTGCAACCAGGAATTCCTTGGCATAACCACCTATGGTGTTGATCTCGGTTACGCCTGCAACATTGCGCAGTTGCGGCTTGACTATCCAGTCCTGTATTTCACGCAGGTCGGTGGCCGTGTAGGGCTGGCCGTCAGCTTTGAGCGCACCTTCCTTGCTCTCGACTGTCCACATGACGATCTCACCCAGACCGGTGGAGATAGGCCCCATGCCGGGTTCTATACCTGCTGGCAGCTTGCCCTTGGCTTCCTGTATGCGTTCATTGACGAGCTGGCGGGCAAAGTAAATGTCAGTGCCATCCTTGAAGATGATGGTCACTTGCGACAAGCCATAGCGTGACAGCGAGCGTGTCTGTTGCAGATTGGGCAGGCCTGCCATCACGGTTTCTATGGGAAAGCTGATGCGTTGCTCAGCCTCCAGTGGTGAGTAGCCGGGGGCGGCAGTATTCACCTGTACCTGCACATTGGTGATGTCGGGTACCGCATCAATAGGCAGGCGCTGGTAACTGAAGATGCCCAGTGCTGCCAGTGCCAGCGTCAGCATGATGACCAGCCAGCGCTGCGCTATCGAAAATTGTATGATTTTTTCAAACATGATGTGTTTTCCTCATGCTCTTAGTGTTCATGACTGGCGGCAGCTTTGCCCAGCTCAGCCTTGATCAGGAAACTGTTCTTCGCAACATAGGCAGTACCAGCCTGCAAGCCCTTGCGTATTTCTGTATATTTGCCATCGCTGCGGCCCAGTTCCACGGGTCTGGCTTCCAGTTGATCACCATAGCTGGCAAACACCGTGGCTTGCTCATCAATGATTTGTATGGCTTCATTGACTATCGCAACCGGTACTTCCACTTCAGCCGACAGCAGGGCCACATTCACGGTCAGCCCGGGATACCATTCACCTTTGGTGTTCGGCAGCAGCAAGCGGGCTTTCGCCGTGCGGGTTTGTTCACCCATGACTGCACCCACATAGCTGAGCTTGCCTCCTGCCGTTGCTTCAAAGGCATTGGCGCTGACTTTGGCACTCTGGCCTGTCCTGACATTGTTGAGGTCCTTGGCAGGTATCGCGATTTCCACCCAGACACTGCTGAGATCAGCCACCGTAAAGATGGCAGCATCATCCTTGAGTGACTGGCCCATGCTGATATGCTTTTCGGTCACTGTGCCTGCGATGGGTGAGCGGATTTCATAGCGGTTCAGGTTGCCCTTGCTAGCCATCCCTGCACCCAGTGAAGCCAGTTTTTGCTGCGCACTTTGCAGTGTGATGTCGGCTTCCTGCATGGCATTGCGGGCATGCAGATAATCCTGCTCGGCTGAGATTTTTTCTTCCCAAAGTTTTTTCTCACGCTCAAAATTATTGCGTGCCAGTGCATGGCGCTTTTGTGTTGCCAGCACTTCGGTGCGTAAATCCACCAATGCCTGGCTGGATATCACCGCCAGTAACTGACCTTTGCTGACCTTGTCACCGGCATTCACCGCTACGCTTTCCACCACACCTGCGAGGCGCGGCACGATTTGCAGCATGCGGTCTTCGTTCAGGCGTACTTCACCCAGTAAATTCAGATTGCTTTGCAATTTCACCGCGCCTGCGGTTTCTGTCTCCACGCCATTTTGCTTGCGCTTCAGGGCATTCATGCTGATCCGCCCCTCTATCTGTTCATAATTGAATTGATAGCTCTTGCCCGCATGCTGGGCAGTGATGCTGGCTTTGAAGGAATGCGGTTCTTCGACGATGGCATCGCTTTTTAGATAGTTTTTTTCTGTGCTGAACTTGAAGTTTTGTACTGCCCCGCCCAGACGTTCCAGATTAATGCTGACATTATTGGCTGCAGGCGGCAACGGCTTGCCATCCTGGTAGACATACAGGCGAAATTCTGGTGCCGTGTTTTGTTCGAAGATAGTCACTTCCAGCGCATAGCCATCCTTGCTGAACAGCTTGCCGCCATGTGGACCTTTGGCGGCAGCCTCGGCTTCACTGGCTTCGTCATGATGTTCTTTGTCGGCATGCTCAGCCTGCTCTGCATGGCTGCCATGTTCATCGGTCTTTTTTGATTTGCCTGTGCTCAGTATCAGCGCAGCCAATATTGCGCCTATCAGGATGACGATGACTACTGGTACAGCAGTTTTTTTATTGATATTCAGTTTCATACAAATTCCTAGAATGAAGATGTGGCGGTGAACAGGCTGAACTTACTGTCACCTATGTAAGCCTCGATATCCGCTGCGGCACGCTGGGCTTCTGACAGGCTGCGCAAGTATTGCGCCCTGGCTTGCAGCAATGAACGCTGGGCATCCAGCACATCCATGAAATTGAACTTGCCGTATTCAAAGCCCTTGATGGCAAGCTCATATGCCTGCTGGGCACCGGGCAGCATTTCTTTTTTCAGCATCTCAGCTTCTTCCCTGGCCAGGCTCAGGCGTTGATGGGCTTGCAGCAATTCGCCATGCAGGCGGTTTTCTGTGGCTGTCAATTCATCCCTTGCCTTGTCTACGCGACTCAGAGCCTCTTGTAAATTGCCCTGGTTGCGGTCGAACAGGTTCAGCGGAATGCTGATGCCGACGATTGCCTGGTTGCGGCCAGTTTGCTGCTCGCGCTTGTTGCCTATGCTTAAAGTCAGGTCCGGTATTTGCCTGCTTTTTTCCAGCGCAGACATGGACAGGCGCTTGTCGAGTTCCAGTTGTGCGCGTTGCGTCAATGGCGAGCGTGCCAGGGATTGCGTCAGTTTCTGCATATCGGGCAAAGTTGGCAAAGTATGGAATTCAGCTTGCAATTGCTGATCCGCAGCCAGCTTGCTACCCATGGCTGTTGCCAGACTTTGCCTGGCTATCAGTAATGCACTATTGGCTTGGGCAAGTTCTACCCGTACCCCAGATTCCGCGATGCCTGCCCTGGTAGCTTCGAGAGGTGGGATTTTTCCCAGACTGACCTGGCGGCTGGCAGCATGGCTGGCGCCTTGTGCCAGTTCCAGTGAAGCTGTCGCCAGACGCTGGCGCTCCTGTGCAATCAGGACGGCAAAAAACTGTGCCGTGACTGTCGCCCTGATTTCCGCTGATTTGATCGCCAGTTCATTCAACGCAAGGTTACGGCTACGCTCAGCCACACTGATGCGTGCGCTGCGTTTACCGCCCAGCTCCAGCGGCTGATTGATTTGTATGGTGGTGCTGCGGCTGTCTTGCCTGGCATCTTCCATGAGCACAGACAGTTCTGGATTGGGCATGACACCCGCCTGGCGCAAAGCACCTTCACTCGCTTGCACCTCACGCCTGGCAACTGCGATGTCGGGATTATTGGCAAGGGCCTGTGCTAATGCCGCGGGCAGGGTGATCACGGCAGCGCTGGCTGGTGGTGAAGAGTTTTGTGCAGACGCTGGCAACAGCATCGTACACAGTAGTACAGCCACTACAGCGAGTGGCAAGAATAATTTTTGCATGGCATTCTCCTGAAGAAACGAAAAGGAAGAATCCAGCAAGTAACCGTCAAGTTTCTAGCTTTGGAAATGCTTTACGCGCACGCAAAAAATACGTGACGCAACTCAAAAGCAAAGAAATGAATGTAGACAGATGCCTCGCCGGACTTAGGCGAGGGCCATCCATTTGGGACGTTCTGGTTGCGCGAGAAAAGGCGCAGGAGTTTGCAGCGATGCTGCAGTGAGTTGATAAGTGATCAGCGCTGATTTTGTCAGCGGCAGCTTGGATGAATGAGCACCCAGTGGGCTATGCGCGCACGACGCACAATCGGGATGGGAGTTTGCTTTTTTTGTGGCTGACTTGTCTGCGGATTTGTCAGCATGGTTTTCACCATCCTTGGCATCATGCTCATGCGGGTGGTGCCCAAAGTGCTGCGCAGTCTTGTCCGTCTCATGCATGCAATAGGCACTCGCCACCGACCAGCTTAGCTGGAGAGTGAAAGCAACTATGATCATGAGTATGAACTTTTTAAGCATGGTGCGAATTATAAACCTTAAAGCACATTGTCATTATTTCAGGCGACGAACCAGGCGCAAACCATTGAATATCACCAGTAGGCTTGCACCCATATCAGCAAATACAGCCATCCATAAAGTCGCTACACCCATGACTGCCATGACCAGGAACGCCAGCTTGATACCCAGTGCCAGTGCGATATTCTGTTTCAGGATAGCCGCAGTGCGCTGGCTCAAGCGGATGAATTGTGGGATCTTGCGCAAGTCATCATCCATCAGGGCAACGTCAGCCGTTTCCAGTGCTGTGTCCGTACCCGCTGCACCCATGGCAAAGCCTATGCTGGATTTGGCCAGCGCTGGCGCATCATTGATACCATCGCCGACCATGCCGACCGTGCCGTGATTGGCCAGCTCGTCATTGATGGCGGCCAGTTTGTCTTCCGGCAGCAGATTGCCACGCGCATCATCAATGCCCACGTTTTTTGCGATGGCTTTTGCTGTCATTTCATTATCGCCAGTCAACATAACGGTGCGTATGCCCAGCGCATGCAATTCTGCAATTGCCTGGCGGCTGCTTTCACGTACGGTGTCTGCTACAGCGATTACCGCCAATGCCTTTTCTTCATCGGCAATGATCACGGCTGTCTTGCCATCTGCTTCCAGCGCGAACAATGCTTCTTCGGTAGCCGGGCTGCAAATCTTGAGTTCTTCTATCAGGCGGTGATTGCCGAGGTAATACCATTTGCCAGCTATCTGGCCTTTGACACCACGGCCTGCAATGGCTTCAAAGTTGCTGACTTCCAATAAGCTGCTGCCTTGAGTTGTCGAATATGCCGTCACTGCAACTGATACCGGATGATCAGAACGGTTTGCCAGGCTGGCTGCCAGTTGCAATGCTATGGCCTGGTCACCGTCAAGCGCTGTGACATCAGTAACGATGGGTTTGCCCTGGGTAATGGTGCCGGTTTTATCCAGTGCCAGTGACTTCAGCTTGCGACCTTCTTCCAGATAGACACCACCTTTAATAAGTATGCCCGCCTTGGCTGCTGCCGCCAGCCCGCTGACCACAGTCACAGGGGTAGAAACCACCAGCGCACATGGGCAGGCAATCACCAGCAAGACCAGTGCCTTGTACACCCAGACCATCCATGGCAAGCCCAGCAGCAGGGGAGGGATGAGCATGACGCCCAGCGCCAGCACAAACACGATGGGCGTGTACACCTTGGCGAAGCTATCTACAAAACGTTGCGTCGGTGCACGGCTGCCCTGGGCTTCTTCAACCGCATGGATGATGCGTGACAGGGTGGAGTCAGTTTGCGCAGCAGTGACGCGGTATTCAAAAGAGCCTGTTTCATTGATGGTGCCAGCAAACAGTTTGTCACCCACCGTCTTGGCAACCGGTATGCTCTCGCCCGTGATAGGTGCCTGGTTGACTGACGACTGCCCCTTGCTGAGTTCACCATCCAACGGGATGCGTTCACCAGGGGCGACCCTTACCGTAGCGCCTATGGCGATAGCTTTGGCGGCAACATCCTGCCAACTACCATCTGCCTGCAAGACGCTGGCTGTTTCTGGCGTCATTGCCATCAGGCCGCGTATGGCATTGCGGGCGCGGTCCAGCGACATCGCTTCTATTGCTTCTGACAGGCTGAACAAGACCATGACCATGGCAGCTTCCGGCCATTGCCCTATGATCAGCGCACCGGTGACGGCAATCGTCATCAGGGCATTGATGTTCAGGTTCAGGTTCTTGAGCGCTATCCAGCCTTTTTTATAAGTGCTGGTGCCACTGAGCAGTATCGCCAGGGCAGACAAGAGCATGACGGGCCAGGCTTTTTCTGATCCGCTGATATAAGCATAGGTTTCTGCGAATACTGCAGCCACCCCGGCAGCACCAAGCAACCACCATTTGTGTGCAGGGTTTGCTGGTGGGATGATGGCTGCATCCTCATTGTCTTTGCCATCTTCGCTTAACAACACGGCCTGCATGCCGATGGAAGTCAGTACAGCCTGGATTTTTTCCTGGTTTTTCAGCGTATGGCTGACCGTCAGTTTGCGCTGCATGAGATTGAAATCCAGCTGGGTTATGCCTGGCATGGGGCTCAACTTGTTGCGTATCAAGCCTTCTTCTGTCGGACAATCCATGTTTTCAATGGAGTACACCACGGTTGAAGTACCGGCAGGCGCTGCTATAGGCTTTTCATTAACTTGCGCCACCTTGACTTCCTCGTGGTCGCAGCAGCTATGGGCATGCTTGTGCGCTGGTTCATGGGTGTGTCCATGAGCGTGCTCTGAGTGATCGTGTTGGTGTTGATGCGCCATGCTGACTCCGGAAAAGAGGTATAGTGAGCATTAGACACCCTGTAGCAGGTATAGAGTCAAGCATTAGATTTTAAATGATTGAGGCACACAAATGGAATTGAAAATTGGCGAATTGGCAAAACGGTCCGGCTGTCTGGTAGAAACCATACGATACTATGAAAAAGAAGGCTTGCTGCCACAGGCCAGCCGCTCACAGGGCAATTTCCGTCTGTACGGCGAAATGCATGCAGAGCGCCTGCAATTCATACGGCATTGCCGTTCACTGGATATGACGCTGGATGAAATACGCCAGCTATTGCAGTTCCGCGATGCGCCTGAAGACAATTGCTCGGAAGTAAATGCCCTGCTCGACAAGCACATCGAACATGTCGCGCACCGCATCAAGGAGTTGAAGGGGCTGGAGTTGCAATTAAAGTCTCTGCGCAAGTTATGCACCAGCGCACAGGCAACAAAAGATTGCGGTATTTTGCAAAACCTGGGTACGGCGGAAGAGCATCCCGTGCGTAATCTGGGTAGCCTCGGTAGCGGCTGTCATTGATGGTGATTGATATTTGCCAGAAAAGTGTATGAAATATCATGTGATGAATAAAGGCGTTATTTACGCATTGCTGGCAGCCGCCCTGTTTGGCATCAGCACGCCATTCGCCAAAACGATGGTGGCGGATATTACCCCAGTCATGTTGGCGGGTGTCTTGTATCTGGGTAGTGGTCTGGGCTTGCTGTTGATTTTTATTTTGCGTGCCGCCATTTTTCATCACAGGCAGGATCAATTTGTACCTCTCACCCGGCCAGATTTGCCCTGGCTCGCTGCTGCCATTCTTAGCGGTGGTGTAGCGGGGCCGGTGCTATTGATGGTGGGTTTGACTCTGACACCAGCTTCGACAACGTCCCTGCTGTTGAATATGGAAGGCGTGTTGACAGCATTGCTGGCCTGGTTCGTTTTCAAAGAGAATTTTGACCGACGCATCTTTCTGGGCATGCTGTTGATCGTGATGGCAGGTGTGCTTTTATCCTGGGAACAAATGCCAGTATTGGGCGTGCCCTGGGGCGCTTTGGCGATTGCAGCGGCTTGCTTGTGTTGGGCCATTGATAATAATCTGACGCGCAAGGTGGCTGCCAGTGATGCCTTGCAAATTGCAGGCATCAAGGGTTTGGTTGCAGGTGCCGTCAACCTGAGTATTGCTCTGGCATCAGGCTATCAACTGCCGCATGGCTACACTTTGCTATCGGTGGGTATGATAGGGTTTTCAGGCTATGGTCTCAGCCTGGTCATGTTTGTATTGGCATTGCGGCATCTGGGTGCCGCACGTACCGGTGCCTATTTTTCGTCAGCACCATTTGTCGGGACAGCCATGTCTTTGCTGTTTCTGGGGGAGCGGCCCAGTAGCGTCTTTTGGCTGGCTGCATTTTTGATGTTGGCGGGCATCTGGCTGCATCTGAGCGAAAACCATGAGCACGAACATGATCACGAAGCCCTGCAGCATGCACATGAACATACGCATGACCTGCATCACCAACATGAACATGATACTGGCTGGGATGGCACCGAGCCACATGTGCATCAACACCAGCATCATCCCTTAAGGCACAAACATCCGCATTATCCGGATATGCATCATCAGCATTCACATTGAATCGCAAAGTTTTGCACTTGTACGCACTTAAGTCCTGCCAGCACTGCCATACTGTACAAGTCACTCTGTTTATCTGATGGCGTCGCGTTCAAATCTGATTGTTGTTTTGTAATGGTTTTGCAACGATTTTTGCAACGCGCTCCAATATAAACTGCTCCAGTTCACTCATTGTGGGTGCATCAGGCGCATCCACCCACCAGGCTACCAAATCGACAATACCGCCAGCAAGATAGCGCCCCAACATATGCCGCTCGGTTTCTGCGACATTCCGCTTTGCCAAATCTTGTTCTATTAATTGAAATACCATTTCCCGGAAACGGCGCTCAACACCATAGCCACTGCGTCGGCCAATGACGTTTCTGAATATACGTCGATTTTCCTCCATATGTGCAAGCAAGCCAGGCAAGAAAGCAAAAGCCCGCACTTCTGTGTGCAAATCGGCATGTGCTGTCAAGGCGTCCCGCAGATCATTCAGGCTTTCTGAAAGCAGGGCATCTTTGCTTTCAAAGTGCAGATAAAACGTCGAGCGCCCGACGTTTGCCCGTTCGCAAATTTCCTGGATGCTGAGGTCATCCCAGTCACATTCAGTCAACAAATTCAACAAGGCTTCGCGCAGAGCCAGTCTGGTTTTAAGTATCCGGCGGTCAGTTACTGTGTGCGTGAGCATGGTGCGATTTCCTGAACATTAAGGGCGGAAATGTCTGTAAATGGGCGTGGAATGGAATTTGGTTCTTCGGCTAACTCCCTTTGCTTGCGATTATGGACGCCTGTCCAATTTCAGACAAGTACATGATGACAAACACTATCTACAAGCAAATTGCTGCATCCATGCACCTGGCGTTTTTTTACCGTTTTCGCCGGGTTTTGCGTTTATCAACCGTCGTAGTACTTAGCTTGTTCACGACAGCCAGTGTGGCGAATGCCCAGGATGTCAATGGCAACCTGACAGTGATCGCGAGCGGCTTTAAAACGAATACAGGGCATGCAATTGCCAGGCTCTACCTGCCAGGCCATGAAGTCACCAGGAAGGGGCAACTGGAAATAAGCGCTTTAATCAACAATGGGCAAAGCAGCTTCGTGTTTACGGCATTGCCTGCCGGTGAGTATGCGGTAATCGTGTTTCACGATGCCAACGATAACGGAACCGTCGATCACAATTTCTTTGGCTTGCCGGTCGAAGCGCTGGGGTTTTCGAATGGTTTCAAGGTAAGTCTGTTTTCAGGCATGCCTGACTTTGAAAAACTACGTTTTACTCACGGCAATAACGCGCAAACAATACAACTCACAGTGGAGTAAAGAGAATATGCATACCTCATCTGTCAAAGACTATACACAAGAACCCGAACCTGGTTTTTTGAAAAATTATTTCACCCGGTTCATCAAATTCTGGTTTTACCCGCTGGGCTTGTTGATGACATTGGTGTTCATATATATGAACACCATGAAAATGCTTGGGGTACCCAAACAGGCGTATTCCATCTATTTGGGCGTGACCATAGGCATCATGCTTTTTCTGGAATGGGTCATGCCAGCACGGGCACACTGGAGCATGAGCAGGCGCAGTTTTTTACGCAGGGATATTCCCATGATGCTGGTCAATGGTGCAGCCCTGGCCGCTACCAGCTTTTGTCTTACTGCACTGACGCGCTGGAGTGCCTTGCCCAAGGTTCATGATGCCGACGGGCTGCCTTGGTGGGGACAGGCCTGTGTCGCTATTTTAATTTCTGACTTTCTCTGGTATTGGGTGCATCGCTATAGTCACCAGGCACGAGGCCGATTTGGACAGTGGATGTGGAAAACGCATGTGGCACATCATCTGCCGAAGCAAGTATATGTCTTCATGCATGCGGTTGGCCATCCGATCAACAGCGCCTATGTCCGGGTGATACTGATGCTGCCACCTGTGTTTCTTGGTTTTTCAGAGGAGGCCATCTTTGCAGCGGCGGTGCTGACGGGTTTTCAGGGACTGGTTTCGCACTTCAACGTCGATGTACGGGCTGGATATTTGAACTACCTGTTTATGGGTACTGAACTGCACCGCTATCACCATAGCTCAGCATTCAATGAAGGTAAAAACTATGCTGCGGTGATCACCATCTGG
>JAZJXP010000012.1:0-2979 GCA_040390835.1 Pseudomonadota bacterium
TGGTCGCAGTGACTTCGACTAGCAGGAGATTAAAACTTCACGCGGAATCAGAAAGTAAGCAAAAGCCCAAAATGCTAAATTGAAACACCAAACTGAAGCCTCCTCCACGAGCAAAGGAAAGTATTCTAAAGGCACGGCTATGGCTTCTTTTGTTTTCCAAGCGCGCCATAGGCATGACTGGCGCTACCCCAGAAATAACTGAGCTTACCCAGTTGCGAAGCGGCCACCCTGAGCCAGGTAAAACTACGCAAGAATTTGAAGGGCAATAGCAGCAATGCAAAGAGCAGCGCGAGAAAAAACTGCACGCAAGCACGGGCACTGAGTATCAGTGCGGAGCCGATTTTCTTGCTACCCTCCAGCATCGCCAGTTCGGTACGGATAAATAATTGTCCGGTGCGGTAAGACCTTTGCAGCAACCATTTTGCGGTAGCTCTGTCCGCAGGAATAAATTCATCTGCAGTTGCCTCATCACACCAGACCATAACAGCACCCAGCTTTTCCAGGCGGCGAAACAGCATGGTATCTTCACCACCGGTTGTGCCAAAAGCGGGATCAAACGGGCCTATGCCATCTTTTTGTGATGCGGCTATATCCTGCAGTATTGAGCGACGGATAAGCACATTGCCACTGCGGGCGTCCTTATGATCAATTTTTGTGCCAGTAGGCATGCGACGACGGTCAAAGTAGCCGCCCTTGCGTATCCATGCTGGCGTGCTTTCAGAAAATTCAGGCAACACCGGGGCAAACACGACATCGGCTTGCTCCGCCTTTTCCACTTTCACAAGCTGTTCCAGCCAATCGGATACCGGGACTTCGTCATCATCAATCATGACTATCCAGTTACCGCTGGCTGCAGCTATTGCAGCGTTCCTGGCTAATGAAATATTTGAATTTGCCAGATTAATCGTCTTGAGTCTTTCATCGAAACTGGCAGCCATTTCACCCAACACTGTTGCTGCTGACTGATTACTGTCATTATCCACAACGACAACCTCTATCGCCACATCTCGCAAAGTCTGCGTCAAAATGGCTTGCAACAGGCGCTGCAACAAGTCAGGTCTTTTATAGGTACAAATGCAAATACTCAGTTCAGGCATATGAACTCAGCTTTTTCGGCGGAACAATCTGGACAACAAGCGCATGGCCCAGGTAAATGGCGCAAACCGGCTTGCACCTGCAGACTCATACTGATTAAAAATCGTCCCCAGTACTTCCACACCGGCTGCTTGCATATCAGCTTTGGCCTGACGCAACTCATCAACATAGGTATGGTCTTTTCTGGCGACCAGCAAGACACTGCCCGTTTGATGAGCAACCATTTGCGCATCGGATGCGAGAGTGGCCGTATGGGTATCGACCACAAAAGCATCAAATTGATCAGAGCAGGATTCCAGCAATTCGCGCATGCGCGGGGCGCGTAAAATTTCCAGGGGATTTGGTGGCTGCGGCCCGGCAGGCAAGAAGTGTAAATTCGGCATCAGCTGTATCAAGGCATCGGCTGCCGTGATACGCCCGGCCAGTACTGAAGACAAACCATCTGGCTTACCAAGCGAGAAATACTCATGCAGGTTGCCACTGCGCAGATCAGCGTCAACGAGCAAAGTGCGCTTGCCGACTTGGGACAAAGCGATTGCCAGACTCGCGGCCATATAGGATTTGCCATCGCGACGCGCAGGGCTGACCAGGGTGATCTTGATCTTTTCTTGCCCACTGAATTTCAAAAGCAGTTCACTGCGCAGACGGCGGATTTCTTCAGCCTCTTTACTGAAGGGAAAATAGAAAAATTTCAGCGACTTGTCGGCACTGCCATTCATCAAGTCCTTGGTTGAATAACCGAATTGCTCGCCCAAAGCCAGATCAAGTTGTGTCTGGCTAAGGTAACCTAGCGCCAAGGCAGCGTCACCAAACCTGAGTTTCTTTTCTCTTTGCAGTTGCGCGATCTGATCTATCTGCTCAGGTGTGAGCAAACCTTTTTGCAGGAACAACTCACCGAGCCGTCCTATTTTTGAGGCTGGTTGGCTCATGGGTTCAGCTTGCATGCAAACCACCTTGTCCATTGCCTGTCAATTTTTCATCAAATCCAATTTTTGCCATTACAGGTTCATCAAATTCACGTTCCAGATCTTCCAGGCAGCGCACACGACGGTTCATTAATTCCAGCAAGAAAGCCAAACCAAATCCAAACACCAGGCCTGCCAGCAAACCAAATACCAGATTATTACGTAGTAAAGGCTTGGCATGCTTTTCAGGCAATTCTGCCCATTGCATGACTGAGGCATTTGAGATAGCCACATTACTGGTCATCAACAACTCATCAAATTTTTGAATCGCGGCGTTGTAGATTTTTTGGACGCTGTCGAGCTGGCGCTGGTAAGAGCTGATCACATCCCTGTGTTTCTTGTTTTCAAAAGTCTTTTTCTGGTACGCCGCGATTTCTGTTTCTATCGCTTTTTCTTGTTGCGTCAGGCGGGACTCTGAAGCACCCAGCATTTCAAACGCAGTGGCAGATTCTTTTTTCAATTTATCCAGCAAAGCCTGGCGCTCGTCATTGATCGCCATATATTTTGGATGACGCGCGCCCAAGGTGATTTTGGCATTCGCCAATTGCGTATCAAGCGAGATCAACGCAGCCTTCAGGCCAGAGATGTGGCCTATACCTGCAATCTCAGGAATATCGGATTCAGGATTACCTTCCCGCACCAATTTTTCCAGCGATTGGCGTTTGGCTTGCGCTTCTACCCTTTGCAGCTGTATATCGATCAGGCGCACGCTCAATGCATTCATTTGCTTGGATTCGAGGTCTGCTCTCTCATCCACATCAACGATCTGGTATTCCTGCTGATAAGCCGTCAATTTTTTTTGCAGTTCATCAATCTGCCTGCTCATGGATTCGAGCTGGGCATTATATTGATCGCGCCGCGCTCTGGCTGGCGCATTCATCATCTCCAGCGACAGATCTATATAGGCTTTGACTATGGC
>JAZJXP010000012.1:3009-12132 GCA_040390835.1 Pseudomonadota bacterium
GGTGAGACATCGGTATTCCTGACGATGGTTTCAGCAAGAGCGCGCAAGCCACGCTGCTCGCCATATCTCTGCACAAAACGCTTGGCCTCAGGCGTAGTTTGCAGACCCAGCGCCTGAATAACACGCTCAGCCACTTGTACGCTCTTGATGACATCAAATTGCGTTTGCAAATAACTTTCGTCCTGCATGGGGTGAAATTGCCGTCCACCGATGGGGTCATTGACGCGGTAATCGATGAAAATATCAGCCACCGCAACATAAGTTTTTGGCAACATCAAACTTGCCACCGCAGCACCAACAACCGCGACTATCATGACGAAGGCGATCAACAACTGGCGCGCCCGCAGCATCGCGCCTATCTGGGCAAAGGACAAGACCAATTCACTGGGGGAGGTTTTTATCATAGACGTCAGAATATTCTTTCTTTGATATACACCACATCACCCGGCAATACCTTATCAGTGATACCCGACGAAATTTCGCGCAATTCACCACTTTCTGTTTTGCGATGGATGATGATGCGCCGCACCGAGCCTCTGTCAGTAACACCACCACCTATGGACAATACCCGCATGACATTCAAATCGTCTTCCATGGGATATTCACCGGGGCGCCGCACTTCGCCATAGACATAAAAGTTTTTTTGCTGGGGTACGAATAAAACATCATTCGGTTGAATTTTTTGCGCCAGTTCAGGTGCCAGTTTTGTCGCATCCAGCTCCAGTTTGATGGAGGCATATTCTTGCAACTCAGAAGCAGGTTTACCCGGCTCGCGGCGCAATATGCGCAAGCTCTTTTCAGCTTTTTGCGAGACTCCACCGGCCAGGCTTAAAGCTTCCAGAATACTGATTTGCCCCGTCAGGGGATAGCGCCCTGGCCGCAATACCTCACCCAACACAGAAAAAGTCCTGCTAAGCTGCTGCATGACCTTGATGGAAACTCTTGGGTTTTTAATGTACTGGCCTTGCTCCAGTTTCTTTGCAAAGATGGCGGCAATTTCTGTTGCAGTCTTACCCTTGACTTCTACCGTGCCAACCAGGGGTAAGGTGATGACGCCGCTTTCCCCAATGGTGACATCGGCGGTCAGATCAGGCTGTCCAAATACGGTAATCAGCAATTGATCACCCTCACCTATGACATCTGAGGCAGTCCCGCTTGGCAGTTCATCCACAGTATTTTTTGCAGGTGCCGGGACTCTGTCTGTCAGAGGCAATTGCAAAAGCTGGCTTTCCAGTTTCATGCCATTTGCCGGAACAGTCTTCATTTCTTGCGCTTGCAGTTGTCCAATAAGAGCAAAGGCCAGCACTGCGGTCAGCAGTTTGCAGGCTGTTATTTCAGAATAAGCAGAAAATTTGGACCAAATTGTCATCTGACTTGGGACATTTCATAGAAAGAACTTCATTTTATATTGCAATAGTAAGAATAGATGCAAATTTTTGTCAGGACAACAAAACCCTGTAGCAATAAGGTGCAGCAGTAATAGCATTGCTATTTAATTACAAAAATTAACCTTTATTGAATTGTGGGCAACTCAAAGCTCAGTTAACATGCAAATAAAAGTAAGAAAGACTAATTATGCAAAGCCCGAGCTCACAGCCATCAGCAAGCCCTGCCAGAGTGGTCCCTCTGGTCATTATTGCGCCGGTGCGTGATGAAGCCGAACTGATCAGGCTGACGCTGGACTCGATGGTAGCGCAAACAGTCAAACCCATTGAGTGGATCATAGTCGACGATGGCTCACAAGATGGCACCGCAGACATTGTGCGCGAATATGCCGCCAAGCACCCATTTATCAGGCTGGTACAGCGCCCTGACCGTGGTTTTCGCAAGGTGGGTGGTGGTGTAGTCGCCGCCTTTAAATTCGGTATCACCCAAATTGAGCATCAGGAATACGAATATATTGCCAAGCTGGATGGCGACATGTCTTTTGGCCCCAGGTACCTGGAGTGCATGTTTGAACAATTTGCCCTTGAACCCAAGCTGGCCGCTGTGTCAGGCAAGGTTTATCGCGAAGAAGAAGGTCAAAAGATAGAAGAAATCATCATTGATGAGCATGTTGCTGGTCAGTTCAAGCTTTATCGCAGAACGGCATTTGAAGAAATCGGTGGTTTTGTGGAAGAAGTCTTGTGGGATGGTATCGATGTTCATACCGCCCGCATGAAGGGCTGGACGACCAAAAGCTTTTTGCATCCGGACGCCATACTCATGCATCACCGACTGATGGGCTCGTCTGACAAGAATGTGTATCGGGGTCGCCTGCGCTGGGGGCGGGGTATCTGGTTCATGGGCTATCACCCACTGTATGCCCTGGCCTCAGGCATTTTCCGCATGCGTGAGAAACCTTTTGTCATTGGCGGCTTGCTCATTATTGCAGGTTACCTAGGCGCTGCGATAAAGCGTGCACCCAGATATGAAAACCCTGAATTCAGAGAACACCTGCATCGCTGGCAGCTTGGGAAGATCAAGAAGCTATTATCAGGGCAAAAAAACTAAACCTTCGTACACAGTAATTTGTGCGAAAAGAATTTCTAGCGTGTCAATCCCAGGACTATAAGCGAAAAGCCCCATAACCATGCTCAATGCTTCACCCGCCTCCAATACCTCACAATCAGCGCAAATTCTGGCTGCATTCACAGGCGTTGCGTTTGGCATAACAACCTATCTGACACTGCTGGGCATCATCCTGTATTCCAATTACGCGGATACTGAGATTTTTGGCGTGCGCATGTTGATTGCAGGTCTGAGCAGTATCATCGTTTTCTCCAGCCAGCAGTTACTGGGAACGCTGCAAGAGAAGCACGTACTGGCTGCCTTCCCCAGCATTACGGCACGCTGGTTTGTGGTGTTCATGATCGTGTTGATGAGCGCTTATGTTGACAAGTCTGCCGAACGACTGTCGCGGGCAGTCATGCTGGTCTGGCTCTTCACTACGCCATTCACGCTTTTACTGACTGCGCTGATCATGCGCAAACTGGCAGTGTATTACTACTCCAACCCTACAAGAAGGCGCAAGGCTGTACTGATCTGGTCAAATTCAGCCTGCTCTGACCTGGTAGAGTCACTGCGTAATACACCATTGGCTGCAATTGACTTCGTCGGATTCTTTGATAACAGGAATGAGTCGCGCCCCCCCAGCAATCTGGAAAGACTGGGGGACTTGAGTGACGCCGCCGCCTGGATAGTTGATGCTGAGACCGGTCATGTCAATGTCGACGTGGTATTCATAGGATTGAACACCAAGGAACCGCCAGAACTGGCAGAAATTATTGCGATTCTGGAGGACAGCACCGCATCCACTTACTTTGTGCCCGAATCGCTGATTTTTGGTATGCCAGGCATACAGTTGCGTGAATTAGCGGGCCGCCCTGTTCTGGCATCAACGGAAACGCCATTCATAGGTCTGGCTGCCCTGCCCAAGCGCATGCTGGATTTATTCGGCTCTTTCTTTGGCCTGATTGCGCTGTCGCCAATATTGTTGTTGATAGCGATAGGCGTCAAACTAAGTTCGCCTGGAGCCGTGTTTTTCAAACAGGTCAGGTATGGGATAGCTGGCCGCCCTATCAATGTCTACAAATTCCGCAGCATGCGTCAAAGTAATCCGAATGAGCGCATAGTACAGGCTACTGTTGGCGATCCACGTGTCACCAGGTTTGGCCGCTTCCTGCGTCGCTCTTCTCTGGATGAACTGCCTCAGTTATTCAATGTACTCAAGGGTGAAATGAGTCTGGTTGGGCCGCGTCCCCATGCGGTTGAACATAATGAGTTATACCGCAAACTGGTGAGTGGTTACATGTTCCGCCACAAGATCAAACCTGGCATCACTGGCTGGGCTCAAGTCAATGGTTTGCGCGGCGAAACCGAGACTTTGGAAAAAATGGAAGAACGTATTGAATATGATCTTTACTATATCCAGCACTGGTCTATCTGGCTGGACATTGTGATTATCTGGCGCACCATCAAGGTTGTGCTTGGTGATAAAAACGCTTATTGATCCAGGCTTACTTGGTAGCCTGACGTAATTTACGCAAATGCTGCCCGATACTGGAGGCTTTCAACATTTGCTTGCCATGATAGAGACCAGCTTGCACTTTGCTCAAGATGGCTGGCGAACTGACAGCCCCTTCACACAATTGATGCGCACCTGTCGCAAAACGTAATTTGTAAGCTTGATCTCCTCTGCCTAAATCTATCGTAGTTATTTCGATTTGAGCAGCATGTCTGGCGCATTGCGCCAGTAAAATCAAGCCTGGTGAATATTCAGCAAAGTCTGTGTGATACCAAGGAAACCAGTAATGCAATACCTTGCTGGAGCGCATACCAAAATGCGCCGCGATCAGGGTATCGCCAGCATACAGCGTCGATAACATACCTGCAAAATCAGGCGTATTTGCCACCCGGATTTCATCCATCACCTGCCTGACCCAATCCAGCCTGAAAATATCGTGCTCAGCTCCTACGGTGCGCTGGAACTGATCTCGTTTCCCGGCGATCAAGGCTGTGAAATCAGCATCACTTACACTTTGCAGTTCAAACCGTAGCTCACTAAATTTCTTGCTGAGTTTGCGCTCATTGGTTGTCACTTTTTTCAAGAGTGATGCATCACGCTTTTCTGTCAGGCGCAGCGCATAGGCATCAAATCCACCCGTTAAATCCAGAATATGCGACTGGCTTTGCGTCCATGCATATTGACTGAATTTTCCCAAATCCGATGGCATGTGATTAAAGGCGAAGTAACGACATTGCATGGCGCTCAAGGCATCATTGATACGTAAATCCAGGGATGCCTCACATATTGGCCCCTGATAGTCAGCCAGGAAATCACCTATGGATACAGCGCGGAAGCTACTCAATGCATGAAAAGGCCACACACCCACGATAAGGCCAGCATCTTCACATATCAGGATACGGGCATCATCCCTGGCATTGGCGATAATGGCGGTGAAAGCCGGAGCATAATAAGGACTAACGTAGATAAGATTTTGACTGCGCAACTCCACCCAGCGCGCGACTAAAGGCGCGTCGAGTTCTTTTGCGCTGATCAAACGGAATTTCATTTAAGCCTGCTCCACCGGATAAAAATAAGTCTGCAGGCTTTGTTGCAAACCATTTTCTATACTTTGATCGACCAGGCTGGATAATTGGCTCTCGCGTGTTGAATCAAAGACGAACAGGCGATAAATATCGGACAAGCGTAAACTGGCAGGATTGACCAGCATGATCCACAACTCGGCCCCCGCTTCATTTTTGCGCAACCAGAAACGACTACGTGAAGCAGTGGTATTCACCGTCACTCTGGCAACCCAGCCGGTTTCTGCCATGCGCTCCAGCAAGCCCTCAATTTCATCTATGCCCAATCTGGTCTCGGTACGTATGGTGTTCACGCTCACGGCTGCGGTAGCGTCAGCCAAGCGGGCGTCGACCAGCACCTGCAAGATACTGACGGCATCTTCAAAAGCACTGCCAGGCGTAGGCACATGCCACCAGCGCTCAAATTTGACGACTGGCAATGCAGCCGCAATGACTGCACCAATGAGAATGATCAGCCAGGAAACATAAATCCAGACCAGGAACAGCGGAACGGCCGCCAAGGCACCATACACGATGGTATAGGTAGGAAACTGAATGACGAAGCTGGCAAATATACGCTTGGCAATTTCAAAAGCCACCGCTGCGAACAAACCACCCCATGCAGCATCGCGCCACTCAACTGAACGATTTGGCACCACCAGATACAGCAAGGTGAATGCACCTGTTGTAAAGGCAATCGAAGTCAGGGTATAAAATAAAGCGCCCAAAAACGGCACAGAACCAACCACGCCACTGGTGGCAGTGAACAGATAGGAAGTACTGGAAATAGAAACACCAACCAGCAAAGGCCCCAAAGTGACGATCGCCCAATACACCAGCAGTCTTTGCAAGGCCGGGCGCGAGCGCTTGACCTGCCAGATCTGGTTGAATGACTTGTCTATCATTGCCATGGTGGTAATGGCAGTCACCATCAAGGCCACGCCACTGATGGCAGAAACGCGGGTCGCCTTGGTGGCAAATTGCGTCAGATAGCCCAGGATGGTATTAGAAATCCCCTTGGGCATCAGACTTTGAATAAAATACGCTTCCAGCGAAGTGCGAAAGGTATTAAATAGCGGAAAAGCCGTAAAGATGGCAAAAGCCACGGTCAAAATCGGTACCAGGGCCAGTACCGTGGTAAAAGTCAGGCTACCTGCAACCTGTGGCAAACGACCTTCCTGCAGGCGCTGCAGGGCAAATTTGAAGAGATTGAGTATTTGTTTCCACGACAGACCACGCATAGTTTTTGCAGCTAGAGATATAAATGCCTCGATTTTAACGAGAAACCAGGAAAAAAGACTTCTATAATACAAGCATGACTACACAAGAACTCACGATTTTAGTTTTATTTTACTCACGGCATGGCAATACCAGAAAAATGGCAGAATTTATTGCCCAGGGCATAGAAAGCGTACCCGGCTGCAATGCCCGCCTGCGCACCGTGCCAACTGTTTCCACAGTGACAGAAGCGACCGAGCCTGAGGTGCCGGCAGATGGCGCACCCTATGTCGAGTTGTCAGACCTTAAAGAATGCGCTGGGCTTGCCATGGGTTCCCCTACCCGCTTTGGAAATATGGCTGCAGCACTGAAATATTTTCTCGATGGAACGGCAGCCGACTGGTTATCCGGCACCCTGACTGGCAAGCCAGCCTGCGTATTCACCTCCACCGGCAGTATGCATGGCGGCCAGGAATCAACCTTGCTCAGCATGATGCTGCCTCTCATGCACCATGGCATGTTGATGCTGGGCCTGCCATATAGTCACGCTGAACTGATGACAACTTCAACCGGTGGCAGCCCCTATGGTGCGACTCATTGGGCTGGTCAGGATGGCGCGCAAGCCATTTCAGAAGACAGCCGCAAACTGGCTATCGCACTAGGAAAACGTCTGGCAGAAGTCAGCAAAAAATTACAGGCTTCAGCATGAGCACGGCAGCACCAGAAAAAAAATATTACCTGCTCGCTTCTGCCAGCCTAATTGCCTTGTTGCTGCTCTGTATCAGCTGGGAATGGTTTTTGGCACCATTGCGCCCGGGTGGCTCATGGATGATACTCAAGGCCCTGCCACTACTAATACCTTTGCGTGGCGTATTGAAACGCGACAATTACACTATGCAATGGTCGTCCATGCTGATCTGGCTCTATTTCACCGAAGGCATAGTCAGGGCATATAGTGACCGTATCCCCCTTTCCATGGCCCTGGCTGGTGGAGAGGTCGCATTGTCCATGCTTTTTTTCATCGCTATCATCCTGTATTTGCGTCCATTGAAAAAAGCCGCCAAAGCGCTGGCAAAAGCAACAGCAGCAAAAACAGCGGCAGAGTGAAGAACATGAACGAAGTCGATATCATGCAAACAGAATTTCTTGTCGCTTGCATCAATATTCTGGGCAATGATTTCGTCATCACAAATGCAACAGACCAATACCCGTATTTGATAGACTGGCGCCAACGTTATCTAGGCAAGGCACTGGCCGTGCTGCTGCCGCAATCCACCAATGAAGTAGCCAGCCTGGTACGACTATGTGCAGAACATCAAGTCGCCTGCGTGCCTCAGGGGGGCAATACTGGCCTGGTACTCGGCAGCATACCTGATCAGTCTGGGCAGGCTGTGGTCATCTCATTGAAACGCATGAATCGTGTACTGGCTGTTGACGTCGCCAATAACACCATCACCGTAGAGGCTGGTTGCCTGCTGGCGCAGGTACAAGCTGCTGCAAGCGAGAAACAAAGATTATTTCCTTTGTCACTGGCGTCGGAAGGCAGTTGCACCATAGGCGGCAACCTCTCAACCAACGCAGGCGGTACCGCAGTACTACGCTATGGCAATACCAGGGAATTGTGTCTAGGGCTGGAAGTCGTCACGGCCCAAGGTGAAATCTGGAATGGCTTGCGGGGCTTGCGCAAGGACAATACTGGCTACGATCTACGCGACTTGTTTATAGGCGCTGAAGGTACATTGGGAATTATCACTGCTGCAGTGCTGAAATTATTCCCACAGCCACGTGCACAAATTACTGCATTCGTTGCACTAAAAAATGCGGATAATGCCTTGCTGCTGTTAAACCAGTGTCAGAATGCACTCGGCCCTACCCTGACTGCGTTTGAATTAATATCTGACTTCAGCCTGCAACTTGTACTCAAGCATTTCCCGCAATTCCAGCATACATTCGGGCGCAGTTACCCATATTATGTTTTGCTGGAAATGTCTGATCACGAATCAGAAAACCATGCGATTGCCCTTATGGAGCAGGTTCTGGAACAGGCGATCAATGATGGACATGCTGCTGATGCCGTTTGCGCGACATCTATCGGTCAATCCAGGTCTTTATGGAAATTACGTGAGCATATTTCAGAAGCACAAGCCAAGGAAGGCAAGAATATCAAGCACGATATTTCCATACCTGTTTCGCAAATCCCACGCTTCATACAAATCACGGATGCAGAATTAACAGCCGCATTTCCTGGCTGTCAGATCGTTTGTTTTGGTCACATGGGGGATGGAAATTTGCATTACAACGTCTCTACACCAACTGGCAGCAGCGATGCTGATTTCATTTGGCAACAAGCAGCTATCAACCGCATAGTTCACGACCATGTGCATCAATTCAAGGGATCGATTTCTGCAGAACATGGCTTGGGAATGTTGAAGCGCGATGAGATCAAACTCTATAAATCTGAGCTGGAATTGTCGATGATGCGCGCCATCAAGGCAGCGCTGGACCCGCAAAATTTGATGAATCCTGGCAAGGTTTTATAACCTGCCTTAACGATTCACCATGCCCCAATGCCTCAATACCTTTCACAGCATTGAGGCGTCAACAATCTTCAATTACTTAATTGTCTTGGCGTAAAGCGCCGCGCCTGCGGCCCTGCTGCTTCCGCAACTTGCATAGTGGATGGCAGATGGAACACACTGACTGCGCGTGCCAATTCTACTGCCTGCTCTTCCATGCTTTCCGCTGCCGCCGCCGCCTGTTCAACCAATGCCGCATTCTGTTGTGTCATTTCATCCATTTGCGTGATGGCCAGGTTCACCTGTTCTATGCCTGAACTTT
>JAZJXP010000013.1:0-6428 GCA_040390835.1 Pseudomonadota bacterium
GACGCTGGGCTCCTGCCTGCGCAGGAGCGACGAGTCGATGGGTCTCTATATTGATAGCATTTCGCTTATCGGACGAAACCCATCCCCGCCCTACCCCTCCCTCTTGAAAGGGAGGGGATTTCATGGCTTTGCGGGATGCTGGAATTGCTGCATGAATGGGATGAAATTTTTCAAACTATATAGACGCTAGATGCGACTTATATTTATAGAGGCGCGTCATATATGACGCGCCTCTATATAGTCTCTCTAAACTAAAGACAAATTACTTATTCTTGAATACTGCCGGACGTTTCTCCAGGAAAGCTTGCATACCTTCTTTCTGATCTTCCGTACCAAAACTCGCCTGGAACAAACGACGCTCATACTGTATGCCTTCTGATAGCGTAGTCTCATAAGCGCGGTTGACGGATTCCTTGGCCATCATGATGATGGGCAGAGACATGGAAGCGATCACATTCGCTGCAGCAAAGGTTTCTTCCATCAACTTATCCAGTGGCACGACGCGGGATACCAGACCTGCACGTTCGGCTTCGACTACATCCATCATGCGTGCAGTCAGGCACATGTCCATGGCTTTGGATTTGGATATCGCACGTGGCAGGCGTTGGGTGCCGCCAGCACCGGGCAAGGTGCCTAGCTTGATTTCTGGCTGGCCGAACTTGGCATTTTCTGCAGCGATGATGAAGTCACACATCATGGCAACTTCACAACCACCGCCCAGAGCATAACCGGCGACCGCGGCAATGACTGGCTTGCGGATCTGGCGCATGGTTTCCCAGTTGCGGGTGATGTAGTCGTCTTTATAGGCATCCATGAAGCTATAGCCCACCATGGCGGCAATGTCGGCGCCGGCGGCGAAGGCTTTTTCACTGCCTGTCAGGATGATGCAGTGGATGTTTTCATCCTTGTCGAAAGCCTTCAGTGCCAGACCCAGCTCATCCATCAGCTGATCATTCAGCGCATTCATGGCCTTGGGGCGGTTCAGGGTGATCAAGCCGACTTTGTCGCGGGTTTCAGTCAAAATACATTCGTATGTCATAGATGCTCCTGATTTTATTGAGTAGGGGTATGCAGCATGAAGGCCGGTATGTCTATTGTAATGCGCAAGAGTAGCACCTGTGATTAAGTACGAAAATAAGCAGGTACAATGCGCTTAATTTATTGAGCGAGGTGAATGCGATGTGGTTATTAGCGCTGGAAGCAGGCGTTGCAATGTTTATGCTGATTTTTATCGTCTGGTGGACGATGTTTCATGGCCGCGCGCCAGAAACACCGCCCAAAGAAGATAAAAAGCCTATAGAACATAGCAAGCAAAATCAGGATGGCGAAAATCCGCAATAGGCCTGCTCCGTATCTGCATCAATGCAGGGTACGCGGCAAAGACAAAACGAACTCAGGTATCTCTGCCTCAAAGCGATGAGCATCTTCTGCCACGCAGAAATAAGTGCCTTTCATGCTGCCCTGTGGCGTTCTCAATGAACTGCCGCTGGTGTATTCAAAGCTTTGCCCGGGCGCGAGGAAGGGTTGATGACCGACCACACCCAGACCCTTGACTTCTTCTACATGGTTGGTACTGTCGGTAATGATCCAGTGACGGGAAATGACTTGCGCCGCCACGGTGCCGATATTCTTGATGGTGATAGTGTAGGCAAAAACGAAATTGTTTTGCTCGGGATCGGACTGGTCTTTCAGGTATTGAGTAACCACCGATACACTTATTTCATACGCTGCCATAATTTTCTTTCATGATGAATTACGGTCATTGTGCCAGACGAAGCCAACAGCCGCTTGCCCTCACAAGGTAAAATAGCATATCTTTTTCAAGCACGATTCCATCATGACTACTTTCCGCATTGCTCCCAGTATATTGTCTGCCGATTTCGCCCGTCTGGGTGAGGAAGTCCGCAATGTCGTCGCCGCTGGCGCTGACATGATCCATTTTGATGTCATGGACAATCATTATGTACCGAACCTGACCATAGGCCCTATGGTGTGCGAGGCGATACGCCCGCATGTGCAAGTGCCTATCGATGTGCATCTGATGGTCAAGCCGGTAGACCGCATCATCCCGGACTTTGCCAAGGCAGGTGCGAATATCGTCACCTTCCACCCGGAAGCCTCGGAACATATAGACCGCAGCCTACAAATCATACGTGACCACGGTTGCAAGGCTGGCCTGGTATTCAACCCGGCGACACCGCTGCATGTGCTGGAAAATGTCATCGATAAAGTCGATATCGTTTTGATCATGTCGATCAACCCCGGTTTCGGTGGCCAAACCTTTATCCCGCATACACTCAAGAAAATCGCGCAAGCCCGCAAGATCATTGATGAATCTGGCCGCGACATCATGCTGGAAGTGGATGGCGGCGTCAAAATCGAGAACATCGCAGAAATCGCCCTTGCCGGTGCCGATACCTTTGTTGCCGGTTCTGCCATTTTTGGCAAGCCCGACTACAAGGCCATCATTGATGCCATGCGCGCTGAATTGGCCAAGGTTTAACTCCCAATTTCATCTTCAGGCTTTTCGCTACACCAGGCGAAAAGCCTACATCTGATCGCCTCCGCAATGTTTAGCCAAATCAAAGCCGCCATCATAGACCTCGATGGCACCATGATCGATACCGCACCAGACTTTCTGGTCGCCATTAACCGCATGCGCGAGGACTTTGCACTGACACCGCTGACGCTGGATGTCATCAAGACCATGGTGGGCAAGGGTTCTGAAAATCTTATTCAGCAAGTCTTGTCTCTGGATTTTGAAGCCGCTGGTGTAGCAGCACGCTTCAATGATGCATTGGCTGCCTATCAACGCCATTATCTGGTCATTAATGGCGACCATAGCCAGCTTTACCCTCAGGTACGTGAAGGTCTGCAAGCCATGCACGACCTGAGTATGCGCCTGGTATGCGTCACCAACAAACCACTGGCCTTCGCCCTGCCGCTGATGCAAAAGAAAGAAATATTCCATTATTTTGAACAAGTCTACGGCGGCGACAGCTTTGCAAAAAAGAAACCTGATCCCCTGCCTATGCTGGAAGCCTGCAAAGCATTAGGCTTGCCGCCGTCACAAGTGCTGGCCATAGGCGATTCCAGCAATGACGCAATTGCTGCCCGCGCTGCCGGTTGCCCGGTCTTGACAGTGCCGTATGGATACAACCACGGTGAAGCTGTACAAAATATTCAAAGTGATGGTATAGTCGAAACCCTGTTGGTAGCAGCACAACTGCTGTCGGCGAAAAACTCTCATTGACTTTCAAACCATTCACATAACGAATGTTCATCGATAACAAACGTTCCATGATCACTCCAGGCACTTTTGAGGCCTGGCTATGGCGACGCTGGCAATTCTGTTAATACACGAATGCCGCGAGTGGCTGTGCACATCCCAAGCACATCTTCTTGCTTGTTATATCAATCTGTCTTACCCGTCCATACTCTCTTGAGCGAATTCGCGTGCGCTGCTAACTGCTGCTGTAGACGCGTGCATAAACTTCAAGAACAGACAGGCGGTTGAAAGAAAACCATGACCGAACTCGAATTCAAATCGTTGGCCGCGCAAGGCTACAACCGTATCCCCATGATTGCGGAAGCCTTCGCCGATCTGGAAACCCCACTCACCCTGTATCTGAAACTCGCACAGACCCAAAACGGTGGTAAGAATACTTTCTTGCTTGAATCTGTCATGGGTGGCGAGCGTTTTGGGCGCTATTCCTTCATAGGCTTGCCTGCCAATACCCTGGTGCGCAGCTTTGGCGAAAAAGTCGAAGTCCTGAAAAATGGCCAGGTCATAGAAAGCCGCGACATGAACCCGCTGGATTTCATTGCTGAATTCCAGGCCCGCTTCAAGGTTGCCCTGCGCCCTGGCCTGCCACGTTTTTGCGGTGGCCTGGCTGGCTACTTTGGTTACGATGCCGTGCGCCATGTGGAAAAACGCCTGGCTGGCAAGGCACCGAAAGATGATCTGGGCTTACCAGAAATCCAGTTATTACTGACTGAAGAACTGGCTGTCATCGACAATGTATCCGGCAAACTTTACCTCATCGTGTATGCCGACCCTACCCAGCCAGAAGCCTGGTCCAAAGCCCGCCAGCGCCTGAAAGACCTGCGCGCCATGTTGCGCCGTAGTGTGGATGCACCAGTCACATCAGCGTCTGTCCGTACAGAATCAATACGCGAGTTTGCCAAGGATGATTATCTGAAGGCCGTAGAAAAAGCCAAGGAATACATCATGGCGGGCGACCTCATGCAGGTACAGGTAGGCCAGCGCATCAAGAAACCCTATGTCGATTCACCGCTATCACTGTACCGCGCCCTGCGTTCGCTGAACCCTTCGCCGTATATGTATTTCTATAATTTTGGCGATATGCAGATCATCGGTGCCTCACCTGAAATTTTGGTGCGCAATGAAAGTCTTAACGATGGCAGCAAGAAAGTCACGATACGACCACTGGCTGGCACACGTCCACGCGGCGCAACACCAGAACGCGATGCAGAATTGGCCAAAGAATTGCTGGCCGACCCGAAAGAAATCGCCGAACACGTCATGCTGATAGACCTGGCCCGCAATGACATAGGCCGCATCGCCCAGACTGGCAGCGTCAAGGTCACTGACCAGATGGTCATAGAAAAATATTCGCATGTACAACACATAGTCTCGAATGTAGAAGGCGTCTTGCAAGCCGATTTGTCCAACCTCGATGTATTGAAAGCCACCTTCCCGGCTGGCACTTTGTCTGGCGCACCCAAGGTCAGGGCGATGGAACTCATTGATGAACTCGAACCCGTCAAGCGCGGCATCTATGGCGGTGCCTGTGGTTATCTGTCCTTCGGTGGCGAAATGGACCTGGCGATTGCGATACGCACCGGCGTATTAAAAGACGGCATGTTGTATGTGCAGGCAGCTGCTGGCGTCGTGGCTGATTCAGTACCAGAAATGGAATGGCAAGAAACCGAAAACAAGGCACGTGCAGTATTACGTGCAGCTGAACAAGTGCAAGATGGCCTGGATGGAGAAATTTAAATGTTACTGATGATAGACAACTACGATTCCTTCACCTACAACCTGGTGCAGTATTTTGCCGAGCTGGGTGAAGATGTGCGTACCTATCGTAATGATGAAATTACGATAGAAGAGATAGAAGCGTTGAAGCCTGATCATATCTGCATTTCCCCCGGCCCCTGCACACCGGCCGAAGCGGGAGTTTCCATCGCTGTGATAGAACGCTTTGCCGGTAAAACGCCTATCCTGGGTGTCTGCCTTGGTCACCAGGCCATAGGTGCAGCATTTGGTGGCAAGGTCATCCGTGCCAAGCAAGTCATGCATGGCAAGACTTCTGCCATTGCCCATACTGGCGTTGGCGTTTTCAGGAATTTGCCCAGCCCTTACACGATTACCCGTTACCACTCTTTGGCGATAGAACGCGCCAGCCTGCCGGATTGCCTGGAAGTGACCGCATGGACAGATGACGGCGAAATCATGGGTGTGCGCCATAAGGAATTCAATCTCGAAGGCGTGCAATTCCACCCCGAATCCATATTGTCCGAGCATGGCCATGCCCTGCTGAAAAACTTTTTGACTGGAACAGCATCATGACCATCTCTCAACAAGAAGCACTGACACGCCTGATCGAACACCGTGAAATTTTTCACGATGAAATGCTGTTTCTGTTCCGCAAACTGATGGGTGGTGAAATGTCGCCAGTCATGATCACCGCGCTGACCATGGGCCTGCGCGTCAAAAAAGAAAGCATAGGCGAGATCACTGCCGCCGCCCAGGTCATGCGTGAATTCTCGACCAAGGTACCACTGGCAAATACAGACAACATGATCGATATCGTCGGTACTGGTGGTGATGGTGCACATACTTTCAATATTTCTACCGCATCCATGTTTGTCACTGCCGCTGCTGGTGCGCGTGTTGCCAAGCATGGTGGGCGCAGTGTGTCGTCCTCTTCCGGCAGTGCTGATGTGCTCGAATCATTGGGTGCGAATATCAATCTCAAACCTGAGCAGATCGCCCAGTCGATAGCACAAACCGGCATAGGCTTCATGTTTGCACCTAACCACCATGCGGCGATGAAACATGCTGCGCCAGTACGCCGTGAACTGGGTGTGCGTACCATTTTCAATATTTTGGGCCCCTTGACCAATCCGGCTGGCGCACCGAATATTTTGATGGGTGTCTTCCACCCTGACCTGGTGGGTATACAAATCCGTGTCCTGCAAAGACTTGGGGCACAACATGCGCTGGTGGTATGGGGGCGTGACAATATGGATGAAGTTTCACTAGGTGCACCAACCATGGTGGGTGAACTGGTGAATGGCGAAATCCGTGAATACGATATCCACCCGGAAGACTTTGGCTTGCAGATGGTATCCAACCGCAACCTGCGTGTATCTGGCGCAGATGAGTCAAAAGCCAAGAT
>JAZJXP010000013.1:6438-64124 GCA_040390835.1 Pseudomonadota bacterium
CAATGTGCCTGGTGCGGCTACCGATATCGTTGCACTGAATGCAGGTGCGGCCTTGTATGGTGCAGGCATAGCCACGTCGATTGCAGATGGCGTCAAGCTGGCCCAGGCAGCGATCGCATCCGGCGCAGCCAAGGCCAAGCTGGAACAGTTTATCGAAGTCACCCAGCAATTAGGGAAGTAAGCCCATGTCTGACATTTTGAATAAAATCCTGGCTGTCAAAGCGGATGAAGTGGCTGCAGCCAAGAAATATCAATCCTTTGCCAGCCTGCGTGCAGAAGTTGAAACCAACAAGGAAGCGCAAGCTGATCTGCGCAGTTTTGAAGGCAGCTTGCGCAGCAAGATTGCAGCCAGCAAGGCAGCGGTGATTGCTGAGATTAAAAAGGCTTCACCTTCAAAAGGCGTGCTGCGTCCCGACTTTCACCCAGCCGACATTGCGCAAAGCTATGCAGAACATGGGGCAGCCTGTTTGTCTGTGTTGACGGACGTGCAGTTCTTCCAGGGCGCTCCTGAATATCTGCAACAGGCACGTGCCGCTTGCACTCTGCCAGCCCTGCGCAAGGATTTCATGATCGATCCTTACCAGATCTATCAAGCCAGGCACTGGGGGGCAGATTGCATCCTGCTCATCGTCTCAGCACTTGATCACGGCCTGATGGCTGACCTGGAAGCCTGCGCACATGAACTGGGCATGGGTGTTCTGGTGGAGGTGCATGATGCGCAAGAGCTGGAAGCCGCCCTGAAACTGAAGACAGCCATGTTGGGCATCAACAACCGCAACCTGCGTACTTTTGAAGTTTCGCTGGATACGACAATCGCTTTACTGCCACGGATTACGCCAGACAAACTGGTAATTACCGAATCCGGCATCATGTCAGCTACTGATGTCACCCGCATGCGTGAAGCGAATGTGCATGGCTTTTTGGTGGGCGAGGCGTTTATGCGGGCAGAGAATCCGGGAGCAGAACTAGCGAAGGTGTTTGGCTGATTGCTGAATTCTATTTCCCTTCTTATCAAAGAATGATGTCAGGGATTCGCAAAGCATTGCTTTGCGAATTTCCAATCACCACTTACACCCCTTCCCACTTACCGTATCCGCCACGATCACTCCAGCGACAAACAAACCGGATATGGCCACATTGCCTATCCTCGCCCCTTCCGAATACGTATTCATACAGTTTTTGCGCCTGGCATCCGCAACATCCTTGCCAAATTTTTCTTCCATTCTCAATTCAGATACGGGCTGACCAAAAGCCAATGCTGGCTCTTTCAAACGCTGCTTCCTGTCATTCGCAACAGCACCGCGCCGCAAGGCGTCAAGATCAAGCGATACTGATTTGCTCTCTGTTGTAGGCTGAGTCCCTGGCACATCAGTCATAGGGAAGTTCTGGGGTACAGGCGATAAGTCTGCAGGAATTGGGTTGCTCTTTTCACGGACAGATGGCAATCCGGGTGCGACTATCCTGGATACGCGAGTAACTTCAGGCCGGGTTTGAGGTTTGGCTTTGGGAAGAGACTTTGGCGCAGCTTGCACCATACTGACATCCAGATACACCATCCCATCCTGCTTATTTACATACCGCCCGTGTATCTGCCGCAAACCCAGCAACAAGATCAGGTGCAACAGAATGATCCCTGCCCAGTTAACAGACTTTTGCCATAGCGCTTGCTGCGGATAGGAAGGTGACACTGTCATGCAGGCCTCAGGCTGAGGGGATAATTTAGTATGACAAAATCATACTATAGAAAGTTCAGCCCCCTGCGCAGCAGAAATATCAGACATGAAAAACGCCGTACAGCAAAATCACTGTACGGTGCCTTATCAAATATCAGATGCAGCTTACAACTTACTTCTTGCCTGGCTTTTGAAAGCTGGGCCTCACCAAACTAGCAGACTTGCCCGCCGCCTGTACTACCAGAGCCACAGCCGGCACGTCATCTGCCTGCAATTTAGCCTGCACCGTCAGTAATTCATCGCGGCGGAAGGCATGAATCTGCACAGTCTCACCCACACGATAGCGGCCCAGCGCCGTCCCCAAACTATCGGCTGCATCTGCTGCGCTTACACGCAGACTATTGATGGCAATGATGATATCGTTTGGTGACAAACCGGCGACATGCGCAGCACGGCCTTCATGTGCATTGGCGATCTTGCAGTCATTGCCATCACGCACCACACGCACACCAAGGCTGGCTTTTTTACTCGCACTGCCATCGTTCACCTGCAAGGCGAAGTCAGCATACAGACTTGCCAGCGGCACGTCTTCAGTCCCACGCACATGCTTGTCGAGGAAGCGGCGTACATTCACGCCAGTGACTTGCTCAACCAGGCTTTCAAACTCAGTTTCACCCAGGCCTTGCTGCTTGCCTGACAGGCTGCGCTCATAAAAGTCGCGGCCAAATTTTTGCCACATCGCTCGCATGACGTCATCAAGGGATTTTTTACCTGCAGTTTCTGCACGTATCGTCAAATCCAGGCCCAGGGCAACCAATGAACCCTTGGTGTAATAGCTGACGATGGCATTTGGTGAATTCTCATCCTGGCGATAATACTTGGTCCATGCATCAAAGCTGGATTCAGCCACGCTTTGCTTTGAGCGACCGCTACCACGTGTCACCATATTGATGGTCTTGGCCAGCAACTTGAAGTAAGCAGCTTCATCGATCACGCCTGCACGCACCAGCATCAAGTCATCGTAATAACTGGTGAAACCTTCAAATACCCACAATAGACTGGTGTAGTTTTCTTGGCGCAAATCATAGCTGGCAAAGGCAGCAGGTTTGATACGCTTGACGTTCCAGGTGTGAAAATATTCATGGCTGCACAGCCCTAGAAAACCGCGATAGCCATCGCTCATTTCTGCATGGTGCTTGACTGGTAAATCAGTGCGGTTGCAGATCAGTGCGGTAGAAGCACGATGCTCCAGCCCGCCATAACCTTCACCGACCACCATGGTCATGAAGACGTAGCGGTCCATTGGGGCTTTCTTTGTACGCGGCTCAAAGAAGGCGATTTGTGTTTCGCAGATTTTTTTGACATCAGCGACCATGCGCTCCATGTCCATGTTTGGTACTTTGCCAGTCACCACAAAATCATGGGAGATGCCGTGCGCATCAAATGTTGCCAAGGCAAAATCGCCCATCTCAACAGGGTGATCAATCAGCTCATCATAATTAGCTGCTATATAAGTACCAAAGCCATAGCGTTTGGCTTTCAGTTCAGGCAAGGACGTGGCAACGCGCCAGGTTTTGCAGGCAGCGTCATCAGCACGTTGAATGTCGACCACATGCGGAGTCATCTCCTGACCATGCACACTCAGGAACACGCTGGTGCCATTGAAGAAGCCGTGGCTTTGATCGAGGTGCGCCGCACGAACTGATAAATCCCAGGCATACACTTCATAAGTGATACGCAAAGCGCCTTTGCAAGGTGCAGCTTGCCAGGTGTGTTTGTCCAGCTTTTTCAGTGCGACTTTTTTACCTTCGGAACTGGCCTTGATCTGTACGATGTTGCGGGCAAATTCACGCACCATATAACTGCCTGGTATCCAGGCTGGCAAGCTGACGATCTGGCCGTCAGCATCAGGTGCCGCGATGTCCAGCGTAACCAGATATATATGTCCAGCCAGGTCTTTGGGAACGATGGTATACGCCAGCGCAGATGCAGCCACACCAGGTCTCTTTGTTGTTATCGTTTTTTTCATGCTGAACGATCTTTCTGTTTCTTTATTTATTAATTAGTCTGCTGATCCAGGCTACATGCCAAGGCTGCATATGAAATTGCATACTAAGCTGAGGGATAGGTGCGCACATTAGCGGCAATAAAGGTAAAAATCTGCGCGCCCACGACCACGCGGGTCAGTTGCAAACGTAAATTGATAAACCATTCTGGCACGCCATAACTTTGGTACAGGCGCTTGTCTATTTTATAGGCAGCGATAAAACCGGCAACCTGCACCACAAAACCCAGCAGCATATGACTCATGGACAACCACGCAATCAGGATAGGGACTACGCCCCAGATCAGCGCTTTTTTGGTTTCTTCCTGGTCTGTGCCACCAGCCATTATCGTCACACCCCAGTGCACACCACCGAGGAAAGACAAAATGACGATGCCATAATACAGCTGCGCCCTGATGAGTGATCCCAACCAGTCTGGGTGCACGATCCAGCAAGCCAGCGTCAAGAAGACAAATGGCGCAAGGCCAGCAAAACCAATCCGTATCGCCAGTTTTTGATTGAGATTATTCATAGATTTTGGCAGCACCAATACCGCCACGTCTTAAATCAGGTGGAAGAAAACCGCTATTCTATGGTTATTTTAGTTGTATAGATATATCCACAAGCTATTTAGAAGTAACAAAACTGGCGAGGAAGGTGAAAAATTGTAGAAAACCCTTATGCATAAAGACTATCGTCTGACAAAACATGTCTTATTTGCAGGATTTTCATTACAAAATCATTGATCCCGGCATTTCAAGCATTTGCTTTCCCATCCAGATTCAAATGACTGAGCAAAGCATCCGGGGTATCAATATCCTGATGAATGCCAGGGTCATCTACCACCAATTGCGTTACCGCATTGCTTTGCAAAAGACTGCGGGCACCGACATCGCCCTGCAAAGCTAGTAATTGCGGCAAATATTGATGCGCAAACCCGACTGGGTTGCCACGCCGCCCCTGATACACAGGCACAACGATCCCTGCTCCCGCTTGCAAGGCATTAATGAGTAGTGACATGGTGGAAGGTTTTACTGCGGGCATGTCTGCCAGGGCGATCAGCCAACCGACACTGTCAGCCGTGGCACCCAAGGCATGCTTAAGAGAATTGGCCATGCCGTCATCGGCATCATGACAGACCAGGCACTCAACACCCATTGCCTGCAATTGATCTGATAACACAGCATTATCTGGCCTGAGTACCGCAATAACTTGCGGCATGGCCACTAGCAAATTCTGTGCGCTATGCTGCGCCACGGATTTGCCATCGGCCAGTTTTTGCAAAAGCTTGTCGCGCTGGCCGCTGGCATCAAAACGGCGACCTCGCCCCGCTGCCAGCAAAATACCTGTCCAGCGCGGTGTCGAAGTCATAGAAAAAAGTTTTAGTTGGTTTTTTAGTTGGCTTTATTGCCGCTGGCTGCCGCAGCGATCCTGCTTTCCAGCATTTTCACATCCAGCATGCCAGGTGCACGGCTGCCATCAGTGAAGATGACTGATGGTGTACCGGTCACACGCATCTTTTGACCGAGGGCAAAGATCTTGTCGTTCGGCGTATTGCAATTGGCTGGCGCTTCTGGCGCCACCTTGCCATGCAACATCCAGTCATCCCAAGCCTTGTTACGGTCAGCAGAACACCAGATGTTTTTTGACTTGGTCTTGGAATCATCCGCCAGAATGTTATACATGAAAGTGTACACAGTGATGTTATCCATGCTCGTCAAGGTCTTGCGGAACTGTTTGCAATAGCCACAGTTCGGGTCTTCAAACACGGCAATGACACGCTTGCCATCACCCTTGACCATCTTCAGGGCAGATTCCAGCGGCAGGTCAGAAAACTTCACCTTGCTCAAATCATCTATCCTGGCCTTGGTGTAATTGGTGCCGTTTTTGGCATCGACGACTTCACCCGTGAACAAGAATTGCGCCTTTTCATCGGTGTATAAAATGTCTGAGCCTATGCGCACTTCAAACAAACCAGAGTATGGCGTCTTGGTCACAGAATCAATTTTCACCCCTTCGCGAAAGGTGGGCTGTATCAGCTTGCGCACACTGGCTTCTTGTGCCGTCTCAGCTGCAAATACATTGCCAGCCAAAGCCAGCGTCATAATCATCAAGCCTTGCAGTGTTTTTTTCATCTTCAATCTTCTTTCATTTTTATCAGGCTTGTACAAATCCATTAAGCCAACTCATGACACTTGGTCGTGCTCATTGCCGCAATCTTACATATGCACACCAGCACACCGCGCCAGGTTCATTTCCCCATGGCGTGGGCGATTAATTTGTTCTTTATGACTGGCAACCGGTCCAGCAAGTTCAATCCCAGATCACGTATTGTACGCAAAGGCGTCAAATCAGATGCAAACAGGCGTGCCAGACCATCTGTGGTTGCCAGCATCAGCATTACCTCTTCCTTGCGCGCACGCTGGTAACGGCCCAGCAAACGGGCATCACCACAATCGCGGTGCGCTTCTTTTTCTTTGATCACCTTCAGCAAATCAACTACATCAGCAAAGCCCAGGTTCATGCCATGCCCCGCCAGCGGATGCACAGCATGCGCTGCATCCCCCACCAGCGCCACCCGTGGCGCAATCATGCTATGTGGCCGCATCAGGCGCAAGGGAAATGCCTTGATCGCTTCCGGCAACACTGGCTGCAAAGCACCAAGTACCTCACCACAATAAGGCATCAAACGCTCGGCCAGTGCCGACAAAGGCTCACGCAATAAAGTCTCTGCCAGCGCATCAGGTGCCGACCACACCAGTGACACGCGATTACCTGGCAAAGGGAGCAAGGCAATAATACCCTGCTCTTGCACAAACCACTGATGAGCAACACCATGATGCGGTTTAGCGCATTCAAAATTGGTCACAACACCCTGCTGGTCATAAGAACGATAATCCAGACCGATATCGCAAGCACCGCGCACCCAGGACTGTGCACCATCAGCACCAACCACCAAGGACGCGCGTATGCTGCTGCCATCATCCAACGTCACCTGAGCAGCATCTGCATCAATCATTAATTGTTTCGCTCGCCCCTGCACCAGTGTCAGGTTTTGTGCAAACCGCAAAGCCGTATCCAGCGCCTGGTTCAGATTCTTGTCTTCGATAATCCAGGCCAGTTCATTCACATGCGCACCATAAGCATCAAAGCCCAGCTTGCCCGCATCCACACCGCCACCCTGCACCTGCATGGCCGACACCGGTGCCACCCGTACCTGATCGAGCGCATCCCAGACCTTCAGCGAAGACAGCAAATCATGCGCCACATGGTTCAGCGCATACACCCGCACATCCCAGTCAGCAGAAGGCACACTGGTCACAACTGCAGGCGCACACAACAAACTCACACGCAAACCCGCCTGGGCAAAGCCCAAAGCAGCCGCCTTGCCCACCGCCCCATTACCAACGATACAAATATCGCAATCACGCACCTGAGCAGACATCAGTCCCCCATTAAAAACCAGATAATGCCCCATTATACGGGAAGCCCACCCACCTGCCCGATGCGCCAGATCAAAGCCCCATCATAGAGGGAAGCGCAGGTTTTTTCAGAAAAAGCTTGCAAACCACACCCAACATGTCTATAATTCTTGGTCTTGGCCTGGTAGCTCAGTCGGTAGAGCAGAGGATTGAAAATCCTTGTGTCGGTGGTTCGATTCCGCCCCGGGCCACCAAGAAATTCATTACATCATCAGCGCCAACCCCTCGGGTTGGCGTTTTTGTTTCCGGAACAAAAGTCCGTCAGGGAGCGACTCAGCCCGTCCGGGCAGAGTCACCTCACGCAAAAATCTGGCGGCAAGCTCACTCCACGAAATACTTCTCCTCGCCTCAGGCGTAGTAGAGTAATATACAACTATACAATTCTGGAATTTTATGGCTAGTGCGGAACAAATCAAGGCTCTGCTGAAGTCGCACATGAATGGCGACGATAGCCATTTTTTGTCCGTTGCGATGCAGGTTGCGGCGCACGAAGCAAAGTTGGGGCACGGGAAATTGGCCGAAGAACTACGCGACATGGTCGATGCTGCTAAGACACGACGCGCGCACGGTCAGCCTGGAAAACTTGTACAACTGAGTCAACCACGCGGTGAGCTTGCTAGCCTTCTTAACGTCAGTTACCCGGCCACGCGCGTCGTCGACATGGTGCTCGATGAAGATGTCGATAACCAACTGCATCGTATTATCAAAGAACAAAGACAGTTCGCGAAAATTCGTGAGCATGGATTATCGCCACGTCGCAAACTTTTGCTCGTCGGGCGGCCAGGTTCAGGCAAGACTATGACTGCGTCGGCCTTGGCGGGAGAACTAGGTATACCGCTCTTCCTCGTCCGACTTGATGCGCTCATCACGAAATTTATGGGTGAAACCGCTGCGAAATTGCGGCAAGTTTTCGATTCTATTGCCGAGGTACGTGGCGTTTATTTCTTCGATGAATTCGACGCTATTGGTTCCCAACGCGGATTGGCGAATGACGTAGGCGAGATTCGCCGAGTGCTCAATAGCTTCTTGCAGATGATTGAACACGACCATTCGAACAGCCTCATCATTGCAGCGACAAACCATCCTGAAATTCTTGACTACGCTCTCTTCCGTCGTTTCGATGATGTGATCGAGTATAAGTTACCTGGTCATGAACAAGTCGCGATGTTACTTAACCGACGCCTAGGCAAATTCAAACCAAAAAAATTCAACATGAAGACGGCTGTGAGTGAAGCCGAAACCTTGAGTTATGCCGAACTTTGCCGCGCGGTCGATGAATCGATCAAGGACGTGATCCTTCACGATGGCGACACTGTATCGGAGGCAAGCCTAATCAGTATGCTGCATGAGCGTAAGCAAATCAGCGCTAAATTAACCGGCAATAATTACAAAGAGCTGCCAACCAATGACGGAACAGGCAAACGGTAAGCATCCTCACCTCGTACTGATCGAGACATCCCAACGTAAGCCGTTCACAGCCCATACTCCAAATGGGGGAGCGAAACCGACTGTTCCCGACTTGCCACGCGCCCAGCATGGCGCTTCGCTACGCGCCCAATTAGCAGCGCTCGCGCCAATCGCTGAGCGCGCCAAAGCGCTGCAACAGGAACAGGAACTCGAAGCCGGACTTGGGGTCCAGATCCAATTCATCGGACAGCCTGACGTGGAACTGGCATTCACAAAACTCGGCAATGACACGAAGCGTATCGAATTGCTCAGTGTCCGCCAAGATGGCGACCATACAATCGCTAATGTCTTTGTGCCGGATGGACAACTCGTGCATTTCGAGAAATACGTCACCGACTACCTCGCGGAAAAGAAGAATAAGAACGGCGGCGCGCTCGACAACAAAGCGTTACTAAACACAATCGCATCAATTCGAGCGGCAGAATTGCGAGCTTTGTGGACAGACGACCCATCACTCCTTCCAGAAGACCAGTCCGTCGCGTTTTGGTGGGAGGTATGGCTTCCCGTCCGTGGTAAACATGGCGAAATCCGAGAGGAAGTCGTCAACGATTTCCGGAAACTAGCGGTGACGACTGGCTGCCAAGTCAGTACGTCCCGAGCGGATTTCCCCGAACGTGTCGTCCTTCTGATGTATGGATCAGAGAACCAATTTTCACAGTCAGTGATGGCGTTGAACTGTGTCGCAGAGCTACGACGAGCGAAGGGAACCGCTGAATTTTTCGATGGCATGCCTGTTGAGGAACAACAAGGGTGGCAAGACGACCTACTTGCCCGAGCCATTTTTCCCGATGACGTGCAAAATGCCCCTCGAATTTGCTTGCTCGATAGTGGTGTGAATCGAGCACATCCATTGGTTGCGTCAGTCATCCAAAATGACGACCTGCACACTGTCAATCCCGCTTGGGGCGTTCATGATTTTGCGAATCATGGTACTGGCATGGTCGGTGTCGCAGCATACGGAGACTTGACCGAAGCATTGTCGTCAAGTTTACCTATCCGAATTGACCATCTTGTGGAAGCTGTAAAACTAGTCGAAGACCATGGTGGTAATCAGGGTTCAAATGAGCTTCATGCCAGCTTGTTTGCCGATGCAGTAAGCCAACCTGAGGTAGCGGCTCCAAATCGACCACGTGTATTCAATTCCACTGTAACATCTGCTGATTACCGGGATCGTGGCCGTCCGTCGAGTTGGTCTTCAATGGTGGACCGACTGGCGGCAGATGCCGACCACAACGGTGAATTTCCTCGGCTTTTCATTCAATCCACCGGTAATATGTTCGATCAGAACGCATGGCTGAACTATCCCGCATGTTTGTCTACGAATTTGATCCATGATCCAGGGCAGGCTTGGAATTCCCTTACCGTGGGCGCCTATACGACTAAGGTGGGAATTTCGGAGACCGACTATCTCAATTGCACAACAATAGCACCGGCCGGTGGGCTTAGCCCTATGACGAGTTCGTCTGCGACTTGGGAGCGAGCCTGGCCTTTGAAACCTGACGTTGTGTTTGAAGGTGGGAACGCCGCCCGCGACCCACTGGGTGCATGGGTCTTGCCCAGTTTGAGTTTGCTTACAACTCACAACAATCCACAAGAGCGGCTTTTTACCGTTACGAATGCCACGAGCGCAGCATCTGTCCTGTGCGCACGCATGGCAGCACAACTGATGGCTGAATACCCGGCACTTAACCCCGAGACAATTCGCGCGCTGATTGTACATTCCGCCGAATGGACGCCTGCGATGCAACAAACGTATTTGCCTGCTCAAGGAACGCCGACAAAAACTGATTATATTAACCTCATCCGGCATTGCGGTTGGGGTGTTCCCAATGCTGAAAGGGCCATTTGGAGCGCGGCGAACTCGTTGACCTTAGTAGTAGAGGACTCGATTCATCCGTACCAAAAAGAAGGTAGCACGATCAAATCTAGAGATATGAATTTGCACACGCTGCCATGGCCGAAAGAAGAACTTGAAGCTCTTGGCGCTTTGCAGGTTGAGATGCGAGTCACAATTTCATATTTCATTGAACCAAATCCGTCTGCGCGCGGATCAACGTCAAAATATCACTACCCGTCGCACCGCCTGCGATTTGATGTTCGTCGCGCTCTGGAGCCGCTCGACGACTTCATTGCCCGTGTCAACGCCGCGGCGGCACAAGAGGACAATGGCGAGCATCACAGTCCCCGTGACTCCGCCTGGATTCTCGGCGACAAGCGAAACAAAGGCTCTCTACATCAAGACACTTGGAAGGGCAGTGCGGCCGATCTTGCAAGTCGTGGACACCTTGCGGTCTATCCTGCAGCAGGTTGGTGGAGAACACGCCAAAAACTTGAGCGCTACGATTTACCGGCACGTTACAGTCTACTTGTATCGATTCGGACGCCGGAGACAGAGACTGATCTCTACAATGCCATTGCTCAACAAATTGCAGTATCGGTAGTAAATATTGTGTAAAAGATGGCTTTCACCGGACGGGCCGGTGGCCGTGGTTGGAAATTTGGATGCCAGGCCGGTGGCCACCCGGGGAATTTGAATTCCCCTCAATAGCGCGTAAGGCTTGCTTAGTACATATCAACATTGTTTCCAAGCATACGAAGAGCTTTACTGGTGCGCGAATTTCGAGACGGAAATTGTTCGTGTAAAAATGTACTTAAATCAGGGCTTGGCGGTGCGTTGGGAATTTCATGGACGAAATATCGGGAAAAAAATTTACATACTCGTTTCCTCCTATGAATTTCCTCATGAAATCTGGTCCGCGTTGGGTGTCGAACAAGCTTTTCGGTTTGAAAATCCTTGTGTCGATGGTTCGATTCTGCCCCGGGCCACCAAGAATATGTATCATCATCAGCGCCAACCCTTGAAGATGGCGTTTTTGTTTCTGCGAGGATAAGATGCCTCAGAGTCCCCAATTATTGCGACGCTTGCTACGGGCGAAAGACCGGATGGATGGGGCTGCCCATGAGGACTGGCCTGTCCACAAACTGGCTGAAGTGAGCGCAGTATCGGCGGCACACTTCGCCCGCGAATTCAAAAAGGCTTTCGGCCTGCCTCCCCATCGTTACCTGCTTACACGTCGCATCGAGCGAGCCAAAACACTACTACGCGACACCGATCTGCCCGTTACCGAGATCGCACTCCAGACTGGCTGGACCAGCCTTGGTACCTTTGGCCGCATCTTCCGTGACATCACAGGTGAAAGCCCAGGAGAACTCCGGGCGCGCGAACGCTCGCTTCCGCATGCGTGCGAACATATCCCCGAGTGCGTCATGCGCAATGCAGCGCGTCCCGACCTCAATACAGCAGTTTTGGAGAAGCGGCGAATGGAAGCCGCTGGCAAACTGGAGTCTCAATCAAAGGAGGATATATGACTCAAGGTGTCAATGTAGCAGGTCTGTATGTGCATGATCAGGATGAGGCGCTGGCATTCTACGTCGGGAAGCTGGGATTCATCGTCCACACCGATGTTCGTAACGGTAGTTATCGCTGGCTGACGGTCCAGCATCCGGACCAGCCCTCTTTCCAGCTCGGCTTGTCTGTGCCCGGAGCGCCCTTGCATGACGCGGCAACCGCGCAGACCTTGCATGAGATGGTGGCGAAAGGGGCCATGCCACCAAACGTGCTATTGGTGGACAACTGCAGGGCTGCTTACGAACGTTTGAGCAAGTGCGGCGTTGAGTTCACGCAAGAACCCGTGGACCGTTACGGCACCGTGGATGCTGGCTTTCGCGACCCTTCTGGCAATGGCTGGAAAATGATCGAAGCAGCTTCCAAACCACAAGCGGGGAAATCATCATGAACTTGAGCGACTGGATACGACAAAGTCACCGCTGGCTGTCCATCGTTTTCACACTGACAGTCATCGCCAATTTTGCGGCAAGGGCAATCAGTCCGGGTGAGCCATCGCCTTGGATAACATATGCACCGCTGCCTCCACTTTTTTTGATGCTAATTTCCGGCCTGTATATGTTTGCGCTGCCTTATACGAGCAAACGGCGCACCAGGCCGCAGACGTAGCAAGTGCAGTTGGAGCCAAAAGTAAATGCGCTCATTGCGTGCAATTACATTGAAAACGCAAATAGCGTAAAACGCTCGCCAGGCTTCAACGTGATTATTGAAAATCCTTATGCTGGTGGTTCGATTTTGTACCGGACTACCAGAAGTCACAAAAATTTGGGCGACCACACTTTTCTCTTTCAATAATCAAATGGTCAAGCTCGGGGAAATCTCACGGCAGAACCGTAGGACTCCCTTGTTCAGCTAAGCACCGATTACTTTTTTCATTGACGCGCCTATCTTGCCGCCGCAATAGGCATCACCATAATCTTCGCGTGCTTTGGCTGCCAGCTTGACCAGGGGAGGTAGCGCACCGACGCGTCGTGACAGGTTTGCCGTCATGGGTGCAGTCTTCTCAAGCTGTTTTTTAATTTTGGGAAAGTGTCCGGCTAAAGTCGACCACAAAGTGGCTGTCACGATGTCAACAATGCCAGCTGCCTCGCCGCCTAAAAGAAATCCACTGTTTGCCTGCAAACCGTGGCGCTTACCAGTCTCTTCCCATAGCAACATCCATTTTTTCAGTCTTGGAATGAATTCCTTCCAGCGTTTTTCAGTCCACATCTGACGCCCGCCATCCAGGGTGATTTCGTCGATGACGTCATTGGCATCATTGACTATTTTCATGGTCATGGCGCGTAGTTCCGGTGTTGCTGGCATGAGCTCTAGTGTTTCGCCAAGATACAGCACGATGGCTGGCATTTCGGCGATGGCGAATCTGGTTTTTTTGTCGACGAGTATTGGTGGCCCCATGAATGGTACTGGCATATCCTTTACCGGCCCGCTCATGAGCTTCATGATAGACGTATCGTCAGCCTCTACCCAGGTTTTCCCGGCGCATGCCAGGATCGCCCGCACAAACTGACCACGAAACGGTACCGACCAATAGTACAGCTCATAATCAGGAACATTTGAGATACTCATGGCCTTATCCCTTTCTCAGTGACTTGCAATTCATATTCGATGTACTCCTCTGGGCGACAAGAAAAATCTCGTCACTGTATGTCGTCTTCAATAATAGTCTCTTTCTAGCCATATTTCTTCTGACATCGTTCACAATAAAACGCCCTGCGATTTTTCAGACCAAGATGTCCTTTCAGGAACGGAATATGGCAACGCGGACAAATACTTTTGGTATGCGCAAGCCAGTGCTGTTTCAGGACGAAGGCTTTTTTCCATTCGAGAAATTCAAAGCTGTATTGTCTCGCCTGCGTAACCATCTCCGACAATTTTGCACTTGATAAACTGCCGACTAGCGAAAGAGGATGCAGGCGGATTCTGAACAGGACTTCATTCTTGATGATATTGCCGACGCCGGAAAAAATGTCCTGCTCCAGCAAGGCATCGCAGACATACATAGACGGATTGGCGCGCAATTTTTTGCGCGCGGCTGCGGCATCCCAATTGTCTGACATGACATCGGCGGTCCAATCATAATGGGTATTGATATCGCCTTCTAGATATTTGATTGAACAGGTATAAAAATTGAGTTCTTCCCCACCTTTAAATGACAATGACAAGCGCGGAACTGCATCTTTTCGTTCATTGATACGGTAACTGCCAAACATCAGGAGATGTATGCGTACTGTAAAGTCCTCAAAGACAATCAGGAAGTGCTTGCCCCAGGTGCGCAAGGCCTTGATCTTTTGATTTGCCATGCGTGACATATCCATTTTCGCGTTGCCATGTGCTTTCTTCACGGTCTTGCCTGAAAAGCCGCTGGCGGCTTCCTGCAAAATACGGATGGATGGACCTTCAGGCATGGCTGCCCCTTCTCAAGGTTTTGTTTGTAAGCAAGGAGTTTGCTGTAGATAAGGGAGATGAGCTATAGGAAAACTCTGAGAAAGATGTAGGACATCTATTGGATATGAAATGCTATCCCTACGTTTGATACAAGCACTGTTTAGAGAAGTCAAAAAAAAAGTAATTGCTGTGAATGACGGTGCAGCAAGAATTTGCTGCACCAGCCAGTAATCAGATAACAACTACTTTACAGTCACATCATTTCCAGAAAATATAATCCGCCAGGTAATTCACCGTTTGTTTGCTACCTATGCTACTGGCATCGCAAGTGCTTGATGGTGCCACGCCGCCCTTGGTCGCCACGCGCTGGATGTATGTGACGCCTGTCATTGCGCCGTTGCCAGTGGCGGGATTGGCTTTGACCAGTTGATAAGGGATATTGCCTGCGCCTGCCGGGGCGACAGCGATCTGGGTGGCGGTGACTTTGGAGCCGTCCAGATTTTCCCAGGTGGCGGGTGGGCCATAGTATTTGCCGACCTTGCTACCGCTGCGGTCACTGAGTGTGGCGTCCGGGCCGACGAAAGCCCACTCAAACTGGCCAGCAGTGTCTTTCTTGGCGCGGCATTCATAGGTGATCAGCCCTGCGCCTATGGTCTGCATAGCGACCTTATTGCCTGCGGGTACCTTGACTGCATCTGGCAAGCTGTCTTGCGAGTATGTGGCTGCCATGGGGCTCATGGAAGTACAGCCTGCCAATATTGCACTGGCCAGCACGGTGGAAATGCCAGCGGCGCGAGATGCGGTAGTCAGAGTGAAGGCTTTCATTTAAGGCTCCTGAGTAGTGGTTGAGGTATCAGTCTTTGAGACCAATATGTCAGATACGTGTCAAGTGCCTGATCGGATTCATTATTTTTCAAATAAATCGATTCTGGATTCAAATATCTATTCAGGCAGGCTTTTTTTCAACGCCGATTTATTTCACTGTAAAATCGCCTGCAACATATCCGCACATAGTAACCAGAGTGTGATATCCGCAACTTGAAGAGAAAAACATCAACATGAACAGAAATCCGGCCCAGGCCGAAAAAGATTTACGCTCCCTGATCAGGGCGAATAAACAAACCCTCAAGGGTATGATGTTGCCGCAGGCATTGAGCCTGATGAGCGCTTATTACCAGGATGTGCGTGATTACGATGTCATGCCAGTTGAAGGAGATGGCCTGGTGGTGTATGACGACATTACCAATCGTGGACGCGGAACGCGTTTTGAAATAGGGATAGTGCGTCTGTTTTGCTTGCCTTCAGACAAGGCCAACACAGAGCCACAGCCTGCCCTGCGTTTGCGGCTGCGCCTGTGCTATAAATTCGACATGGACGTTGCCACCGGCATTTTGCCGGAAGATACCTGGTCACATTATTGCTGGTCACCTGCAGGCATAGCGACTGTGCTTGAAAAACTGAGCAACGAAACTGCCTATCAGGTTCTGCAAGGAAAAGTGCCAGCCGAAGTCAATATCAGTCTCGAAGAAACGACTTACCTGCCCGCAAAGAAACACCCCGCACCTGACGCGCAACAAAACTGGTGGGGCATCTGGGATGTGGACTGAAATATTTTGCTTATGCCGGTTATTTTGATTTTGCCTGAATAATTTGATTCAGACGGAAACCTTCAATATCTGTTTTGATCTGTATCCAGACCGGGAAATGGTCAGACATCTGGAAAGTGAATTGCTGCACCGTGTAATTCTTGCCCGGATATAGTTTTGCGATATTGGTTTCATCCACAAAGAAGTCAACGACACCACCGGCATTGGTAAAATTTTCAGGCACGGTTGGCAAATGCAATATCTGGTCATAGCGTGCATTGCCCTTCAGATTAGAACCACCGATGGTGCGCTTGCCAGCTTTTAACTGCACCAGCGGTTTGGGTATCTGCAAGCCGCAGTCAACCAGGGCCGCGAAAATCTCGTCCTTGATGGTGGGGGTATTGAAGTCGCCAAAGACGAGCAAGTCATGGTCTTCAACATATTTGCTGGCAAAGCGGCGCTTAATCCAGTTGCTGAAACGTTGCAATTCATCGCGCCGTGCGTCATTGCTGTCACCCCATCTGGCGTGTAAAGCCAGCGCCAGGAAATCAAAGTTGCCTGACCTGAATGAACACAGGTAAGGTGCGCGCCAGAAAGATTCTTTGGTGACCCATTCAGTTCCTTCCTTTACTCGTTGTGCATCAACTTCCGCAGCCAGCCCTGTATGCGTCACTGCCCTCCTGTCGTATAAAAAGGCAGTGCGTTCATCATTGCCGCCACGGTCATCAGACCAGTCTGAATAAACCACGCGCCATGAATCACCCAGATAGGTCATGACTTTGCCCAGGTCTTCGAGATTGTTGCGCAATTCTACGATGGCAATCAGATCAAATTGACCCAGAATTTCTGCGATGTAATGTATTGAGGCGTCATTACGCGGCACCTTGCCAAACTCACGGATATTCCAGGTGGCGATGTTGATGGTCTCATCCAGTTTGGACGAGGGAATCTTTGCTTCATCCAGACTCTTTTTCAACATCAGTAAGCCTGCTGCGACTTCTGCGGATACTTTGCCGTGATGCATGATTACCCCTTTGAATGTGAAGATGCCTGGAACTACAACACTACTGGATGGAATCTGGATGAATCAACGCGTACTAGCAAAAAAAGAGAAATGTGTGAATTGCCACATTGATATTCATCATAGCATCGCAAAACTATGTGAAAAATATTTTTGATACAAAGTCTCGAATAGTCATTCTGTCATCACATGGTCACATGCAACTTATATCGTCGCTCTTTTTTACCGAGAGACGTTCATGCTAGCTACACGCACTCCAGAATATTTATTGGCATCATCCCTGTTGATTTTGCTTAGCGCCTGCGGTGGCAACAGCCTGCAGCCTCTGCCTACGCTGAATGGTGAAAAACCTTTGGTCGTCGCCCACCGTGGTGCCTCTGGTTATCTGCCTGAAGAGACTTATGAAGCTTATGTGAAGGCAATTGACCTGGGTGCAGATGCGATAGAACCAGATCTTATTTCCACCAAGGATGGTGTGCTGATTGCGCGTCATGATCCTAATCTGGCGTACAGCACAGATGTAGACAAACACCCTGAATTTGCATCCAGAAAGAAGACCATAGACGTCGATGGAGAAACGCAAACCGGCTGGTTTGCCAGCGATTTTACGTTTGCAGAAATCAAGACACTGGGTGGTATATCCACGGATGCTGAGCGTCCACAACAATACAATGGCCTGTATAAAATCGTCAGTTTCCAGGAGATCATTGACCTGGTCAAAGCCAAGAGCAAAGAAACCGGCCGCACGATTGCGGTTTACCCAGAGACAAAAAACCCCAGCTACCACCGTGCACTTGGCTTGCCACTGGAAGACAAACTCATCGACCTTATCACCAAGGCGGGCTGGAATGATAAAACTGCGCCTATCTTCGTGCAGTCATTTGAGCCAGGCAGCCTGAAAGAATTGCGCAAGAAAGGCCTGAACGTCAAGTTGGTGCAATTGATTGATGCAGATGATGTGGATTTGAAAACCGGTGCCCTGACCTTTGCAGCACCTTACGACCGGCCTTATGACTGGGCCCTGTCTGGTGACAAGCGCCTGTTCAGCGACATGGTGACGCCTGCTGGCCTGGCTGAGATCAAGACTTATGCCGATGGCATAGGCCCGTGGAAGCGTTACATCGTCAGCGTCAAAGGCACAGTGGGCGCCGATGGCAAAGTGGTGGATGTGAATGGTGATGGCAAGATCAATGAAACCGATGCAACTACCCTGGCGCCCACCAGCCTGATCAGCGATGCCCACAAGGCAGGTTTGCTGGTGCACCCTTACACTTTCCGTAATGAGAAGCGTAGACTCGCAGCAAATTACAATGGCGATCCGAAGGCGGAATATCTGCAATTCTTCCGTCTGGGTATTGACGGCATGTTCTCTGACTTTGCTGACACGGCATTGGCTGCACGTGCAGATTATTTGAAAGAAACTGGCCGTTGATCTTTCTGATCAGTGTATGACAAGCTCAGGAGCGGAGTGTTTTCACTTCGCGCCTGACCTGCTGCATTACAAGCCTTTGGCCAATGTACCCAGACGGGTAATATCATTGATCAGGAAAGCTGGTACACATGGGATATGCTCTGCCGGTTTGACCGGGCAATCCATGCGGTCTATCAAAGTCCCGGCACCGCGCCTGGTCATTGCCTGGAAGGCTGAATCAGTATTCCCGTACGGCACGGTCGTATCATCACGACCATGGAAGAATGAGATGGGCGATTGCGGTGTCCAGTCATTGACATTGCTTTGCGCGGTGATGGCGGCATCATCATCGTTGAGGAAGTTGTCAAGGAAAGTAGAATCAAAGCTGATATCGCTATTGTTGCCCAGTGCAGATGACAATAACAAATTGCGCACATTGGCCCTGTCATTCGCTCCCAGTTTTTTCAAGAAACCGGGGCTGATGAGTGCGCCAACAATGGGGTTCTCTTTGCGTACCGCATCCAGCATGGCATTCAGTGTCAACACTACATCGTAAGGCCCGGCACCAATGAAGGTGCTGACGGGCAAAGCACCGCTCCGGTTTTGCGTAAGATAACGCAAGGTCGCCATGGTCGCATAGGCACCTTCAGAATAGCCGGTTAAAAACACCTGGCCATTCTCGGCAATCGATTTCATTTGCCGCCAGCGTGAATTTGCCGTCATAAAGTCTGCTACCGAAAGCGCAGTCGGCGTCGCCAGCAAATACGGATGTGGCAAACCCTTGGTCGTACCATAACCGACATAATCAGTGGCACTAACCAGATAACCCATGGAAGCAAACAGCACTGCCGGCTCATCTGCTGTGGCATGGTTGCTCGGTGCCTCGGCATTGGTTTTGATGGTTGCGTGCTGGTAACCGAGTACCGGGCTGGCCAGGCTGCCAGTCTTGCGCGGGATGGCTGCAAGACCAGACGCAGTCACGCTACGCCCACTGGTATCAGTCGTGGTGTAAGTGATCTTGTAAGTGTCAACCGCGTACAGGGGTTTGACTACCGCAGTCACTTCTTTTGGCAAGGCAGCAGTTACTTCAGCGGCACTGATGGTTTTGATGAAGGTGGCAGCCTCAAAATGGCCAGGGCCAGGAGGATTGGCGACATCCGGGGTGGTGACAATGGGCGTAGTCACCGGGTTGGACGAAGAACCGCCGCCGCATGCAGTTACCATCAGGCAGGCTGCAAGACTGAGCATCATGCCTGGTGACGTGTGTTTTAATAAATCAAATTTCATATTCTCTCCCATTGTTGCTGAGGGTATGGTTGCCCGCAATGAGGGACATCAACCATTACCACACTGGCATGCTTAAACTAGATGTCTTACCTGAAAGCAAGCGTCTGCAAGTTATCTTAAAAAAGGCACATCTACCTATAACGGCAAAGAATGGAATTGGATGACAACAAAGTAGCATTGATACATATTGATGGATAAGTAAGTCAAGCTTGCGGTAATGTCTTCAATTCAGGGCTTGGGCTTATCCGCTTTAACTGCTTTGTTTGCGGTGGAGATCACGCGGCTGGAAGGGCTGTCATTGCCAGATAATAAATTGGCATTCTCTATCGATATTGCTGAAATTTCTTTGCCGTTAGCAGAAGTTGCAGTAATTTTCCCCACTTTCTTTTTCAATTGCGAATTTGCCTGTATATCTGCCATGACCTTGGCTTCTATCGTTTTGATCCAACTTGGCGCCTCTTTATCAGAGAGACGTGTAAGCTGATTATTCTCAATTTTCAGATAGGTGACCGGAGCCGCACCAGAATTGTCACGTATCAAAGTCTTGTCGCAAATCGCGACGGCCTTGACCAGATTTTCCTGGCTTTCTGTATATCGTCTTCTGATGACATCTTCATCAATATGGTGGCCGCCTTTAGCTACACGATTGGCTACCCGTTCTACATTGACATCTGCACTGTTTAGCCCGACGTAGCGCAATTGCACCTGGAACCCGGCAGATTTAGCCTCTTCCATACGTCTGAGTATGCCATTGCCGGTGAGCGTGGTTTCCATCGTAAATGAGGTTTTTTCCGCCAGGGCTTGTTTGAACTGGTGTATTGCTTCACGGCCTGCGGCGACATCAACAGCCCGCGGGTCTTGCGGATTCAAGATGCGTGCGATGGCGTCGGGGTCTACATGTTTGGTAATTTTGCCGCCAGAGTCGATGTCGCGCAAAGTGGATTTGCCCGAACCATTCGTGCCACCATAAAACAGCGCGATGGGGCGTTCATTCATGTTGCGACTTATGCTGTGATTTTTCTACTGGGACATCGTGCACGCGCGTAATGACACCATCAGGAGTGCGTCTGACCAGATAGCCTTGCTCATCGACATAACTGATGGTCTCTGTCTCGCTGAGTTTTTTAATATGTTCTGCAAACTTCTTGTCCAGTTCCAACTCATGCAGATCATCTTCACTTAATTTATTTTCTTGATTCGGCTGACTCATTTTTATTCCTGATCACGATAAAGAAATTGGAAAATACATACTTCAATTTTTGATTCTAGACGCTTGATGCAGAAAGAATAAATGAAGTTGCAATATGTTACGCCGTTGATATAGCAGGCTTTAATATCGCTACATCAATTTTATTGCGTGGCAAACATGAAAAATTTCTTGCCAAAACCAAAAAGCATGGGCTACTATCAAACCCTCACCTCAACCAACTTAATCTGAAAGGAGATCAACATGCGACTACTACAAAACCTCTCTCCTTCATTGGGTCTGGTTTTCTGCTGCCTGCATTAATTTGTATTTCAGCGCGCGTATTTCATCGCGTTGTTAATACAGCGTACACGTCTGCAAGCAATTCATCTTAGTCTTCATCTTGTCAGCATCGGCTGGTGATTTGATACGTCTATACCAGCGCCCAATTCCTTAAAAGATATTATTTGGAATTCCTCTATGGGCAATTTTATTCAGCATTTGTCTGAGCGCGTATCTGTGATCGCCTCTGACCGCTTGTGGCTTGAAGACAGCGCAATACAGCAACTCAAGACAACAGCACAATTAACACATATGGTAAGCGTCGTTGGCTTGCCTGATTTACACCCGGGTCGTGGTTACCCTGTGGGTGCCGCATTTTTATCGCAAGACCATTTCTACCCTGCACTGGTTGGCAATGACATAGGCTGCGGCATGAGCCTGTATCAAACCGATCTGGCAATCAACAAGGTCAAACTGGACAAACTCGACAGGCAAATCGGCAATCTTGATGAGCCTGTCGATGAAGATGAGTGGCAGCCATTGCTCAGTCTTGATCCTGAATTGTCGACAAAAAAACAGGATGTTGCCGATGGCTTGCTGGCAGCAGGACTGGATTTACTGCAAATGCGTTCACTCGGCACCATAGGTGGCGGCAATCATTTTGCTGAACTGCAAATCACCGACAGAGTCGATGATACAGCCAGTTACGACAAAGCAAACTTGCATGCCAAACGTGTGCAATTACTGGTGCATAGCGGCTCACGTGGTCTGGGGCAATTCATCTTGCGCCAGCATGTGGATGCACATAGTCACGCTGGCTTGGCAAGTGATAGCGAAGCAGCTACAGATTACTTGCGCAAGCATGATGCAGCGTTAGCGTATGCAGCACTAAACCGTGCCATGATCGCAGCACGTATCTTGCGCCGCTTGCGTTGCAACGGGGAGCTGGTTCTCGATGTACATCACAATCTGGTTACGCCCGTGCAAGCGGATGGCAAGAGTTTGTGGTTGCATCGCAAAGGAGCCAGCCCCAGTGATCAGGGTCTGGTGATGTTGCCGGGTTCGCGTGGTGACTATAGCTATCTGCTGCAACCAAAAGCAGAGAATGGCGCAGCCAGCCTGTATTCACTGGCACATGGTGCAGGCCGCAAATGGCAGCGCACAGACTGCAAAGACAGGCTGTTCAAACTGGCGACACCAGATCAACTGGGCCGCACAGAATTTGGCAGCCGTGTGATATGTGCAGACCGTGCCCTGATTTATGAAGAAGCACCACAAGCCTATAAAAATCTGGACAGTGTGCTCGACTGTTTGCTGGGTGCAAACCTGGTTACTGTCATATCCCGCAGCAAACCTCTGCTGACCTACAAAACACGTGGGGAGTGCTGCTGATGCTTTATCTACAAATCACCGCGAATACCGGCCCGGCAGAATGTTGCCTGGCTGTTGCCAAGGCTTTGCAGCTATTCAATAAGGAGGCGGCAAAAACAGGTGTCACTGCGCGTATCATCGAGCAACTGGATGGCCCGTATGCTGGCAGCCTGCGTTCTGCCTTGCTTGAATTGACCAGCGACAAAAGTGAGGATGCAGTACAAGACTTGGCGCAGGCATGGGAAGGCAGCCTGCTATGGATCTGCAATAGTCCTTACCGTCTGGGTCATAAGCGCAAGAACTGGTTTTTGGGTTGCAAGGTATTTCAGGCTGGCAGCAGCATGCCGGAGAGTGAAATACGTTATGAAGCCACGCGTGCCTCCGGCCCGGGTGGGCAACATGTCAACAAGACTGACAGCGCCATCCGTGCCACACATATCGCCACCGGCATTTCAGTCAAGGTCCAAACTGAACGCAGCCAGCATGCCAACAAGCGCCTGGCCGCGCAATTACTGAGCAGCAAACTGGCAGAATTGCATGCTGCTAAAGAACGCGACAGCAAGGCAGAAAGGCGCATGCAACATCACGATACAGAAAGGGGAAATGCCAAACGAGTGTTTGTAGGCATGGATTTCAAAGAACAAAAAGCTTAAAGCCTTTTTGCTACAGGCTTCTTGAAAGCCTTCTTTGTCATTGCCACACCAGCACCGCTGCCGCTATCGGTAGCGGTGCTTTGTGTGCTTGTTACTGGCAATTCTGGTTTGCAAGTCAGTAAAGCAAAGGTCGCCTGCAATTCTTTTTTAAGGGTTTTCAACTGACGCATGTGCGCGTCTATCTGGGCCATCTTGTTCAATAATTGTTGTTCGATGTCAGCACGGGCGAACTTACCTTCTGCCAGGCGGGGCATAATGGCCAGAATTTCTGACAGAGAAAATCCCAATGACTGTGCGCCACGTACAAAACGCAATGTTTGTACATCTGCATCGCCATACTTGCGGTAACCATTATCCTGGCGCGCGGCAGGCTTGATGATGCCCTGCTTTTCATAATAGCGCACCGTGTCGGCAGATACTTCGCAGACATTCGCAAACTGGCTGATATTCATTTATTGACCTCACACTAAAATCTGTCTTGACTATGGAGTTTAGTCCAGGCTTTAGACTATATGCAAGAGCATGAATTTTTGCAGTCGCAGCAAAAGACTTGCCCACAGTGATTATTGCTTGACTGCGATACTTGCATACGAAATGATACGGGAGCATCAAGCCAATCAAAAAAAATAATTAACAGATCAGCCACTGATCTACCTTGGGAGACTACATGAGTAAATTTGTTAAACGTACAGCCATAGGCCTGCTGGTATTGTTGGCACTAGGCGGTACTGCTGGGTATCTGAAACTACACAGTTCTGGTCATCCGCAAATCGATGGTGAAATGCAATTGACTGGGTTAACTGCGCCAGTCAAAGTCTTGCGCGATGAACTGGGCATACCCTATATTTTTGCCAGTAATACACCTGACCTGTTGCGCGCACAAGGCTTTGTCACTGCGCAAAACCGGCTGATGCAGATGGAATTATTCCGTGCTACCTGGCGTGGCGAATTGTCAGCCATCCTGGGTGCAGAGACTGTGCCCAGCGATATACGCATGCGCGTGCTCGGCATACGCCGCAATGGTGAGCGCCATGCAGAAAAACTCAGCCCTGAATCGCGCGCATTCTTTCAATATTATGTAGACGGCATCAATGCCTATATCAAGTCTTATCCCGGTGAACATCCCATAGAACTCAAGGCCGTCGGCCTGGTACCGCAAGCCTGGACAGTGGCTGACCTGGTAGCGCTGGTGCATTATATCCATTACACCCACTCAACCAATTTCAAGGCGGAAGTCATCGCGCAAAAATTGATTGATCGCCTTGGCATGGAAAAAGCACGCGAGATTTTCCCGCTCACTGTCAATCCTGACTGGAAGAGTGCGTCAGCGGCATCCATCACGCAAGCAGAAAACCAGCAAGCACAATCCGCGCAATTAAACCTTGCATGGAGTGATTTGAATATCGCACCCGAGACTTTGAATCATCAGGGTCTGGGCTCCAACAACTGGGCAGTTGGCCCATCGCGCTCGCAATCAGGCAAGGCCATGGTGGCGAATGACCCGCATCTGGATAACCGTATCTTGCCGGGCACCTGGCATCCAGTAGGTTTGTTCACGCCCGAAATACAAGCCGTTGGTGCCGCCATACCCGGCATGCCTGGCATCATGGTAGGGCGCAACAAGCACGTGGCTTTTGGTGTCACGAATGCCTATGGTGATGTGCAAGATCTGTATGTGGAAAGCCTGGACCCGGCCAATAGAGATCATTACATGGATGGTGGCCGTAGCGTGCCATTCACGGTCATCAATGAAAACATCCGCATCAAGGACAAGAGCGCAGCAGGCGGTTATCGGGATCAGCCACTGATCATACGCTTCACCAAACGTGGGCCGGTGATTACCGACCACCCCGGCCTTGGCCCCAAAGGTGACAAGCTACTGGTCTTGCGTTCTACCGATGCCGAAGTGCTGACGCCGCAAATCGGCATAGAAGGTATGCTGACTGCAGCCAATGCCAGCGACTTTGACAAAGAAGTACAAAAGATAGATTTGATGATGTTCAATTTTGTCTTTGGTGATGATCAGGGAACTATCGCTCACCGTGCCACTGGTGCTGTTCCGATACGCTCAGGTTCCGATGGCGGCTTCCCGCGCCTGCCCCCTGCAGATGGTAGCGATGACTGGACTGGCTTTATTCCCAAGGACAAGATGCCGGGCATGTATAACCCGGAGCGCGCCTGGGTAGGCACCGCCAATCATGATACGCGGCCTGAGGGATTTCCCTGGTATTACACCAATTATGTCTCGCCGAATTATCGCTATACCCGCATAGGACAGGTACTGGGAGCAGCACAAAAGATGACGGTGGAAGATCACTGGAAGCTCATGCATGACAGCCGTAACCTGCAGTCAGATGCATTGCGCCCTGCTCTTATCGCTGCGCTGGAAAATGATCCCGCACAAAAAGATCTCGCAAACATGCTGAAAAATTGGGATGGCAGGGATGATGCGGCCCTTGCTGCACCTTTGGTCTATCAGGCACTCTACAGGGAAGTCGTGATAGGCACTTTCAGTGATGAACTCGGCGACGAAGTTGCCAAAGACATGCTGTCTACCTGGTATTTCTGGCAGCAGCGTTTTGATACCTTGCTGGCTAAGCCGGATTCCATCTGGTTTGACGATGTGCGCACCAAGGACAAACGCGAAACCCTGGCCGACGTGATACGTGCAGCCGCACCACGTGCCCGTGCAGAAATTGAAGCCTTGCAAGGTAAAGATACCGCGCAGTGGCGCTGGGGTAAATCCCACACCGTACGCTTTGTCAGCCCCTTGCGCCGTAATGGCGCAGGGCAGGAATTGCTGGGTGGTTTTACCGTTGAACGCTCGGGCAGTGGCGAGACTGTCAGCCGTGGTGTCTATGATTTCCAGAAACCCTATGAATCGAATTTTTTCGCGTCCATGCAAGTCATCATGGACTTTGGTGACAATGAAAAGATAGAAGCAGCGATGGCCGGTGGTGTCAGTGAAAGGCATTTCCAGTCGCATCAAAATGACATGGCCCAACTATGGGCAAAAGATGAACGACGCCCTTGGTGGTTTGCGCCTGACAAGGTGGAAGCCAATGCAAAAAATAAAGTAATATTAAAACCATGATTGAGCAAAAAAACAGGCCGGTCACAATATTGTGACCGGCCTGTTTTTTTTGATCTGACTTGTTTCCCGCAAATACCTGCCGACAAAGTAACTAGAACTCATTTCATAAATAGGGTGAGATGCGTTTGTCTCATAACGCGGACTGGTAAGGGTAAAGCAGGGCAAGCGCACATGCGGCCTGCAAGGGGACGAGGCAGTCAATAGCTTTGCCTATTGATAACGAGTCCAACGCAGTCCAGCACGCGTTATGAGGCAAACCCTTCGGGAACTGACGATTTGGGCGCATTGCAGCGTTGTGCCACTCGTCAAGGCACCAGCCTTAGCTTCGCGTCACGCCTTACACTACATCCCAAATCGTCTTGTTCGCACTCACCCTATTTATGAAATGAGTTCTAACTTCAAGTCCTATCGGTTAAAATCTCACTAACATTTGCTTACAATTTGAGAATTACATGCCGTCCTTTGAACAATACCAAGACATACCTGGCAATACTGATACTTTTGCATTTTTAAACTCTAGCGGCGTCGTGTATGGCAACATAGGCAGCAAACAAGATACTGACTGGTATCGCATGGAAATGCAGGCGGGTGTTAAATACACAGTATCACTGAGTTCGCTGACGTCTGGCACCACCCTGAATCTGGTTTTGCGTGATAGCACTGGGAAGCTGTTTTACACCAATGCTGTATCAGCCGATGACAAGGGTGACATCTACATTTACTACACCCCAACTGTCGGCGGCACATATTACTGGTCAGTAGAAGGTACGGGAGCAACTGGAAATTATTCCATGAGTGCAGTCAGCGCCAATGCGGACGACTATACGGGAAACGCAAAAACCAGCAGTCTACTGACGCTGGGACAAATCAAATCCGGTGCTATAGAAATCTGGTCAGATACAGATTGGCACATGGTCAGCCTGCAGGCTGGTCATACCTACAATATCAGCGATGTGGGTGGTACGCTGACCAATCCATTTCTAAGCATCTATTCAAAAGAAGATGGAAATCCACTTGTGTTTTCATCCTCTGGTTCATTAACGTTTACACCCACCACAAGTGGTAATTACTATGTGGACATCAGTTCCAACTCGATGAGAGGCACGGGTAGCTATCAGCTAAAGGTAACTGATGCCCAGTCCACCCAGCTACCGACAATACAGGTAGCCACGCAATCGATCAATCGCACCAGCAGCGGAACCAGTGAAATGGTATTCACGCTCAAGTTATCTGCGGCTTCCTCTTCCCCTGTCAGCGTACTCGTGAAAAGCCTGGGTGAAACAGCCCAGCCAGGGATCGATTATCAATTGGTCAATCAAACTGTCACTTTTGCAGCAAACAGCACAACAGCCACAGTCAAAGTCCCTATTTATGGTAACAGTAGCTTAATGCCTGCAGTGGCATTTGAGCTCAATCTCAGTAATGCTATCGGTGCCACGATCAAACCCAATTACTATGACGCGACCGGTACCTTACAAAACTCGCGCCAGGCAGATGCTTGGGGCGTGATTTTTGGTTCAGACTATGGGCCGAGTGGCTATCTACCCAGCGACGGTTATTTCCCGTATCAATGGTATTTATTTACAACCAGGACCGAACTGGCCTGGAGTCATGCCACCGGCAAAGGCATCAAGATCGCCGTTTTTGACCAGGGTATTGACGCTACCAATACTGATCTGACCAGCAATACCAGGCCTGGCGTCAAGGCCTACGACTTGTCATCAGGCGGGTCTCCCGTGCTCACCAGCGACAATCACGGCACGTTGGTCGCAGGCGTCATTGGTGCGGCACGTGATGGCAAAGGGATAGTCGGTGCTGCCTACAATGCGCAATTAATTCCCATCTACACTTCATCTGCCTACGGTCAAAAATATTTGACGGAAATTAAAAATGCCTTCACCTATGCGAAGTCATTTGACATACTGAATAATTCCTGGGGTTACGGTAACCTGCTGGCACAGAGCACCAATTGGGCTTTTCTTGACAATGCCAACTCTCCCGACTTTGCACCCGCCTTTAAAGCCCTGCAAGACCTGGTGACAACTGGCCGCAATGGTCTTGGCACCATCGTCGTCCAGTCTGCCGGTAATTCATACAGTGTTGGTGACGACACGAATTTGCATAATTTCCAGAATAGCCGTTACATCATCACTGTTGGTTCAACAGATTATTTTGGCAATGATTCTGGATTCAGTACAACTGGCGCATCGATACTGATCTCTGCCCCGGGTGGCGCTGGCTACCGGGACTACAACAGTATCTTTACAACTGACCGCAGCGGTACTGCGGGTGAGAACATCTTTGATTTTGCATTGTCTGATGGCACTTCATTTTCTGCACCTCTGGTATCGGGCATTATTGCTTTAATGCTGGAGGTCAATCCCCAGCTTGGTTACCGCGATGTACAGCAAATCCTTGCCTATACCGCTACCCAGACTGGCGATGCCAGTTCCTGGATCAGTAATGGTGCAAAAGACTGGAACGGTGGCGGTTTGAAATTTGAAGCTGTCACGCAATCATCAGGTTTTGGCCAGGTTGATGCGCTTGCCGCTGTACGGTTGGCCGAAACCTGGAACACGCCAGCACAGACCGTCGCCAATACAAAAGAATTCATCGCCAGCAAGACCGCTAACCTGGCTATTCCAGACAATGATAGAACCGGAGTTAGCAGCACTATCCAAGTTGTCAGTAATCTGGTGGTAGAGCGGGTTGATGTTACCGTCAATATTACCCACACATTTATCGGTGACCTGGAAATTACCCTGTACTCACCAACGGGTACGGCGAGTTATCTGATGTACCGCCCCTCCAAAGGTAGTCTCAGCGCCTTTGGATCAAGCCAGGACAATATCCATTTCACTTTTGATACCGTGCTGGATATGGGAGAGGCCGCAAGTGGCAACTGGACTCTGAATGTACGCGACCTGGCTAACGGGTCAACCGGCACATTTGATAGCTGGAGCTTAGACCTGATCGGTCATACCGCCAGCAACAATCACACCTTCGTGTACACCAGCGCCTTTCCAGACCTGGTCAAGGCTGATACAAGCCGTGGTATTTTGAGTGACTCAAATGGCGGTGTTGATACCATCAATGCGGGTGCCCTGGGCTCCGATAACCGGATTGATTTAAGTGGTCTTACTGCCTCCAGTTTGAATGGCGGTGCATTGACAATCGCCAAAGACACCATCATCCAGAATGCCTACGGTGGTGATGGCGACGACATTCTGATTGCGAATGCCAAGGGTAGTTTATTGTATGGCATGGGTGGCTATGACACTTTACTGGGTGGCATAGGTAACGATACCCTGGTCGGCGGCAAAGGCAATGACAGTCTTGATGGGGGTACCGGTTTTGATACGGGACTGTATGCCAGTGCAAGATCAAATTATGTCATCAGCAAAAACGCCAATGGTTTTACCGTCAAAGATTCAAGCGGCGTCAATGGTACAGACAGTGTAATGAATGTTGAACGCCTGAATTTTTCTGATACTTCAGTCGCGCTTGATGTCAATGGCATTGCAGGGCAGGCATACCGTATTTACCAGGCGGCATTTGCCCGCAAACCTGATCTGGCAGGACTGGGATATTGGATTGCGGACATGGATAAGGGCAGTAGTCTCACTACTGTTGCAGCAGGCTTTTTCCAGTCCAAGGAATTTCAGTCCTTATATGGTATCAACCCTGGCACGGATGCCCTCATAACCCTGCTGTATGCCAACGTGTTACACAGGACACCAGATCAAGCCGGACTGGATTATTGGCGTGCAGAGCTCTCCAGCGGCCACATCACTTCGGCGGGAGTATTGGCCAGTTTTTCAGAGAGCCAGGAAAATCAGGCGCAAGTCATAGGTTCAATACAAAACGGTATAGATTATCAGGCATATCACGCCTGACCGGTATGGATTATCCGGCGTGCAACGCCGGATAAATGCGGGCCAGCTATTGCAAATCTGCACTGGCCTGCTTTTCCCTGATGAGTTTGGCATGACGGTATCTTGCCCGCAGGCGGGGATTGGTAATAACACGCCCGAGGGTCTCACCTACCACCATGGCAACACCCAGTATCGGCAGTGCCAGCATCAGGCCAGGGATACCGGCCAGCTCACCACCTACAAAAATCATCAACACCGAAATCAGAGGATGCATGTGCAAGCTGCGTCCCAGTGTCATCGGCATGAAGATAAAATCATCCAGCAAACGAACCACGATGAATACCGTGATGGCTCCGTAAGCCAGCAGGGGGGTGTCTGGTGCATCGGTAGAAGCCACCAGGACGACCATAATGCAACCAATCACCGAACCGACAAAAGGCACCCATGCCAGGATGGCCGATATCAAGGCCAGTGTGAATGGTGCAGATATGCCTATGGACCACAAACCCAGTGCCAGAATAACAGTGTCTATCAGCGTCAGCTTCAGCAAACCCTGGAAATAGCGGCGTGCAGTCTGGCCAATTTCATGCATGAGAAACAGGGTCTCTTCAAAAAATGCATTCGGCACAGCCCGTGCCAAAAATTGCTTGAACTTGCGGCCATCGCGCAAGAAAAAGAAAGTCAGGAAAGGCGTCAGAAATACCGCAGGCAATACAGCGGCCATGGAAACCAAAATGTTGGCAACATATTGCTGGGCAAAATTATCGGTATTACTCGCCATCCATGCATTCACCGATTCACTGGCATGAGCCTTGCGCAGTATGGAGAAATTTTCCTCCATGGACTGCATGGAATTGCGCACAAAACGTATGCCACCATCCACATAATGCGTGAACATCTCTTGCAAAGACCCCGCTCGCAAAGTGAATTTATTAATGATATAGGTCAGCACCAAAGCCAGTACTATGAAAAAAACACCACCGACCAGGGTCGCTGCCAATTCACGCGGCAAACCCAGCAGGCTCAGGCGCGCCACTGCAGGCACAAGTATGTAATACAGTATCATTGCAAACATGAACGGTATCAGCAGCCACAAAACCTTGGGCAGTAAAAATAGCAGCAGGCAAGTAGAGGCGAGTACACACAGCCATACGATGGGGCCAGATTGACGCTCGTTCACAAGACCTCACTGCGTGAAACATCGTCGAGGGAATCACGCAGGCGGCGGCTGTTCAGGCGAGCCAGTTCCAACGAGATTTTGTAACCGATGACGGCATTGGTCTCCAGTAAAGAGCTGAAGTCAGCACGAAAAAATACCGCTACCTCACAATTCTCTGCCGCCTTGGCCTGGGCGCTGCGTGGAGAGTTATCGAGCAAAGCCACGTCGCCAAAAAAATTACCCTCGGTCAGGTTAGCAATGAATTCATCGCCATGCTCACGCCTGCGGTTAATACTCACGACCCCAGACAGGATGATATACAGGGCCTGCCCCTCTTCACCTTCATCAAAAATGATTTCATTGGCAAGATACTGTCTGTCGTGCAACATGCCATCAATGATTTTCAGCTCACGCGGACTCAGGGTGGCGAACAATGACATACCTGACAAGCGTTGCAGGCGATAAGAGGCAGGAGGTTGCCTTATCCAGGTGAGTGTCATGTGCGTCCTTTATTATTGATAGCAGAGCAATCTACAATTATGCTGCACCCAGCGGCCCTTGCCCATGAAAATCTCATGTATGGTACCCAGGAGTTACACTAAAAATGTAGATATTAGCACCACAAATCCCGCAAAGACACTCTCACATTTGTTTTCCGTCCCCTATCTCCTCATTTGCACCCTGTCTCAGAATAGCAGGACGCCAAGCACACATACAGAGCATGCTCAGGATGCATGAGTGTATGAACAAGCTACAAGCAAACGATTAAAATACGGCTTTCATCAGCAGATTTGGGTTCTAGATGATTCAGCATTGGTTCTGATCATCTGTCCACCATGGCCATTCTCTCCTTGCTGTAACGTTCGCCTGCCACGGTTTGCATTGCCATGCCCAAGGCTTGCATATCTGCATTGTCCAGTACCACCTCGCTGGCACGCAGATTTTCTTCCAGATACTTTACTCGCTTGGTACCTGGAATGGCCACAATATCCTGCCCCTGATGCATGACCCAGGCCAGGGCCAATTGAGCGGGGGTGATATTTTTTGTCCTGGCAATTGCCGTGACTTGAGTGGCTGCCTGCATATTGCGGTCAAAATTCTCACCCTGCAAACGCGGATCAAGATGGCGGAAATCGGTCACGGGATAAGCTTCAGCACGTAGTGCGCTACCGCTGAGGAATCCACGCCCCAGAGGGCTGAACGACACCAGACCTATGCCCAGTTCACGCAAGAGCGGCAAAATCTCGTCTTCCAGATTGCGCTCCCATAAAGAATATTCGCTCTGCAATGCACTGATGGGATGGACCGCATGCGCACGGCGTATGGTATTTACACCCGCTTCTGATAAACCCAAAAACCGCACTTTGCCTTGTTGTACCAAATCAGCCATACAGCCTACGACTTCTTCTATCGGGATAGCGGGATCTACCCTGTGCTGATACAAAAGATCAATATAATCCGTACCCAGCCTTTGCAAAGATCCTTCCACTGCCTGACGTATATGTTTGGGGTGGCTGTCCAGGCCAGTAATTTGATTGTTTGCTATCTTGAAACCAAACTTGGTGGCGATCACTACCTCACTGCGTCTGCCCTGCAAGGCTTTGCCCAGCAAGGCTTCGTTGGCATAGGGACCGTATTGTTCGGCTGTATCAAAAAAATTCAAACCAAGTTCCAGCGCCCTGTGGATGGTGGCTATGCTTTCATTTTCATCGGCAGCACCATAGGCTGTACTCATGCCCATGCATCCCAGCCCCAGCTCAGATACGAGCAAACCTTGTTGTCCCAGTTCACGAGTTTTCATCATTTGATTCCATTTTTTTTATTCAAAGTACGCATCAACACAACCAGATTCCAGTCACGCTGATTTGCCAGCACGGCTATCAGGATCATCGCCATGCCCAGCAATTGCAGAGCACTCAAGACCGTAGAAAAAAACCACACATCGACAAGCAAAGCCACCAGCGGATAAATAAAGGACAGCGCAGCGATACTTACCGCTGGCAGCTTTTGAAAAGCATCGTACATGAGTTTATACATCAGGCCCGTATGTACAAAGCCCAGCAATAATAAACTGCCCCAGCTTTGCCAGTGCCAGCTCCAGTTTGATAAATCTACCATCGGCGCCAATACCACGGCACCCATCAGCAATTGCAAACCAGCGATCTGCGCCGGGGCTATGCCTTGCAGCTTCCGGGTCGCCAGGGTAGCGAATGCATACAGCAATGCGGCCAGCAAGGCCAACCCGGCTCCTGCCAGGGCCTGACTAAAATGTCCGTCAGCATTGCGCAGGAAATCATGCCGGATATCAAGGCCCGAGCTGAACACCACGCCAGCAAAAGCCAGTAGCAGGAAAGGCAGCTTGCGCCAGATTTGCCTATCTTTTTGCGTCATGGCCAGCAAGATCAGTAAAAAGAAGGGTTGTACATGATAGACCACCGTGGCGATAGAAATACTACTGAGCCTGTAAGCAGAAAACAGGCATAGCCAGTTGATGATGAGGGCTGCTGCCCCCAACAATAGCCACTTTACTTGGCTGACATTCAAGTTTTTCCAGCCGCCTTGCCAGTACAGCAAGGCCAGCAGGCTGAGGCCACCAATCAGGCAGCGTAACAAAACCACCGTCATTGTTGGCTGCCCGCTGGCCAGCACGAACAGACCTATGGTGCCCGACAACGTCATTGCCACCACCATTTGCCATTTTCCAGAATTGCTATTCATCGTATCCGCCTGCTTCTGATTTAAGTTGCCTTCATTATCGACAAGCTGACACTCTTCAACAATACGCATAAAATACAAATGATTATTGCCTCTGAGGCACAAGTAAAAGGCTATGCAAAATGGAAATGCTCAATGAAATGGCGATCTTTGCCCAGGTAGTGGAAAGCGGCAGTTTTTCGGCTGCTGCCCGGCAGTTAGGGGTGAATACATCCGCTATCAGCCGCCATATCACCCGGCTGGAAGCGCATATGGGTGGCAGGCTGTTGCAAAGAACCACGCGCTCATTTGCGCTGACCGAGCTGGGGCAGGAAGTGCTGACAGGCAGCATGCGCATTTTGCAGGCAGCGCGTGAAACGCATGCGCTGGCAGGCACTTACAGCCAGCACCCCAGCGGCGTGATACGTGTGACTGCTCCTGTGGTATTTGGCGAAGTCTGGCTGGCACCCTTGCTACCGGGCTTTCTGGATACCTATCCCGATGTATCTGTGCGCCTCACGCTGATAGATAACACCCTGGACCTCATCGATGAAGGTGTGGATCTGGCGATACGCATTTCGCGCGAACTGGCGCCTGGACTGGCAGCCAGGCCACTGGGCAAGATGCACTATGTACTGGTGGCAACTCCAGATTATTTGCAGCAATATGGCTACCCCGCTGAGCCTGATGAATTAACTGCGCATCGTTGCATTTATCTGGGCTATGGCAGCTTTGGTGACTACTGGACCCTGCAAAAGGGCAAGCAGCAATGCAATGTGCAAATTCCGGCGCGGCTGACTATCAAAATAGTTCCGCGATATTGGCAGCAGTGTTGGCTGGCGGCGGCATAGGCCTGGTCCCGGACTTTACTGCACGTGCTGCCATCACCGCAAAACAGGTGGAAATTGTTTTACCTGATTGGGAATTTTGCGCGCCTTATACGGGCAATATTTATGCTGTTTACACACCCGGCAAACATCTGGCCCTGAAGGTCAGGGTTTTCATCGATTATTTGCTACAGGCCCAAAACCTGTCGGCATCATAAGCAAAGTCATCATACACATTTCAACTATCCAATCTTGATTTTCTTCATAGGTCAATAACGCATAAGGTAAGCTGGATTTGTTCGTGTACGCGCATAAGGAGCAATGTAATACTGATTTTTCAGATTATTTAGAAATATCAGGTTTACTATCATGCCCTTCGCCCTGCACAGCCGCGTTACACCTACTTCTTCGTCAGACCAACAAGAAGATGCCCTGGCTATTGCCAGCGCTTTGGCTGATCAACTGTCCAGCACTGCTGTTGAACGTGACCGCGCAGGCGGACACGCTCAGCAAGAGCGCGAATGGATACGCGCTTCTGGCTTGTTGACGCTCTCCATCCCGGTTGAGTTTGGTGGCCAGGGTGCAGACTGGTCGCTGGTATTCCAGGTGATACGCCTGCTGGCCAAGGCCGACAGTGCGTTGGCCCATGTCTTCGCATTTCATCACTTGCAACTCGCTGGCATACAACTGTATGGCAATGCACAGCAGCAGCGTCGCTTGCTGGCAACGACGGTAGAGCAAGGATTTTTTTGGGGCAATGCCCTCAATCCGCTGGACAAGCGTACTACTGCAACGCGGACGGATGGTGGTTATATCCTGAATGGTATCAAGAGTTTTTCATCTGGTTCCGTGGGTGCGGAATGGCTGACGATCTCTGCCTGGGATGAGGTCAGTCAAAGTGCCCTGATTGCCGCCGTTCCTACCAAGCAAAAAGGTATCTCGGTACAAGCTGACTGGGATGCCTTTGGTCAAAAACAAACTGATAGTGGCAATGTGCATTTTGAAAATGTCTTCCTGCCTGCTGATCTGGTACTGCAAGCGCCAGGAACACTACCAACGGCACAGGCAACACTGCGCTCACAAGTTGCCCAGCTCATCATGACGAATCTATATCTGGGCATAGGTCTGGGTGCCTTTGATGCTGCCCGCCAGTACACACAAGAACAGGCCAGGGCATGGTTTGCTGCGGGCGTGGACAAAGCCACGGATGATCCTTTCATACAGCATCGTTATGGCGAACTGTGGTTGCTGTTACGCCCCGCCACTGCGCTGGCAGACCAGGCAGCAGCGAGTCTGGAAAAAGCTTTTCGCCAGGGGCCGCTGGTCACAGCAGAAACCCGGGGTGAACTGGCGATTGCAGTGGCAGAGGCAAAGTGCCTGGCACATCGGGCCGGCATAGAAGTCAGCTCGCAAATGTTTGAACTGACTGGTGCCCGTTCCACCTCGGCACGCTATGGCTATGACAGGTTCTGGCGTAACGTCAGGGTACATACCCTGCATGATCCCATTGATTACAAATTGCGCGACCTGGGCCGCTATGTGTTGAATGGCAACCTTCCTGAACCTACGGCATATTCTTGATCGGTAATAAACGTGAGTACATCTATTATACAAATACAGTCTGTCAGCAAGGCTTTTCCTCTGTCGGATGGCAAGACTTTTCATGCAGTCAAATCTGTCAGCCTCGACATTGAACAAGGTGATATTTTTGGCCTGATAGGCAAGAGCGGCGCTGGCAAATCAACATTGCTGCGCCTGATCAATTTACTCGAACGCCCGGACAGCGGCGCTGTCACCGTTGCCGGGCAGGAACTGACCAGACTCGGTAAAAAAGAGCTGCGCGTCGCCAGACAAAACATAGGCATGATTTTCCAGCAATTTAATCTGCTGCAAAACGCCAGCGTGTTTGAAAATGTGGCCTTCCCTCTGAGAATACACACCAAGCAAAGCAGGCATGAAATCGCCGGGCGTGTTGCTGAATGCCTGGACATCGTCGGTCTCGCTAACAAATCAGACAGCTATCCAACCCAATTATCCGGCGGACAAAAACAGCGCGTGGCGATTGCACGTGCGCTGGCCAGCAAACCTAATGTGCTCTTGTGCGATGAACCCACCTCGGCATTGGATGCAGAAACCACGCGGGAAGTGCTGGATACCCTGCGCGATATCAACCAGCGCCTTGGCGTCACTATCGTCATAGTCAGCCATGAGCTATCCGTACTCAGTACCATCTGCAACAAGGTCGCTGTTATAGAAGATGGTGAAATTGCCGAGAGTTTTTCATTGGCTGACACAGGCATCCTGCGCAAGACGGCGCTCGGTCGCGAACTGGCTTTCCATGGTCGGGAGAATGGTAACAATCCACAGTGGAAGGAATTAAGCCATGTTTGAAAACCTGATTTCATTATTGCCTGAGCTGGGTACAGCCGCGCTACAGACTTTCACCATGCTGGCCATAGGCCTGAGTGCGGCCGTGCTGATAGGTGGCCCGCTGGGTGTTTTGCTGTTCCTGGTGGGAGACGGTCAGTCGCTGCAAAACCGTCCGCTGGCAGTTTTCCTGGGCTGGCTGGTGAATACCATACGCTCCTTCCCTTTCATTATTTTGCTGGTGGCGCTGGTGCCGTTCACACGTTTTATAGTCGGCACCTCAATAGGCCCGCTGGCAGCAGCCGTGCCCTTGTCGATTGCGGCAATTCCTTATTTTGCCAGACTGGTGGAACAAAATTTTCGCGACGTGCCACGCGGCGTGATTGAAGCCGCGCATGCGATGGGCGCGTCTGAGTTGCAAATCATTCTTCGTGTATTGCTGGTGGAGGCGCGTAGCGGCCTGGTGCTGGCACTGACTGTATTAGCGATCAGCTTCCTGTCTTACTCCGCTGTTGCCGGTGTGGTTGGCGGCGGTGGCATAGGCGACCTGGCGATACGTTACGGATATTACCGTTTCCAGACCGACGTCATGTTCATCACGGTTGCACTGCTGATCGCACTGGTGCAGATCATACAGTTCACGGGCAACCGCATTGCCCGCCATATCGATAAACGCTAACTCTTTCATTTTTTAAAAGGACATCATCATGTATCGTCGCCCACTCCTGATTGGTGCACTGGCTCTTGCACTCGCCACTACGTTGACAAACTCAGCATTTGCCAAAGACCCGAAAGAACTGGTGATAGGCACCAGCGCCGGCCCGTATGCTGACCAGGTCAAACTGGGTATCAAACCGATACTGGAAAAACAGGGTTACAAGGTCAAGGTTGTTGAATTCAATGACTATATCCAGCCCAACTTTGCACTGGCAGAAGGCTCGCTGGATGCGAATGCTTTCCAGCATATTATCTATCTCAAGAAATTCTCGACCGACAATAAACTCGCACTATCAGAATTGATCAAGGTGCCGACTGCACCGATTGCCATCTACAGCAAAAAGCATAAATCCCTGAGTGAAGTCAAAGAAGGCACCACAGTCGCCTTGCCAAATGACCCGACCAACCAGGCGCGGGCGCTGGTCTTGCTGGATCAACTGGGCTGGATCAAGTTGAAGGCAAATATCGACCCTATCCGTGCATCAGAAAAAGATGTGGCTGACAACCTCAAGAAAATAAAACTGATACCACTGGAAGCAGCGCAACTGCCGCGCTCCCTCGAAGACACTGATTTTTCTTTTGTGAATGGCAATTTCGCGCTGGCGTCTGGCCTGAAACTCAATGAAGCACTGGCACGTGAAAAAATCTCGCCCAATTATCAAAACCTGGTTGCCATACGTACTGATGACAAGAGCAAGCCCTGGGTAAAAGACCTGGAAGCAGCTTATCGCTCCAGAGAATTTTTGGAAGTGACGAATAAACATTTTGCGGGTTTTGCCAAACCTGATTATCAGATTGCGCTTGAAGTCGCAGCCAAATAGATATTTAGTATGAGCAAAAAGCTTATCCGCTTCAATGCATTCCAGATGAACACAGTCGGGCATCAATCACCCGGCATGTGGCGTCATCCCAAAGATAATAGCCATCGCTATACAAGTGCCGACCATTGGACTGAGCTGGCACGCCTGCTGGAAGACGGCTTGTTTGATGCCATCTTTCTGGCAGATGTGCTGGGGGTGTATGACGTCTATGCGGGTGATACAGATGCAGCATTGCGCCATGCCATACAGGTACCGCTGAATGACCCGCTGGCGCTGGTACCGCTGATGGCCAGCGTTACCAGGCATCTGGGCTTTGGTGTGACTTGCGCACTGACTTATGAGCACCCTTACACCTTTGCGCGACGCATCTCTACGCTGGATCATCTGACGCAGGGCCGCATAGGCTGGAATATCGTGACGGGCTATCTGGATAGCGCTGCCCGTAACCTGGGCCTGCAAAAACAACTCAGCCATGATGAACGCTATGACCTGGCTGATGAGTATATGGAAGTGGTCTATAAATTGTGGGAAAAAAGCTGGGATGAACAGGCTGTCGTGCGCGATAAAGAACGTGGCATCTATACCGACCCGGCGCATGTGCATGCCATTAATCATCGCGGCAAATACTATAGCGTGCCCGGCATACATTTGTCGGAACCTTCACCGCAAAGAACACCTTTGCTATTCCAGGCAGGTAATTCAGCACGTGGCACGGCCTTTGCGGCACAGCATGCCGAATGCACTTTCGTCAGCGGGCCCAGTAAACAGGTGGTCAAGCGCTATGTCGATGATACCCGTGCCGCATTGACAACTGCCGGGCGCGAAGCTGACGATGTGTATATCTATGCGCAGGCACTGATCATTACGGCAGAAAGCAGCGACGCTGCAAAGGCAAAATATCAGGAATATCGCCAGTACATCGATATTGATGCTTCGCTGACTTTATTGTCTGGCTGGACAGGCGTGGATTTTTCGAGGTTACCGCTGGATGCAACTATCGACTACATAGAATCTGAAGCAGGCCGCTCTGCGCTGGCATCATTCAGTTCTGCTGACATCAGCAAGAAATGGACAGTACGCGAAGCCGCAGAATTTATCGCTCTTGGTGGCCGTGGGCCGGTGTTTGTTGGCGATGCAAGGGACGTGGCTGATCAACTGGAAGCATGGCTGGATGAAACCGGCATTGATGGCTTTAACCTGACTTTCGCGCTGGCGCATGAAACCATCAGGGATGTGGTGAAATTTATCGTACCGGAATTGCAAGCGCGTGGCCGTTATAAAACCAGTTATAGCGATGGTACTTTGCGCCAGCAATTGTTCCAGCGTGGGCCCTATCTGCCAGAACAGCATATAGGCAGAAATACAACGATAAAACCTTCACTAACTGAACCCACGAGTAACCATGTTGCCATGGTGGCAGCAGCATAGGCTGCATGCCATTTATACTTTTGTCATTTGTTGATTGGCAAGCCAGCAAACAGTTTTCTGTATCTTTGTAAAATAAAAAGTGCATAATTTTGCAATCCTGCCCGCCTATTGGTAGGATTAGTCCTTTTCATGCTTGCCGCAATTGGCACATGGATATAATTCTGACATCAGAGGATGCAATTATTCCTCCTGTGCAAGTATTTGGGCAATAAGCAGATTTACCACTATTTTTTTTGGATGCCATGCAAAACAGCCTGACGCGTAAGCCCATCGAGATCAAGATTTCTACTGTTGTTGCTGTTGCAATTTTGCTGCATGACTCCGCTTTTCCTGTGCTGGAAGCAGCATTGAAAGAAATGACAGCAGGTTCGCCTGACTTTTTTGATGACGAATTTGCTGTCATTGATGTGGAAGCCATTACCGAGCAAGCGCTGGACTGGAATGCGCTGATCCCTTTATTCAAGTCGCATGGTCTGAACCCGGTTGCCGTGCGCCATGCGCGCGAAGAAGATCATGCCACTATACGTTCGCATGGTTTGAGCATAGACGTGGTCAGCAAACCCAGGGCTGAGCCTGAACTCAAGGTCGAAGCCCCGTTTGATGCGCAAGTTGAACAGCAGCCTGCACCGGCACCAGTTGAAGTAATTCCGGTTCCTGCACCCGTTGCAGTTGAACCACAAGTCATCATCCGCAATATGCCTGCCATGGTGATCGATACACCCGTGCGCGCTGGCCAGCGCATCTATGCACGCGGGGCCGACCTGATCATTACCGCCTCGGTAAATAATGGGGCCGAAGTCATTGCCGATGGCAGCATCCATATTTATGCGCCTTTGCGTGGCCGCGCCCTGGCCGGGGCGACTGGTAACACCCAAGCCAGGATTTTTGCCCTGACCATGGAACCTGAACTGGTTTCCATCGCCGGGATTTACCGTACCTTTGAGAACGGTTTCCCGCCGTTACAGCCTCACCATGCAGTTCAAGTTAAACTGAATGGTGACAGTATTGAAGTATCATCAGTGAAATCAGCAGGCTAATCTGCAGCTTGTACTGGAGATTAGCAGCCTCAATTTTCAGTATCCTCGGATAGATAAAAGGAGTTATTTGTGGCAAGAATCATCGTTGTGACATCCGGTAAAGGCGGCGTAGGCAAGACCACTTCCAGTGCCAGTTTTTCTTCTGGCCTGGCCATGCGTGGGCATAAAACAGCCGTGCTGGATTTTGACGTGGGTTTGCGTAATCTTGATCTCATCATGGGCTGCGAACGTCGTGTCGTGTATGACCTGGTGAATGTCATTAGTGGTGAAGCGACGCTGAACCAGGCTCTGATCAAGGACAAGCACTGCGACAATTTGTATATTTTGCCCGCCTCACAAACCCGCGACAAAGATGCCCTGACTGAAGAAGGTGTAGAGCGCGTACTGAATGACCTGATCAAGATGGATTTTGAATTTATCGTCTGCGATTCGCCTGCTGGTATTGAGCGCGGTGCTGTCATGGCGCTGACTTTTGCCGATGAAGCCATCGTCGTGACCAATCCTGAAGTCTCATCCGTCAGGGATTCTGACCGTATCCTGGGGATCATCCAGGCCAAGTCCAAGCGTGCCCAGGCAGGCGGCGAACCGGTCAAGGAGCATCTGCTGATCACCCGTTATTCACCAAAACGGGTAGAAGCTGGCGAAATGTTGTCTTATGTAGATGTGCAAGAAATCTTGCGCATCCCATTGATTGGTGTTATTCCTGAATCGGAAGCGGTATTACATGCTTCCAATCAAGGTAATCCGGCTATTCACATGAAGGGTAGTGACGTGTCGGACGCTTATGAAGACGTAGTTTCACGCTTCCTGGGCACAGAAGTTCCCTTGCGTTTCATTACTTACGAAAAACCGGGGCTGCTGCAACGCATTTTCGGAGGCAAATAATATGGCTCTGCTTTCATTTTTATTTAATACCAAACCCAAAACCGCCAATATGGCGAAGGAACGCCTGCAAATCATCATTGCACGCGAACGCTCGGGCCGTGATGGTTATGATTTCTTGCCGGCATTACGCGAAGAACTGATCGCCGTGATTTCCAAATACACCAAAGTCAATCCGGAAGACATTAAAGTTTCTCTGGACAAACAGGGTAATCTGGAAGTGCTGGACGTGAATGTTGTTTTACCGGAACTTGAGTTACGCAGTTAGGTCTATATAGATAGAGCAGGTATAGACACTGCATGGTCTTGCGGATACAGGCGATGTGGGTAGTGAATTTATCAAAAAATTAACAAAATCAGCAATTGTCGCTTTCTATTCTCGGAAGTTTGTAACAAGAAGTAATTTGTGTTTTATTCACATTTTTTCACAATTACTTATTTTTTCACTTGCTTTCGATATAATGGAAGATATTCCACTTTATTTGCCGAACATCAACGGTAACATCCCATGAGAATCGCTGTACTTGACGACGACAATAACTTGCTCGAATTGGTCTGCACCATATTGAATGCAGCCGGTCATACGACTCACCCTTTCCTTAGTGGGAAAGAGATGCTGCATCAATTGCGCAGGGAGAGTTATGACATGCTGATACTCGACTGGCAAGTGCCAGACCTGAGCGGTACCGAGATTTTGCACTGGGTGCGCGAGAAACTCTCGCCTACGCTGCCGGTTTTGTTCATGACCAGCCGCTCTGGCGAAGACGATATCGTGGCAGGCCTGGCTGCGGGTGCCGATGATTACATGATCAAACCGATACGCCGCAGTGAAATGGTGGCACGGGTGCAGGCTTTGTTGCGCCGTGCCTACCCTACTCAGGCTGCGTCTGAACATTTGCAATTTGGCATCTACAAATTTGAGACCCGCGCCGGCCGCGTCAGTGTCAATGATGTGCCTGTGGAAATGACGCAGAAAGAATTTGATCTGGCCCTGCTGTTGTTCCGCAACCTTGGCCGCCCACTGTCCCGCGCCTACATACTCGAAGCAGTATGGTCACGCGATGTGGATATCCCCTCGCGTACCATGGACACGCATATTTCCAGAGTGCGCAGCAAGCTGGAATTGCGACCGGAAAACGGCTACCGCCTGGCGCCCGTCTATAGTTACGGTTACCGCCTGGAACAAATGACACCAGAATAAACACCTCCGGGGCAGCCAAGGCTGCCCCGGAAAGCTTTTCCCAACGAGGAGTCCCGCATGAGACTAAGCGCCCCCACACTCTTGCGACAAATACCATACTGCATGTTATTGAGCCTGGCAATGGCAACACCTATCAGTGTTTTCGCCAATCCAACGCCAATCAACAGTGGCACACCTGGCAGTTTCATCAATACCCCACCAGACATGACTTACTTCGCCCTGCAAGGCGATACTTTGACATCAATAGCCAAACGCTATACTGACAAGACCACCAACTGGTCCATACTGGGCAAGCGTAACAAGATAGGTAATGACAGGACTATCCCCATAGGTACAGCAATACTGATACCACTGGAACTGTTGCCGGAAGAACCCAGTGAAGCCAAGGTCATCGCCATGACCGGCAACCCGGCCTATAAGGCGGCAGATGGCACAGCCGGCACGCTGGCACTAGGTAGCATCTTGAAAGAAGGCGCGCAGATCAGTACCGATAAAAACGGTTTCCTGACCATGGCCTTGCCGGATGAATCGCGCATTTCCATCCCATCGAACAGTAATGTCAGCCTCTCCAAGCTACGCAAGACCAAGTACACGGCCAGCCCGCGTACCGAGGTGACCTTATTGCAGGGCAAGGTAGAGTCACGTGTATCTTCGCTGGTCAGCAACAAGGGCCGTTTTGAAGTGCGCACCAATCTGGCAGTGGCGGGCGTACGTGGCACCAACTTCCGCGTTGGTGTCAATGAAGACGGGATTGCCAATGAAGTGCTGGAAGGCGGCGTAGTAGTCAATAACACCGTTGCCAAAAAGACGGATGAACTGGTGCTGACAGCTGGCAAGGGCAATATTATTTCTGCATCAGGCATAGGTAAGGCTGTGGATTTGTTGCCACCACCCAAATTGAATGACAGCTACTTGCTGCAAGAGCGCCCTACCTTGCAATTCCAGGTTGAAGCCAGCCCTGACGCTACGGGCTATCGCGTGCAAATTGCCCAGGACAAAGACATCATTAATGTACTGGCAGAAAACCGCTACAAAGATAACCGCTTCAAGTTTGATGGCTTTGCTGATGGCAATTATTTTGTACGCATCACTGCTATCGACAAACTGGGGCTTGAAGGTCTGCCATTGGTAAAAGCGGTGACTTTAAAAGCACGGCCAGAACCACCTTTCACGGTTCAACCAAAAAACAAAACCAGGGCTGAGCGTCTGGATTTTGCCTGGACGGAAGCCAGCAATGCCCAGGCATATCACTTGCAAGTTGCCAAAGATGCAGAATTCAAAAACCTGCTCATCGACAAACCTGACCTGAAAGAAGTGCAGTTCAGTGCAGACCGTCCTGCCGAAGGTGAGTATTTCTGGCATGTCGCCACGATAGCGCAAAAAGATGGCAAGCCAGATCATGGTCCTTACAGTGATGCGCAGAAGTTTCTGGTCTTGCCAGTCACCAGCCTGGCACCGCCGGATGAAGGCAATGGCAATCAGCTGTCATTTAGCTGGGCGTCTGAACCGGGACAAAAATTCCTGATACAGATCAGTACGGATGCTGAATTCAAGAAGCTGTTCCTGAGCAAGGAGCTGGACAAGGCCGAGCTGAAGATCAACCGGCCAGATGCGGGCACCTATTTTATCCGAGTCCGTTCCAGCGATCCGGATGGCTATGTCAGCCCCTTCTCGTCTACCCAGAAAATCACGCTGCAACAGCGCTGGACCAGTGGTGATGGCTCGGCCATACAGAGTGGTAACGGCCCAGTTGGCACCAATTATTGATACAATCACATCAAGAAAAGATCACGATAAGCTCAGAAAAAGATAGCAGCACAATATGAAAAACAGCCACTTGCAGGTAGAACGTATTGCACTACGGGAGTGGCTGGTTCTCAGTATCCTCATCCTCTTCTTCACTGCTGGCCTGCTGTATTACAAGACTCTGGAACGCACTGACCTGGTCTTGTACGACAGGCTGATGCAACTCAATTCCCGCCCGGCGCGGGACGACATCATCATCGTTGGCATAGACAGCCACAGCCTCAGCGAACTCGGCAAATGGCCATGGCCACGCTTGCGCCATGCTGAACTTATCAAGCAAATCAGCGCTGCCCAGCCTGTGGCCATCGGCATGGACTTTGTCTTCACCGAGGCCGAAGAACGCAATGACCAGGTACAAAATGGCGACCAGCAACTGGCTGAAGCACTGGTGCGCAGCAATAATGTGGTCTTGCCCCTGATCTCGGAAAATGCAGGCAAGGGCCTGACAACGGTACGCCCCATCCCCTTACTGGCGAGTGCTGCACGTCAACTCGCGCATATCAATCTGGAACTGGACAAGGATGGCGTGGTGCGCAGCGTATTCTTGCGTGAAGGCATGAATGGTGAGTGGTGGCCGCATTTTGCGCTGGCAATGGCCGATGTCGCAGGCAAGATTGCCCCCGGTACTGAAACTGATTTGCCGGGCGAACGCCTGTCCGCCACCTTGCGCAATTCGCCGCCTGAACCTGGCACCTGGCAGCGCGACTACCTTTTGCATATTCCCTTCGCTGGTAGCAGCGGGCATTTCCGCTCCGTGCCTTATGTCAGTGTCTTGCGTGGTGAAGTACCTGCCGATTTTTTCAAGAACAAGTATGTGCTGGTAGGCCCCACAGCCAGTGCCATGGCCGATTCCTTCCCTACCCCTGTATCCGGCAACGAGGGCATGATTTCTGGTGTAGAGATCAATGCCAATATCCTTGCTGCCCTGCTGGATCAGCGCAGCATACATGCCGCTCCCAAGACATATCTGTACCTGCTCAATCTGCTGGCAGTTGCAGTCGCGCTGACTGCCTACCAAATGCTGTCGCCGCGCAAAGCCCTGATGGCAACTGCAGTAGTGGCTGTGATCACCATGCTCGGTAGCTGGGCCATGCTGCGCTATGCCGGTTATTGGGCAGCGCCGACTGCCGCGCTGCTAGGCTTGATCATCGCTTACCCGTTATGGAGCTGGCGCCGACTGGAAGCAGCTATACGCTTCCTGGCGGAAGAATTCAGGATACTCGACAAGGAACCGCATCTCTTGCCTGAGTTTATCGATGAAGATGATGAACAACCGGCACGCGCCCTGACTGATACCCTGGAACAAAGCATCAATGCCATGCGTGAAGCAGTCGACCGCGTGCGCGACTTGCGCCAGTTTGTCAGCGACAGCCTGTCCAGCCTGCCCGACGCTACCATGGTCACCACTACGGATGGTAACGTCTTGCTGACGAATCAACCAGCCCTCGATTATTTTGCCGGCATAGGCATGCCCAAGGTCAATGACGCGCTGGTGCCCTATCTGTTTGCCAAGATGTCGCCACCGCAAAATGGAGAATCTGGCCCGGATTCCAGCTTTAGCTGGTGGGACTTGCTCGACATCAAACACACCAAAACCATGTCGCAAGGTATAGAAGTGCGCGACCCGCAAGGCAAGGATTTGCTGATCAAAAGCGCCCCGAGCTACAACGGTGAAAAACAGCTGGTGGGCTGGATAGTCAGCCTCATTGATATCACCAGCGTGCGCGCGGCTGAGCGTAGCCGTGATGAAACTTTGCATTTCATTTCTCATGATATGCGCGCCCCACAGGCATCGATACTGGCCTTGCTGGAGTTGCAAAGAGACAGCACTACGGCCCTGCCTGCAGAAGAATTCATGGCACGCATAGAAAGAGCTTCACGTTCCACCCTGGGCCTGGCAGATAATTTTGTACAACTGGCCCAGGCAGAGTCGCAGAATTATCGCTATGAAGAAGCCGACTTCCAGGACATCCTGCTGGTAGCGACCGAAGAAATGTGGTCACTGGCTCGTAGCAAGAATATCCGCATACAAACCAAGGTACAGGATGAAGAATTCCCGGTTCTGGTAGACAATTCGCTGATGACCAGGGTGCTCACGAATTTGCTGTCAAATGCCATTAAATACAGTCCCAAAGACACAATCATCACCTGCTCACTGGTACGTGAACAGCGGCTGGCCGATTCCATCATTGTTTGCTCCATCACTGACCAGGGTTATGGTATTACTCACGCCGACCAGGCCAGACTGTTCCAGCGCTTCCAGCGCTTCAGGACCAATGAGCAACCCAAGAATGATGGCATAGGCCTGGGTATGGTCTTCGTGAAAGCTGTGCTGGACAGGCATCAGGCAACGATAGATTTCACCAGCGTACCGAATGAAGGCACGACTTTCAATGTCCGCATCCCAGCCGATCTGGATTAAGCCAATTATTTTGATCGTAAGCAATTGAATAAGTTTTGGCATACCGAATGTTGCAAAAAAGGCATATTTATTACCCTGTAGCCTTCCTTGATATGCATCAAACACCGACGCTCAGGAAAATGCTGATGCAACGCGCTATAATGGAGTCTCATATTCCGCCACAATTAATTGCATGCAACTGTCTGCCGTTGGCCTCAACCACACGACCGCGCCGCTGTCCTTGCGCGAAAAGGTCGCCTTCTCGCCTGAGCAAATATCTCAGGCGGTAGTGGCTGCGCGTGCCTGGTTTGGCCGCGATGACAATGTGGCAAGGCATGGCAATGAGGCTGCAATCCTGTCAACCTGTAACCGTACAGAACTCTACGCAGCCTGTGCTGGTGCCAATGCCATTGATTCTACCGCGCATTTCCTGGCGGATTTTCATAAGCTGTCTTACACAGATTTACGCCCGCATTTGTATACCCTGCCGCAAGACAATGCGGTAAGGCATGCCTTTCGTGTTGCCTCTGGCCTCGATTCCATGGTCATTGGTGAGCCACAAATTTTGGGGCAAATGAAAGATGCAGTACGCCAGGCAGAAGCTGCCGGCGGCCTGGGCACTTATTTGCACCAGATGTTCCAGCGCAGCTTTGCTGTCGCCAAGGAAGTACGCACTACCACAGAAATAGGCGCACATAGTGTCTCCATGGCCGCCGCTGCAGTACGTTTATCGCAACGTATTTTCGACAAGATATCTGAGCAGCATGTCTTGTTCATTGGTGCTGGCGAGATGATAGAGTTGTGTGCGACCCATTTTGCTGCGCAAAACCCAAAATCGCTGACGATAGCCAACCGCACACTGGAACGTGGCGAGGCCCTGGCCCACCGCTTCAGCGGCAAGGCCATACGCCTGGCGGATTTGCCGCAGCAACTGGCGCAATTCGATATCATTGTTTCCTGCACTGCCTCTTCCCTGCCCATCATCGGCCTGGGCCTGGTGGAACGTGTCGTCAAGGCGCGCAAGCATCGCCCCATCTTCATGGTGGATCTGGCTGTGCCACGCGATATAGAACCTGAAGTCGCCAAGCTTGATGACGTGTTTTTATATACTGTCGATGACCTGGGCACTGTCGTGCAAACCGGCCTGGAAAATCGCCAGGCTGCCGTTGCACAGGCAGAAGCCATCATAGAAACCCGCGTGCAATCCTTCATGCACTGGGTAGATGGCCGTGCTGTCGTGCCAGTGATACAGGACTTGCATGAAAGCAGCGAGCAATTACGCCTGATAGAACTCGAACGTGCACGCAAAATGCTGGCACGCGGCGATGATATAGACGCCGTGCTGGAAGCCTTGTCCAAGGGCATCACCGCCAAATTCCTGCATGGACCGCAACAGGCGCTGCATCAAGCCACAGGCGATGAACGCGCCCGTCTGGCAACACTGTTACCTCAATTATTCCGCACCAAGCGTTAGCGATTCGCTACGCCGCTGGCCTGTCCGCTTAAGCGCGGGTTATATAGATATTACATATATACAGGCACATCTCATCTGGGTCACACCGACCCGCCCCATCATTAGCACCATCAGCCTTATTCGCATCTATCGCTATACAGCAAAAAGAGTACATCATGAAACCATCAATGCTACACAAGCTAGACCAGCTTGCAGAACGCCTGGACGAAGTCAGCCAACTGCTCATGCAGGAAGGTGCCACCAATGACATGGATAGCTACCGCAAACTCAATCGTGAACATGCGGAACTAGGCCCGCTGGTCGCGCTGTACAACAATTACAAGCAAGCGCAGGCCGACATCGCCGAAGCCGAACTCATGCTCAGCGACCCCGACATGAAAGCCTTTGCCCAGGACGAAATCGAAGCCGCCAAGAACACCATGCAGACACTGGAGAGTGATTTGCAAACCATGCTGCTGCCCAAAGACCCGAATGATGAGCGCAATATCCTCATGGAGATCCGCGCTGGCACCGGTGGCGATGAAGCTGCCCTGTTTGCCGGTGACTTGCTGCGCATGTATATGCGTTTTGCCGAGCGCAACCGCTGGCAGACCGAGATCATGTCCGAGTCACCGTCGGAACTGGGTGGTTACAAAGAAGTCATCGTGCGCCTGGCTGGCCAGGGTGTGTATTCCAAGCTCAAATTTGAATCAGGCGGCCACCGCGTGCAGCGCGTGCCGGCGACAGAAACCCAGGGCCGCATCCATACATCGGCCTGTACCGTTGCTGTCATGCCCGAGGCCGATGAGCTGGCTGACGTGATCATCAATAATGCCGATCTGCGCATAGACACCTTCCGAGCCAGCGGTGCCGGCGGCCAGCATATCAACAAGACCGACTCTGCGGTGCGCCTGACCCATATCCCCACCGGCATCGTGGTCGAATGCCAGGATGGCCGCAGCCAGCATCAGAACAAGGCGCAAGCCATGCGCGTGCTGGCAACCCGCATCATGGATGGTCAGTTGCGCGAAAAACAGGCCAAGGAAGCAGCCACCCGCAAAAGCCTGATCGGTTCCGGTGACCGTAGTGAGCGCATACGCACTTACAATTACCCGCAAGGCCGCATGACAGATCACCGCATCAACCTGACCCTGTACAAACTCGATTTCATCATGGATGGCGAGCTGACAGAGTTGACGACTGCGCTGGTAGCAGAGCATCAGGCCGAGCTGTTGGCTGAGCTGGGAGATGATTGAAGGGATGACTAATAAGTATGACTAATAGGCATATCGATAAGACAAAACCAGCTTTCGCATAAAATCAACAGTATTTGATTGCGCAATTGCATGAAACTGTCGGATACTCGCTGCCACTATCCTGCGATACAGAACTAAAACGCCAGGATTACGTCCAATAACAATTCTTTCATCGCGTTCACCATGAATCTGTCGAAAAAACTTTTGCTGTCGATTGCTGTTACCTGCATAGGCTTGCTCGCCGCTGCTATGTATTTGCAAATCGCGGAAAAAATGCTGCCTTGCCCGTATTGCGTATTCCAGCGCTATGCCTTTGCCCTGGTCGCGGTTTTTTGCCTGATAGCAGTTGCCAATGATGGCATCATCCATCGCCTCACGACGGGCATGGCACTGTTATCTGCGCTGGTTGGCCTGGGTGCTGCTGGCAAGCATTTCTGGATACTTGAACACCCTGCCTTATCTTGCGGCATAGACCCGCTGGAAACGGGCTTGAACAGTTTCTTCCTGGCGCAATGGTGGCCGGCCATGTTCAGGGCTGACGGCCTGTGCGAAACACCTTACCCACCTACGCTGGGCTTGTCACTGCCAGCATGGGCAGGCATATTCTTTATATCATTTAGCCTGACCCTGCTGGTACTGCTGATACGCAACCAAAAGACCAAGCGCGGCATGTTTGGCCCCTCACGCTAATGCTGGATTGGCTACAGCCAGGCATCACCCTGGCTGCTTGTGAAAACGCCAGCCCGCTGGAACGCATAGATACCCGCCTGCTGCTCATGCATGGCCTGGGCCTGACGCGCATACAACTGATCACGCAATCCGAACTGGTACTCAATACTGAACAACTCGCCATCATGGATGGCTTGTTCAGCCGTCGCATCCGGGGCGAACCGATTGCCTACATCGTGCAAGAGCGTGAGTTCTTTGGCCTGAATTTCCATGTCACGCCGGATGTCCTGATCCCCCGCCCTGATACTGAATTGCTGGTGGAGCTGGCCTTGCAATATACGCCTGCCAATTCAAGCTTGCTGGACATGGGCACAGGTTCCGGTGCAATTGCTATAGCCGTTGCACATCAAAGACCAGATTTGCAAGTAACAGCACTGGATGTCAGCCTCGCTGCATTAGCTGTGGCCCAAAAAAATGCCAGACGACACCTGCCCGCAGGCAAAGTAGAATTTCTTTGCAGCGACTGGTATGCCGTTTTGGCAGAAAAAAAATTCCACACCATCGTCAGCAACCCGCCTTATATCGTAGCCAATGATGCACATTTGCAACAAGGTGATTTGCGCTTTGAACCCATCAATGCCCTGACCGACCATGCCGATGGATTATCGGCTTATCGCCAGATCATCAACCAGGCGCATTTGCACCTGCTGACAGATGGCTGGATCTTGCTTGAACATGGTTATGACCAGGCCGAGGCTGTGCGTGATTTGTTGACGCAGTCCAGCTTTACTGAAGTACAAAGCTGGCGCGATATTGCGGGAATAGAAAGAGTTTCAGGCGGAAAACTGCTGATAAAAATGTAGCAGCAAACATAAAGCAAGCATAGGTGCGAGCATAAAAAATGGCGCAATGTAATCATTGCGCCATTTTTCTTAAGCAAACAAAGCTTAGTTCCTGGATGGGAATATGCCTTCCATCGCGATGATGTAGTTCAAACCCAGGTAAGGCTGCATGACAGTGTTGGTTGATGTCGTGGTCACTGGGAATGCTGTAGGTGTACCAGTACCGGTATTTGCATTGGTTACAGCGGCAGTGCCAGCTATTGCTGTGGTAACACCACCCAAAGCGACCGGGTTGGTTGGTGCTGTAGCTGCAGGCAAGTAAATAGCCGCGCCGGCTGGCCCACTAACAGTACTAGTCAAGCCGCCATTATTTGCTACCGCTGCAAGACCACCATTGGTTGCTGTACCAACATTCACTGTTGTATTAGCTAACAAGCCAGTCACATCCACTGTTGCTACGTGCGTGTGCGCAGGCAAATTCGCTACCGTCAACGTCACACTGCCAGTGCCAGTAGCTATGGCAGTTACATTATTAGTACCTGCTTTTTCACCTTGTTGAACGTTCGCAATACCTGGGCCAGCGCCTTGAGAGCCGACCACGACGCGACCACGCAGGTCAGGAATGCCAAATGTGTTTTGTCCATCGCCACCATACATGGTACCCAGCAAGGCAAACATGGCAGAATTCTGTTGTATAGCCACGGTCTGACCATTGCAGAACAGCCAGCCACGTGGGGGATAGTTAAAGCCTACGGCCAAAATGGTACCCATAAATGCATCCATTGCATACTCCAATTCAAGTTATCGTTTAAATAGGGATTGTGCTATCTAGTCTCTTCTGTCTCCAACCCTAATTAAGGGATCTGAATTCAGAGCTTTCATCAATGGCTTTCATATGCAAACAAACAAGCAATTTCAAAAAAAGCAAACCAATTCTACAACCCTTGTAAAAAAAATACACTGCAAATTTTTCATCATCATGTCACTTAACAAATTTTAACTTTCAGGCGTAAATGCTCTAGTTGACTATACTTTTCTTCGCACAGTCGCAAAAAAGCCGAACTGGTCTTTGCTGCAAGCCTCTGGTCACTCTGTGGATCACCAGTAAAACTGATGTTCCTGTGCTTGGAATGCAGGCCTGAGCGTGCTTTCAGCTTCAATAATGCCTGTGCATCACAATCAAGCTGGAACAGGCTCAGCAAGTCTTCCCACAGTACGCCTGGCAATTGCGGGTAATTCAACAGTATCAAATCAGCAGTCAATGCATGTTCAAGACCGGCCGCAAACATGCTTGAAAGCATGCTTGCGGCATAAGCATCAAAATCTGCTCCAGCAATAGTTGGCTCATCCGCTAACTCCGCTGCTTTCAGCCGTGTGGTATTGAGCAGACCAGGTATCATCTGCGGCCCGCGCTGGCGCTGGTGTGATGCCAAAACAGCTTGCGGTTCACGGTATAAAAAGATGATGGGAATATCTGGATAGGCCGCGCGTACAAAAGCGAGCCAGGGTAAATGCCAGCTATCGAATTTGACAAAAAAATGACTTTCTTCTGGCAGGCGTTTTTGCCCCAATGCTGCAATCAAATTCTGGAAAATACTTGTCGCATTTTGCAGCTCAGGATGCGCATGATAGTAGCGAAAAAAAGCATCAATGACTGGTGGTTCAGACATGACTATGCATTGCGGTAGCGATGCCAGCATTTGCGTCAGCAAAGTAGAACCACAGCGTGACACATGAAAGATAAAAGCCGTTGGCGGTACTTGTGGCACACGTTCAAGTTGCTCAGGCAAACTAGCCAGCGGTGTCAGACAAAGCTGTCTTTGTTCACGGTCTTGCTGGTTCAGGGTATCGAGAAAAAAAGACTCCAGAAACCTGGCTTCTCCAAGATAGCGCCAGCATAGACTCTCCGCTGCAGCATCGATTGCTACCGGGTACCAGTCCAGCATTGACGGCAAATGATCTGCATCAATCTGCTGGCCACGCAACAAAGCTCTTTCTTCGGCTGCGAAACCGGGGTTTATTTCCATGCGATACATTTCCGTATTCAGTTTGGCAAGGCTTGTCCCAGCCTGATGGCTTCAAGGCGGCTGGCAATTTGCAAGCCCGCGCTTTGTCCAGTGGCACGCAGCATGGCAATGACTTCCAGCACATTGCCGTCATGAATGGCCGGGTCATCATATTTTGGTTTCGGCCTGGCGATCCAGCCCGCATCCACAAACACCTGTTCCAGCCAGGCATTGCTGACACAATCTATCATCAAATGCACTCTGGCCTGAGTACCCGGATTCACCACTCCATGCAGGCAGGCGGCATTCAGATACCAGGTATCCCCCGCCGAAAAATGCACTTCTTCGCCATCAATTTTGAACAGCACATCAGGGGTGGTTGTGATCGGGATATGCAGGCGGGTAATGCCATCTTCCAGCGAAGTACCGTCGTCCCTGTGTTCCTTGATAATGCCCCCAGCTTCCAGCGACATCAGCCGCACAGAAGTTTTTTCACACTGAAAAATACCCACCACTTCACGTAAATACGGACAACTTTGCATGAGTGCCGTATCCTGAAAATTACCTTCATTCACAGGCATGATGTGATCAATGCGGCCATCGACTGCACGCAAGGGCAGGCAAGTCCAGTTGTTGACATAGGCATCGGTATTGAAATGCCTGATCCATTCTGAAGCTTCGAGTTGAACAAGTTCAGCACGCAGGCGTAATAAATCAAAGCTGAATGGCAACTTCAGAAAGCGGCTAGGCTGTGGCATCGAACTGCCCTTGTTTTGTGATGCTGTTAGCCAGGGCCTTGCCTGGTAATACATCTATCAAAGTATCTGACTCAGTTGTCACATTGCCGCGCCAGTACATTTGTTCAAACAGGGCATCGGCACTATGAGCAACAAAGCCCAACTGTAAATACAATCCACGCGCCGCAAAATTGGTTTGTTCAACTGCCAGGCTGACACCCTTGCCCTGGCTTTGCGCGTCAGCCTGCATCGCCAGCAAAAATGCTTTGGCGATACCCTTGCGTTGCGCAGCAGGAATAATCGCTATATCCACCAGGCGCAAATCATTACTGCCTGTGTCAATAATGATACGTCCAACTGGTTGATCAGCGTCTTCTATGATCAAATGGCTGGCTTCAGGGAAATTCATCCTGACGCCTTCCATTTGTACATGTTGTTGCATTTTGATCATTTGCGCGATGAAGGCTGCGTCCATGGGCATTTGTCGCAGATCTTCGCGGCGACTGACATATAAGGCATCCAGAAAAACCTGATCATCATCACTTACTTTACGCAGCATTAGCGCAGCAGGTAATTTATACACAAGCACTCCCAAGCTGGTTAAAATAACATGCTTGTCATCCTGCCTATGCTTGTGCTTTCTTGCAAGTGAAACTTTTCATCACTCAGATCATGTCCATCACACTAGAACAAGTCCACCCCCTCATCGGCAACAAGTTTCAACTCGAAACCTCGAATGGCATCATGCAGTTGGAACTGGTAGAAGCTGAAGAGCGACCACGTCGTGGCATACCAGACAGTTTCCGCACACCTTTGTTATTGATTTTTGCAGGCTCTTCCACACAGCCGCTGGCACAAGATAATTATCTTATCGAACACCCTGAGTTGGGCAAGCAGGTCTGGACTATTGCCCCTACTTTGGCAGACCATGCCAAAGGGCAATATCAACGCCCGCATGAAGACGGCGGCAACTGCGTTTACTATCAGGTTTTCTTTAATTAATTTCCGCAGCAACAAGACTTTTCTTGTTGTCTGTACGACATTCAAATTTTTCATCTAAATTGCTTAATTAGTTAGCAGTTTTTTTGTTACATTTCCACGCAAAAAAAGTTTTCAATGTTAATATCGCAGTTAATTTTTTAACATTTAATAATTTATCTTCTTGATTCATCAAGGTAAATTGCAAATCAGAAATATTGGTATGTCAAAATAAGCGACGGCATGGATGTCTGTTGCAATGGTCACAATGACTACAACGCTCAATTAAACAGCCCTGGCTGATTTCTGATCTGTTTCGTATCGGGTTTCTGCTTAGTCCCGATTTTTTTAGCTTATCGTTGGTGTGCTGATGCCTGGAAGTAATCAAACAGAAAGCAGTTCTGAACTTGCTGCAAACAAAGTCAAAACCTGGTGGCTAAGTGGTCTGCCCGGCGCGGGGAAAACGACACTTGCGCAAAACCTCGCCATGTATCTGCGCGAACTGTCTATCCCGGTATGCGTACTCGACGGCGATGAAATAAGACAGGGATTATCAAAAGACCTGGGCTTTAGCCTGGCTGACCGTGAGGAGCAAGGCCGCAGGACGGCAGAAGTCGCCCGCTTGCTCAACCTGAACGGCATTTCTGCGATTGTAGCCCTGGTTTCCCCTAGCATGCGTGGACGGGCTTTGGCGCGAGGCATCATTGGTCATGACAAATTCATAGAGACCTATATCTCAACACCTTTACATATCTGCGAACAACGTGATCCCAAGGGTTGGTATGCAAAAGCAAAACAAAATCCCGCGTTGCAATTGACTGGCATCAGCGCACCTTATGAAGCACCTACTACGGCTGAATGCGTGATAGATACCAGCCAAACCGAATTAGCAGTTGCCATCCAACGACTCTCTTCTTTCCTGAAAGCATAAACACTGCATGGCACAAGCTACCTACCATTTCATCTCTGGCTTGCCTCGTTCTGGCTCTACTTTATTGGCTGCTTTGTTACTGCAAAATCCGCGCTTTCATGCCGGGATGACCAGTCCTGTCGGTACTTTATATACCAGCATGTTGCATCAGTTTGGTGCTGGCACAGAATTTGGTCCGGTTATTTCCAAGGCAGAGCGCAAGCGTCTGGTGCGTGGTTTGTTTGATTCTTACTATGCCGAGCATGCAGAGAAGAGCGTTGTGTTTGATACCAACCGCATGTGGACGGCACATCTGCCGATGTTGATGGACCAGTTCCCTGGTTCCAAAGTGATTGCCTGTGTACGCAATGTCGCCTGGGTGATGGATAGCATAGAACGCAAATATGCGTCTGATCCGTATGAAATTACCCGCCTCTTCAATGACGACAATGAGCGTGCTACTGTTTATAGCCGGGTAGAAACCTTGGCCCTGCGTAACCGCATGGTGGGCTACCCGTGGGCTGCATTAAAGAGCGCCTTCTATAGTGAGCACGCTGGCTCCATGCTGCTCATCGATTACGACTTGCTGGCACAGGCACCACAAAAAGTGTTGCCGCTGATTTATGACTTCATCTGCGCTGAACCCTTTGAACATGATTTTCAGAATATCCAGTATGACGCACCTGAGTTTGATGCTCCCTTAGGCATGCGTGGCCTGCACAAGGTCAGGCCTGAAGTCAGCTTCCAGGAACGCGATACCATACTGCCCCCTGATTTGTTTCAGCAATACAGCCAGCTATCGTTCTGGAAAGATACGGCTGGTAGCCGTGCCAATGTAATCACCGCCAAATTTGTTCCGACTGCAACAGGAAATTGATCATGATCCCAACTACCAATACACTGACTAATCAAGCACAAGATAATGATCATGTCACTACGCCAGTGACGCCGCTTCCTCCTGTCATGCAGGCTGCTGCGCCTGCGCCCATACCTGCGCCGACACCGGCCCAGGTAGGCCCGCATGAGGTGGTGTTTGTTGATACGACGCTGCAAAACTGGCAAAGCCTGGTTGGCAATCTCAAACCCGGCACTGAAGTCATTACGCTTGATCCGCTGAAGAACGGTGTACAGCAAATGGCCGATGCACTGCAAGGCAAGGCCGATATCACTGCAGTTCACATCGTATCGCACGGTGGTGAGGCTTATCTGGTCATGGGTAATACCATGCTATCCTCATTTAACATGACTGATTACCAGGCCAGCCTGGC
>JAZJXP010000013.1:64134-194498 GCA_040390835.1 Pseudomonadota bacterium
CGTTGCAGGTCGCGATGGTGGCCGTACCGCCAGCCTGGCAACCATACATAAGGCGCTGGCACCTGGTGCAGATATTTTGCTGTACGGCTGCGATGTCGCCAAAGGTGATGCCGGTGCCAGCTTTGTCAATCAACTGGCAAAAGCAACGGGTGCAGATGTAGCAGCATCGACCAATGACACAGGTGTGCATGGTGACTGGGCACTGGAATACCATAGCGGTGCGGTAGAAACCACCACCATCGCAGCTCAGCAATATCAATACGACCTGGCAACCATCAAGGTAACCAATCTGAATGATAGTGGTGCTGGCTCTTTGCGTGCCGCGGTTGCAACGGCCACGGGCAATGCTGCTGCTGACACTATAGTTTTTGATCCGGCCTTGTTTGCCAGTGGTGCGGCGACATTGACACTGACTAGCGGTGCGATAGATGTCGATGCGTCAGGCAGTGCGGCAGATGCCCTAAGCATCATTGGCGCGGGTGAAAATTTACTGACGATTAGTGGCAATAATAATTCCAGGGTTTTTGTTGGTTTTGGCACAATTGCCAATACGTCACCACTAACGCTTTCTGGAATGACCATCACCAATGGTAAGGGCATCGATACTGATAGTGGCTGGGGTGGCGGAGCAATTACTTTCCAGTATTCTGGGTCACTCACACTGGACCATGTCGTTATCACAAACAGCGTAGCGACAAGACAGGGGGCTGGACTTCTCTTTTATCAAAGTGGTGGAAATATAACAATTAGTAATAGCACCATCTCGAATAACACTTCGAGCGCTACAGATTCTAGTGGAAACGGCGGTGGTGCTTATGTTGCCGGTGCGCAAATCACCATTAGCAATACAACCATTAGCGGCAACTCTGGCAACAGTTTAGGCAGATATGGTGGTGGTATTGCGATTGCGGCAGGGACGAGCGCAACATTAACCAATGTAACCATTGCAAATAACTCGACTGGCAGACCTGCAGATAACGGTGCTGCAGGTGGCGGTGGCATCTCAATCAGTGGTAGTGGAACCACGACAATAGTAAATTCAACTATAGTTGGCAATACATTTACTGGTGGAAATGTTGCGACCAGCGGCGGCGGCGGCGTCTATGTAAGAGGTAACAGTGGCTCAGTTACGATAAAAAATACCATCATCGCTAACAACACCAGTACCAATGCGACTACAAACGATACTGATGCTTTTATTGGAAACAACTCCACCTTATCTGGCAGTAACAATATCGTTCTCACCACTATCGGCACTGATGGCACGGGTACAAATTCACTCACAGGAACGATTACCACGCTAGGCAGTGCTTTAGGTTCACTGGCATTTAACGGCGGCGCAGTTAAAACCGTAGCAATTGCAACTAGCAGCACTGCAATCAGCGCTGGAACAACCACAGGTGCGCCCACTACCGATGCACGTGGTGCCGGACGTGGCGGTACAGTAGATATAGGTGCTTACGAATTCAGTGATAACAACACCTTCAATTTTGCTGGCATAGTATCGCCCAATACTGGCGCAATTGACGTGCCTTCGAATTACAATCTCGTGATTGAATTCGGTACTGCAGTCACAGCCGTTGCGGCGAAGAACATTGTTATTTACCGTCAGTCCGACAATGCCGTACTTGAAACCATCGCGGCAAATGATGGCGCAAAAGTAACCTTCAGTGCAGGCACAGGTGGTGCTAACAGTAAAGTGACCATTAACCCTACTGCCACGTTTGCAGGTAGTACTGGCTACTACGTATTAATCGACAGCGGCGCTTTCCAGGATGGTGGCAGCAATACCTATAACGGTATCAGTTCAAATTCAACCTGGGCGTTTACCTCAATAGCCATCCCGACCAGTATTACCAGTGCCACCTACGATGCCAGCACAGGTGTTCTGGTTGTCACTGGCACAGACATGACCACGGGCGACACCATTGATGTCACCAAACTCAGTCTGACTGGCCAGACTGGCTCTTATACATTGACGAGTGCCACCCCCAATACAACAGCTACCAGTGCCACGTCTTTCACGGTCACACTGGGGGCAGCTGACAAGATTGCTGTCAATGGCATACTGAACAAAAATGGTACTTCTGCCGAAGATACCACAACGTTTAATCTGTCTGGAGCTGCAAACTGGGATGTCACGGCCAATTCCGACCCTGATACAACCGGTAACGGCATTACCGTCTCGAACGTTACAGCACCGACGATCACCTCAGCGGCATATGACGTCACCACCCATATACTGACTGTCACTGGCACAGGCTTGGTTAAAACTATAGGTGGCACCAACGATATCACTGTCAGCAAACTGACGATTACGGGAGAAGGTGGTTCAACGCACACTCTTTCAGTTGCGCAAACTGGCAATGTAGAAATCAACAACGCCACCGGTTTCAGTATCACCATTGGCGGGACGGATGTGGGCTTTGTCGAATCCCTTTTCAACAAGAACGGTGCCAGCTCAACCGGCGGCACGACTTACAATCTGTCTGCCGCAGATGACTGGGACAGCGCCATCACTGCGGGCAATATCCAGGATCTGACGAATGGCATCACGGTATCGAATGTCGCCGTACCGACCATCACTTCAGCTACCTATGATTCGACGACTGGAGCATTGATTGTCACTGGTACAGGCCTGAGAGCCCTGAATGGCGCGACCAACGACATCATTGCCAATAAATTCACACTGACAGGTGAAGGAGGTGCAACCTATACCCTAACAGATACCGCAAATGTCGAGATATCTTCAAACACCAGCTTCACTCTGACTTTAAGCGCTACCGATAAATCCGGCATCAATCAGATCATCAACAAAAACGGCACCAGTTCCACTGGCGGCACAACATACAACGTTGCCGCTGCAGAAGACTGGACGGCAGGTGCTGATGCAGCGGTCGTAGTTGCCGACCTGACTGGCAACGGTATTACAGCCACGGTTGCGGCACCTACTGTCACCTCTGCGACTTATGATGCCAGCACAGGTACGCTGGTAGTAACCGGTACCGGATTTACTCATCGTGCAGGTGCTACCAACGATATTATCGCCAATAAGTTTACGCTGACAGGACAAGGTGGCAGCACCTATGCACTGACTGATACGGCTAACGTAGAAATCACTTCTGACACCAGCTTTACTCTCGTGCTGTCGGCTACCGACAAAGTCGGCCTGCGTACCCTGCTTAACAATAATGGTACACAATCTGCGGGCGGCACCACTTACAATCTGGCGGCGGCGGATGATTGGGCCAACGGTGCAGATGCAACACTCAACGTCGCTGATCTGGCAGGCAATGGCATTACCGTATCGAATGCAGTCATCCCAACAATCACTTCAGCCACTTATGATGCCAGCACTGGCATATTGACCGTTACTGGTACCAATATGCTCACTGGTGATGCGATTGATGTATCCAAACTGTCACTCACTGGTCAAGGTGGCTCTTACACCCTGACTGTTGACACTGCCAATCCTACTGCCAGTAGTGCCACTTCTTTCACTGTCACACTGGGGCCCATTGATAAACTTGCTATCAATGGCGTACTCAACAAGGATGGCGTTTCTGCCGCAGGTGGTACCACCTTTAATCTGGCGGCGGCAACAGGCTGGGATTCAACTGTCGGTGCTGCTGCTGACTTGACTGGCAATGCAATCACCGTTTCCAATGTCGCAGCACCTACTATCACTTCGGCAGCTTATGATGTCACCACCCACATACTGACAGTCACCGGTACAGGGCTGGTACAAACCATAGGTGCGACCAATGACATCACTGTTTCCAAACTAACGATATTTGGTGAAGGTGGCGCGACCCAGACCCTTTCGGTTACTGGCAATGTGGAAATCACCTCTGCCACCAGCTTTGCCGTAACACTGACAGGTGCTGACCGGACCGCTGCCGAAGCACTGTTCAACAAGAATGGTACCGTCTCCACTGGCGGCACCACTTACAATCTGGCCGCAGCCGATGCCTGGGATAGTGTCGTTACCGGTAGTAATAACCAGGACCTGACTGGCAATACCATTACTGTCAGCAGCATCGCCGTTCCTACGGTGACCTCAGCCACTTACGATGCCAGCACCGGTGCACTGGTCGTCACAGGTACTGGCTTTAAATCACTCACTGGCGCCACCAATGATATCGTCGCCAATAAATTCACCCTGACAGGTGAAGGTAGTGCTACCTATGCACTGACGGATACTACTAATGTCGAAATCACTTCTGCCACCAGTTTCACTCTGACATTAAGCACTACCGACAAGTCTGCAATCAATCAGATTATCAACAAATCCGGTACCAGCTCGACCAGCGGCACTACCTATAACCTGGCTGCGGCAGAAGACTGGGCGGCTGGTGCGGATGCCGTTGTCGTTATTGCAGATATGACTGGCAATGGCATTACTTCCACCGTTGCCGTACCCACCATTACTTCGGCAACCTATGATGCCAGCACTGGTGTACTGGTCGTCACTGGCACTGGCCTGAGTCACTTGAATGGCGCGACCAACGACATTGTCGCCAATAAATTTACGCTGACCGGACAAGGGGGCAGCAATTATGCTCTGACCGATACTGCCAATGTTGAAGTTACTTCTGACACCAGCTTTACCTTAACACTGTCAACGACTGACAAAGCCGGGCTGCGTACCCTGCTCAATAATAATGGCACGCAATCCAGTGGTGGCACCACTTACAACCTGGCCGCTGCAGAAGACTGGGCGGCTGGTGCCGATGCGGCAGTCGTGGTGGCTGATCTCACCAGCAACGGCATTACTGTATCAAATGCAGTCATACCAACGATCACCTCAGCCACTTATGATGCCAGCACGGGGATATTGACCATCACCGGTACCAATATGCTGACTGGCGATGCGATTGATGTTTCCAAACTATCACTCACCGGTGAAGCTGGCTCTTATACCCTGACTGCTGCCACTCCTAATCCTACTGCCAGTAGTGGCACCTCTTTCACGGTCACACTGGGAGCAGCCGACAAACTCGCTGTCAATGGTGTACTCAACAAGAATGGCGTTTCCTCCGCAGGTGGTACCACCTTTAATCTGGCCGCAGCAACAGGCTGGGATTCAACGGTCGGCGCTTCAGCCGACCTGACGGGCAATGCAGCATTTAATGGTAGTACCAATACACTGACAGTCACTGGCACCAACCTAGTCAGTACACTCGGCGGTACCAATGACATTACCATCAGCAAACTGACGATTACAGGCGAAGGCGGTGCAACATATACTCTGTCAACGACGGCTAATACCGAAATTGCCAACGACACCAGCTTTATCATTACCCTGACTGGTGCCGACATTGCCGGTGTAAGTTCCCTGCTCAACAAGAACGGCACCTCATCGGCCAGCAGTTCCACAACCTATAATCTTGCCGCAGCCGACGACTGGAACAGCGTCATCACTGGCGCCAATATTGCCGACCTGACTGGCAATGGCATTACTGTCTCCAATGCTGCACCTAGCATACTCAGTTCTACGTATGACGCCAGCACTGGTATTTTGTCAGTTTCTGTCGCCAACATCTTCGGTGGTGACACCATTGATGTCAGTAAATTGTCACTGACTGGAGAAGGCGGCTCCTACACGTTGGCTAATACAGGTAATGTCACCGCGACTGGCGCTACATCGTTCACGGTCACATTAGACCCCGCAGACCGTATCCATATCAATGGCATATTGAACAAAAATGGCTCGACTGCCGCAGGCGGTACCACCTTCAACCTCGCTGCTGCTGCCAACTGGGATCAGACCACCACCTCAGGTGCCGATCTGACCGGCAATGCCGTGACCGTCTCGAATATCGCAGCACCAACGATCACGTCAGCGACTTATAACGGCACCACCCATGCCTTCGTCGTGACTGGTACTAACCTGGTTAAGACCATAGGTGCGACCAATGATGTGACTATTTCTACATTAACGATCACTGGTGAAGGTGGCGCCACGCGTACCTTGAGTACGACTGGCAATGTTGAAATCACTTCTGACACCAGCTTTATCTTTACTTTGGCTGGTGCCGATATTGCCGCAGTCGATAGCCTGCTCAATAAAAACGGCACCTCCTCCGCCAGCAGTGCCACCACGTATAACCTGGCAGCAGCCGACGACTGGAACAGCGTCATCACCGGTGGCAATATTGCCGACCTGACTGGCAACGGCATCACTGTCTCCAATGCTGCCGCTAGCATACTCAGTTCCACCTACGACGCTGTGACAGGAATCCTGAGCGTGTCCGCAGTCAATATTGCCACCAATGATGTAATTGACCTCTCCAAGCTCACGATCACAGGTCAAGGCGGCACTTATACTCTGGCTGCAGGCACAGTCAATGCCATCAGCGGCACCAGTTTCTCTGTCACATTGAGTGGCCCAGAAAAAACGATCGTCAATGGCATCCTGAACAAGAACGGTACCTCTGCATTTGATACCACCACCTTCAACCTGGCGGCTGCCGCTTCCTGGGATCAGACCACCACGTCCAGTGCCGACCTGACTGGCAATGCAGTCACCGTCTCGAATGTTGCTGCCCCGACGATTACCTCCGCCACTTACGATGTCACCACCCACATCCTGACCGTCACCGGCACAGGCCTCGTCAGCACTCTGGGAGCCACCAATGACATCACCGTCTCCGCCCTCACCATCAAAGGTGAAGGCGCAGCAACACGTACTCTCTCGACTACGGGCAATGTCGAAGTCACCTCCGCCACCAGCTTTGCTGTTGCCATCGCAGGTGCCGACCAGGCTGCTGTCGAAGCCCTGTTCAACAAGAACGGCACTACCTCGACTGGTGGCACCACTTATAACCTGGCTGCAGCAGATGACTGGGACAGCGTCATCACTGGTGGCAACATCGCGGTGACGACTTCGCCCATTACCGTCAGCAATATCCCGACCCCCGCCGTCACCTCCGCCATCTACAACGCCAGCACTGGTGTGCTGACCGTCACAGGTACCGGCCTGACGGGTCTGACAGGTGCGACCAACGACATCGTCGCCAACAAGTTCAGCCTGCAAGGTGAAGGCGGTGCCAGCTATGCCCTGACCACCACCAGCAATGTCGAGATCACCTCCACCACTTCGTTCACCCTGACTCTCAGTGCCGCAGACAGGCTGGGTGCCAATCTCATCATGAACAAGAATGGCACCAGCTCCACCAGTGTCAACACTTACAACCTGGTGGCTAACGAAGACTGGAATGCCGGTGCCGATGCGGCTGTTGTCATCGCTGACCTGACCGGTAATGGCATGACCGTCACCAACGTGGTGGCACCGACCGTCACCTCAGCCACCTACAACGTCGCTACGGGTGTACTGGTGGTCACAGGTAACAACTTCCTGACGCTGACAGGCGCGACCAATGACATCACTGCCAACCGCATCCGCTTCCTCGGCCAGGGTGCCTTCAACTACACCCTGACTAACACCCCGAATGTAGATATCACCTCCAATACCAGCTTCACCATGACCATGAGTGCCAACGACAAGGCGGCCCTGGCATTGAGGATGAACAAGGATGGTACTTCGTCCACCGACACCACCACCTACAACATCGGCATGCTGGAAGACTGGAATGCCGGTGCCGCTGTTGCGGTTGTCATCGCTGATCTGTTTGGCAACCCCATTACCGTGTCTGGCAACAACGTCGCTCCCGTTATCGGCGGTGTTGTTGCTGGCCAGACCGTGACTGAAACCACCACGGTTTCCCCTTTCACAGGCGTGACTATTAGCGACCCAGATGTCGGTGCCAGCGAAACCATCATCATCAGCCTCGATCTGGCGGCCAAAGGGGCTTTCACTGCTGCTTCCCTGGCAGCCACCGGCTTCTCGACTGCCGATGGTGGCCTGACTTATACCCATGCCGCCGGTACCCCGGCTACTGTAGAAGCGGCCATCCGTGGCCTGGTGTTCCAGCCTGCTGCCGGTCGTGTAGCCGTCGGCAGTACAGAAACCACGACTTTTACCATCAGTGCCAATGATGGTATTGCCTCTGCGGTATTGAATAACACCACGACTGTGATTGCGACGGGTATCAATGCTGCGCCGACGAATATCAATCTGGTCCCTGCTTCCATCCTGCAAGGCTCACCAGACAACACCAGTGTCGGTACCCTGAGCGCCGTTGATCCTAATCCCGGTGATACTGCCAGCTTCAGCCTGGTGAGCGGTAATGGCACGAATGATAAAGACAATGCCAAGTTCGCGATCTCAGGCAATAGCCTGGTGGCGAAGAACCCGCTGAGCATGACGCCGGGTAATTACACCGTGTATATCAGGGCAACCGATGCAACGGGCGCTGCCTTTGATAAGAGTTTTACTGTCGCTGTGGGTGACAATGTCAACCCGAATCCCACGGGCATCGCCCGTATCCAGTCTGAAAACACGAATCTGAGTGCAGTGGATTACAAAGTGACGTTCAGTGAAGCCGTCACAGGCGTGAATGCGGCGGCCTTTGCGCTGGCGACTACGGGTACGGTTGCGGGTACCATCAGCAGTGTCACCCAGCTTGATCCTTCCACTTATAGTGTCAGGATTACGGGGCTGACGGGCGATGGTACGCTGGGACTGAATCTGAAGAATGCGGGAACGGGGATTGTGGATACGGCCAGCCTGGCATTGAATGGCGGCTTTACCGGGCAGTTGTATCAGGTCGATCATACGGCACCGACGACTGGCATAGGTTCTGTGCGTTTCTCTAATGATGATGGTGCCAGCAATACTGACTTTATCACCACCATCAGCGATCAAACGATTTCGGGCAGCCTGAGTGCTGGCCTGGTCGCTGGTGAAACCGTACAGGTCTCGCTTGACAATGGTGTCAACTGGATCAATACACTTGCCACGACGGGTAGCACAAGCTGGAGCTTGCCAAATCAATTACTGACTGGCAGCAACACCCTTAAAGTCAGAGTGGCTGATCTGGCCGGCAATAGCGGGGCGACATTCTCCCAGACTTTCAGCATCAACCCTAACAATGACAACCCTGGCTCGGGCGGCTCGGATGCTGATGGCGATGGCATCCTGCAACGGGTAGAAGCAGAAGTGCCCAATTTACTGGGTGCAGGTAATGGTGATGGCAATGGCGATGGCATACCTGACCAGTCGCAGAAAAATGTCAGCTCCCTGTTATGGAATAGCAATACTGCCGCGACTAATCATTATGTGACACTGTCCAACAATAACTTCCTGTCGCAAACCAATGTGGCGACCACGGTAGCGCCAGCGACGCTGCCTGCAGAACTGGGCATGCAGTATGGCATGATCACCACCCAGCTCACAGGTCTTGCAGCAGGTCAGGAAACCACCATGTCGCTGTACACCGATGCCATGGGTGCAGTAAATGGTTATTGGGTACAGGACAAGGCCGGTACCTGGACCAACATCGCCACCAATATTGCCACGGTGAACGGCAAGCTCAAAGTGGACTTCAAGATCACGGACGGTGGCTTGTATGATGCGGACGGCAAGGTGGATGGCAATATCAGCCTCGTTGGTGGTCTGGGCTTTAAAACTACGGTCCCGACCAACCCGAATACCTCCTTGCCAGACGACAAAGATGGTGATGGCATCCCGGATGCCATCGAAGCCAGGGTAGGTACCAAACTCGATGTCAAAGATAATGACGTGCTGCACCGTTCTGACTTGTTTGCCATGCAGCTCTACCGTGATGTCTTGTTCCGTGAAGCGGATACGGCAGGTGTGCAGTACTGGCAGGGACAGATAGACAGCGGCAAGATGAGCCGTGCTCAGGTGGCAGCGTCGTTCATGGAATCAGCTGAGTTCCAGAATGGCATCGGCGGTATCACGCGTCTGTACTTTGGTGCCTTTGACCGTTTGCCTGACCGTGAAGGCCTGGCTTACTGGATGCAGGCGCAAAAAGATGGCATGAACCTCTCCAAAATCAGTGCGTCCTTCGTTTCCAGTGCAGAGTTCCAGAAAACCTACGGGGCATTGGATAACACGGCCTTTGTGGACCGGGTTTATCAGAATGTCTTGCACCGTAGTTCAGACGCGGCAGGCAAGGCTTACTGGCTGGGACAACTGGGTAATGGATTAAGCCGTGGCGATATGCTGGCGGGCTTTACCGAATCGACCGAGTTCAAGGCGAATTCGCAATCCAAAGTGTCTTTGACGCTGGATTACATAGGTCTGCTGGGTCATGCACCGGATCAGGCAACCTTTGATACTTTGCTCAGCCAATCGGGTACGGATATGGTCACGCTGATTGGGCAGTTTATTAATTCGCCTGAGTATCTGGCGAGGTTTATGCCTGTGTAATTTACTGATATACGTTGCTGATGTCCGGAGCTCATCTCAAAAGGAACTCCGGACATAGACTATCTTTGATTCACATCCATTCACACCAGGCTAAAATATCCTGCCTGATGCTGATCAAAACTATGCGCCTGTGCGCTGTGTCCATGGAATTGCCGTTCCAGCTTCCTTCTTGGCTTGCTTGGCTGCTTTCTTTTCTTTAGGCGTACTGGCCGCCTGCTTCTTGGTCTCTTTATTACTTTGCTGAACTTTACTCATGATTTTACTCCTGGGAACACCAAGGCCTTGGTGATAAGCCAGTATAAGCTTCAATTATCGTATTAACCGTTTTATAAAAAATATAGTCCTTGCATTTAAAAGACGTTTAAAAGCCATTTCATACCGCGATTCAGGCAATCTGTCTCAATGCCGGGGCAAAGCAAGCTGCTTTTCTCTACAGTCACCCTACTCAAACAAAATAATGATGCGGGAGACAAGATGCTGGAAATCCGGAATGTCACAAAAAACTTTGGCAAAAAGCTGACAGCAGTACATGACTTGTCACTCAATCTGGGTCATGGTGTAGTCGGCCTGATAGGACACAATGGCGCGGGCAAGACCACGCTCATGCAAATGGTGGCTACCCTGACGCGCCCCAGTAGTGGCAGCATACTATTCCAGGGCCAGGATATCGTTAAAAAACCGCAAGCCATACGTCAGCGACTGGGATTTTTACCACAGGATTTTGGTATTTATCCGAATCTGACAGCGCTGGAATTCATGCAGTATTTTGCAGCTCTCAAGGGTGTACGTGATCCGGCCAGGATCAGGCAATTATTAGAAATGGTGAACTTGCATGAGCAGGCCAAACGTCAGGCTTCGACTTTCTCTGGCGGCATGCGGCGGCGTCTGGGCATAGCGCAAGCGCTGCTGAATGATCCTGACATACTCATCGTCGATGAACCTACCGCCGGGCTGGACCCGGAAGAACGTTTGCGCTTTCGCCATTTATTGAGTGAGCTGGGTTTCAAAAAACTGGTGATCATGTCCACCCATATAGTCTCTGACGTAGAAAGTATAGCCAGTCAATTGGCCATCATGCGCCAGGGCAAACTGATTGCCTATGCAAGCCCAGATGAAATTCTGGCGCAGGCACATGGACAAATCTGGACAGCTGAAATTGCCAGCCATGAATATGATGCCTTGCGCAACAAGGTGCATGTATTACAGACCCAAAAGCAAGGCAATCACATGAGCTTGCGTATCGCCCACCCGCATCAACCTTGCGCCGGTGCCCGGCATGCAGCTCCCAGTCTGGAAGAAGCCTTGATGGCGCAACGCTATGCAATGCAGGAGCTGGCAGCATGAACCCGTCCCTGCTGAATACCTTGACTATTCTGGTATTGAATGAAGCCCGCCTGCGCCTGCGTCGTTTGAGCAGTGTGGTAGCCGTGCTGGCGGTCATCGCTTTAGCCTGGGTCATGATCCCTGATCCGCAATCGGGTACGGCTTTGATGGTGATCAAAAAAACCCGGGTCTTGTACACCAGTTCTGCCCTGGCTTACGGTAGTGCAGCCTTGGCCAGCCTGCTATTTGGGCTGGCCGGTTTTTACCTGGTACGTGGCCGTATTGCAGAAGACATGCGTAGTGGTTGTGGTGGTGTCATCGCCGCTACGCCTATAGGGAATAGCATCTTCCTGTTGGGACGCTGGATGGGTGGGGTAGTGTATTTGCTGGCCCTGATCAGCGCATTTATGGGGGCGATGCTGGTCTGTCATTTAGTGCGGGGCGAAGGGGCGATAGACTTGTTCATCTATGTACAGACCTATCTGGCCCTGCTCTTGCCCATGGTATTTTTCGCTGTCAGCTGTGCCATTTTGTTTGACAGTTTTTCGCCCTTGATGGGTAAGCTGGGGGATGTCATTTTCTTTTTTATCTGGGTCGCGCAAATCGCCCTGATGGAAAAAGTGGATGGCAGTATCGCCGGTGAAATCAATTCCTATATGTATATCGATTTCATAGGCTCAGCAACATCGATAGCGCATCTGAAGCTGTATATGAGTACCAGGTACATGTCTTTGGGAACAGCCACTTTTGATGCCAGGCTCACACCCATAATTTTACCTGCCGTCATGTGGTCGGTCAAATTACTGGCCTTGCGCGGCGCCACTGCCATGCTGGCTTTACTGCCGCTGTTGCCAGCGATAGCCTTGTTCCACAGGTTTTCACCTGATCGGGTGAAAGTCAGCCAGACCCGCAAACGCCGCTCCCCTATAATTTTCTTGAATCAATTGTTGCGCCCTTTCGCTGGCTTGGCCCAGCCCCTGTTTCGCCTGGCGCAAACCTTGCCGGGGCTGGCCGGACAAATATGCGCAGATATTGCCCTGACGGTGGCAAGCACACCTGTTGCTGGCCTGGCATTGTTGCTCATCCCCTTGCTGTCCCTGTTTTTCCGCACAGGTGGCCTGCCTGGCTTGTTAACAATCAGCGTCGCCATCTGGGGCATACTCATCAGCGACCTGAGTAGCCGTGACCATCAGACAGTTACCGGTGAAATGACAGGTGCCTTGTCAGGCGGTATTGCCCAGCGTTATGTGCGCCAGTTTGCGGCAACCGCCTTGCTGGGCTTAATGTTGATGGGTGTCATCGGCTTGCGTTGGGCTATGCATGAACCTATGCGGGCACTGGCATTACTGACCGGCATTTTCAGCATGAGTGCGGTGGCCTGTCTGCTGGGCCGCTTATCGAAGACACCTCGTACTTTTTTGTCGCTGTTTCTGTTTGGCATTTATGTCGCAGTCAATGCAACTAAAGCACCGATGATCGATGTATTTGGTTTCAACGGTGTGGCAAACAATCATTCCATCGCATGGCAAGTCATGCTGGGTATGGCGGCGTCGAGTATCGGGTATGTTTACAACCGCCGCGCCGCAGCATAAAACAGGGTGCTGTTGATAAGTCGGCGTGCATGCTGCAGACAAACTGAAACCAAGTTTTATTTCTTTTCAGCAAAGCACAAATTGTATTAATTGTAAGCAGACTTTAGTTTGATTGTTTTAGCAAATTTATGTCCCTATACTTTTGTTGATCTGATGACGACCATGTTTCCAGATCCACCGGAATCCTGTCTGCTGAGCTAGCTGCCGCCATTGCGTTATGGCCTGTTCATCAGCATCGTTCCCCTCGCATGTTGATGAACAGGAAAAATTACGCTTATGTCCGCCGGACTCTCCATAAAAAAAGATTTAGCAAAAATACTGCTGTATTCGCTGCTATCACTGTTCCTGATACCGGCGTTTACTTATTGGTTTTCTCAGCATGTGGAAAATAAACAGGATGAGAAATTCCTGAGTTTTGTATCTCAGCAAATTGATACTGACAGCAAGTTGACTACTGACGAGAAATTTCAGCAGCAAGAATTTTTCCGTAAGTATCCACCATCTAAAATCTGTGACAGCAATATAGCCGAAGCTGCCAGTTACAGAGAGCGCGTATGCGCCCGTTATTCAGATAACTGGCAATTCATCATGGCCAGAAAAGTCTCAGCCTGGACCATGGCCGGTGGTGTGGTCTTGCTGGTCAGTGTACTCTTGCTGGGTGCCCTTGCCTTCCTCAATGAAAAAGCCCAGTACCTGAGTTTTGTCACAGGCTGGCGTGTGCTGACTTTAAGTTGTACTGCCGGGACAATTGCTCAAGGTGCGATGCTGATGTGGCTGTCATTCTGGGTTACTGCCTATTTCATGAACCGCTATTCCGTCAAGCTGATTGCCGTCGCCGTCATCTTTGTGGCGATTGCGGTTTTCTATGTGATCGTCAGCATCTTTAAACGCGTTAATAATAATCATCAGATTCAGGGTGAGCTGATTTCTGAACAGGCAGCGCCCGGTCTGTGGCAACGTATACGAGATTTGGCGACACGCTTGAAAACCGCAGCGCCAGACAATATCGTCGCTGGTATTGATGCCAATTTTTTTGTCACCGAATCACCCTTGAATGTCAGCGGCAGGAGCTTGCGCGGTCGCAGTCTGTTCATCAGCATCCCGCTGTTGCGTTTGCTGAGTCAGTCTGAGGCGGATGCCGTGCTGGCCCATGAACTGGCCCACTTCCGTGGTGGCGATACGGCAAATAGTGCAGCGCTAGGCCCCAAACTGGCACAATATGATCAATATTGTTTTGAGATGCGCAGCGCCCATGTCCCTACAGTGTTTTATCTCATGTGTCTGTACCGCATGATTTTTGAAATTGCCTCTGCCCGCAATAGCCGTGATCGTGAATTTCTGGCTGACCGCATCGCTGCCAAAGTGATTGCTCCTGCTGCAGTCACCTATTCATTGATCAAGATCGCTGCTTACGCCAACTATAGAAACGAAATTGAAAACCAGTTATTTTCGCGTAATGAAAGACATGGTGCCAGCTTGGGGATAGCGCAATTTGTGGCTTCCGGCCTGCACCCTTACGCACGTTCTTCGGCTTTCATTGACACCATGAAGCATGCCAGCGTACCGCATCCCTATGACAGCCATCCCAAGATGACTGAGCGCATGGAAAATGTAGGTCATGTGATCGCCGAAGCTGACTACGGTGCCATCGTCACCAGTGCGCCAACACAGACCTGGGCCACGGATATACAGGTTGCCGATGAAATTGAAGCGCGTTTGTGGGCCAGCTATGAAGAAGATTTTTCTCAAGCGCATGAACATAGCCTGGCCTACCGTTATGAACCAGCCAATGAAGAAGAAGCGGCGCTGGTGCTGCGCTACTTCCCGCCTGTGGAATTCTCACTGAGCGAGGGCAAAGCCATACAGGTGACTTATGCCGGCTGGATCTTGCCTGACGAAACCGAACCGCTGGCCTGGGACAGGGTAGATACCTATGAATATGAAGATGGCATGCTGTCAGACACACTGACCATCAAGCACCCCGAAAAAGGCATGCTGGGTGCAAAATCGACCAAGGTGAAGCTCGCTGGTATCAAGAAAGTACGCGAAGAATTCAAGAATGTCTCCGGTCATTACTGGCACAGGCATCAGGTCATGCGGCATCAGCAAGCCTCGCAGTAAATGTCTCAATAAGTCTCTGGTTTTTACGCCCTTGAAAATCCCGTCTCTGCAGGCGGGATTTTTTTATGTTGTGTACGGCGCACTGTACGGACAAGGGTACGGACAGTGCGGACAAAAACACAATAAAAAATACCAATATAAATCAATGACTTAAGTCTGGCACGGTTTCTGCTAAACAGTATGCAAACTGTTTAATGGAAACATCATGATAAGAGACACTTCAGGCCAGGATACGGTGCTGGCCGCCAATAAGGGACAAAAACGCAAACGCGTCATCATTGCTGGTGTCGCCACGCTGGTGGGTATCACTGGCCTGGTATTACTGATGTCGGCCTGGCGTGGCAGCAGCCAGTCGGTGAATGCATCACGCTTGCGCATTGCCACAGTCAGCCACGGCACCCTGGTCAGGGATGCCTCAGTGAATGGTCGTATCGTCGCCGCCATCAGCCCTACTTTATATTCCAGTGCTGGTGGTACCGTGACTTTGAAAGCCAACGCTGGCGACACCGTCAAGAAAGGCGATATCGTCGCCGAGATCGAATCACCCGACCTGAACGACCAACTCAAACGCGAACAATCAAATACCGAACAACTGGAAGCCGAAGTCGCGCGTCAGCAAATTCTCGCCAAGAAACAAAAACTGATCGCCAGGCGTGATGCCGACCAGGCTGAAATAGAACGCATTGCAGCCCAGCGCGCCTTCCAGCGTATAGAAGCAGCTGGCGTCGTTGGTGTGGTTGCAAAAAATGATTTTCTGAAAGCCCAGGATGCCATGCATTCCACAGAAATTCGCTCCAAGCATGCGGCCCAGGCTGCCGATCTGGAAAACGAAGATGTGACTCTGGAATTGAAAACCAAGATGAGCCAGTTGCAACGCCAGCGCCTGAGTCTGGACTTTGCCAAACGCCGTGTCGATGAATTGAAACTGCGTGCACCGGTCGACGGCATCATCGGCAGCCTGGCGATTTCCAACCGTAGTGTGGTGGCCGCCAATACGGCACTGATGACCCTGGTTGATTTGTCGCAACTGGAAGTCGAAGTCGAAATCCCTGAATCGTATATGACAGACCTGGGCTTGGGCATGAAGGCAGAAATCATGATCAACAATAACAAGATCATGGGTACTTTGACTGCTATCTCACCAGAAGTGGTGAAGAACCAGATACTCGCCAGAGTACGTTTCAGCGACAAACAGCCTGAAGGCTTGCGTCAAAGCCAGCGCGTTTCGGCCAGATTGCTGATGGAAGAAAAAGCCAACGTCATGATCTTGCCGCGCGGCCCCTTCGTCGAGGCAGACGGCGGACGCTTTGCCTATGTCGTGGAAAATGGTGTCGCCCAGCGCCGTTCCATCAAAATGGGTGCAACCAGTATCTCTGCAGTAGAGATTCTCAGTGGTTTGAAAGACGGCGACAAAGTCGTGATATCCGGTACCGATGCATTTGAAAGCGCCAACAGCGTTTCGATCAATAACTAGTGGACTGTAACAGTGGAATCGAGAGTGAAGGACATGTGCCCGGCGCATCAGGGCAAGGCGCAAAACGCAGTGATAGCGGGGCTATCGCGAGTATTTGCAACGCAGCCATGATCGTCGCGCACATGGCAGGCACTCCGATTTCCACTGTTACAGTCCACTAATATCAACAATTAATTCAAGAAGGAATATCCCATGTTACGCATGAAAAACCTCAGCAAAGTTTACCGTACTCATCTGATCGAAACCCATGCCCTGCGCGGCTTTGACATCCATGTCAAAGAAGGTGAATTCGTCACCGTGACCGGGCCATCTGGTTCTGGCAAAACCACTTTCCTGAACATCGCCGGTTTGCTGGAAGAATTCAATGATGGCGATTATCTGCTCGATGGCATCAATGTCAAAGGCATGAATGATAATGCCCGCACCCGCCTGCGTAATGAAAAACTGGGCTTCATTTTCCAGGGCTTCAACCTGATCCCCGACCTGAACCTGTTCGACAATGTCGATGTGCCCCTGCGTTATCGCGGCTTCAATACGGCAGAACGCAAGGAACGCATAGAAGCAGCACTGGCACAGGTTGGCCTGGCTTCACGCATGAAACATTATCCGGCTGAATTATCTGGTGGTCAGCAACAACGTGTGGCGATTGCACGTGCCCTGGCTGGTTCACCCAAGCTCTTGCTGGCCGATGAACCGACCGGTAACCTGGATACCCAGATGGCACGCAGCGTCATGGAATTACTGGAAGAAATCAATGCCAAGGGCACGACTATTTTGATGGTAACGCATGACCCGGAACTGGCCGTACGTGCCCAGCGCAATGTGCACATCATTGATGGCCAGGTTAGTGACCTGGTGCGCAAGGTGCCATCACTCTACGATGCCAAAGCAGATGGGCATACAGATGCTGATTCTGCCAATGAAGTCGATAGTTCGGCAGTCGCCTGAGGAGCCGCATGATGTTTCGCTATTATTTTTTACTTGGCATACGCAGCCTGCGCCGCAACCCGGCCCTGACAGCCCTGATGATACTGACCCTGGCAGTTGGCGTTGCAGCCAGCATTTCCACCCTGACGATCTTGCATGTGATGTCGGGTGACCCGATACCACACAAGAGCAATCGCCTGTTCATGCCCTGGATGGATAACGGCCCATTGAAAGGCTATACACCCGGTGAAGAGTCGCGTGATACCCAGATGAGCTATCGCGACGCCATGAATCACCTGCCCGCCAAGATTGGAGAAAGACGCACGGCACTGTACGGCATCTTAATGGCCATAGAACCAGCGCGCAAAGACTTGCCCGCGGTGGACTCAGAAGGTGTTGCCGCGACCAAGGATTTTTTTGCCATGTTTGATACACCTTTTTTGCATGGACAGGGATGGAGTGAAAACGACGACGCCAAAGCAGCGGACGTTGTCGTGCTTGGGAAAAAACTGGCTGATAAACTGTACGGCAAAACCAATCCTGTTGGTCAGTACCTGACCATGATAGGCCACCAGTTCCAGATCGTCGGTGTGCTCGATACCTGGGAACCCAGCCCACGCTTCTACCGCTTCTCCGGCCGCAACGCCACATTTGGTGAGCAGGAAGATTTCTTTATCCCTTTTTCCAGCGCAATACGGCATGAAATTACCCACGCTGGCGGCATGAGCTGTTCTGGAGATAGCGCACCCGGCTGGCAGGGGAGACTGGATTCTGAGTGCACCTGGCTGCACTTCTGGTTTGAATTAAAGTCGGAAGGCCAGCGTCAGGAACTGCAAAGCTACCTCGACAATTATGCCGTTGAACAGCGCAAGCTGGGTCGTTACATGCGCCAGGCAAAAAACAAACTGTTCAATGTCATGGAATGGATGGAAGAAGCCAAAGTAGTAGATAACGACAACAAGCTGTCTGCATGGCTGGCATTTGGCTTTTTGTTGTTATGCCTGGTCAACACAGTGGGGCTTTTACTGGCGAAATTTTCTGTGCGGGCATCGGAAGTCGGCGTGCGGCGTGCGCTGGGAGCATCTCGTAAAGAAATATTCAATCAATTCCTCATCGAAAGCAGCGTCATTGGCCTCGCAGGCGGTGTCACTGGCCTGTTGCTGGCTTTTGGCGCACTTGCCCTGATCGCCATGCAATCGAAACAGCTTACAGTTGTGGCACACATGGATTGGCAAATGCTGAGCATTACCTTTGTCATGTCAGTCACGGCAGCCATATTGGCGGGATTGTTTCCGACCTGGCGCGCATGCCAGGTAACGCCTGCGATACAACTCAAATCACAATGAGGACAATATGAAACTCAATCTGGAAATTCGCCCCATTTTATCTGCCCTATTGCGCAGCAAGACTGGTGCCATCCTGGTGGCGCTACAGGTCGCCATCAGCCTGGCAATTTTAGCCAACGCTGTGTACATCGTTCAACTGCGCCTGGAAGTGGTAGCGCGCCCTAGCGGTTTAACAGAAGAAAATGATCTGTTTTCCGTCAACATCAGCAACCGCAAGCCCGCTGAGCATGCAGAACAGATCGCCACGCAAAAGCAGGATGAAGCGACCATACGCGGCATCTCTGGCGTACTGGGTGTCACGCGAGCCAGCCAGACGCCATTGTCGAGGGCGGGCAGTACTACTGGCATTGCGCTGGACAGAAAACAGGTTAGCACCAACGCCAATGTATCAATGTATATCACGTCTGAATCTGTGATGAAACTCTGGGGCTTGAAACTGGCCGAGGGGCGTGACTTCAATCAGGGTGAATTCCTTGAAATTGACGAAAGCACCAGCAAGGAATTTCCTGATGTCGTCATCATTACCAAGGCCCTTGCAGAGAAAATTTTCCCCGGCCAGGCCAGTGTCGTAGGAAAAACCATCTATTTTGGCACTGGTGATGATGCAAATGGAACGCGGATTATCGGCGTGCTTGAGCGTTTGCAGACCCACGGAGCACAAGTCGGCATAAAGGGTGAAATTTCGGTTATCTTGCCAGCACGCTTGTCGAATTCTCCGTATGCCAAGTATTCGGTACGTGCCGAACCAGGCCAGCGTGAACGCGTCATGAAGGATGTTGAGATGGCAATCAGAAAAGCGTCTGCAACGCCCCTGATCATTAATATGCGCAGTTTGCAAGAAGACAGGTCCAGACGCTACCGCGCTGACAACGGCCTGGCCTGGATGCTGATTGCAGTATGCGTGTTGCTCTTGCTGGTGACTGCCAGCGGCATTGTCGGTATTTCCAGCCTGTGGGTAACGCAACGCCGCAAACATATCGGTGTGCGCCGGGCACTAGGTGCGCGCAAGATAGATGTGCTGCGCTACTTCGTCACAGAAAATTTCATGATCACCAGCTTTGGTATCACCTTTGGTGTCGCCCTGGCCATAGGTTTGAACCAATTATTGGTCAGCAAGCTGGAATTGACGAAATTGCCTGTGTCTTATTTGGTGGGAGGCAGTGTAATTTTCTGGATACTTGGTATCATCGCGGTGGTGGGACCAGCGGCACGTGCTGCGTCGATTTCACCAGCCACTGCTACCCGCAGTACTTGAAGCACTGAAAACCTGAAGCCCTGAAAACTCAAAACGCTGACAATGCCTACCGTATTAATTATTGATGACAACGCCACCGTCGCGGTGGCACTGGAAGTGCTGTTTTCCCTGCATGATATTGATGCGGTGTGCGCCACATCGCCCGAACAGGGTCTGGCGATGCTGGAGCATCAGGCAATAGACCTGGTGATACAGGATATGAATTTCACGGCAGACACCACCTCTGGTGATGAAGGCCGTGCCCTGTTCACTGAAATACGGAAACGCTACCCTGACCTGCCTGTGATCTTGCTGACAGCCTGGACACATCTGGATGCGGCAGTGGAATTGATCAGGTCAGGTGCTGCTGATTATCTCGGCAAACCCTGGAATGACCAGAAGTTGCTGACCACCGTCAGGAACCTGATCGAGCTGGGACAAAGCAACCGTGCCCTGCAACAAAGGCTGCAACGCGAACGCAAGCAAAAACGCGAGCTGGAGCAAAAATTCAATCTCTGCAATCTGGTATGGAATGATGCTGCCACAGAGCGGGTACTGGGCATGGCTTGCCAGGTGGCTCGCGCCGATGTGCCTGTGCTGATCACCGGACCGAATGGCGCAGGCAAGGAAAGAATCGCCGAAATCATACAGGCCAATTCCAGCGTCAAGGACGGCCCTTTTGTCGTACTCAATTGCGGTGCCCTGCCAGCAGAACTGATAGAAGCAGAACTATTTGGTGCCGAAGCAGGTGCTTATACCGGCGCCAGCAAGGCGCGCGAAGGCAAGTTTGAAGCAGCAGATGGCGGCACCCTGTTCCTCGATGAAATCGGTAACCTGCCGCTGGCAGGCCAGATGAAATTATTGCGTGTGCTGGAAACCGGGCGCTTTGAAAGACTGGGCTCGAACAAGGAGAGACAGGTCAAGGTACGCGTCTTAAGCGCCACCAATGCTGACTTGCCAGCCATGATCAGGGCTGGCAGCTTCCGCCAGGATTTGCTGTACCGCCTGAACGTCATTGAATTGCATTTACCCACGCTGGCAGAACGCACGGGCGACATCTTGCCGCTGGCGGAATACTTTCTCAGCAATGGCAAGACCCTGCATCCAAGTACAGCGTCGGCACTGGTGCAATATGCCTGGCCTGGTAATGTCAGGGAACTTAAAAATGTCATGCAACGCGCCTGCCTGTTGGCGGCAAAAAACGAAATCATGCCAGCCGATCTGGGCCTGCCCTTGGCAAATAGCTGGGTCAATGAGCAAGAGCCAGACAAGGAAGCCATAGAACGCACCCTGCAAAAAGCCCATGGCGTGGTGGCACAAGCCGCAGCCGAACTGGGCTTGAGCCGCCAGGCCCTGTATCGCCGCATGGACAGACTGGGCATCAGCCGTAGCGCATGACAGATCAGGTGCCTCCACCAGACAGCGGGCCAAGTAAGGCGCTCAATAAGCGCCCGCTGTTTTCCATGCTCACCCGCCTTAGTCTGTTGATGGTGGCAATACTGGTGCTGGCAGTAGTCATCAGCATGCTGATGCTGTATTTGCTGCCAGATCAAGTCTGGCTGGCTATCGGCCTCAGTCTGTTGATTATCTTGCCGATAGGCGTGGGTCTGTTGCGTAGCCAGTTGCAAGCCATGATACGTTTGTTCCATACCCTGGCTGGCACGGTCATCAGTTATCAGGACAATGACTTTTCCATCGGTGTGCACTGGCCCTTGAAAGATGAGCTGGGTGAACTGGTGGAAGCCCACAATGCATTGGGTGATGTCTTGCGCAAACAAAGATTGAATCTGGTGCAGCGCGAATTACTGCTCGATACCATGGTGCAAAATACGCCGGTAGCAATGATGCTGGTGGCCGACCATGGCCCCATCGTGTTTGCCAATATCGCTGCCAGACAATTGCTGAACCAGGGACGCAAGCTGGAAGGTTTCAGCTTTAATGAAGTGATGATGCAAGTCTCGGCTTCCTTGCGCGAAGCCATACTGCGCGGTGGCGATGGCCTGTTCACCGTGGCTGCAAAAGACCCGGAAGAAGAGGAAGAAGTTTACCATCTGGCGCGCCGCCACTTCAGCCTGAATGGCCGTCATCACGAATTATTTTTATTGCGCCACCTGACGGTGGAATTACGCCGCCAGGAAGTGCAGACCTGGAAAAAAGTCATACGCGTTATCAGCCATGAATTGAATAATTCCCTGGCACCGATTGCTTCACTGGCAAATTCTGCTGCGGTGCTGGTAGGACGTGGCCAGACCGAGCGCTTGCCAACTATCTTACAAACAATAGAAGAACGCACCCGCCATCTGGAAAGTTTTATCGATGGTTATGCGCGCTTCGCCAAGTTGCCGACACCCCGGCTGGAGAGTACGCACTGGGATAGTTTTATTGCAGGCCTGAAGTCACAAGTCATCTTCACTGTCATCGATAATTTGCCAGAAGAAGCCATCAACCTGGACCGTGCGCAGATGGAACATGCCTTGCTGAATTTATTGAAGAATGCCCACGAATCTGGCTCAAGGGAAGATGAAGTCGGCCTCAGCATACGCAACTTGCAAGGCGTCATACGCATAGAGGTAATGGACAGAGGTAGCGGCATGACAGATACGGTGATGTCGAATGCCCTGATCCCATTTTACTCCACCAAACGCAGCGGTACAGGCCTGGGTCTGGCACTGGTGCGTGAAATCATAGAAGCGCATGGCGGCAGGATCAGCCTGCAAAACCGTGAAGGTGGCGGCTTGACTGTTAGCCTGTTCCTGCCTGTACCATCTTAGAACCTGTTTCCGATCTTACTGCGCGAGTAAGATCGGAAACAGGTTCTCAGGCGAATGCAATTGGCAGTATCATCAGCATGCACAAACCCGCAGCACGACGATTGCTCGCACTGATGCTGCCACCATGCGCCTGCATAACGCGCTGGGTAATCGCCAGGCCCAGACCATAGCCCTCACTGCTTTGTTCGGCCAGCACACTACGGTAAAAAGGCTGGAAAATGCTCTGCAATTCGGCCTCTGGCACACCCTGACCCTCATCCAGTATGGAAATATGCAGTTGTTTGTCTTGCACCCCGGCTTGCAGGATCACGGCGGTGTCGAGGCGGGTATGCCGTATGGCATTGCGCAAGACATTTTCCATGGCGCGGTGCAGTAATTCATAGCGGCCCACTACACAGACCTTGCTGATTTCATCGGCAGAAAATTCCGTCTTGAAAGCCTTGCCTGCGGTCTTCGCTTCAAAGTGCGCATTGTCGGTCAGGTCGGCAAATAATTCATCCATGTGTATCAGGTCTTGCCCTGCATGGGAGCCAGCTTCAAGTCGCGATAAAGTCAGGATTTCACCCACCAGTTTATCCATGCGTACGGCTTCCCTGTCCATGCGCACCATGTATTCTTCTGCCTTGTCCGGTTGCTGGCGCGCCAGACCTATGGCGGCCTGCAAGCGTGCCAGCGGTGAGCGCAACTCATGCGAGACATCATGCAAAAGGCGGCGCTGGTTTTGCAGGGAGCCTGTCAATTGCTCGGCCATGCGGTCAAAATCACGCCCCAGCTCTGTCAATTCGTCCTTGCGCTTTCCCATGCTATTCCCTATGCGCGTTTGCAGCTTGCCACCGGCCAGCTCATGAAAGGCCTCGCTCAGTCTGCGTATGGGTTTGGACATATACCAGGCCATCAGGGCGGCAAACAACAGACTTGCGAACAAAGCACCTACCATAGGGATAAAGGCGCGTGAATCGCCACCTTCCCGTGGCGGCTTGCGCATGCCCATAGGCGCTTGCCCGGGTTCACCTGGCGGGCGGTCTGGCCTTGCACCATCAGGAAAATCCGGCCTTGTGACTGGTCCGGGCCCAAGTCCAGGCCCTTGCCCCGACTCTGGGCCATGTTTAGGCCCGGGTCCAGGGCCAGCTCCGCGCCAGTCTTCATGCGGTGGTTTGCCAGCAGCCGGTTCTCCTGCAAGTGATTTAGCCATATCTTCATTGCTGTGCTTAATCCAGAGGGTGATGCTGATGCCAGCAATCGCCGTCAATTGCGCCAGCCAGATGAAGAAAAAGAACTTCCAGAACAATCGCCCCAATTTCAGCATAGTCACTCGCGCGTCAGCATATAGCCCTGGCGGTACACGGTCTGTATGACGGTGCGGCCATCGGCAAAGGCGCTGATTTTCTGGCGTATACTGCTCAGGTGGACATCGATATTCCTGTCGAATCTGGCCAGTGGCCGACCCAGCCCCTGTTCGGACAATTCATTCTTGCTGACGGTTTGCCCGGCATTTTTTACCAGCAATTCCAGCAAGGTGAATTCGGTGCTGGTCAGGTCCAGCATTTTATTATTCCATTCTGCGCGCCGCTGCCCTGGCCACAATTGCAAGGCACCAACGACCAGGCATTGTCTGTCCTGGTCTGCATTCATGCCACTCTCAGTACGACGCAAGATAGCCCTGAGCCTGGCCAGCAATTCGCGCGGAGTACAAGGCTTGGGCACATAGTCATCTGCCCCCAGTTCAAGACCGATGATACGGTCCACATCATCGCCACGCGCAGTCAGCATCAGCACAGGCATACGGCTATGTTCACGTATGCGGCGTAAAGCATCAATGCCATTCATGCGCGGCATCATGACATCCAGCACGGCTATCGCATGCTGGCCAGACATGGCTTCAATGACGGCCTGTTCGCCATCATGTACTGTAGTAATGACAAAACCCTCACGCTCAAGATATTCCTTGAGCATGCCTACCAGTTCCACGTCATCGTCAGCGAGCAATACCTTGGTCATATCGAAAAAGAGAAAAGAATTTATAGAATTGATGATAGCAAAGCCATCACTACACTAGTATAAATTTACCTGCTTTTACAGTCCCGCTTCTGGGATGACACAAAATCCTTACCTAACTTTACCTTTGCTTTACTGCACTTAACAAGTCGCCGCGACACAATGCAGCAACACCAACTGTAAGGAGATACATCATGGACAAGCATACAAATCAACTGGAAACCGATCTTCATACCCTGATGCAGGCAGCAGCCTCACGCAGGCAAATGCTACGCTGGATATCAGTTGGCGGCGCTGCAAGTTTGCTGGGTTGTGGTGGCGGTAGTGATGCCACCACAACCTCATCTACCAGCACTGGCACTACGACTGGCACAAGCACTGGTACTACAACGGGTACCAGTACCGCAAGCTGCAGCATCATCCCGGAAGAAACAGCCGGACCTTACCCTGGTGATGGCAGCAATAGCAATGGCGCAAGTATTGCCAATGCGCTGGCCTTGTCAGGTATCGTGCGCAGTGACATACGATCCAGTATAGCTGGAGCTAGCGGCGTGGCAGCAGGAGTGCCTTTGACCATCAAATTACAATTGGTGAATACCAAAACCAGTTGTGCCTCGCTGGCTGGTTATGCAATCTACCTCTGGCATTGTGACAGAGATGGCAACTATTCCATGTATTCATCCGGCATCACCGCTGAAAACTACCTGCGTGGCGTGCAGGAGACGGACAGCAACGGCAGTGTCAGCTTCACCACAATATTTCCTGGTTGTTATTCGGGTCGTATCCCGCATGTGCATTTTGAGGTCTATCCAAGCGTGACCAAGATCAGCAGTGCCAATAACAAGGTCAAGACTTCGCAATTCACCTTCCCCATGGCAACCCTGAATGAAGCGTATCAGGCCACTGGCTACACCGCCAGTGTGCGCAACCTTGCGCAGATAACATATGCTACTGACAATGTCTTTAGCGATGGCACCAGCCTGCAAATGGTGACTGTGACTGGCAGTGCGACGCTGGGTTATGTCGTGACTTTGACTGTAGGTATATCTGTATAGTTTTGATATGACGGGAGTATGGGCATCTTGCCTTGCTCCCGGTATTTCAATAGACTCGGGCTTCTGACCAACTCTTCAACTCTTTTTTATGAAAGGAGGAAACATGGAATTAATTAAATACGCCGTCTGGTGCGTATCTAACTTTGGTATATTTGCCAGCTCTTGTCCTAGTTCCATCGCGCTGCGATAACCAGACGAGAGCACTTTACCCCACTCACCCTCCGGGCCTGTTCTCGGCTCATTATCGTTAGCGCTCCTGTTGACGTGGATGCTTGCATCCCAAATCAAAGACAAGAGCATGACTACCTTATTATCTGCACAAGCATTACAACTGGACACCAGCCACGGCGTTTTATTCCAGGATCTTAACTTCACTCTGCAAGTTGGTCAGCGCATAGGCTTGATAGGCCACAATGGCAGTGGCAAATCCACATTACTCTCTCTGCTGGCAGGACAACGCAGCGCCAATAGCGGTAACATACAGATGGCACGCCTGTGTCGTCTACAATATGTAAAACAACACTTGCCACCCGCCCTGCATGCACTGAGCCTCTACGATGCCATGCTGGATGCCATCAACGACATACCAGAACTGCACTGGCGCGTCGACAGCCTCTTGCACGAACTTGGCATAGATGCAGCCACTGCTGAAGTACCGGTGCAATCCTTATCCGGTGGCCAGCATACCCGCCTGCTATTGGGCCGTGCCTTATTACGCGACCCCAATCTCTTGCTGCTGGACGAGCCCAGCAATCATCTCGACTTGCCATCGCTGTTATGGCTGGAAGAATTTTTGCTGAACTGGAAAGGCGCATTCGTTTTGGTATCGCATGACCAGCGCCTGCTGAACCGCGTGACACGACAAAGCTGGATCTTGCGTGACAGGCAAATCACTTGCTTTGACCAGCCCTGCTCCGAGGCCCTGCAATCCCTGGCCCTGGCGGATGACGCTGCACAAGCCAGGCGTGATGCTGAGCAATGCGAAATTGACAGGCTGGCAGCCAGCAGCAAGCGGCTGGCCATCTGGGGCAGTGTCTACGACAATGAAAAACTGGCCCGCAAAGCCAAGACCATGCAAAAGCGGGCAGACCGGCTGAAGGAAGAACAAACCACAGTCACAGAAGGCCAGCCATGGACTTTGCAATTGCATGGAAAGGAATCTGCTGCCAACCATTTGCTGCAACTGGACACCTTGACTGTCAGGGCCGCCCCTGATTTGCCAGGTCTGTTCAAGCTGGAGCAATTCGGTGTACGTCCAGGTGACAAGATCGCTTTGCTGGGCGCAAATGGCACGGGCAAATCTTCCCTGCTCAGGCAATGCTGGCAAGCGATATTATCAGGACAAATATCTGAGCACATACGCTGGCATACGGCAACACAGATAGGTTATTACGACCAATCTTTGCAGCAACTGAACAGCGATGTCAGCCTGCCTGATGCGCTGTATCCCTTTGTCGCTGGCTCTGACACTGGCAGGACAGAGCTGGCGCGCAAGCAGGCGCTGATTTCTGCAGGCTTCCCGTATCACCGTCATCAGCAAAAAGTGGCATCGCTGAGCGGTGGTGAAAGAGCACGCCTGCTATTTTTGGCACTCTCACTAGCCAGCTATCACTTGCTGTTTCTCGATGAACCGACCAATCATCTGGACATGCAGGGCAAGCAGGAATTGACAGAAGCGCTGGCAGGCTTTGCCGGTGGTTTTTTGCTGGTATCCCATGACAGGGACTTGATAGAGCAAAGCTGTCAGGAATTCTGGGTGATGCAGGATGGTCGTCTGGAAAGATGGCTGGATGCAGAAAGCGCCTATCAATGTTTACGACAAAAGCAAGAAGCGCCTGCGGCAACGCAAGCAATATCCTGTGAACATAGTTCTGCTGATGACAGAACTGGCGAACTTGTTCACAGCGATACTGAACAGGCTTTGCAAAGACTGTGTGAACTGGAAGAGTTATTGCAGGCTGATCTGGCTCGCAAACCCAAACATCAAAAGCCACAGCAGCAGGCAAGCTGGCATAGTGAAATCGCGCGCTTGAATAATTTACTTGGCCTGGACTAGTCCATCTGATTAGAAATTTATTGTCATCCTTTCCGGGGCATAGCAACAGGCAAGACAGATGTTGTGTTTCGGTTTTTTTTTAACTCTCTGGCAATCCCTGGTCGCACCACATGCATTCATTCCTCAGACTGTCCGTACGCATCCTGCATTTAGGACAGGCAATTAATTTCTCATCCGGGCGCAGGTTCTTGGAAAATACACTGGTAAATATCCAGATAGCAAGGGCAATGAATGCCACAAAGAAAACAAAGTAAGCCACGGCAGAACCAGAAAACCAATCCTGTACTATCGCAAACCCGGCAGGCACAGATAAGGTGACGATGACAAGTACAGTCCTGAGCAAGAGCTTCATATAGTTAATATCCTTTAGAACTCAGCCATCAAAACATGGACTGCTACAGTACGCGATGACAGGAAGGCAGGATATTTTCCCACCCGCCTTTTCGCTGCAATTTTTTGTGCAGTCTTTTCTATTCATGAAATAGGTGTCACGCACTTTGTCGATCAAGTGAAATGCCAAATTCCCCATCTATCCAGGTATCGCGATCACGGATAATGGCTTGTACTGGCAATGTCGCAGTTTTGACCGACATGCCATTGATTTTTTTGACTGCCGTGCCGATTGCCATGAACTCAACCAGGCCATTACCTATCTCTGCAATATAAGTTTTGACACCTATCACTTCGTCTGCGCCTATCTCTGTCGCTTCACGTTTCAATCGGTCTACCGCGTTGACCCTGGCATCATGGATAAGTGTCGTCAGGTCACTGATTTCTCCCTTCTTGATTGATTTGATGGTTACCAGGAAGCCACCAATCAAGCCCAGAGAATAAATCGAAGTCGACATCAGTAATTTGACCGGCGCAAAGCCCAGACTGGTCATGGCCCACAATTCCTCGCCCGTCATATCACTGGTAACGGGATTCTGACTTGCCCACTGTGGTAGCTCACTATTAAATGCCGCTGTTCCCGTCATTAGCATTTCATGCACGCCCATCCATTTTTCTATGGTGGTGCGAATACCCACGACAGAATTGGCACCATTTTCCTTGGCTTGTTTAACAAGCCGCGCAAGCGCCACATGCCGCGTTACATTAAAAATGTCGCTGAACTCCCTGACTTCACCGCGCACCAAGGTTTTCAGGGATCCCAGGATACTGCCACCAATGCCCATGGAATAAGCGACATTGCCAAACACATGCTGCAAAGGCTGATAACCTGCGTCCATATGGCAATACAATTCCTGTGCATCGCCAGCACTGGTAAATATTTCCTTGTTATGGCCAGGCACATGAACTGCAGAACCGACAAAGAGAAATTCTGTCTTGCCGCTCAAAGAGCGCAATTCGCTCGTAACCCCTGCTACGCCATCAGCCCCATGCTGGACAGCTTCGCGCACCATTCTGGAAAATGCATTTGCCCGCCCATCATGTATCACTGATGTAACCTGCGCGATCTCACCGCCAAGTATATTACCCACACCAGCACCGATACTGCCCAGAAAACCCATGGAGTTGACACTATTGCCAATCACAATTTCACCCGGTCGCATATTCTTTTTAGCGAGGCAAAATATCTCATTCCCTGACAATCCGGTTACTTGCGTCATGCGATTTTCCTGGTGGATGAAAATATTAGAACACTGACTACGGCAAAATATTTTTACAAAATTACTTCAAATCACATTGGCATCTGGAATAAATTTCGGCACTTCTATGTAAGTGCAACAGCAATTTTTAGCAGAGGCAACTTTATCGTGATTTGTGTCCCGTCTTCGACTGAAGAATGTAATTCAATTTCGCCATTAAAGGCCGCCACACGCTCACGCATACCGGTGATGCCTATGCCTGCTGAGCTATGATGAATATCGAAACCCCTGCCATTGTCACTGACTTCTATCTGCAAACACTTTTGCTCTTCCAGCATACTCAATGCTACTTCCACCTGCGTGGCATGGGCGTGTTTCAGGACATTCGACAAAGCCTCTTGTATGATCCTGTAGACAGAAATCGCCAGCCCGCTATCGAGCCCGGAAAAATCCCCGTCGCTGTCAAAATGAAACTGGCAACCTGGCACATTGCTGTTGTAATGTCTGAGCATGTCTTCGACTGCACCTTGCAAGCCCAGCATGTCCAATACTTCAGGTCGCAGACGGCGCACCAGATTGCGGCCATTGGCATATAAATCCAGCGTCAGTTTGGTGATAGCTTTGGCACGCTCCTGAATCTCCCCTGCTACGACACCAGCCACTTCGCTGGCTTCTATCTGCGTAGCCAAATGTTGAATGCGCTGCGCTTCCAGTCTGGCGGCAATTAACGAAGCATTCAATTCATCATGAATTTCTATAGCAATACTCTTGCGTTCATCTTCAACGATGCTATGGACTTTTTGTATCAGTTTGCGTTTTTCTGCATTGGCTTTCAAAGCCTCATTGCGCGATTCCATCAAATCACGGGTTCTTTCCTGCACCTTGTTTTCCAGATCTTGCTTGGCTTGTTGCAGGCTGATCGACATGGCATTGATGGAAATCTGCAAGTCGCCTATCTCGCCACCTGTTGTCACTTCCAGTGTATTCGAATAATCACCTTCACGTATTTCACGCAGGGTTTCTATGGACTTTTGCAAAGGCCGCGTCAGGCTCAATGCCAGGTACACCGCCAGCACAGCACTGACAAACAGAGCCAGTGCGCTCATGGCCAGTTCAAACATGAAACGCTGGCTATGTTTGTTTAACATGCGCGTGGCTGACATGGTGACCCTGACATAACCCAGCATATCTGCGTCTTTGCTTTCTGTGCTGGCAGTCGTCAAAGGTAATACACCTGATTTGGCGGTTTTGGATTCTCTCAACAAATTCACCCACACCAGTTGACGTCTGACTGGCACTTCAACTGAATGTTCCGCTTGTTGAATTTTTTCAGTGGAAATAATGTGCAGGATGTCTTTCTTATCCGTATCAAGCACATCTATCCTGGCGATGCTGCGGTCTGACAACATGACGTCAGTGATGGTGCTTTTCAGTCCGGGCAGGTTCTTGGTCAACAGATTGTATTCAACACTTTCAGCCAGGGCAGTGGCGACCACATAGGCACGCTCCAGCAACTCTGCCTTGCCTTCCTGCAAGCGGGACTGATAGGAATACCAGACCACAGAGCAAAACATGTAGATCACTGGCAGCATGATGATGAGAAACAGGCGCGAGCGCAAATCCCAGTTGCGCCAGAGCAGTGCGGAAAAATTCATTGCACCACTGCCTGCATCAACAGTTGTGCCCATGTCTGTGCTGGAGCCTGCGACAACATCACGGCGCAATCAGCCCATGCTTGACCGCCAGTTTGGTGATGTAGGCAGGTCTGTGTACGCCCAGTTTTTCCTTGATGACCTGGCTGACATTGCTGATGGTTTTAAGCGATAAATCCAGTCTCTCGGCAATCTCGGCATTGGTCAGCCCTTCTGCCATGAACTTGAAAATTTCCAGATCACGCTCATTCAATAGCGATTGTGGCGACTCATCCCCACGCACCGACAAATTCGCCAGCCGCTCTGCGATCTGCGGCAGGAAATACAATTCCCCCTGATGTGCACGCTGCACTGCCGTTGCCAGGTCAGCCGGATCACAGTCCTTGGTGACAAAGGCCTTGGCACCGAGACGATAAGCTTCTTTGATTAGCGCATCCTGATCAAACTGGCTGAGGAAGACAATTTTTGCATCCGCAAATTGTGCCAGGATATCGCGCGCGGCATCCAGACCAGTCAAGTCAGCACCAAAGCGTATGTCCAGTATCACCACATCCGGCTTCAAGGCCGCATATTGCTCGAACGCCTCTTGCGGTGTCCTGGCTTGGCCCAGCACGCTTATCCCCAGGCTGCCTAGCGACATGGCAAAACCTGTCATCACAATGGGATGATCGTCAGCCAACAATACCCGTATGCCATTTTGCATAATTACAACACCTTATTATTTAGCAGAGTTTTTACTTATTAAACGTAATAGTAGTGCTTTTCACTAGCAATTGCATCATCGAAGGCGATGAATTGCGCTCTCTATGGAACGAAGTCATCATTTAAGACTTATTAGCTATCCCAGCGCCGATAAAAACTGTAGCTAGAGAACGTAAATTTATTACTTTTCGACAATCGAAAGTGCAAAGAATCTCTGCCATTTCATCATCAAAGAAATTAAATATTCTAAATCAATCAATAAAAATACTTTTCAAGTGACATTTTTATTGCTATCTTAAAGCACATGGATTGCACATCAATGCCACTTCACCTGCTTTTACAAGCAATGGAAGGCACTACCTGATGCATCTCCAAGCTAGTCCCCGGCATGCGCGCTTCGCCATGCCTGGCCTGACCCCAAACCTGGAGAACAAAATGGAATTTACACAAAACCAACAACATCCCTTCAAGCGCATGTCACGTTTGGGTGTCGTCGCCTTGCTGCATGTGGCTTTGCTGGCCGCCTTGCTGAATAGCATGAAGATCAAGATCGGCCCGCCGGTTATTTTTGAACCCATTCCTGTTCATGATATTGATAAACCCAAACCTGTAGAACCGGAACACCCTCTGGTCGAGCATAAGGACTTGCCACCACCAATCAATCCACCTATCTACACTCCTGAAATAGAAACAACTGCAACGCCGCCAGCAACTGAACCTACGGTACGACGCGGCACTGCAGACGAAGGGGAGAGAAAGACCGTCACAGAAGTAACTGGCCCCTCGAGTGGTAGTGGAGCGGGTACCGAAGTAGTCAAAAATCCTGTCCATATAGCAGCCATCATCGATATGAGTCGCTGCGAAAAGCCGGCCTACCCTGCGAGCTCCATCCGCACTTCTGAAGCTGGAACAGTCACCCTGGCCATGTTGATAGGTACCGATGGCCGCGTGCTTGAAACCAGGACAGAGGGCAGCAGCGGTTACCGCAATCTCGACAAAGCCGCCAGCCAGGCCTTGTCACTGTGCCGCTTTACCCCTGGCACCATCGATGGTGTAGCGCAGCAAAGCTGGACCAAAGTGCAGTATGTCTGGAAGATAGATTAATCAGGAAGGAGAACAACAAGGCATGTCTTTCCCGATGTCTTTCCCATTTTGCTGCCTGCCTTTCGCACCGCGACTGGCATGGCAGTTTTTTTAGGCCTGAAGTAACAAATATCACTACATCACGTAGCAAGCCATGCATCTCAAATACAGTCACGTCAGCTATCTTCGTGCTCTCTGCTTTTTTATCAGCATGGTACTGACTTCTTACGCAGCAGCTACTTTACCTCCCGCGATAAAAAGCGATGAAAACTTACCTGTGCTCATGGTCGATATTCAACATCATGCAGTCACCACGACTGCGGCAAGTGCCCCTGTGTTTACACCCTATCGCGGCGCTATTGACCGCTCGCCCTACCTGGGCTGGATTATCCTGATGTGCGCCTGGCTGCTGCCAACGGGCATGCTGGTGGTGACAGTCGCTACAGTCTTTGATTTTCGCAAGCGCAGGCGGGGCAATGAATTATTTAGCGCGGCTCTGGCAACCCACTAAATTAAGCCTGCATTGATATTGACATGCCTTGGTCACACTGGCACTTTAGAATAATGCCATCTAAAGTCCTCACAGGGAAAAGCCATGTCCAAGGATCACAAGCCAGGCAAGAGTGAACTGCAACGCCGCCAGTTCCTGTGCAATGCCAGCGCCAGTGCTGCTGCCATCATCGCAGCGACCAGCCTGCCCAAAATAGTACGCGCACAAACTGCACCGGCACTCATCACGGCAGACAAGCTGCGCCCGCAACTGCCCTGCGGTGTCATGAGCGGCGACATCACCCGCGACAAAGCCATCATCTGGAGCCGCACTGACAGACCAGCACGCATGTTGCTTGAATATGCCAACAATGAAGCGTTCAAGAATGCCAGCAACATCAGCGGCACGCTGGCATTGCCCAGCACTGACTACACTGCCCGCATAGACCTCAGCGGTTTGCCAGCGGGACAGCGTACTTTTTACCGCGTGCGTTTCCAGGATGTGCAAAACCCGTCTACCGTAAGCGAAGCAGTACAAGGCAGCTTGCTACTGCCCGGCGGTACAGAACGCGACATAACATTTGCATTTTCTGGCGATGAAGCTGGCCAGGGTTGGGGTATCAATGAAGCTTTTGGCGGCTACCGCATTTATGAAAGCATGCGCCGCTTTCAACCTGATTTCTTTATTCATTCAGGTGACCAGATTTATGCTGACGGCCCCATACAGGCGCAAGTCAAACTGGATGATGGCAGTCTCTGGAATAACATCACTACACCAGCCAAGTCCAAGGTAGCAGAAACCCTGGACGACTATCGCGGCAATTTTGCCTATAACTTCCTGGACGCAAGCAAGCGCCGCTTTGCTGCAGAGGTTCCCTTCCTGGTGCAATGGGATGATCATGAAGTACGCAATAATTGGTATCCGGGCCAGCAGATAGGTGAAGCAGAAAAACGTTACCAGCAGCGTGATTTGAATACCCTGGCGGCGAATGCGCGCCGTGCAATGTTTGAATACAATCCCTATCGCATAGACCAGCACGATCCAGACCGCATCTACCGCATGTTCAGCTACGGCCCCTTGCTGGAAGTATTCATGCTCGATGAGCGCAGTTACCGTGGCAAGAATTCACCGAATCTGCAAACAACATTGAATGAAGAATCGGCCTTTTTGGGCAAGCCCCAATTGCAGTGGCTGAAGCAGGCCCTGCTACGTTCACGTTCTACCTGGAAAGTCATCGCCAGCGACATGCCCATTTCCATCGTCGTACCGGACCTTAATCCTGACGTACCCAAAGGTACTTATGAAGCCTGGGCCAATGGTGAAAATGGAAAACCACTTGGACGTGAACTGGAAATTGCCGAGATACTCAAATTCATCAAGCAGCACAATATCAAGAACGTGGTCTGGGTTACTGCTGACGTCCATTATGCTGCAGCAACTTACTACACGCCAGAAAAAGCCCAGTTCACCGACTTTAAACCTTTTTGGGAATTTGTCGGCGGCCCGCTGAATGCAGGTAACTTTGGCCCGAATGAAGTTGACCAGACCTTTGGTCCCGATGTGAAATATGTCAGCGTGCCACAGGGAATGAAACAAAACCGTTCACCGGCAGAATTGCTGCAATTTTTCGGCATTGCAAAAATCGATGCAATGACCAGGGTAATGACAGTATCCATTCATGATATCGACGGCAAGAATTTATATAAAGTTGATATCCAGCCAGAAGCCTGAAAACCTTAACGCTGCTCATCTGGCATTTCAAAATGCAAAAAACCTGGTGAAAACACCAGGCTTTTTGTTACTCGACATTACCGAAGATCAAATTACTATCCGGTTACTTGTACACAGTGACCGGTTCAGTGTTTTGCACAGGTACGACAGGCTGCCCGTTTTGCCCACGACCATACTGACCACGGTTGGCACCACGCGGTGCGCCGAACTGCACTAACAATTCATCATAAGCTGCGTCAGCCAGGCTGCGGGAAGTCTCTTGCATGACTTTGCCACGACTGAACACGACACGGTCACCGGCACGGCTGATGATCTTGGTATCAACACCAGAGCCGCTGGCACTGAAAGCCGCCTTGATTTCATAAGTCTTGGTATTAATGAGGCTAAAATCAGCCACCAGATCCAGTGACAGACTGGCTGTCATGGAATTACCGTATTGCAGCTGGTTGCTTTCCTGGCGGAACTGGATATTGCTCACAGTGCCAAACAAGACATAGTCAGCACCAGGATACATACCCTGTTTGATACGACCTATGATGTCGTAAATTTTTTCCATAGGCTTGCCAACATAAGGACGTGCCTGTACCAGGGAAACACCACCACCCTTGATCAGTGCGCCTTTCAGGTCAGCCGTGTAAGTCTTCAATTCACCACGGTCGATATAGGTATAAAAACCTTCCGCTTCGTAGTAATTGCTTTCGCTCTTGGCATTGATATTGCCACGCTGTGAATAGCTGCGATCGGTTTCGCGCTCACTATAGCTACCCTTGACACTGCTCTTGCTGGAAGCAGACACTACGCGGAAATATTCACTGACTTTTTCTTCATAAGTCAGGTCAGTCACCGCAATTTTTGGGATGGTAATTCTTTGTTCAGCTGCGCTGGCAGAAAATGCCGCTACAGAGCAGAACAAACCTGCCATCATTTTTTTCAGATTCAACATCGTATTGCCTCTTTAAGAGATTAGCGCTTCAGAATGACGCCCGAAATTAACGCTTGGAAGTTTTACGAATTTCTTTTTCGTCTTGCCATTCGATGGAACCATCCTCAATGTCATACAGCTTCAAAGTCATTTTGTAGAACACGTCCTTGGTGTTGGCACTTTGCTTGACGATGGAAACGATTTCGCCTTCCAGGGAATATTTGGCGGCGCTCATATTACCGACTTTGGCCTTGCCCTGCGCCTTGTACAAACCACTTTGATTTTGACGCTGCAATTCATCGACGCCTGTTTGCATCTCGTCAGCACTGCGGGTGAATTTCACCTTGCGGCTTTTCACCAGTGCGGTCTGGATGGTATTCATGATGGACTTGGTATCGATGTATTCACTGGTCTTGTTACGTACACCAGTCAAAGTCATGGTCGGGCGATTTGCCAGCACCGGGTCTTCGAGCAGGGAACCGACCATTTTTTCTGCGATCATTTGCAAATCGGTAGAACCAAATTCATTGGTGACAGTTTCAACTGCCTTGGTGTCTCCATAAGTAGTCTGGCGCGCCAGGCTGACTGTAGGCTGTGACAACCTGGTCTGGCAGGCTGTCAGTGTGAGGCCAAGCAAAACCACCAGGGCGCAGCTTTTGGACAGTGAGGAAATGCGTTTCATATGTACTCCTTAAAAATAATCTTGTTACTGCTTTTTTCTATTGATGATTAACGTGGCTCTGCACTCAGTTCGATTCTGAAATCGGCCGCTTGTGGACCGTAGGCGGTGCTCTTGATGAACTGGCTTTGCTGTCCCAGAATCATCAATGGTTTCCAGACTTCACCGTCACCGACTTGCATGCCTGCTGCATCAGTCCAGCGGAAACGGTAGTACACGCGCACATCACGGTTGGTCAGGTTGACCATCTCGGCCTGCACCACCAGGACATCATTTTTGCGTTGTGAACGCAGGTCAGTCACTTGCACGCCTTCAAGCGTGCCGCGCACCATCAATTTGGCAGCAATACCAGGAGAAGATGCGTTAGGAATATCCTGGGCAAAGACGGGAGTGGTAAAGCAGGCGGCAAGCAAAACAGTGCATGCGGCAAATTGTTTGGAAATCAGTTTCATATATCCTCTTCTATCCTCTAATATCAGTTGGATTTAGTGCTGGTGGTACTTGTCGTGCCCGTCGTTGCTGTCGCTGCATTTGTTTTCACTACAGGTTTTGCCTTGACTGGCTGTTTGCCTTTTACCGGTGGTTTAGGTGTTTCAGCTGCCTTGGCTTCTGGTTCAGCCTGCAATTGTGCCACGGGTGTCACGCTGCCAAATTTTGCCAATTCACCCAGGTAAGTCTTGTCCTGATAAATACGCACAGGCACCACCATGTAACGGCCATCCACGGTGATCTTGCCCGCATCACCGCGATTGCCGAAATTCAAATCATAGTCGCCTGGCGGCAAAAATGCACGTGCCACAAACACGCGCTCTGGCAGGCTGCGCCACATGCGGTCATCTGCCGGGCTCTCAGTCGCCACCACAGCCAGGTTAGCTGCCAGGCCAGCCAGCGCACCAAAGTTTTTATTGACCTGATCCTGTACCACGCCTTTAGTCACAGCGCGTACCGCAGCGCGGGTATAAATGCCAGGCAGTTCATCTTTCAGCGCTTTACGTGCCATCACGTTAAAGTCAGTAACAAGCGCCGTTGGCAAGACTTGATTGCCGACACGGATATTACTGATCATAGGCGCATTCGGATCAGGGTAAATTACCGGGAATGCGAACGAGATTGTCACCAGACCTCGGCCAGTAGGCACGGGAAAGGCGATTTTCTTGGATTGCCGCGCAGGTGAGTTACCAGCCTCGATAATGAACAGTACATCGGTCACGCCTTTCTTACGGCGGAAACTGGTACGTTGGTCCAGACCTTTCAAACCATCTTCCAGCACTGGCAAATCAGGGCGCAATTCAATTGCCTTGCGATATCCAGGGGCAGCCAGGCCAGGTTCATTCAGGGCTTCATACACAAAGCCTGCCAGATAATGGCTGAGGGCATTTTGGTAACCGTTTTTCAGCTTCAGTACTTCAGGATCATTCAGGGTTTCAACCGGGTAGCCATTCAATTCCTTACCGGTAGAACTCACGCCCTTGTCCTTGGCTTCTTTTTCTGCTTCTGCAGTTTCCTTGGAGCGGAATTCTGCGATGACAGCTTCGCGTTCGTGCGTGCGTTTGATATCTACGCGGGCAGTATCCAGATCACCCAGGTTCAATCTATCCATCGCCATGCGCGTAGTCAGCATGACTTTTTCATAGTCCTGACCTTCATAGTCGCGACTGGCATCACCCATGATGGTGGCACCAATCTGGCCCATCAGTTTTTGCGGGGAAGACTTGGCAGTTTCTTCCCAGATTTTTACTTTGGTATCAGCCACATCAAAGGCGTCCAGACTATCCTTGTAGCGCTTGCCTACGCGCATCAATTCGCCTTTTTCCAGATTCAACAATAAATCAGCTTTATTGGCGCCTTGTGTTTGCGCTTCTACTTGTCTGATCGCTTCATCAATCTGACCAGATTTTGCAACTGAGAGAGAAGCCGCAACCTTGCTGTCATGGGTAGGCGTAGTCACGCAACCCGTCAGCACAAGTGCGGCAACAATAGGGGTCAGGGTAAAGGTGGATAGGCGCATAGTTATCATTATCGGGAGCAATTGTAGGGTGAAATGCAAAACGCACGCATGGAAATATCCACACGTACGCATAGACGGTAAGTATAGTAATGCTTTGTATTTTTGTCATAGCATTAACTGCTACAAACACGAAGTTCTTGTAACTAGTTGTAATGAAATAGGGGAAATAGAATACTGTTTCGATATGAATTGCCGCACATCAACAGTAATTCATCTCACTGCTTATTTTCCGGTTTATTTTCCAGTTTTTCCCTATTTACTCACTACTTATTTTCCAACAACCAGAGGTCAATCTGATGCATGAAATCAGGCAAATAGTTTTTGTCTTTTGCGCTGAGACTGTGACCGGCATCCGGGAAACGCCGTATGATAATTGTTTTTTTTGCCGCTTGAAAATGCTGCTGCAACTGGGCAATTGCATCACCAGGAATAACCGGATCAGCATCTCCTAAGGCTAGTAATATTGGTATGTCCAGCGCCAGCAGGTTGGCAGTTTGAAGAGTGGCAGCAATTTCTGACCAATACCTCCAGCTGCGACCATGGATGCGAACCGTATCAGCATCAATTGGCGTGATACTTAAGCTAGTCTGTAATTGCTGCCAGGCTGGTAGCATCGCAGGATTTTCCCTTGCCAGCGCGGCATACACATCAAGCGCATTCATACCCGCATGTGACAATAAAACCAGATGAGTTGCATGTAATTGCTGCGCCAGTATCGGCGCCAGTTCTGCCCCTTCAGAGATGCCCATGATGATCAGGCGTTGCGGCGTTTGCCCTTGCGTTTGCAAGGCAGCCAATTGCGCACGCATGAATTCGAGTTGATCCACTTGCCAGCGTGAAGGATGATCAGCACGCGTATAAGACTCACCGCAGGATGTTCCATTTGAACCAGGCAAGATATGGCGCTTGTGCATGATGAAAATTCGCGTGCGGCCAGACTCGCCTTCCAGACCAGAAAAATACTGCGGCAAAAACGGCCCCATGCTGACGCAATCTGAACCAGAAATCACAAAGATCACATTGATCAATGGTGTATCTGCATCCTGTTGCTGCCAGGGTTTTTTATCCATTTCAAAATAAATCGCCTTGCCACCATCGCTGAACTGGAAATGATTCGCATGCACTGCTACTCTGTCGCGCCGCAGTTCGGTCACGCTGCAGGCAGATAGCAGGCAGCACAATCCAAGGATCGTGGACGTAAAAAAATATCTGAAATTAAATTTCATGCTGAGCGAGCAACGACAACACTGCATGTCAGTAAAAGCAAGGCGACAGGAGCCCAGATTCTGCGTTCCCATTTGCTGGGCGTAATGAGGTTCAACAGACTGCTGATGGACATGAAAGCGACGGCTCCCCAGATCGCCTTACGCGACCAGTCCAGATAATCTGGCAATATCATGCCAGCGCAGATAAAAATGATCAGCGCTATGAATGCCAACAAGCCCAATTGGAGCAGCGCAGCGATACGCAGGCGAAATGGCAATTTATCCGGATACTTGCCACCCATGGCCAAACTGCCCCAAGGCGCACCACATGCCAGGCCTAACTGAAACAAGGCAACCAGTAACAACAAAATACCGGCAATACTGGCAATCATCCTCACTTTGAAAATGCCTTGCGCGATCCATCTTCATAAACCTGATCATCCGCCAGCAACTTGCCACTATCATCCCAACTGCGTTCGCGCTGTATGCGGCCACGTTCATCGTAATGGGATTCACGCAGCAATGTGCCATTTTGCGCAAAACTCTGGTGGATGCCGACAGGGCGTTCACGGTAGCGGCCTTCATAGACATAACGCTCAAGGCTGGACATTTTTCCGCTGTCAAAATAATTGCGCACTTCCTTGATCTCATCCTTGCCGTCGATAGAGAATTTCTCACTCCGTTTGGCCTGCCCGTTCAGATAAAAACTGGCATCAGATATCAAACGATTTTGACGACGCCCCTCTTTCTCAGCAAAAGCATAAAGCTGTTCGCGTACTTTTGAACCGCTCTCGTGATACTCAACTTCACGCTCCAGGGCGGCAGGTTTTTCTGTGATGTTCCAGACTGTTTCTTTACGCAAGACACCCTTGTCGGAATATTGTTTGCGTGTTTTTTGTTTGCTGCCGACTTCTTCTACAGTCTCAGGCTTGCCATTGTCGTGATAATAGCTGGCTTGCTGAATAGCACCCGCTAGCAGTGTAAACTGACTACGCAAACGGCCACTGTCTGAATACAGTTGCACCTGCGATGCCTTGCCATTAAAGCCGCACAAGCTTGCATCATTGGCATGGGGAGCCAGCAAAGGTTTATCCGCACATTCAATTTCACTTAATTGTTTGTCCTGCGTGTATCTGACAGCGGCTTTTTCTTTGGGATTGTCTCCAATAAAGGCAATCCGTTTGACCGCGCCAGTCGGATACCATTCTCGCACCAGGCCACGGGCGCTGCCATTCACATTATTTTCTTCACGCAGCACCTGTCCATTCGGGGCAAATTCGCGTGAGCGTCCATGGGTATTACCGCGCTCATTGACGCTATATTCCTTGGTCAATACGCCGTCCTTGTAATAGCGCACCAGACCCATGTAAACACCGGAGCGTAATTCCTGCTCGCGCACCAGTTTGCCAGTATCTCTTTCCACACATTTCATGATGCCGGTCTTGCCAGCCGTGGTGCTGCCGTTGGCAGGATTGACGTGCTCTTTGTTCAGTTCACAATCTTCAACAGCCATCGCATTCGACATGCTCAGCGCGGTCATTACAAGAATGGGGAGAGCGCCCCGGAAAATGGATTTGGCAGAAATAGTCATCTTAAAATAAAAATAATGTTGAAAAGCAAGAACTAATACAATAGCAACATTATCAAAGAGATCTTTATTTGCAAATTGGACTAGCTTTTCTCTCATCATACCAATCAACCCGACAAGTCCTGCGAAAACTGGACATCAAGCTCTACCAGTAGTGTGGACTTAGTGTGCAATTTAGTGCTCGCGTGTCTCGTCGAAAAGAATTTTTATTTATCCATATAATTATCGGAGTCTGTAGCATGCCATTAAACGAAGTCAGTTTTCAAACACCCAAGTACACCTATGCAGATCTGAGCACTTTCGGCGGCCATCATAGTTGTGTCCATGCCGTCAATAATTATGGCCAGATGATAGGCAGTGATACCAAAAATGAACCCGGCAGCTCTCATCAATACGGCGTTCAAACTACTTATGCTGCGCTTTGGGATAATTCTTATTACGTACCCAAGACCTCATTGCTTGCGGAGGTGGATAGCCATGCCTACGGAATTAACAACCTGTCTACCATCGTTGGCTCTTCCGTGAAAGAAATTGATGGCAGCTTCCAGGTAATCGCCACTGTCTGGCAAGACGGGCATACGAACTATCTGGCATCCCTGAGCAATGGTCAATACAAAAGCATCGCCAGGGCCATTAACGACAAAGGCGTCATTGTTGGAGAAAGCTTCACCGCTGACATATGGTATGCACATCATGCTACTTTGTGGGACGGCAAGGGTGTCACCGATCTTGGTACTCTCGGTGGTGCAGACAGTGACGCCTTAGCCATCAATAATGAGGGTCTGGTGGCAGGCTGGGCCTCAGGCTCTGATCCTGAAGACTATATGCACCCCGTCATGTGGAAAGACGGCAAGATCATCAACTTGTCACCTGCGCATCACGGTGCGGCCAACAGTGTCAATGATAATGGCCTGGTGGTCGGCTATATTCTCGACGATGAAATGTATGCACACCCCACGCTGTGGAATAATCAAAAAGAAACTGTGCTGCAAAGTGCCGCTGGATCTTTTACTTATACAAGTGCAATCAATAACAAAAACCAGATCGTCGGATCAGAAATTACTGCCGATGGTCAATTTCATGCATTGCTCTGGAATACGCCTGACAGCGCACCTATAGATTTGAATCAGTTTCTTGACAAATCCCAGCGCGACGCAGGATGGACACTTGCCAATGCTACCGATATCAATGACAAAGGCTGGATAGTTGGTTCAGCCATGAATATCAAGACTTATGAGTCGCACGCCTTTGTGCTGACTGCCGATGGTGTCACAGGACTGGCTGCCGCTACAGCAGCAGAGCTGGTCGCAACCGCAACTCCTGCTCCGCAAGTAGCAAGCGCGGATGTCTGGTCAGGTGCTTTTTAAAAAACAAGCTTCCTTAAAGCCAGCCTGATAAACTGCCCCTGGCTCCTTAACCGGGGCAGTTTTGTCATTTTTGCTTCATGAATCAGCCTGAACGCGGCAGTTTGTGTATGGTAGAAATGAAAGCTTAAATAATAAATGCCTGGCTCTAAGCCTAGTCTGCACCCGCTGTCAAGACTGGCGCAAAGTCACAAATTGCGTATCATCTGCGCCTTGATTGCTTTTTTTATGTCTGGATTCTGGATTTATGTTGCCTTCGATTGAACAAAGACTCGCCGTAGAACTGGTTGCCAAGCCGGTTCAGGTTGCCGCTGCTGTTGCCTTGCTGGACGAAGGCGCAACCGTCCCGTTTATCGCCCGTTACCGTAAAGAAGTGACCGGTGGCCTGGATGATATCCAGTTGCGCCTGCTGGAAGAGCGCCTGCGCTACCTGCGCGAACTGGAAGACCGCCGTACAGCCATCATCGCCTCGATAGAAGAACAGGGCAAGATGACACCAGTGCTGCTGGACGCCATCACCCATGCAGAAGACAAGACCCGTCTGGAAGATCTGTACCTGCCCTACAAACCCAAGCGCCGCACCAAGGCGCAGATCGCCGTTGAAGCTGGTTTGCTGCCGCTGGCCGATGCCTTGCTGGCCGACCCCATGCTGAACCCGGACACCGAAGCCGCCAACTATCTGAAACCAGCTTTCACCACCGACAATGGCGACAACCCAGGTGTGGCAGATGCCAAAGCCGCCCTCGATGGTGCGCGCCAAATCCTGATGGAACGCTTTGCCGAAGATGCGACCCTGTTGCAAGCCCTGCGTGAATACCTGAATGACCACGGTATCGTCGAATCCAAGGTCGTTGCTGGCAAAGAAGAAGCCGGTGAAAAATTCGCCGATTATTTTGATTATTCAGAAACCCTGGGCACTATTCCTTCCCACCGCGCCCTGGCTCTGTTCCGTGGCCGCCGCGAAGAAATGCTGACTGTAACCCTGCGTCTGGATAGTGAAGAAGAAAAACCAAAATGGGATGCACCGCTGAACCCATGCGAAAGCCGCATCGCCGCCCGCTTTGGCGTGAGCCAAAAAGACCGCCCTGCCGATAAATGGCTGGTGGATACCGTACGCTGGGCCTGGCGCGTCAAAGTCTTCATGCATCTCGATACTGAGTTGATGGGCAAACTGCGTGAAACAGCAGAAATCGAAGCCATCAATGTATTTGCCCGCAACCTGAAAGCCCTGTTGCTGGCCGCCCCTGCTGGGCCACGCGCCACCATGGGTCTTGATCCTGGCCTGCGTACTGGCGTCAAGGTAGCAATCGTGGATGCGACCGGCAAGGTCGTTGAATATGCGACGATCTACCCGCATCAGCCGCGCAATGACTGGGATGGTTCCCTGCATGTATTGGCGCAACTGGCGGCCAAGCATAATGTCTCGCTGATCTCCATCGGCAATGGCACCGCTTCGCGTGAAACCGACAAGCTGGCAGGCGACCTGATCAAGCTCAAGCCTGAACTCAAGCTGACCAAGATCGTGGTCTCTGAAGCTGGCGCATCGGTATATTCCGCGTCTGAATTTGCTTCCAAAGAATTGCCTGACCTGGATGTCTCCATCCGTGGTGCGGTATCGATCGCACGCCGCCTGCAAGACCCACTGGCTGAGCTGGTGAAGATTGATCCCAAGTCCATAGGTGTAGGCCAGTACCAGCACGATGTCAGCCAATCACAACTGGCGCGCTCGCTTGACGCAGTGGTTGAGGATTGCGTGAATGCAGTTGGTGTGGATGTAAATACAGCGTCCGCGCCTTTGCTGGCGCGCGTGTCTGGCCTGTCGTCCAGCGTGGCGCAAAGCATCGTCAATTTCCGCGATGCCAAGGGCATGTTCAACTCGCGTTCAGACTTGCGTGCGGTACCGCGTCTGGGTGACAAGACGTTCGAACAAGCAGCCGGTTTCTTGCGCATCATGAATGGCAGCAACCCGCTGGATGCGTCCGCAGTTCACCCTGAATCGTATCCGCTGGTAGAAAAAATCCTGGCTGATATCAAGAAGGATATAAAGGGTGTCATCGGCGACGCTGGCTTGTTAAAGTCTTTGAATCCAGCCAAATACGCCGATGAAAAATTTGGTGTACCAACTATCACCGACATCATAGGCGAGCTGGAAAAACCGGGCCGTGACCCGCGTCCCGAATTCACTACCGCCACCTTCAAGGATGGCGTAGAAGAAATCAAGGACTTGCGCCCTGACATGATTTTGGAAGGCGTGGTCACCAACGTTGCTGCCTTTGGCGCTTTCGTTGATATCGGTGTGCATCAGGATGGCCTGGTTCATATCTCAGCCTTGTCGAACACCTTCGTCAAGGACCCGCATACAGTCGTCAAGGCTGGCCAGGTCGTCAAGGTGAAAGTGCTGGAAGTCGATGTCAAGCGCCAGCGCATCGCCCTGACCATGCGTTTGACAGATGCAGCACCTGTACCAGGCAGCAAGCCTGAACAGCGTGGCGACCGTAATGATGCCAAGCGCCTCAATCAACACCGCTCACAAGCCCAGGCCCCAGCACCTGCTGGCAATGCGATGGCGGCGGCGTTTGCGAAGTTGCGCGGATAGTTACGTAAATAAGTAATTTCTTCACATGATCAGACTGTCCCAAATTGTGACAGTCTGATCAGTGTTGCGAAATAATGTGACACCTGGACTTGTCATATCTAACTTCTCAGCCTATCCATCACCAGCATCAGTTGTAAATCTCCTTCTGTACGCTCGCCATCTCTAGTTTGCACCTGTAGCACTTTTCCTCCAGGAAAATACTTCCGGCATGGCACGCCGTTTGCGTTGTTGTCCCTGTGTCGCATCCCATGCGCACCATCTAATCAACAACGGAGACCACCATCATGAACATGGCAGACATCAGCAAACTCGGCATCAGCAATCCCTTCGCCAAACGCTACGATAATTTCATAGGCGGTAAATTTGTGGCGCCGGTCAAGGGTGAATATTTCGAGAATATCAGCCCGGTCATCGGCCAGGCTTTTTGCGAAGTGGCACGTTCGACGGCAGAAGACGTGGAACTGGCACTGGATGCCGCCCATGCAGCCAAGAAAGCCTGGGGCAAAACCTCGCTGGCTGAGCGCTCGAACATCCTGAATAAAATTGCAGACCGCATGGAAGCCAACCTCAGCCTGCTGGCAACCGCCGAGACCATAGACAATGGCAAACCCATACGCGAAACCATGGCGGCGGATATCCCGCTGGCGATTGATCACTTCCGCTATTTCGCTGGCTGCATACGGGCACAGGAAGGCACAGTCGCACAAATCGATGACCAGACTTATGCCTATCACTTCCATGAACCGCTGGGCGTTGTTGGCCAGATCATTCCATGGAACTTCCCTATCCTGATGGCGGTGTGGAAGATGGCACCTGCACTGGCAGCAGGCAATTGCATAGTCCTGAAACCGGCAGAGCAAACCCCTGCATCCATCATGGTGCTGATTGATCTGATCAAGGATTTATTGCCACCCGGTGTCTTGAATATCGTCAATGGCTTTGGGCTGGAAGCTGGCAAGCCACTGGCATCGAGCAAGCGCATCGCCAAGATTGCCTTCACTGGCGAAACCGGCACTGGCCGCCTGATCATGCAATATGCTTCGCAAAACATCATCCCTGTCACCCTGGAATTGGGTGGCAAATCGCCGAATATTTTCTTTGCCGATGTGATGGAGCAAGACGACGCCTTCTTCGATAAATGCCTGGAAGGTTTTGCCATGTTTGCGCTGAATCAGGGTGAAGTCTGTACCTGTCCTTCACGTGTGCTGATACAGGAATCTATCTACGACCAGTTCATGGCAAGGGCCATCAAGCGTGTGGCGGCCATCAAGCAGGGTAACCCGCTCGACAGCACCACCATGATAGGTGCGCAGGCTTCACAGGAACAACTGGAAAAAATCCTGTCTTACCTGGACATAGGCAAACAGGAAGGCGCGCAGCTCTTGATAGGTGGAGAAAGAAATATGCTGGATGGCGATCTGGCCAAGGGCTATTACGTCAAGCCTACCATCTTCCAGGGCCACAACAAGATGCGCATCTTCCAGGAAGAAATCTTTGGCCCAGTGGTGTCGGTCACTACCTTCAAGGATGAAGAAGATGCCATCGCTATAGCCAACGATACCCTGTACGGTCTGGGCGCTGGCTTGTGGACACGCGACGGCTCCCGCGCCTTCCGCGTTGGCCGCGCAATCGAAGCTGGCCGTGTCTGGACCAATTGCTACCACCTGTATCCAGCGCATGCAGCTTTTGGCGGTTACAAACAATCCGGCATAGGTCGCGAGAATCACAAGATGATGCTGGATCATTATCAGCAGACTAAAAACTTGCTGGTTAGCTATAACCCGAACGCGATGGGGTTCTTTTAGTAATCATTAAATTCAAGACCTCTCAACACAGAGGCACAGAGGAAGGAAAGGCGGCCTGCATGCCGCCTTCGTTCCGCAGGCAAGTAGCATGCTACTTGAATTCCCTGCTGCACCACAGAGAAAAACTGGAGAAAATCTTCTATCACTTCTCTGTGTTTCAATTGGGAATGAAGCACAGAGACGAAATTGAAAATACATTATTCCAGGTTTTCTCTTGTACTTCTCTGTGTCTCTGTGGTGAGCTTTTTGGTCCTTACGTAAAACAACCGAAACAAACAAAATGACCACTACCCCCGCCCGTGTCACCGCCACACCCGCTGCACTCGAATTTATCAGTGCGCTGCAAACCAAATACGGCCCGCTATTGTTCTTCCAGTCTGGCGGTTGCTGTGACGGCAGTTCACCGCTGTGTTATGCCAGGAATGAATATGGCATAGGCGATGCTGATGTGTATCTGGGTGATCTGGATGGCACGCCGTTTTATATGGGCAGCGATCAGTTTGAATACTGGCGGCACACGCAATTGATTATTGATGTGGTGGCGGGCATGGGCGGCATGTTTTCCCTCGACAATGGCACGGGTAAACGCTTCCTGACACGTTCACGGCTGTTCACGGATGAAGAAAATGATTTGCTGGGCACTGCCGTTTTACATGGGCCGCAGGTTTAATCAATCATTCTTCAAAGCGGCCAGCTTGCGGTATATCGTATTACGCGATACACCCAGCGCCTTGGCAGCAGCAGAGACATTGCCCTGGTGCTGTTGCAGGGCCTGTTGTATGGCATCCATTTCCAGCGCATCCAGACTGGACGATGTTTGAGTCAAAGGTATTGCAGTTGGCGCGAGTGCCACATCCATGTCTTCCAGAAAATCCTCAGGCAAATGTTCGAGGCGGATTTCCATGTCGGCGTCCGTCATGACGATGGCAGTGCGCAAGAGATTCGTCAGTTGACGGAAGTTACCAGGCCAGCCGTGGGCATGAAACAGCTGCATGACTGCAGGCGCTATCCTGTATTGCCGGCCTTCGCTTTCAGTAGTCAAGACTTTGGCAATGACAACACCAAGGTCTGTGCGTTCACGCAAGGGCGGCAGGCGCACTACCAGTCCATTCAAACGGTAATACAGGTCATCGCGGAATTCGCCTTTGCCTATCATCTCGCGCAGGTTGCGGTTGGTGGCGCAGATCAGGGCCAGGTTGACGGGGATGGATTTACTGCTGCCGAGAGGTGTCACCATGCGTTCTTGCAAGACCCGCAGCAAACGGGCTTGCAGATTCAGTGGCATGTCGCCAATTTCATCCAGAAATAAGGTGCCGCCATTCGCTTGCAAAATCTTGCCTACATTGCCCTTCTTGCGCGCACCGGTGAATGCTCCATCTTCATAGCCGAACAATTCTGATTCAATCAGGGTTTCTGGTATCGATGCACAATTCACCGCGACAAAGGGACCTGATTTACGGGGTGAATCATTGTGCACAGCCTGGGCCAGCAATTCCTTGCCGGTACCCGTCTCGCCCGTCACCAATATCGAGATATCCCGCCCGATTACGCGCTTGAGTTTATCAATGGCGCGGGCAAGCTGTTCATCGCCGGTATCCAGATAATGCAGACTCGACAGCTTGGGTTTGACTTCTGTCGCTTGCGGTTCACGCGCATTGTCCAGCACATGCCTGGCGGCGGCTGACTGACGCTTGAAGTTCTGGCTTTTGGCATATACCCGCACGCCATTGTGCAGGCAGAGTGTCAGCAAACCCGGTGCCACGGTGCGGTAGTGTTCATGCAAGGCCGATACTGGCAAGCCAAACAAGGAACTGAAGGTATGCGTCTGCAAGGCAGATAAAGGCAAACCCAGCTGGAACAAGCCACTGCGGCTGGCAGACAAAAAGCGGCCATCGCTGTCGAAACAGGCAATGCCTTCCATCAGGGTGCCCAGAAATTCAGGGCGGCTATGAAAACTGAGTTTGATGGCATCCTGAAAAGAAGAGGCAAATAACTGGTTTTCTATCATCTGTGCCGACATGCGCACCAGGGCCATGGTGTGCTTGTGAAAATTATGCTGGTCACCAGTCACATCCAGTACACCGATGACATTGCCCATGACATCAAAGATAGGTGCAGCAGAGCAAGTCAGAAAATTGTTGGCTTCGAGATAATGCTGGTCTGCATGGACGACGGTTGGTGTTTTTTCGGCAATCGCTGTGCCTATGGCATTCGTGCCCTTGCTGCGCTCAGACCAGGCGACACCGGGGCTGAGCGCCACCCTGTCCGCTTTTTCCAGGAAATCAGCATCCCCCAGGGTATGAATGATGAGCCCATTCACATCAGTCAGGATGACCATATTGTGGGTGTTGATTATTTGCTCATACAGGTTTTCCATGACGGGCAAGGCATGCTGGTGCAAGACCCGGTTTTGCTCCAACAGGGTTTTGAGATCAGTCTTGCCCAGAGGGCCATAGTCTGGCGCAGCAGTACGTGGCAAGCCATAGGCGGCGGAGCGTTCATGTGCCTGTTCTATCATCATGTGAACAGATGAAGCAGGACTTATGCCAAGGCCGGCAAGCGGCATTTGCCCAGAGGAAATTCCAGTGTCACGCATTTGCATACGGGTCTCCAGCAACATGGCCGATTTTTTTCGGCTCTAGGTAGGATGTTAAGCACTTAATGTAACACTAATAGCCGATGGTGCAGGAAACTGCAAATTGATTTACATTAACTTTCCTGCAGTCAGATCAGGTACAACGACACTGTACGAAGCTTTCTACTATAATGACGGTATCGTAATAATTACTGGAAGATAGCCATGAGCGACGTACAAAGCTGGATCAAAGAAACTGTTACTGCAAACCCTGTAGTTCTGTTCATGAAGGGTACTGCCCAATTCCCGCAATGCGGCTTTTCTGGCCGTGCAATACAATTGTTGAAGACCTGCGGCGTGCAAAACATGGTCACAGTGAATGTGCTGGAAGACCCTGAAGTGCGCCAGGGCATCAAGGACTTCTCCAACTGGCCTACCGTACCTCAGTTGTATGTCAAAGGCGAATTCATTGGCGGCTCTGACATCATGAATGAAATGTTTGACAGCGGCGAATTGCAGACTTTGCTGAAAGACTAAGCAAGGCATGACTGAAGTCGCAGCCCCCAAGCGCCTGATTGTTGCCATTACCGGTGCAACAGGCGCCATCTATGGTGTGCGGCTGCTGCAAGTCTTGCGTAATATTTCTGGCGTGGAAAGTCATTTGCTGATTTCAGAAGCAGGTGTGCTGAACCTGCATCAGGAAATGGATTTGAAGCGCAAGGATGTCGAAGCTCTGGCCGATGTTGTCCACAATGTGCGCGATGTCGGTGCCAGCATTGCCAGCGGTTCGTTTTTGTCAGACGGCATGATCATCGCGCCCTGCTCAATGAAGACCCTGGCAGCCGTGGCACATGGTCTGTCCGACAACCTCATCACCCGCGCTGCCGATGTGGTCTTGAAAGAGCGCCGCCGTCTGGTCTTGATGGTACGCGAAACACCCTTCAACCTGGCGCACTTGCGCAATATGACTGCTGTCACTGAAATGGGCGGCATCATCTTCCCGCCCCTGCCCGGTTTTTACCATCGCCCGCAAAGCATAGAAGAGATGGTCGACCATACCCTTGGTCGCGTACTCGACATGTTTGCCTTGCCGCATGCCTTAACGCCACGCTGGCAAGGCCTCAGGGATTCTTAATAGCGATCCATGATGAGCTGGGTTTTCAGCGAATCCTCAGCCACAAACCATCCACGCGAAATCAGATAAGCCTGCAGCTCATCATGCTTGGCAGATGCTGTTGCTTCACTCGTAGTCTTGAAAGATGCTTCAACGATATAGTCAGTACCTGTACCAGCCTGATTCAGTATAGGCCAAACTTCTATGTACAGCTTCATGCCACTCCAGGTGCCGACTGAACGCTTGGCGAGTATGGGGCCATACTTGCGCGAGCTATCCAGCATGGACGTGCCCCAGCCGCTATACAGCCAGTTGTTCAGCTTGCCGGGAATATTCTTTTTGAGCAGGCTGCGGGCATCGCTGGTTGATGGCAAGTCCATGCCGCTGTAACCGGATTTGCTATCTGTCTTGCTGTTGGAGATGCTCAGAGTTTTCTTTTGATAGCCCCATTCGACCTGTGCTTCGTAATTCTTTTCTGTAGAGTCAAAACCTTCTGCATTGGCTTTATACAAGGCTTCGCTGATATTGCCATTATCTATGGCATAGCGCTTCTTGTAGGTCAGTTCGAAATCACTTTCACCTTCTGTCTTGCGTATCCGCGCTATCCAGGTATTGCTGTAGATATCTTTGGCGTTGGTATCCATGAACAAGACATTCATCTTGGTCACGGATGTTGGCATGTTGAAGGTATTGAGCACCGTGCTCTTGAGTTTGTGATCTGTATCCAGAACCACATTCGGGTTCATCAGTAACTTCACTTCATAGTCAGGCACCATATTGCTGGCAGCGACTGCGTGGCCTAGCGGCAACAGCAATGTCAAAGCCAGACTGGATATTGCGCGACGTATCGTAGATTTCATCATGACATGTACTCCTGGGATTTTGGTGAGCACACTATAAAAGCCAATTGTGACCCTCGCATTACGACTGCATTGTCAATGGTGTCATTGCTGCGTCACATGCCAGTAGTAAATTCGCGGGCAAGAATTTTCACGCAATTTTACCTACTCAAGAGGTCATATCAAATGAAGCAAAGTAGCAAGAACCTGATGCTAGTCATCAGCAGCCTGGCTGCAGCCATGTTGCTCACTGCCTGCGGTGGCAGCAGCAACAATACGGTCGCCACCCCGGCCACGCCTACTCCTGTGAATGGTGTATTCCTGGATGCGGCAGTTGAAGGTCTGGATTATTCCATCGCAGGCGGTAGCAAGCTCAGTACATCTGCCAGTGGCGGTTTTAGCTGCAATGTTGGCGATACGCTGGCGTTTTCAGTCGGCGGCATCGCCCTTGGTAATGCACCTTGCGCGGCAACTGCAACGCCTTTGACGCTGGCCAATTCCAGCAACGTCAAGGATGACAGCGTGATCAACCGCCTGCTGTTCCTGCAATTGCTGGATGAAGACAATGATGTTGCTACCGGCATCAAAATTCCTGCTACAGTAAAGACTGCGCTTGCCGGTCAGACCCTGGATTTCAATGCAACTGCTGCCAACTTCAATACGGCACTGACTGCAACCCTGGCAAAACTGCCGGCGAATTACCAGAAGCTCACCGTGGACGCAGACCGCCGCACCCTCGTACGCGAACATTTTGAAGACACCATGGCATCCAAGTTGGGCACACCTGTCGTTGATACTGTGACGCAAACCAATGCCCTGGGCACGGTCAGCGCCAGCGTCACGCGTTATCAGGTGCAGGCTGCTGATAATTTCTTTGTGCCGTATGAAGGTACGAATGCTGCAGTCAAGGCAGATTTCCCTAAAGGCTTCTTACCCTCCTATGGCTCCGGCCTGACCTTCAAGGGCAAAGCCGCTGATGGCTCACTCGAATTTTATGGCATCACCGACCGTGGCCCAAATGGCGATGGCCCCAAAGTGCCTAACTCTGTCGTGACGACAGCAGCTACTGGCACCAGTGATGCCAAGTTTTTCCCATCTCCCAGCTTCACGCCTTCATTTGGCCTGATCAGCATAGGCAAGGATGGCGCTGTCCTGAAATCCAGCACACCGATCAAGTTCAGCAGCAGCATCAATTCATCTGGCTTGTCTATCGCGGCTGGTAAAGTTGGCTCTTCTGCCGAAGTGCCTTTGAATGATGCCGCCAAATTTGATGCCAGCAGCAAAACCACGTTCAGCGACTATGGTCTGGATACTGAATCCATCGTCTATGATGCAGCACGCGGTGTGGTCTGGGTGTCGGATGAATACGGCCCTTTCATTTTGAAGATAGATATCGCCACTGGTATCATCCTGAAAAAATACCAGCCAGGCACAGGTGCCGCCGATCTGCCAGCTGTCTTGCTGAAACGCCGCGCCAATCGCGGCATGGAAGGCCTGTCACTGGAAGTGGCCACTGGCAAATTGAATGGCTTTGTGCAAAGCCCGCTGGATGACGGCAAGGCCAATTACATCGTACCCGGAGCTACCGCAGCGACCAGCGAAAGCATCAAGGATTATGCCAAATTCAACCGCTGGGTAGAGTTTGATCCAACGACAGAAAAAACCAAACTGTATGCCTACCCTATCGACAGCACGCAATACACTGCGGGCAAAACCGGCAATGCCAAACTGGGTGACATGGTGTCGCTGGGGAATGGCAAATTCATCGTCATAGAACAAGGCACAGATCCGAATGGCAAGGCTTTCAACAAGCTGATGCTGGTACAAGTGCCCAGCAATGCGACTGATATCGCCAACATGGGCACGGACCTGGAAAAAAGCAGCATGACAGGTGCAGCAGTCAATGGTGTCAATTATGCCGATGTGGTCTTGCTTAAGAAAACACAGTTGTTTGACTTGAACAATGCAGGCTGGCTGGCAGAAAAAGCCGAAGGTTTGGCACTGGTAGATGAAAACACCCTGGCACTGACCAATGACGATGACTTTGGCATGAAGACTGTGATAGTCGATCCTACAGGCGCTATCGTAGTTGGTGCAGACGTCACCAAGTGTACGGTAGATGCCAATGGTGCGATGACGACCACCGCAGGTGCACTGGGCTGTACCGCAGGCAATACCATGCGTGTAGCCCGTGGTGCAGATACTGAACGCCCTAACCGTATCTGGCTGTTCAAGTTCAGCAAGAAACTGGCGGATTTTAACGTTCCGTCCTGATCCGGGTTTCCCCCAAAAGCCGCTGATGAGTTTAATTAAAACTCTCAGCGGCTTTTTTCATTTCAGTACCATCTCTTGCGACAGATAAGAATACACCGCAGATACTCTACGCAAATGCCTGGCTTCGGTATGCGTCAGCAGCCACAATTCAGTCTGGCATTCATCCAGCACATCACTCAGCTGCACCACATCTTTGCGTCCCTGTGCGAGAAATAGCGGCAAAATACCCAGCCCCAAACCCTGCCCCACCAGCTCTGCCACGGTGAGTATGCTATTGACCTTGTAGGTCGCTTGCAGCTTTGGAAAATGCTTCTTGCGCCATACAACGGATGGATGTTCGGGCAAGGCATCGTCAGGTGCGATCCAGTGATGGCGCTGGGCGACGTCAGCATCAAAGTGTCTGATCTTACTGCCCTTACCTGCATACAAGGCCACCCGTATCGGGCCCAGGTGCTTGCCTATCAAATGCTGAGGTGGCCGTTTGCTGGCGCGTATGGCAATGTCGGCATCGCGCCTGGTCAGGCTGGCCAGTTCATTGCCCGCATGCAGGTCCAGGCTCAATAAGGGATGTAGCAATTGCAAGGGTTTCAATACCGGTGCCAGCAAGCCGTGCAGTATGGTGTCTGTGGTCGTGATGCGCACAGCACCAGCTACCTGATCTGGTTGCATTTGCATGGCTGAACGGGCAGCTTCGAGCTGCGCTTCCATTAGCTCTGCATGCACCGCCAGTTCCTGCGCGAGTTCATTGGCCTGATAACCTGTGCGCGAACGTTCAAACAGACGCTGCCCCAGACCTTTTTCCAGCTTTTGTATACTGCGGAATACGGTGGATGCATCCAGTGACAAACGTTCGCCTGCCTCGGCCAGTTTGCCGGTGCGTACCAGCGCCAGCACCACCTCAAGGTCAACAGCACTCAATTTGTATTGCGTTTTTGCATTCACAGTTTGCTCCATTGCTTATTTTCATTGCAAATACGAAATTATATAGTAGCTCCATCACTCATCTTTTGGAGAATAAAATGACTCACTCAAATACCTCTGCAGACCAAGGCAGCAATGCCTATGGCATCACCGTGCTACGCGTGAGCCTGGGCATCATGTGGATAGCCCATGCGCTATTGAAGCTCTTGGTGTTTACCCTGCCCGGCACCGCACAGTTTTTTACCAGCATAGGCTATCCGGGCTTTCTCGCTTATCCCGTGTTTGCGCTCGAATTACTGGGTGGCATAGCACTGGTACTAGGCATCTATAGCCGCCAGGTTGCGCTGGCACTGGTACCTATCATGACCGTTGCCGCGACTGTGCATTTTGGTAATGGCTGGGTACATACCAGCCCTAACGGCGGCTGGGAGTATCCGGTGTTTCTGATCGTGACTTCAATCGCTGTCTGGTTACTGGGTGATGGTGCGTTTGCCTTGCGCCGCAGCTCACGCTTTTCACCGGCATAAAAAAAGGGGAAATCATGAACAACAAATATACCCTGATCAGCCACAAGCTTTGCCCGTATGTACAACGTGCTGCAATTACACTTGCAGAGAAAGGTCTTGATTTCGAGCGCGTGGACATAGACCTGGCGAACAAGCCTGACTGGTTCCTGCAAGTGTCACCACTAGGCAAGACCCCGGTGCTGCTGGTGGACGGGCAAGCCATCTTTGAATCGGCAGTCATTTGCGAATACCTCGACGAAACAATGCCACATCGCTTGCATCCGGAAGTAGCACTGGCAAGAGCGCAACACCGTGCCTGGATAGAATTTTCCTCAGCCACGCTGAATAGCATAGGCGGTTTTTACAATGCTGCAGACGAGCAGGTATTGAATGCCAAAGCCGCCGAATTAAAAACGAAGTTCGCACAACTGGAAAAGCAACTAGGCGATGGGTCTTATTTTTCTGGTCAAAATTTTAGCCTGGTGGATGCTGCATTTGCACCCGTATTCCGCTATTTTGATGTGTTTGAACGGATAGCAGATTTTGGATTTTTTACTGGCCTCCCTAAGATTGAGGCATGGCGGCAAACCTTGCGGGTGCGCTCTTCAGTGCAGATTGCGGTTAGTGAAGATTACCCTGTTTTACTAACTGCATTCTTGCGTGCACGTCACTCTGCCTTATCAACTTTGATGCAATAAAAAAACGGTGCAGATTTTTCTGCACCGTTTTCATTGTCCGATATCAAAGAAGAAGAAAAGAATCAGAGATTGTTTTTCAAGAATTCCCATTTGGCTTTTTGCAGTGACCACATGGTCCAGTCACCGCGCGGCCCATGGCCTGCACCAGGATACAATTGCAGGCTATAGTCCTTGCCATTCTTGATGAGTTCATCAATGAACATGATGGTATTTTGCGGGTGGACATTATCATCCATAGTGCCATGCATGAGCATGATCTTGCCGCTCAGGTCCTTGGTGGCTTTCAGCACGCTGCCCTTGTCATAGCCTTCGGCATTATCTTGCGGCAGGCCCATATAGCGCTCGGTATACACGCTGTCATACAGGCGATAATCCGTGACTGGGGCACCGACGAAACCTATCTTCCAGGCCTTGCTGTGGGTCATCGCATACGAAGTCATATAGCCGCCATAACTCCAGCCATTCAGGGCTATCCTGTCCATATCTGCCCAGCCCTGCTTACGCAGCCATTCCAGGCCATCGAGCTGGTCTTGCAATTCAAGCTGGCCCAGTTTTTTGTGTATGGGCCAGGCGCTGCCCAGGCCCTTGTTGCTGGCGCTGCGGTTATCCAGTACCCAGACGATATAACCTTGCTGCGCCAGGAAGTGGTGCCAGAGATTGCTGCTCCAGCGGTCAACCACTTGCGGTGCCATAGGGCCAGAGTACAGATGCTGGTAGACCGGGTATTTCTTTTTAGGATCAAAATCTGGTGGCAGGAACAACAGGCTTTCCATGAGGAAGCCATCACGCGATTTGATTTGCTGTTGGGTGACTTTACCCAGCTTCAGGCTTTGCATTTTTTCTGGTACACCTGCATCATCGACCAGCTTTAGCGATATACCTTCTGCATTGAATACTGCCTGCTTTGGTGCTTGCTTGAGACTGCTCCAGCTATCGATGAAATGCGTATATGCACTATTCCAGCGCGCATTGTGGGTGCCTGATTCTATCGTCAGCCTCTGCAGCTTGCTGCCATCCAGATTGACTGCATACACATCATTGCCTATGGGGTTGCGTTCATTTGCGGCAAAAAAAACTTTGCCTTTTACTTCATCGACACCATAGACGTTGCGGATATCCCAGTCACCTTTGGTGATCGCCCCCTTGAACTGATATTGCTGGTCATAGCGGTACAGGTGATGGTGACCTGTGCGGTCAGATTCCCAGATAAAGCTGCCATCTTTCAAGAATTGTGGCAGCGGCAGACGCTCCACCCAGGCCATACTGCTCTCACGTAGCGATTGCTTGCTGCGGTACTGAGCATCATAGATACGCAAGTCCAACCAGGTTTGCACACGGTCCTGCCAAGATGCCAGCAACTTGCCATCCGGCGTCCAGCCTACCTGCACGATCAAGGTTTCCTTGCCTGCATAAGGGTTTTCAGTCCAGCTGGTTTTGCCCATCATATCGACAACGCCCAGCTTGACTTCAGGATTAGGGTCACCGGCCTTGGGGTAGCGTGTACGTTCGCTCTTGATAGGTTGTACATGGTCACCGCTGAGGGTGTAGACAGGCACCTTGCTTTCATCAAAACTCAGGTAGGCGATTTTTTTGGAATCCGGTGCCCACCAGAATGCACGCAATTTGCCACGGCCATAAATCTCTTCCATGTACACCCAGTCCAGGCGGCCATTGAAAGTGGTTTCATCGCCACCTGTAGTCAGGCGTTTTTCTGTGGCAGATGCGACATCCGTCAGATAAATATCATTACCCTTCAGATAGGCGACTGATTGCAGGTCAGGCGACAAGATCGCTTCATCTTCAAGCTGATCTGGCGTATGTGTCAGTTCCCTGACCTTGTTCAATTGCAGATCAAGCAACCATAAATCATTTTTGTAAGTGAACAGATAAGACTTCAAGTCAGGCTTGATTTGCGGTGTCAACTTATCTATCTGGGCTTTGGCTTCTTTTTCAGGTATGCCCGCTGCTGTCATCATGGCCAGAATATTGCCATCGGCCAGCAGGGCCTGTTTTTCCCAGGTCGCAGGATTAACTACAAACTGCTGCACTACCCCAGCCGCATTTTGGGTCTCTATGAGCCGGCTTTGCGCATCCCAGGCCAGGCGAGTCAGCGGTTTGACATCAAATTTTTCTTTTTTTGTCGGGTGATAAATCATTTCAAGGCTGAGCATGCCATCCTGGGCTTGCGCAGCACTGCTGGCAAGAACAGGGCTGATAGCCAACAAAAAAAACGCGATACGAATTCGCATAAAACCTCTAAGCCACAAGTTGAAGAAAAAGTATGTCAAAGTCCATATCCTGAAATTTAACAGATACGGATTAAGACCATGACAGGGATGTGCAGTTCAAGAAAAATTCATATCAAGAATAATTGCAATTCTTGAGCGAAAAAGAAAAAACCCACCGTTATTGCTAACGATGGGTTTTTAATTTGGTGCCGACTGCCGGAATCGAACTGGCCACCTGATGATTACAAGTCAACTGCTCTACCAAATGAGCTAAGTCGGCGAAACTTTTTCCGTTTTTGCTACGTTGCCGTTGCATTCCCGAAGACCAAGATTATAGGCTACTTTATTATTTTTAGCGAGGGCTTTTCTGATTTTTTTTCAGATTTTTTGGGTTCGTCTGCAGAAACCGGGTTTTCTACTGGGGTTGGCTTGCTGCTTACTGCCGCCAGACCAAGTACAGGCTTGGTATTTTCTTCAACTTCAGTCGCTGCGTCTGCGCTTTCTTCTTCAGCTTCGCTGAGATCAACTTCAAACGCCATGCCCTGGCCATTTTCACTGGCATAGACTGCCAGCACGTTTTCTACCGGCACATAGATTTCGCGGGATACACCACCGAAGCGGGCTTTAAAGGCGACCGCATCATTATCCATCTTCAGGCCGCTGGTAGCGCCGAAACTGATGTTGAGTACAATTTCACCGTTCCTGACGAACTCCATGGGCACGCGCGCAGCATGGTTGACCTTGACCGCCATATAAGGCGTATAGCCATTGTCGGTGCACCACTCATAGATGGCACGCATAAAATAAGGCTTGGTAGATATTTCTTGCATGTTTATACAATCGATGAAAATGTACGTTAAGAAGTGCTTTAGGGTACTTTAGGCGGACAGCCCAAAAACAACAAGGCTGACGTTTACATCAGCCTTGTTATCTTATCCTGAAACAGGTCTTGCTTATCTGCGCATGACTTTTTCAGATGGTGTCAGTGCTTCGATGTAAGCAGGACGCGAGAAAATACGTTCTGCATATTTCATCAAAGGTGCTGCTGTCTTCGACAATTCTATACCGTAGTGATCGAGGCGCCACAGCAATGGGGCAACGGCCACGTCCAGCATGGAGAATTCATCACCAAGCATGTATTTGTTCTTGACGAACAAAGGCGCAAGCTGGGTCAGGCGGTCGCGAATTTCTGCACGTGCCTTGTCCTGTACTTTGGCTGACGCGGTGTTCTTGTCGTTTTCCAGAGTGTGGACGTGGATGAACAATTCTTTTTCAAAATTGAACAACATCAAACGGGCGCGGGCGCGTTGCAGCGGATCTGCCGGCATCAGTTGCGGATGCGGGAAGCGCTCATCGATGTATTCGTTGATGATATTGGATTCATACAATATCAATTCACGTTCAACCAGGATAGGCACCTGACCATAAGGATTCATGGTCGAGATATCTTCAGGCTTGTTAAACAGATCAACATCGCGGATTTCAAAATCCATGCCTTTTTCGAACAGAACCAAGCGGCAACGTTGAGAAAATGGGCAGGTTGTACCCGAGTAGAGAACCATCATTTTATAGTTCCTTAGAAACGATCAGGGCGAGGAGCCAGTTTAGCGCACCTCACCCCAGGGATTACACGTCCGTCTACGACGGAGAAAAACGGACGATCTCAAAAAATTCCTGGTTCATGCTGTTATCAGCACAAGCCCGAAACCTTACATTTATTTTACTTCTTTCCAGTAGGATGCGTTCAAACGCCATGCCAGGGTTGCCAGCGTAGCGAGGAACAGCAAGACCCAAACGCCCAGGCGTCTGCGTGTGTTTTGTGCCGGCTCACCCATCCACTGCAAGTAAGCAACCAGGTCGCCAACAGCATTGTCATATTCAAGGCGGCTCATTGTTCCACCACTGGCAAGGCCCAATTTAATAGGTTCTTTACCGACATGATGATGCTCACCTGCCAGTGCTTCTGTATGCTCGCTGCGATTGCCTTGCTCATCAAAGGTAACGGTAGTTTCAGCAAAGCCGTTTGCTTTACCATCTGCCGTCTTTACTTCCTTGACTTCTACAACGGTTGCACCACGTTTGGCACCCTGCAATTCCCACAATACATGAGGCATGCCGACGTTTTCAAATACCGCATTATTCCAGCCAGTCGGTCTTGTTTGATCACGATAGTAAGTACGGAGATAAGTGTAAATCCAGTCAGCGCCAGTACCATCACCAGAAGCTTTGGCACGGGCAATCACGGACAAATCAGGTGGCACTGCACCAAACCATTCCTTGGCATCCTTGGCTGACATGGTGGTTTTCATCAGATCGCCGACTTTTTCGCCAGTGAACAGCAGGTTCTGCTTGATCTGCTCATCTGTCAAACCGATATCTTTCAAACGGTTGTAACGCATGGCTGACGCGGAGTGGCAGTTCAGGCAGTAGTTGACGAACAGCTTGGCACCGTTTTGCAATGCTGGCAGGTCAGTAGAGCGATCAGGTGCGTGGTCCAGTGGGAAGGACCCACTATTTGCCAGTACCATTGCAGGAGCAAATGCCAGCGCAGCGATCAGTTTTTTAAGTAATTTCATGCTTATTCTTCCTCGCTTTTTCTCAGTGCGCTGCAAATGTAACGCGCTTTGGCACGGGCTTAAATGTGCCCATTGCACTCCACCATGGCATCAGCATGAAGAAGCCGAAGTAAATGATCGCGCAAACTTGGGAGATACGTTCACGAACTGGTGAAGGTGGCTCCACACCAAGGTAACCCAGGGTAACGAAAACAATACCGAAGACGATGTACACAGATTTGTGCCAGTCTGGACGATAACGTATTGATTTAACTGGAGAAACATCCAGCCATGGCAGGAAAGCCAAAATCACGACGGAACCGCCGAACAATACCACACCCCAGAATTTCGCATCGAGAGCACCAGGCATCATGCCAGCGATAGCAACCAGAGCAATTGCTGCAATTGCAATCTTCAGCAATTGTGGCAACTTGGTCGTCAGCCAGATCAATGCCACATAAGCAGCAGCACCAGCTTGCACCACGAACAAGAACTCAGAAGTAGTCGCACGCAGAATCGAGTAGAAAGGCGTGAAATACCAGGTTGGCGCAATATGTGACGGCGTTTTCAGTGAATCAGCCGGGATAAAGTTATTGTACTCAAGGAAGTAACCACCCATTTCCGGTGCAAAGAATACGACTGCACTGAAGATAGTCAGGAACACAGTCACGCCAAAGAGATCGTGGAAAGTGTAGTAAGGGTGAGAAGGCACGCCATCAACAGGGTGACCATCAGGGCCCAGGTTTTCTTTGATTTCAATACCATCAGGGTTGTTGGAACCCACTTCATGCAAGGCGATCAAGTGAGCAACTACCAGACCCAGCAAGACCAGAGGAATGGCGATGACGTGGAAAGAGAAGAAGCGATTTAATGTCGCATCAGACACCACATAGTCACCACGGATCCACAGGGACAGATCAGGGCCGATGAAAGGAATGGCACCAAACAGGTTGACAATAACCTGAGCACCCCAGTAAGACATCTGGCCCCATGGCAGCAGGTAACCGAAGAAAGCTTCAGCCATCAGGCACAGGAAGATGGCAAAACCGAACAACCAGATCAGTTCACGTGGCTTGCGGTAAGAACCGTACAGGAAAGCACGGGTCATATGCAGGTACACGACGATGAAGAATGCCGAAGCGCCTGTCGAGTGCATGTAACGCACCAGCCAGCCCCATGGCACATCACGCATGATGTATTCAACCGAAGCAAACGCCAGCGTCGCATCTGGTTTGTAATGCATGACCAGGAAAATACCGGTGACGATCTGGATAACCAGTACCAGCATCGCCAGGGAACCAAAGATGTACCAGAAGTTGAAGTTCTTTGGTGCGTAATACTTGCCCCATTGCTCATTCCACAGCTTGGTCAGCGGAAAACGGGAATCAACCCAGTTCAAGGCCTTGTCCACGACAGGTGCGTCTGCCGGGAGTTTTTTCTCAACAAATGCCATGATTAAGCCTCGCCTTTCTCATCTTTACCGATGACGATTTTGGTGTCAGATAAAAACATGTGACGAGGCACATCCAGATTTTGTGGTGCTGGTTTGTTTTTATATACACGGCCAGCCAGATCGAAAGTCGAACCGTGGCATGGGCAGAGGAAGCCGCCTTTCCAGTCATCCGGCAGGGATGGCTGTGCACCCTCCTGGAATTTTGAACTCGGGGAACAACCCAGATGCGAGCAAATACCCACGGCAATCAGGATGTCGCTATGCTCTTTACGGGCACGGCTTTGCTTCTCGCAATAATCTGGCATATCCATGGTGTAAGGTTTTTCCGATTTTGGGTCGGCAACCTTGTCTTCAGTCTTTTTCAGACTGTCCATCATTTCTTGTGTGCGTTTCAAAATCCACACTGGCTTACCACGCCATTCTGTTGTTTGCATTTCGCCTGGTTTCAAGGACGAAATGTCTACTTCCACCGGCGCACCTGCTGCCTTAGCTCGCTCGGATGGCTGGAACGTGCTTACCAGCGCCCCTGCAGTTGCCAAGCCTGCCACACCGCCTGCCGCGCATGTGGCGACGAGCAAACCGCGACGGCCGGAATCGACCTGCTTTTCGATACTCATACCAACCCCAATCTGTCAATAATCAAAACTTGATGAAGCAAAACCCAGCTTCTAGCAACCTTAAATTATAAATGACCCGGATATGGTTTTAAAGAAAAAGATATCCGAAACGCCAACTTGCTGGCATTTTTCAACAATTCAAGCCTGAATTGCATGTTCAGGCTGGCTGGATTTGTACTTTGAGCACAAAATCGCAGGCAATAATAAGTATTTAGGTGGTCAGAGAAAAGAAAATTGACAAAAAACTGCGGGCTTTTCGCCTGCTTTGCGCATTAAAATCTTGCTACTTACATTTTGGACATGCATTTTGTAGCTTATTTCGCATCAAATTTGCACCAAAATCCGCTCTTTAACTTTTCTTTATCACCTCTTTATCAGCCTCTCAACCGGAGAATTTCTATGAGTATGTTGCAAGAATTTAAAACATTTATCAGCCGCGGCAACGTGGTTGATCTGGCAGTCGGCGTCATCATCGGTGCCGCTTTTGGCAAGATCGTCGATTCCCTGGTGGGCGATATCGTCATGCCTGTCATCGGCCGCATTGTCGGTGGCCTGGATTTTTCCAATTACTACATTCCGCTGAATGGCCAGGGCACGCATCTGGTGCTCGCAGAAGCAAAAAAAGCGGGTGGTGTTATCGCTTATGGTAATTTCATCACGGTCAGCGTGGGCTTTGTTATCCTGGCTTTTGTGATTTTTCAGATGGTTAAGTTGGTGAATGCCTTGAAAAAAACAGAACCCGCGCCAGAACCAGCACCTGAGGTCACGCCCGAAGATGTATTGCTGCTGCGTGAGATCAGGGATGCTTTGAAGAAGTGATGGTGAAAACTTTTAGTATGCAAAAAAAACCAATTGCATGAATCCCCTCCCTTTTAAGGGGATGTCATCGGGGTTTTACAAAGCATGCTTTGTGCTGGCAGAATCTAAGCCGCCAACGAGCGGCGTAGTGAACGGGTTAGGATGGGAAATGGTTTCCGCCGCAAATTCATTGATCGTTAATCGACTGAAACCCATCCCCACCCTAAACCTCCCCTTGAAAGGGAGGGAATTTCCCCCTCACACCGGATTATCAATATCCACAAAAGTATGCTGCACCCCAAACGTGTCAGCAATAAACTGCCCCAGACTCTGCACCCCAAAGCGCTCGGTCGCATGATGGCCGCAGGCAATGTAAGCCACACCGGATTCACGTGCCAGGTGTACCGTGGGTTCGGAAATTTCGCCGCTCAGATAAACCGAAGCACCAGCCGCAATCGCCTGATCCAGCATATTCTGGGCCGCGCCAGTGCACCAGGCAACCCGGCCAACAGCAGCAGTTGGATCACCGATCAACAAGGGCTTGCGACCCAGTTTTAACTCTATATGCAGAGCCAGATCGGCCAGGGTAGCGATAGCTTTGTCGTCCACCGTACCCAGCCAGGCCAGATCATTTTCACCAAAGCGCCCATCTGCCGTCAAGCCCAGGCGGCGAGCCAGACCTATGTTATTCCCAAGCTCAGCATGATTATCCAGCGGCAGATGGTAGGCGAACAAGGAAATATCATTTTCCAGCAAGCGTTTCAGGCGACGCTGTTTTTGTCCAATGACGCGCATATCTTCACCGCGCCAGAAGTAACCGTGATGCACGAGGATGGCATCGGCCTGCATTTCCACGGCTTTTTCCAGTAATGCTAAACTGGCAGTCACGCCGCTGACTATATGTTTAATCGTGCTGCGCCCTTCCACCTGCACGCCGTTTGGGCAATAATCACGGAAGTTATTTACCTGTAATTCTTTTGCCAGGAATTGCGCTAATTCGTCCCGATTCACTGATTTCATACTGATTCTCACTATGCGTCGTCTTTGGTTATTGTTTGCCCAAACTGTCACTGTCGGTCTGGCCATCTGGTTTATTGTAACCACCTTGAAACCCGATTGGGTAAAAGGGGCTTATAACACCAGGCAAACCCAGACCCTGAACGCTGGCGCCATCGTCAAGGAAGCGCCTGCCAATAGCATACCCGCGCAAAGCTCTTATGGTGCGGCGGCAAAGCGAGCCATGCCTTCAGTGGTGAATATTTTCACTTCAAAAGAAGTGCGTCAGCGCCGCAACCCGCTACTGAATGATCCCTTCCTCAGGCGTTTTTTTGGTGACCAGCAAAACCCGCAGGCTGAGCGTTTATCGAGTCTGGGCTCAGGCGTGATCGTTAGTCCCGAAGGTTATATCCTCACCAACAACCATGTCGTTGAAGCTGCCGATGATATCGAAGTTGCCCTGACAGACGGCCGCAAGGCCAGCGCCAAGATAGTGGGCACTGACCCCGAAACCGATCTGGCCGTCATCAAAATCAATTTGCCGGATTTGCCTGCAATTACCCTGGGACGCTCGGACACGGCCAGTGTAGGTGATGTAGTACTCGCTATCGGCAATCCCTTTGGCGTAGGCCAGACTGTCACCATGGGTATTATCTCTGCCCTGGGACGCAACAATCTCACGGACAATGCCTTTGAAAACTTTATCCAGACAGACGCTGCCGTCAACCCAGGCAACTCTGGCGGCGCACTGGTGGATGTGAATGGCAATTTGCTGGGTGTCAACACAGCGATTTATTCACAGACTGGTGGCTCAGTGGGCATCGGTTTTGCCATTCCTGCATCTACCGTTAAACAAGTGATGGAATCCATCATCACCAATGGTCACGTGGTGCGTGGCTGGATAGGTGTAGAGCCGCAAGATATCACGCCGGAACTGGCAGACAGCTTTGGCCTGAAACAAAAATCAGGTGCCATCATAGCTGGCGTGATACGCGGCGGCCCGGCAGACAAGGCAGGCATGAAGCCTGGTGACATCCTGATCGCCATCGAGGGCAAGCCGGTAGGTGACACCACTCAGATGCTGAACCTGGTGGCACAACTGAAGCCAGGCAACAAAGCCAAAATTACGGTTTTACGCGATACCAAAGAACCGACATTGGAAATCCTGATAGGCAAGCGCCCGTCAGCGCGTAAAGAAGAATCCAAGGAATAGAGAAATCCATGCATTTGATTGACTTGCAAGCTTATTTGTCCGAACTGGGCGACAACAATAACCGCGCCTGGTTCGTTATGAACAAGCCACGTTATGACATTTTGCGGGCAGAATTTTTGCAACTGGTGACTGAATTGATTGCAGACATCAGTAAATTTGACCCTGCCATTGCCGGACTGGAGCCCCAAAAAGCCTTATTCCGCATCAACCGCGATGTGCGTTTTGCGCATGACAAATCACCGTACAAGACGACTTTCTCGTCATCCATCTTACCGAGCGGGCGCAAGAAGCCTAGCGAAGGCGGTGGGCCTGCTTATTATTTCCAGATGGATGGTACTGGACGCCTGTTCTATGCGGTCGGTGAATACATGCCACCGTCAGACCGCCTGAAGGCGATACGCACTCACATCGTGGCTGACCCGGATGGCTTTGCCAAAGTATTGAAGGACAAAAAACTGAAAGCGCAGTTTGGTACTCTGCAAGACGAAGGCAAGCTGCAACGCCCGCCCAAAGGCTTTGACGCTGATCTGCCGCACATAGAGCAGATCAAGCTGAAGAACTTCATGGTGTGGACAGAATGCCCACTCAAGGGCATGGATACGGATGCGCTGAAATCCACCCTGCTGACAGCCTACCGTAGCGCGATGCCACTGGTAAGCTGGTTGAGGTCAGCTCCCGCCGTTTGATTCTGTTGACTCCGGCGCTTGGGTTGCCCTGACGAACAGCGGGGCAATCAGCAAACCCAATTCAAATAATAATATCATCGGTATCGCCAGTGAAAACTGGCTGACGATATCGGGTGGCGTCACAATTGCGGCAATCACAAAGGCTCCGACGATGATGTAAGGCCGGATAGCCTTCAGTTTTTCCAGTGGCACCAGACCCATGCGCACCAAGACCACCACCACCACTGGCACTTCAAATGTCACACCAAAAGCCAGACACATGGAAATGATGAAATCCAGATAATTTTCTATATCCGGTGCAACGCTGATGGACGTTGGCGCAAATTCATTGATAAATTTGAAGACGCGACCAAACACCAGGAAATAACAAAACGCCACGCCACTCAGAAACAACACGGACGAAGAAATCACCAATGGAGCCACCAGGCGTTTTTCATGCGTGTACAGACCAGGTGCAACGAAGGCCCAGACCTGGTACAAAACCCATGGCAAGGCCACCATGAAAGCCGCCAGCAAAGTCACTTTCATAGGCACCAGAAATGGTGAAATAACACCCGTCGCGATCATTTTCGATCCGGCTGGCAAGGATGCTAGCATGGGTTGAGCCAGAAAATCATAAATCGCTGATGGCCCCGGCCATATCATCAAGACTGCGCAGGCGAAAAGCACGCCACCAAGTATCTTGACCAGCCTGTCGCGCAATTCAACCAGATGCGAGATGAAGCTCTCTTCAGGGCTGTGTTCCGTTTGATCGCTCATGCGAATACCGCCAAATTATAAAAACGCAAAGACATAAGCGAAAATTAAAAGAAACTGCTGCCAGAACGGGGATAGGCACGGTGACGCGCCATTCTTGCCGATCCGGAGATAATATGCTGACGCTGACCATGGCGGTTTTTATACCAGGCTGGTAATGCTGACGTGCGGGCAAGTCTTTTACGACGGAAGCTTTTCACCTTGACTGCCAATTGCTCAGGCGTGGCTGTATGCAACAAGGCAGTATCGGTTTCCTGACCCAGATTGCGCAATTCCTGTTCAGTTTCTGACCAGGTCTGATGTATGGATTGCTCTACATTGTGGGCAGCATCCTGTACATCTTTTTGCATCTTGCGCAATTCTTCCAGCTCAATTTCACGGCTGACTTCGGATTTGACTTCATTGATATAGCGCTGCGCGCGACCCAGCAGAGTGCCAGCCATCCTTGCCACCTTGGGCAATTTTTCAGGACCGATAACAATCAGTGCAACCACACCTATCAATGCAAGTTTGCTGATACCAAGGTCTATCATGCTGACAACCCTGACAAGAGCTGCACATCAGCGCAAGGAAAATGCATCACAGCTTGGATTTGTCTTTTACTTCTACGTCTATGGTGCTTTTGTCAGCAACCTGCTGTGACGATCCCGGTTTTTCTTCTTCACCCTTGACGCCGTCCTTGAAACCCTTGACAGCCTTGCCCAGGTCAGAACCGACATTGCCCAGCTTCTTGGTGCCAAACACCAGCACGATGACAACCAGAACGATCAGCCAGTGCCAAATACTTAATGAACCCATTACTTACTCCCGTGAGAGTCTTGCTCTCGAAAAAATATGATCAAAACCTGCAATTGTCACCACCAGCCAAAGTCGGTGCCAGCGCAAAAAAAACGCCATCAGCGTTGTCCGCGCCAGGGCTTGGGACCGCCTATCACATGCATGTGCAAATGATACACCTCCTGCCCACCATCTGGCCCGGTGTTGATCAGGGTTTTATAACCACCTGACAAACTGCCATCAGCCTGCTCTACCAAGGCACACCCCTGTTCTTGCGCCAGTTTTGGTGCCAGAGCCAGCATCTTACCCAACAAGGCAGTATGCTCCGGCTGTATTGAAGACAAGGTATCGATATGTACTTTGGGGATGATCAACAGGTGCACAGGGGCAGCCGGGTTGATATCTTTAAAGGCCAGCAAATCTTCATCTTCATAGACGCTGGCAGAGGGAATTTGTTTTGCGGCAATCTTACAAAAAATACAGTTATCCACGTTTTTATCCATTCTCTTCAACAAGACGCATGATCTTCAATGATCGCTTCACGCATCCTTGCGTGCTGCCTTCTCATCAATACCAGAAATACCTTCGCGCCTGGCCAGCTCATCCAGCACCTGCTGAGGGCTGAGATCATACTGCGCCAACATGACAAGCGAATGAAACCAAAGGTCGGCACACTCATATAAAAGCTTGGTCGCATCACCTGACACACGTGCATCTTTGGCGGCCATGACGGTTTCTGTTGCTTCTTCGCCTATTTTTTTCAAAATGGCGTCATCACCTTTGGAAAACAGGCGGGCGACATAGGACTTGTCCGGGTCACCACCATTCGCCAGTTTACGGCTTTCTATGATCTCTGCCAGACGCTGTAAAGTCTGTATTTGTGTATTACTCATTTGTAGATGCTTTCCGGATCTTTCAAGACCGGATCAACTGCCAGCCAGTCACCATCATTGAGGCTGCCTTCAAACTTCTGGAAGAAGCAGGAATGACGGCCAGTATGGCAGGCGATGCTGTCGGTCTGTTCTATCTTCAGCAAGACTACGTCCTCATCGCAATCGATGCGGATTTCCTTGACCTTCTGGATATGACCTGATTCTTCACCTTTATGCCAGAGTTTCTTGCGCGAGCGGCTCCAGTAAACAGCTTCTCCCAGTTCCACGGTTTTTGTCAGAGCGTCGCGGTTCATCCAGGCAAACATCAATATGTCATTGCTGCTGGCTTCCTGGGCAATGACAGGCACCAGGCCGTTTTCATCCCATTTGACCTTGTTCAACCATTTTGCCGCGCTCATGACAACCTCATCGGTATATGTTGTGCAGCCATAAATTGTTTTGCTTCGCCTACTGTATGTTGTCCGTAATGAAAGATGCTGGCAGCCAGCACCGCATCAGCCCCACCTACCTTGATGCCGTCAGCCAGGTCTTGCAAACCACCGACACCGCCAGAGGCAATGACGGGTATCGATACTGCATCCGACACGGCACGTGTCAGGCCAAGATCAAAACCGGAACGGGTACCGTCCTTGTCCATGCTGGTCAGCAAGATTTCTCCAGCGCCCAGTTTTGCCATGTGCATGGCCCATTCAACCGCATCCAGACCGGTGGCATTGCGGCCACCGTGGGTGAACACTTCCCATTTGCCTGGGCCTACATTCTTGGCATCAATCGCCACGACTATGCATTGCGAACCGTACTTATGTGCAGCATCGGCCACCAGTTGTGGATTGGTCACGGCAGAAGTATTGATGCCCACCTTGTCAGCACCGGCATTGAGCAAACGGCGTACATCAGCCACCGTACGCACACCACCACCGACAGTCAGCGGGATGAATACTTGCGAAGCTACGGCTTCGATAATCGGCAGTATCAGGTCGCGGCCATCAGATGATGCCGTGATATCGAGAAAAGTAATTTCATCTGCGCCTTGCCCGTCATAACGGCGGGCGATTTCTACCGGGTCACCGGCGTCGCGCAGTTCCTGAAAATTAATGCCCTTGACGACGCGGCCAGCGGTCACATCCAGACAAGGGATAATACGTTTGGCTAAGCTCATTCAGTCTCTTCTTCATCATCGAACTCACCGCTGAGTTCATCGGCACGGTCTTGCGCAGACAACAAATCGAGCGTGCCTTCGTAAATCGAACGTCCACAGATCACACCTTGTATACCCTCGTCCTGCACAGCACACAGGGCTTCGACGTCGGCCAGTACATGCACACCGCCAGAAGCGATCACGGGGATGCTGACAGCCTGCGCCAGCTTGACGGTGGCTTCGATATTCACGCCACCCATCATGCCGTCACGGCCTATGTCGGTGTAGACGATGGCTTCGACGCCATAGCCTTCAAATTTCTTGGCGAGGTCGATGACTTCATGGCCAGACAACTTGCTCCAGCCATCGGTGGCTACCTTGCCATCCTTGGCATCAATGCCGACGATGATCTGGCCAGGGAAGGCACTGCAGGCATCTGCCAGGAAACCGGGGTTCTTGACCGCAGCTGTGCCTATGATGATGTAGGACAGGCCATCGTCGAGATAGCGTTCTATGGTATCGAGATCACGGATGCCGCCACCGAGTTGCACCGGAATTTCTTCGGTATCGGTTTCTTCTGCGTAATCACGCACCGCTTGTATGATGGCTTTGACAGCCGCCTCGTTCTTTGGCTTGCCGGCAAAAGCGCCGTTCAAATCCACCAGATGCAGACGACGCGCGCCCTGACGCAGCCAATGGCGCGCCATTTCGGCAGGGTCTTCAGAAAATACGGTGGCCTGGTCCATGTCACCTTGTTTAAGGCGTACGCAGTGGCCATCTTTCAGGTCTATAGCAGGGATGAGCAGCATGATATGAGAAAAAGTAGGAACGTCAATGAGACAATAAAAAAAGACAATACCAGTTAAAAATCAGAGTAAACAATTTACATCAGACACTAATCAGACACTACAGAGCCACTTATGGTTTCCAGTGTACAAAATTCTTATACAGTTGCAAGCCAGCTGTCGCGCTCTTTTCAGGGTGAAACTGGGTAGCGAAGATATTGTCACGCGCTACTGCGCAGGCAAACAGGCTACCGTAATCCGTCATACCCACTGCATGTTGCGCATCCGCAGGCTGGGCAAAATAACTATGCACAAAATAAAAATACGCATCATCAGCAATGTCTTGCCACAAGGCATGAGACTGCGATTGATTAACGCGGTTCCAACCCATTTGTGGCACTTTGTAACGCGAGCCATCTGCCTGCAATTGCCCATCCAGTTCAAAGCGAACCACTTTACCAGGCAAGAGACCCAAGCCAGGGGTATTACCCTCTTCGCTGACATCAAACAGCATTTGCTCACCTACACAAACACCAAACAGGGGTTTGTTGCGTGCGGCCTCCAGCACGGCATCTTGCAAGCCTGATTCGCGCAGGCAGCTCATGCAATCCGGCATGGCCCCCTGCCCTGGTAAAACTATGCGGTCCGCGCTACGGATATCAGCGACTTCGCCAGAAATCAGCACATCCGCTTCAGGGGCCACGGCACGCAGGGCTTGCGCTACCGAGCGCAAATTACCCATACCATAATCTACTACAACAATTTTATTCATAATGGATCACCAGCCGGGCTGGTATCTGCTATCTGTATTGCGATTAAAGGCTGCCTTTGGTCGAGGGTATGGTTCCTGCCGCACGCGCATCCAGTTCAGTTGCCATGCGCAAGGCACGGCCAAAGGCCTTGAACACAGTTTCGCATTGATGATGGGAGTTGTCACCGCGCAAGTTGTCGATATGCAAGCTGACTAAAGCATGATTGACGAAGCCCTGGAAAAATTCACGGGTGAGATCGACATCAAAGTTGCCAATCATGGCGCGGGTAAAGGGGATATGGTACTCCAGGCCGGGACGGCCAGAAAAGTCGATGACCACGCGTGACAATGCCTCGTCCAGAGGCACATAGGCGTGACCATAACGGCGTATGCCTTTTTTATCACCAATCGCCTTGGCAAATGCCTGGCCGAGGGTAATACCAACATCTTCTACCGTGTGATGGGCATCGATATGCAGGTCACCGACCGCTTCAATGTCCAGATCGATCAGGCCATGACGGGCGATCTGATCCAGCATATGATCCAGGAAAGGGACGCCAGTATTGAGTTTTTGCTGGCCTGTGCCATCAAGATTGATGGCAACACGGATTTGTGTTTCATTGGTATTGCGGGTAACCGCCGCAATGCGTTCTATGGGCTTATTCATTTTGATGATAAAGATGCTGCCAGGGCAGCAAGAAAAAGAGCATTCTCTTCCCGGGTACTGACTGTAATACGGAGACAGTTACCCAGCAGATTATGCATTTTACCTACATTTTTGACTAAAATTTTTTGTTCGCGTAATTTCACAAAGACTTGTTCGGCATTCGCAACACGTATCAGCACAAAATTGGCTGCCGAAGGAAAGACTTGCACCTCTGGCAAGCTTGCCATCGCTGCCATTAATTCAGTACGTTGCTGGCGCAATTCTGCGGCCTGGGCATCGAGTATTTCGACCCTTTCCAACACAAATTCCGCCGCCGCCTGCGTCAAGACATTGATGTTGTATGGCGGGCGCACCTTTTCAAACTCATGCATCAGGGCATTATTGCCCGCCATATAACCCAGCCGTATACCTGCCAGACCCAGCTTGGATACGGTACGCATGACGACCAGATTATCAAACTTTGCCAGACGTGACATGAAGCTGGCCTGGGCAAAGGGTTGATAAGCTTCATCGACTATGACGATGCCATTATCACCAACCGCCTGCAGGATGGCGACCATGTCGTCAGCATCATAAAGCGTACCAGTAGGATTGTTGGGATAAGCGAGGTAAGTGATGGCTGGTTGATGTTCAGCAATAGCCGCCAGCATGGCTGCCTTATTTAGCGTGAAATCAGGGTTCAGGTCTACGCCCACAAATTCCAGCCCGGCAAACAGCGCTGACATGGCATACATGACAAAGCCGGGCACAGGCGCGAGCACCTTGGCACCCGGTTTGGCACAGGCGATGGAGACCATGCTGATGAGTTCATCCGAGCCATTGCCGAGGACGATGTCATGACCAGCAGGTACACCGAGTTTGTCGGCAATCAATTGCTTGAGGCTGGCATAGGCGGGTTGTGGATAACGATTCAGTGCCACGCCTGCCAGATGCTGGGCCAGTTCCTGCTGCATATCGGGCGGCAGCAAGTAAGGGTTTTCCATTGCATCCAGCTTCAGGAAACCGCTGGCGTCCGGCACGTGATAAGCGGACAAGCTGGCGATTTCAGGGCGTATCAGTTTGGTGATGCTCAATTCTTGCTCCATGTTCAGCTAGTACATTGAAAATCACGCAGACCCCTGCTCAACACCGTTCAACACAAATCAGGCAGAAAGTGCTTCCGTGTCGATCAAGGCCAGGCGATTTTCTATCATTGCGCAATAGTCGGGATTTAATTCAAATCCGACAAAATCACGCCCGCAACGTTTGGCAGCTACGGCGGTGGTGCCGCTGCCCATGAAGGGATCGAGTACAACACCGCCGGGTGGGCAGGAAGCCTTGATCATGCGCTCGATGATTTCGAGCGGTTTTTGGGTAGGATGTTCTTCGCGTTCGGCATGCTCTCTGTGCAGGCGCGAGACACTCCAAACATCCTTGGGATTGAATCCCATTTCCAGCCACTTCGCACCCTCAAAAATCTTGCGGCTGCGGGCTTTCTTGGTGGCTGCATCATACGGGATGCGTATCGCATCCAGGTCAAAATAATAATCCTTGGCTTTGACAAAAAACCCTATGGTGTCATGCACCGATGAATACTTCCGTACGGTACCACCCATGGATGGCACCCGTCTGTCCCAGATAATTTCATTCATCATGCTCATGCGTTGCTTGAGCATGACAAAGACTTCTGGCGAATAACGCCAGGTCAGAAAGATATACAGGCTGCCGTTTGCCTTCAGCTTGGGCAGGGCCAGGTCTATCCACTGCGCCATCCATTCCAGATAGGCCGCTGACTCCATCTTGTCTGATTCATTGCCATAATCCTTGCCCAGACCATAGGGCGGGTCCGCCAGCAATAAATCGATGCTGGCATCAGGCAAACGCGCCAGACCTTGCAGCGCGTCTTCACAAAAAACCTGGTTACGCCATTCGACCATCATATGTGGATATTCATGGCAGCCAGCAGTTTCGCTTTCATGACTTGAGCCGCAATTCTGCACTGCGCGCGTGGGCTTGCAAACCTTCGCCATACGCCAGTTCAGCGGCTACTTTGCCGAGGGTCTGCGCTCCCTGTTCACTGACGAAAATCATCGATGAACGTTTCTGGAAATCGTAGACACCCAGCGGTGAAGAAAAACGTGCCGTGCGTGAAGTTGGCAAGACATGGTTGGGACCCGCGCAATAATCACCGAGCGCTTCAGATGAATAGCGACCGAGGAACATGGCACCGGCATGACGTATCTTGTCTGCCCATTGCTGCGGGTTTTCTGCAGAAATTTCCAGATGTTCAGCCGCGATGCTGTTGGCGATTTCGCAGGCTTCATCCATATCGCGCACCTTGATCAGGGCACCGCGATTAGCCAGTGAAGTGCGTATCACTTCATGCCTGGGCATGGCAGGCAGCAGTTTGATGATGCTGGCTTGCACGGCTTCGATATAGGCTTCATCCGGGCACAGTAGAATGGACTGCGCCAGTTCATCATGTTCAGCCTGTGAGAACAAATCCATGGCAACCCAATCAGGGTCGGTCGTGCCATCGCACAAGACCAGAATCTCGGATGGGCCAGCGATCATGTCTATGCCGACCACGCCAAACACACGGCGCTTGGCGGCAGCCACATAGGCATTGCCGGGGCCAACGATTTTATCAACTGGCGGTATCGTTGCCGTACCATAGGCCAGGGCACCAACAGCCTGGGCGCCACCAATAGTAAACACGCGATCGACACCAGCAATAGCAGCAGCTGCCAATACCAGCGGATTTTTTATACCGTCTGGCGTAGGTACAACCATGATGATTTCTTTGACGCCAGCCACCTTGGCTGGTATCGCATTCATCAATACTGAGGATGGATAAGCAGCCTTGCCGCCGGGGACATAGATACCAACACGGTCCAGCGGTGTGACTTTTTGGCCGAGCACCGTGCCATCAGCTTCTGTATAACTGAAACCGGCAGAGCCACATTCTGTTTTTTGAATTTCGTGATAAGCACGTACACGTGCTGCTGCGGTTTCCAGTGCGCTGCGACGTTCAGCATTCAGTGATGCCAATGCCGCCTGCATCTCTTCTTGCGTCAATTCCAGCGCGGCGACGCTGCTGGCATTCAGTCGATCGAAACGATTGGTCGCTTCCAGCACCGCAGTGTCACCGCTGGTTTTCACACTGGCCAGTATCTGCGCAGCGGCGCGGTCTATCGCTTCATCTTCACTCGCTTCAAAAGCCAGCAGTGAAGTCAGTTTCCTGGAGAAATCTGCATCGGTAGTATCAAGCCGGGTAATCAGGGATGCCATGCTTTTCTCTTCATCAATTATGCGTTGGCTTTGGAGGCACGATCAAATGCTTCCAAAATTGGTTGCAGGCGTTCACGTTTCAATTTCAATGCCGCCTGGTTAACGACGAGGCGCGAAGAAATTTCCATGATGTGTTCCACTTCAACCAAATTATTCGCACGTAGAGTGCTGCCGGTGCTGATCAGATCGACAATCGCATCTGACAGACCAACCAGCGGTGCCAGTTCCATCGAGCCATACAGCTTGATCAGATCGACGTGCACACCCTTGGCGGCAAAATGCTGGCGCGCAGTTTCGGTGTACTTGGTGGCGACGCGCAGGCGTGCCCCCTGGCGCACGGCGTTTTCATAATCAAAGCCCACAGACACGGCAACTGACATGCGGCATTTGGCAATGTTCAGATCGATAGGTTGGTACAAGCCGGCACCACCATGCTCATGCAAGACATCCTTGCCGGCCACACCGAAATCAGCCGCGCCATATTGCACATAGGTAGGCACGTCGGATGCGCGCACGATAATGACGCGCACGTCAGGATCATTGGTCGCCAAAATCAGCTTGCGCGATTTCTCTGGATCTTCGGTCACGCGTATGCCTGCTGCTTCCAGCAAAGGCAGGGTTTCTTCAAAGATGCGGCCCTTGGACAAGGCAAGTGTCAGTTGTGAAGACATTTATTTGACTCGCTGTATCTGTGCACCGACTGCGGAGAGTTTGACTTCCATGCGGTCATAGCCGCGATCCAGATGATAGATGCGGTCGATCAGGGTTTCACCCTCGGCCACCATGGCGGCGATCACCAGCGATGCAGATGCACGCAGATCAGTTGCCATGACTGGCGCACCGACCAATTTATCAACACCATTCACAATCGCAGTGTGACCATCAATTTCTATCTTCGCACCCAGGCGGTTCATTTCCTGCACATGCATGAAGCGATTTTCAAATATCGTTTCAGTGACGATGCTGGTACCCTGGGCGATACAATCCAGCGCCATGAACTGCGCCTGCATGTCAGTCGGGAAGCCTGGATATTCAGTAGTACGGAAACCAACCGCTTTAGGGCGACCACTCATTTGCGCACGTATCCAGTCCGGGCCTGTCGTCAGTATCACGCCTGCTTCACGCAATTTGTCGAGTGCGACATCGAGGATGTCACTGCGGGTATTTTTCAGAGTGATGTCACCACCGGTGGCAGCCACTGCACACAGGAAGGTTGCGGTTTCTATACGGTCGGCAATCACGGTATGGGTAGCGCCATGCAAACTGTCTACACCCTGGATAACGAGGCGGTCTGTGCCTATGCCCTCTATCTTCGCACCCATGGCCACCAGCAGGTTGGCCAGGTCAGTAACTTCCGGTTCGCGTGCGGCATTTTCCAGCACGGTCTCACCTTCGGCGAGCGTCGCTGCCATCAGCAGATTCTCGGTGCCCGTCACGGTAATCATGTCAGTGACGATGCGTGCGCCTTTGAGTTTCTTGGCCTTGGCGTGGATGTAGCCGGCTTCAATATTGATCTCGGCACCCATGGCTTGCAAGCCCTTGATATGCTGGTCAACCGGACGCGAGCCGATTGCACAGCCACCAGGCAGGGATACCTTGGCTTCGCCAAAACGTGCCAGCAAAGGACCAAGCACGAGTATCGATGCGCGCATGGTTTTCACCAGGTCATACGGTGCTTCCAGCTTGTCTATGGCTACGCCATTAAGTACGGTCACACCGTTTTCCTGCGTGACTTGCAAACCCATTTGACGCAACAGCTTCAGCATGGTGCTGACATCTTGCAGCGAAGGCACATTGTGCAATTCGACGTTACCTGAAGTCAGCAAGCCTGCGCACAGGATAGGCAGTGCCGCATTTTTTGCACCAGAGATAGTAATGTCGCCATTCAGGCGATTGCCGCCTGTAATCAATAATTTATCCATTATGCTGCGTACTCTTCCGGTGTCAGGGTTTTCATGGAAAGGGCATGTATTTCTTCACGCATGCGGTCACCCAGCACGGCGTAGACGATCTGGTGACGCTGTATCGGGCGCTTGCCGGCGAAGGCGGCAGACACGATCACTGCGGTGAAATGCTGGCCGTCGCCTTCGACTTCCAGGTGCGTACATTCCAGACCGGCTGCAATGTAATTTTTAATTTGTTCGGGCGTAGGAAACACGGCTAACTCTCTTGATCAAAATGGTGAAGCAATTGTTGTACTGCGTATTGTTTTTACTTGGTGCTGACTCTGTGTCTTACTTGGTGTCTTACTTAGTGGCGTACCCAGTGTCTCACTCAGTGCCGTAACTTATATCCATTTTTCAGCATATTGATGGCCAGGCCTGCCAGCAACAAGGAGAATACGGAAACGATCATCAGGCTATGCAAGGGATCAACATCGGACTTACCGAAGAAACCGTAACGAAAGCCATCTATCATGTAGAAAAACGGGTTGAAGCGCGAAATACTTTGCCAGACGCCAGGCAAGGAATGGATGGAATAAAACACGCCCGACAGGAAGGTGGCAGGCATGATCAAAAAGTTCTGGAATGCCGCAAGCTGGTCAAATTTTTCTGCCCAGATACCGGCAATCAAACCCATGGTGCCCAACATGGCTGCACCGAGAAAAGCAAAAATCGCTATCCACCATGGCGCAACAAAATGCAGGTCAGCAAACCAGGCTGTCACGATGAAAACACCAGCGCCAACGGCGACACCGCGCAAGATGGCTGCCAGTACATAGGCACTGAAAATTTCCCAGTGCGACAGTGGTGGCAACAGGATGAATACCAGGTTACCGGTGATCTTGGATTGGATCAGTGAAGAAGATGAATTCGCAAACGCATTTTGCAAGACACTCATCATCACCAGACCAGGCACCAGAAAGGCCGTGTATTTAACGCCAGGATAAACCTGTACATGATCTTCCAGCACATGGCCAAAAATCAGCAAATACAGGATGGCTGTCATGATGGGCGCAGTAATGGTTTGCGTCGCCACTTTCCAGAAGCGCAGGACCTCTTTGTAGAACAGGGTATTAAAACCCGTCATGCTGCTCATTTGGAGCCCTCCATGATTTGCAGGAAGACATCTTCCAGATCAGCTTGCAGTAAATGCATATCTTCAATGACACAACCATCAGCACGGAAAGCGGCCAGCATGCCTTCGACCTGGTTGTAATCAGTCACGCGCAGGGCAAACTGGCGTGGGTCGGATGGCGTTTCATGAGTAATGACTTTATCGCGCAAACTGGCTGGTAAAGTCACCACACCACTGGCGGCCAAAGTCACACGCAATTGTGAACCGGAGATGCGCTTGATCAGATTGGCCGTGCTATCGAGTGCCACGACCTTGCCCAGTTTCAGCATGGCGATGCGATTGCACAAGGCCTGGGCTTCTTCCAGATAATGCGTGGTCAGAACGACAGTATGGCCTTCACGGTTCAGGCGGGCGATAAATTGCCACAGGGTCTGGCGTAATTCAACATCTACACCTGCAGTCGGTTCATCCAGCACGATGACGGGTGGCTTATGCACTAGCGCTTGCGCCACCAGCACACGGCGCTTCATGCCACCGGACAAGGCGCGCATATTGACGTCGGCCTTATTTGTCAGGTCGAGGTTTTCCATGACCTCGTCTATCCACTTGTCGTTATTTTTCAGGCCAAAATAACCAGACTGCATGCGCAGGGTTTCACGCACGGTGAAAAAGGGATCAAACACCAGCTCTTGCGGCACCACGCCCAGCTTCTTGCGGGCATTGCGATAGTCCGTCACAACATCATGGCCTTGCACGGTGATATTACCGGCATCGGCGCGGTTCAAGCCTGCCAAAATGGAAATAAGTGTGGTCTTGCCTGCACCATTTGGCCCCAGCAAACCGAAAAACTCCCCCTCTTCTATCGTGAGTGAGACACCGCCCAGTGCTTGTAGCGACTGGTAGCGTTTTTGTATGTTGCTAATTTGTATGGCTGCCATCTGGCGTGTTTGCACTAAGTGCTCATCAGGGAATTAAGAACCGGAAACCCGGTTTCCAACCACTTAAGTGGCGAAACCTTTGATTATAGGGGATTTTCGGGATTTGATCTGAAATGGCACACCGGTATCATAACCAGGCATGCCTTTCAGGAAATGAAATTCAGGAGACGATCAATGTCGCTCTGAAGGATGAAGCTGGAATTGCTCACTGAGACCGTATAGTGCCAGTATACTCAACAAGCTGGCAGGCAGACCCTGAAAGCTTAATGGCAAGCCACGCTCGATAGCCTGACGTTGCCAGGCTATCATGACTGCCACTGCGCTAGAGTCAATTTTAGTAAGCGCCGACAAATCGAACTCTGACTGTCCTGCAGCAATGGCAGACAAACCCGCAGTTACCACTGCGTTGGCATTATCATGACAAAGCTCACCTGTTACTGTATACACAATACGTTCCCGGATTTATTTTGCTGCACTCTTTGCTGCATTGGAGGCAGCCAGCTTTTTATTCTTTTCAGCCAGCGTCTTGATCAGGCCGTCAATACCGGATTTGCTGATTTCAGCAGAGAAGCTGCCTTTATAGGTTTCCACCAACCAGGCACCCAATACATTGATATCAAAAATCTTCCAGCCACTTGCCAATTTTTCCAGACGGTAGTTCAAAACAACTGGCTCACCACGAGTTTGTATGATCTGGGTACGCACTTCTACTTCAGTATCAGAAGCTTCGGAACGCATAGGCTTGAATTCCACACGCTGATCCTTGATCTGGGAAATCGCGCCAGAGTAGGTGAATACCAGCAAAGTACGGAACTCGTTGGTCAATTGTTTTTGCTGGTCTGGCGTGGCCTCTTTCCAGCTTTTACCTGCAGCCAGGGAAGTCATGCGTGGAAAATCGATGTATGGCAGGATTTTACCTTCCACCATGTCATACACTTTCTTTTGATTTCCAGCCTGGATATCCTTGTCATTTTTTGCTGTTTCCAGGATTTCCTGGCTCAGGCGTTTGATCAGGGCATCAGGTGCTTCCTGCGCCTGCACAGCACCACTGGCCAGACCAGTGATGAGCAAGCTGGCGAATATCAAATTAAAAAATTTTGTCAGAGTTCGTTTCATTTTATTATTCCTGTTCCTGTTTTGCGGCAAACGCCGCACATGAGCAGTTAACTTGTCAGCAGCCTCAGCGGTTGACCCAGTTCACTACGTCTTCATCAATTCTTACAATTTCAAACAACAACTTTTAATCAGCATCAGGACTGACCTGGCCGGCACGACGCTGCAGATAGGCATCGCGGAAAAACACATATTTATCAAGCGCCGCTTCTTCCAGCAGGCTACCGGCATCCAGTACAGATGCGCGTTTGTCCACCAGACGCACTACCGAGCCTATGTTCTTGATATACATAGGGCGTTTGTAATACCACAAATCACCCCGCATATCGACCGGCATGGCTATAGCATCACGTACTGTCGATGGCCCAAATACCGGCAAGACCAGATAGGGGCCAGACTTGACACCCCAGCGTCCCAGTGTCTGGCCAAAATCCTCATTATGCTTGGGCATCCCGGCAGCCGAACCTATGTCGATCAAACCACCTATACCTATAGTGGTATTCACTGCAAAACGCATGACATCAGTGGCACTGTCATTGACACGGCCCTGCAGCAAATTATTCACTGCATTCCAGACATCACCAATATTGCTGAAAAAATTACCTATACCAGTCTGCACAAAACTTGGTGTAGCAGCACGGTAAGCCTGTGCCACTGGTTTCACCACGGCCGTGTCCACAGTATCGTTAAAGCTGAACATGGCACGGTTAAACCCTTCCAGAGGATCACGCGGGTTTTTGCCTATATTGGTCTTGGTGCTTAATACATCAAGAGTCTGGTCAGCCTTATCCTTGATTTTTTCTACTGATACAGTGCTACAACCAGTCAGCAAGACGCTGGCCAGTAGTAGCAACGTGCCCAACATCCTGCTACTTGCAGGAAACTTGTTTGTTCTTGTCATTTTTTCTCTTCCGTATTGCCGTCTGCTGCTTTGCTGAACAGGAACTGACTGATCAGACTTTCCAGCACGATGGCATCCTGGGTAAATTTAATTCTGTCGCCTGCAGCCAACAATTTTTCATCGCTGCCTGCACTCAAACCTATGTATTGCTCACCAAGCAAGCCTGCAGTCAGGATCTTGATGGACGAATTTTGTGGGAACTTGTAACGCTTTTCCAATTCCATGACGACAGTCGCCTGGTAGGTTTTATCGTCAAATTTGATTTCACTGATGCGCCCTACTACCACCCCGGCACTTTTCACTGCGGCTCTTGGTTTGAGGCCGCCGATATTGTCGAAGCGCGCACTGACAGTATACGTCTGCTCAAAGGACAGAGAACTTAAATTGCCCGCCTTGAGTGCCAGAAACAACAGCGCAGCAGCACCCAGCAACACAAACAGGCCCACCCAAAAGTCGAGAGATTTTTTTTGCATTTTTCTTTTCCACCAATTCTTACGATTTCTTGCGATTTTGCCAAACACCCGGTCTCATTGCAGGTCTTAACAAATAATTCAGTTTGTATTGTCAACTTGTACTGCCAATTTGCACAGCCCGCACGGCTCAAAGTACGGTCAGGCCTGGCTTATTGAAACATCCACGCCGTTAACAGGAAATCCAGCCACAGTACCAGCAACGAGGATATGACTACCGTTCTGGTCGTGGCACGCGCTACTCCCTCAGGGGTAGGCTGCGCTTCATAGCCCTGGAATAATGCAACAAAGCTTACTGCAAAACCAAAAACTATGCTTTTGACAACACCATTGCCTATATCCTGAAACACTTCCACACCTGACTGCATCTGCGACCAAAAAGCACCATTATCGACACCGATGAGTTTCACCCCTACGACATAACCACCAATAATGCCCATGGCATTGAAGATGGATGTCAATATTGGCAAGGCGATGATGCCAGCCAGAAAACGTGGTGCCAGCACCCTTTGTATGGGACTCACTGCCATCATTTCCATCGCGGCCAGTTGCTCGCCGGCCTTCATCAAACCTATCTCTGCCGTCAGTGAAGTGCCAGCACGTCCGGCAAACAGCAAGGCGGTCACGACTGGCCCTAGTTCACGCACCAGTGAAAGTGCCACCAGCAAACCCAGCGCTTCTTCCGAGCCATAACGGTTCAGGGTGTAATAACCCTGATAGGCCAGTACAAAACCGACAAACAATCCCGACACGGCAATAATCACCATGGAATAATTGCCGATGAAATGAATCTGGTCTGTTACCAGACGCGGTCTGCGCCACAAGCCCAGACAATTTGCCAGGATGGAAAAAAAACTGCGGGCCGCATAGCCCACATCGTCCATAGTCGATCTGACAAACCCACCAATTTTTTCTATCATGCACGCTTCTCCAAACCCAGGTCCGTTTGCAAGGATGCACCGGGATAATGGAAAGGCACGGGTCCATCTGCCTCTGCATGCACAAACTGTTTTACATACGGGTCTTCTGAAACCTGCATTTCTTCTGGCGTGCCTTGCGCAACGATCTTGCCTTTGGACAAGAAGTAGACATAGTCGGCGATGGCAAAGGTTTCATGCACATCATGCGACACCAGAATGGATGTAGACCCCAAAGCGTCATTCAAGTTCCGTATCAAATTGGCAGCAACGCCCATGGAGATAGGGTCCAGTCCGGCAAAGGGTTCGTCATACATGATCAATTCCGGGTCCAGCGCGACGGCGCGCGCCAGCGCCACGCGCCTGGCCATGCCGCCAGAAATTTCCGCAGGCATGAGACCAGCAGCATTACGCAAGCCAACCGCTTGCAATTTCAGCAAAACCAGATCACGTATCATGGCTTCGCTAAGATCCGTATGTTCACGCATAGGGAAGGCGACGTTATCAAAGACATTCAAGTCCGTGAACAAGGCACCATGCTGGAACAGCATGCCCATTTTCCTGCGTATGGCGTACAAACCTTGAGTATCAAGTTCACTGACCTCTTGCCCGTTGACCTTGATACTGCCACGCTGAGCACGGATTTGCCCGCCTATCAGACGCAAGATCGTGGTCTTGCCCGAACCTGAACCACCCATGACAGCAATCAGTTTACCGCGTGGAAAATCCATACGGAGTTCAGACAAGATGATCCTGTCTCCATAACCAAACTGGATATCGCGAATTTCTACAAGATTTGGCACAGCAATGGGAAGATAGTTTTATAAAAACTAGATTGTAATGCAGAAAGGCAAAGAGGGTTGTACAGACAACTATGATATAAAAACAACTAATTGACGAATATTCAGAATATCAGCGCTATTTCACGCAAAACGCGATAAATGCTCATTTTTCCAAATTTAATTCAAATGAGAGGTGTGAAAATAAATTTTTTTAATGAACGGAAAGTCAGTTATTTGTCAAATTCCCGCTAAAACCGACTTGCCACACCTGACTTGCCTCTGTTTTGCTCATGAAGGCAAATCAAGGCAGTATGTCCGTCACCATCGAAAAATACTGGTGACGGACATGGTTTTCAAGAAGGATTAGCGAGGCAAAACAGAATCACCCATCAAGAAGGCATCTACTTCGCGTGCACATTGACGCCCTTCGCGTATCGCCCATACCACCAGCGATTGACCACGGCGCATGTCACCCGCGGCATAGACCTTGTCGACATTGGTCTTGTAGCAGCCAGCGCCATCTGTGGTTGCCCTGGCATTGCCACGTGCGTCCTTATCAACACCAAAGGCATCCAGCACTTGTTGTACTGGTGAGACAAAACCCATGGCCAGCAAGACCAGGTCAGCCTTCATTTCAAATTCAGAATCCGGCACTTCCTGCATCTTGCCGTCTTTCCATTCCACGCGGCAGGCGATCAATTTTTCTACCTTGCCAGCCTTGCCTTCCAGACGCTTGGTCGCTACTGCCCAGTCACGGTCGCAACCTTCTTCATGTGAAGAAGAGGTGCGCAGCTTGGTAGGCCAGTAAGGCCAGACCATGGGCTTGTTTTCTTGCTCAGGCGGCTGTGGCATGAGTTCAAACTGGGCTACCGATTTGGCACCGTGGCGGTTTGATGTACCAACGCAATCAGAACCAGTATCACCACCGCCGATGACGACCACATGCTTGCCACTGGCCATGATCTGGTCCTTGACCTTGTCACCGGCATTGACCTTGTTTTGCAAAGGCAAGAAGTCCATGGCGAAATGCACGCCTTTGAGTTCACGGCCAGGCACAGGCAGGTCACGCGGGGCTTCTGCGCCACCTGCGATGATGACAGCATCGAAATCTTTTTGCAGTTGTTCAGGCGAGATGGTTTCCTTGGCCCAGTTGGTCACTGTTGCCGGAAAATCCTTGCCAACGAATACGCCAGTGCGGAAAGTCACTCCCTCAGCCACCATCTGGTCAACACGACGGTCGATGTGGGATTTTTCCATCTTGAAATCAGGGATGCCATAACGCAGCAAGCCACCGACACGGTCATTCTTTTCAAATACGGTCACATCATGACCTACACGCGCCAGTTGCTGTGCTGCTGCCATGCCTGCGGGGCCGGAGCCAACCACGGCGATTTTCTTGCCTGTCTTGATGGATGGTATTTGCGGCACTACCCAGCCATTTTCCCAGCCTTTGTCGATGATGAAATGCTCTATCGACTTGATACCAACAGCATCGCTATTTATACCAAGGGTACAGGCGGATTCACAAGGTGCAGGACAAATACGGCCAGTGAATTCAGGGAAGTTGTTGGTGGAATGCAGTGTATCCAGCGCCAGTTTGTAATTGCCATTGAACACCAGATCATTCCAATCGGGGATGATGTTGTTCACAGGACAGCCGTTATTACAAAAAGGGATGCCGCAATCCATGCAACGTGCTGCCTGCACCTTGGCCTGGCCATCATCCAGATGAACCAGAAATTCCTTGTAATGCTTTTTGCGTGACTGCGGTGCTTCGCTTGCTTCTTGCAAACGCTGGTATTCCATGAAGCCGGTAACTTTACCCATTTTCTAACCTCAATATCGTTGCGGGCATATGCCCTGTCTTAATCTGAAAAAGCTGAATAAGCTAAATAGTTAAATCGTCGAACAACACAGGAGGACGCGACCGCATGCTGGCTGCGACGCGCCCTGCCAACTATGCCGGGACTTTTTCCTTTTTCGCTGCGAGCTGTTTTGCTGCATACATTTCACCCAGGGCGCGCTTGTATTCGGTAGGGAATACTTTGACGAACTTGGCACGGCTACGGGCCCAGTCATCCAGCAAATTGCGGGCGCGGGTACTGCCTGTGTGTTTGAAATGACGCTCTATCAGATTACGCAAGATGGCTTCATCCGTCTCACCATCACCGCCACGCAGACGGCTATGCCAGATCGATTTATCCAGGGTTGCCACTTGTACGTCACCTGCCAATACCGGCTCCAGTGTCACCATGGACATATTGCACTTGGCCTCGAATTCGCCTTCCGGGTCATACACATAAGCGATACCGCCTGACATGCCGGCAGCAAAGTTACGGCCCGTGTTACCAAGTACGATGACGGTGCCGCCTGTCATGTATTCGCAACCATGATCACCAGTGCCTTCGATGACAGTCAGTGCACCAGAGTTACGCACGGCAAAACGCTCACCGGCAACACCGTTTATGAAGGCTTCACCAGAGATGGCACCGTACAGTACCGTGTTACCGCAGATGATGTTATCAACAGCCCAGCCACGGAATTCTGTATTTGGGCGGATAATGATGCGGCCACCGGACAAACCTTTGCCGACATAATCATTGCCCTCACCCACCAGATCCAGCGTCACGCCATGCGCCAGGAAGGCACCAGCAGACTGGCCAGCCGTGCCTTGCAACTGGATGTGGATGGTGTCATCCGGCAAACCGGCGTGGCCATATTTTTTCGCCACTTCACCAGACAACATCGTGCCTACAGTGCGGTTCAGGTTTTTGATCGGTGATATGAAGGATACTTTTTCACCAGTTTCCAAAGCGATTTTTGCCTGGGCGATCAATTTGTTATCGAGCGCTTTTTCCAGACCATGATCTTGTACATCGACATGGCGTATCGCTGCACCTTCGGCCAGTTCTGGCTGATAGAAGATGCGGCTGAAATCCAGCCCCTTGGCCTTCCAGTGTGATACGGCCTTGGATTTATCCAGCAAATCAACACGGCCTATCAAATCGTCATAAGTGCGTATGCCCAGCTGCGCCATGATCTGACGCAATTCTTCCGCAACGAAGAAGAAGTAATTGACGACATATTCAGGCTTGCCAGAAAATTTGGCACGCAAGACTGGGTCTTGTGTTGCCACGCCTACCGGGCAAGTGTTCAGATGGCATTTGCGCATCATGATGCAACCTTCGACTACCAGCGGTGCTGTGGCAAAACCGATTTCATCGGCACCCAGCATGGCGGCAATTGCCACGTCGCGGCCAGTTTTCATCTGGCCATCAGCCTGCACGCGGACACGGCCACGCAAGCCATTCAGGACCAGGGTTTGCTGGGTTTCAGACAAGCCCAGTTCCCACGGTGTACCAGCATGCTTGATGGAAGACAAAGGTGAGGCCCCCGTACCGCCGTCATGACCAGCAATGACCACGTGATCCGCCTTGGCCTTGGAAACACCGGCAGCCACTGTACCAACGCCAACTTCAGACACCAGCTTGACCGAGATCGAGGCTTTTGGATTGGCGTTTTTCAAGTCATGAATCAACTGCGCCAGATCTTCAATTGAATAAATATCATGATGCGGTGGCGGAGAAATCAAACCCACGCCAGGCACAGAGAAACGCAGCTTGGCAATGTATTCAGATACCTTATGGCCTGGCAATTGACCACCCTCACCCGGCTTGGCACCTTGCGCCATCTTGATCTGTATCTGGTCGGCAGAACTCAGGTATTCAGCGGTGACACCAAAACGGCCAGATGCAACCTGCTTGATTTTCGAGCGCAGGGAATCACCATCCTGCAAAGGAATATCAACTTCAATCTGGTCTTTACCTACCACAGAAGCCAGGGTCTGGCCTTGTTTGATAGGGATGCCTTTCAATTCTTGCTGGTAACGTGCCGGATCTTCGCCGCCTTCACCAGTGTTTGATTTACCGCCTATGCGGTTCATGGCGATCGCCAGGGTCGCATGTGCTTCTGTACTGATGGAACCCAGAGACATCGCGCCAGTCGCGAAGCGTTTGACGATTTCCTTGGCTGGTTCTACCTGATCCAGCGGAATAGCTTTACTTGGATCTATCTTGAATTCGAACAGACCACGCAAAGTCATGTGACGCTTGCTTTGGTCGTTGATGATCTGTGCATATTCCTTATACGAATTGTAGTTGTTGGCACGGGTAGAATGCTGCAACTTGGCAATCGCATCTGGTGTCCACATATGGTCTTCACCACGTACGCGGTAAGCATATTCACCACCAGCATCCAGTGCATTTTCCAGTACCGGGTCATTACCAAAAGCACCTTTGTGCAAACGCAGGGCTTCTTCAGCGACTTCAAATACGCCTATGCCTTCTACATTCGATGCCGTACCCTTGAAGTATTTGTCGACCAGGGATTTGTTCAAACCTACGGCTTCAAAAATCTGCGCGCCGCAATAAGACATATAGGTAGAGATACCCATTTTGGACATGACTTTCATCAAGCCCTTGCCAATTGCCTTGGTGTAGTTATAGACCGCTTTTTCTGCCGACAATTCACCCGACAAATCTTTTGCCATGTCGGCCAGTGTCTGCATCGCCAGGTAAGGATGAACAGCTTCTGCGCCATAACCTGCCAGCAGGGCAAAGTGATGAGTTTCACGGGCAGAGCCAGTTTCCACCACCAGACCAGTAGTGGTACGCAAACCCTTGCTGACCAGATGCTGATGCACAGTAGACGTTGCCAGCAAAGCCGGAATGGCGACATAGTACTCATCCATCTTGCGGTCTGTGATGATCATGATGTTGTGGCCAGACCTGACCGCATCAACGACTTCCGCACAGATGGATGCCAGGCGCGCCTCGATACCATCCTTGCCCCAGGCCACCGGATAGCAGATATCCAGTTCATAGGACTTGAACTTGCCACCAGTATTGGCGCTGATATTGCGCAGTTTGGCGATGTCAGCAAAATCCAGTATCGGTTGCGCCACTTCCAGGCGCATAGGCGGATTGATGTTATTGGTGTCGAGCAAATTCGGTTTCGGGCCGATGAAGGATACCAGCGACATCACCATCGCTTCGCGAATAGGATCGATAGGCGGATTAGTTACCTGCGCAAACAATTGCTTGAAGTAGTTATACAAGGGCTTGAGCTTGTTCGACATCACAGCCAATGAAGAATCATTGCCCATGGAGCCGATTGCTTCTTCACCTGCCAGCGCCATTGGGGCCATCAGGAACTTCAAATCTTCCTGTGTGTAGCCAAAGGCTTGCTGTCTGTCCAGCAAGGTAGCTGAGTAAACTGTCTTGTCTTCAGCTGCCTTCAACTCATTGAGCTTGATGCGTACGGACTTGATCCATTGCTTGTAAGGCTTGGCATTGGCGTAGGTATCCTTGATTTCCTTGTCATCAATGATGCGGCCAGCTTCCAGATCGATGAGAAACATCTTGCCTGGTTGCAGACGCCATTTCTTGATGATCTTGGATTCTGGAATAGGCAAGACGCCGGATTCAGATGCCATGACGACCAGGTCATCATCCGTGACGATATAGCGCGCAGGGCGCAAGCCATTGCGGTCCAGCGTACCACCAATCTGGCGACCGTCGGTAAAGGCCATGGCGGCAGGGCCGTCCCATGGTTCCATCATCGCTGCATGGTATTCATAGAAGGCGCGGCGGTTTTCATCCATCATGGTGTGGTTTTCCCAGGCTTCCGGGATCATCATCATCATTGCTTGCGCAATCGGGTAACCGGCCATCACCAGCAGTTCCAGCGCATTGTCGAAACTTGCGGTATCTGACTGACCTTCAAAAATCAACGGATACAGTTTTTGCAAATCGTCACCGAGCACTGCCGATTTCATGACGCCTTCACGGGCACGCATCCAGTTGAAGTTGCCTTTGACTGTGTTGATTTCACCATTGTGCGCAATCATGCGGTAAGGGTGGGCCAAAGGCCATTCAGGGAAGGTATTGGTAGAGAAACGCTGATGCACCAGTGCCAGAGCAGAGACACAACGCTCGTCCTGCAAATCCTGATAATACACACCAACCTGGTCAGCCAGTAGCAAGCCTTTGTAGACGATGGTACGGGCCGACATCGATGGCACGAAGTATTCCTTGCCATGCAAGAGATTCAAGGCTTCAATCGCATGCACTGCCGATTTGCGGATCACATACAGCTTGCGTTCCAGCGCGTCGGTAACCATGATGTCAGGACCACGACCAATGAAAATCTGGCGTATGACCGGTTCTTTTTCACGCACGGTAGGTGACATGGGCATTTCACGGTCTACCGGCACGTCACGCCAGCCCAGTACAACCTGGCCTTCAGCGCGCACGGCACGTTCTATTTCTTGTTCACAAGCCAGTCGGGATGCATGTTCCTTGGGCAGGAAGATCATGCCTACGCCGTATTCACCGGGCGGCGGCAAGGCTATGCCCTGCTTGGCCATCTCTTCGCGGTAATACTGGTCAGGAATCTGGATCAGGATACCGGCACCATCACCCATCAGGGCATCGGCACCAACCGCCCCCCTGTGATCAAGATTTTTCAAAATCAATAAACCCTGATCGACGATGGCATGCGTCTTCTTGCCTTTGATATGGGCAACAAAACCTACGCCACAGGCGTCATGTTCATTGGACGGGTCGTATAAACCTTGAGCGTGCATAGTGGATCTCCGGAGGACAATTTCAATATCAGGACTTACGTGAAACAGCTGTCGGCTTGAATAGCTATCTCGGCTATCCAGGCACTTGCTGGCTGCGGATGGCAGCTTGATGACGTTAGCTTGAAGGGTGATCAAACCGTGCCGGCCAGGCTTCCGGGTAAGGAACGTGGCACTACGCTGGACAAATGTGTCAGGCATTTGTTGATTGTAAATGCGCCGACACGACAGTTTGGCGTAAATCCTGTCAGGACAAGACAGAGAATAGTGCAGTGCAAAATATTATTCAACTAGTTTAATTAGGGTCAGTGTCAATTTGAATTATAGGTATTTTCACTTAATTTTAATTAGGGACATAGTTGAAAAGACCGTGTTTATTAGCTTTCATGATTTACTTATAGATTTTCAGACTCTGAAGATGGCAACAAAACAGGACTAGTGCAAGAAAAATTTAAGTATTTTCCTGCGCTTTACGAGGCCGGCCACGCTTGACTGGCTCTACCCGCCTCTCGGTCAGCTTGCTCATTTCTATCTTGAATTTGGCTGAGCCCAGCGTCCAGGCCTTGGTGGTAGCCTGGGTAATTTCGCTGATTTGCGTGTTTGACAAACCATTTTCCAGACTCTGCTTGTAGGCAGCTTCACGCTGGAAAGGTGTGTTGCCCAATGCCCAGTAGCAACTGTGGTCGGTGATCAGGGGATCAATATAAAGGCCTACATGATGACGGTAACTGGACCAGGTGTAATCGAGCAAATCCTGCACCAGACCAGCACGCAGAGGATTACTTTCCATATAAATACTGCATGGAATGAAGTAGGTCGCGGATTCAATGACGGTAGCGCGGTAACGTCCCTGCCATAAGGTGCCTGCGCGCTGGTATTTGCGGTTGAAATAAGGGACATAGTGACGCCCCAGCCATTGCATCATTTTGCCTAGTCCAGGTTCATCGCCAGGCGTCAGCAAGAGATGCAGGTGGTCTGGCATCAGTACATAGGCATGGATAGCCACATCAAACAGCTTGGACGCTTGCTTGAGCCAGTCCAAAAAACTCGTGTAATCCTCTGCATCATGAAAAATCATGACGCCAGCATTCCCACGCTGGATAACATGATGTTGCTGATGCGGGATAACAAGTCGGGCTAATCTGGCCATGGGTATGCGGGCAATCCAAAAGAGTCTGGATTGTGCTTGGCATCAGCTGATCTTGTCAAAACTTATCTGCCTGCTCATTCACGACAGTGCAGCGACAGCATGGCAATGACAAAACAACAGCAAACCCACATAAGCATTTGCATTTGCATTTGCCATGAACAATGCGCCATACCCTCCTTGCGGGGGCATGGATCAGCAATGGACTAAGGGAGCTTTTGCCGCCGCCAGCTTTCCGGTCTGGCCGGAATGCTGGCAATCACACAGCGATCAGGCTGCGATGAGTTCTTGAACCGGGCTTTTCAAGCGGAAAGCTTTGAGTGCGCGAGATGCATCCGGCACTGCGACGATTTCTGGTGTACCAGTCATCAATTCAGAAATACGGCTCTTCAGGGCTTTTGCCTGTGTCGCCAGATTGAAATGCGCAGGACGCTGAGTCTGCACTATGCTCCAGCGCGCTACAGGCGCATGGCCGCTACCATCCAGCAAGGATTTTTCACGCAGCCAGTTCTCGAAAGAACGGGTAGTCATGTTGCTTTCTATCCAGATCAAATGATCGGCAGTAATTTTCTTGCTGTTGTCCGAAGGGCGAACCAGTATTTCGTAAATCATTTTCTGACTCCTTAAAGGGAAACTTTGCTTAAGGAAAGGTGTCAGCAAAGATTCTTTAGTCCAAAAACGCACCGGTTCGCGATTCAGTTGACACGATAGGTTACAAAAGTCAGAAATTTTTTTGAAAATTTTATAAAAAAACAACAAATTAATCAAAATTTGGGCAAAAATGCCCAAATTATTGTATTTATTTCAGCTTTTGTTACAAATTGATTGGAACTATTTTGCACTCATATAAACTATTTAATGCGAGATGCTTCCAGCACGAAGCTCAATTTGCCAAAACGGGCACTGACTTCATCAAATTTCTTTTGTTTTTGCGCATCTGTGAGGCTAGGATTGTTCAAGTTATCACGCAAAAGGCTAAACAATGTTAAATCTGCGATAGGTTTCAACTGCGCATCAGTAGAACGCTGAAAGCCGGACAAATTCAAGATATCTTTCAAGACGACCTGTGCCTGCTTTTGCTTGCCATAATTGATAAAGAAATCTTCTACGCGGGTTTTCAGCGCAGGCGACATATCCTTGCGGTACAAAATAGGATCATTCGGTATCAAAGGCGAAGTCCAGATGACGCGTACCTTGCTGACCTGGTCTGGTGCTTCTTTCTTCAGCCTGTCCATCTCTTCACTATTAAAAGTGGCAACATCGGCTTCACCGCGCAAAATGGCAGAGAAATTTGTCTGATGATTACCGACAATGACTTTCTTGAACAGTTTTGCCGGATCTATTTTGTTCTTGGAAAACAGGTAATAAGCAGGAACCAGATAGCCAGATGTCGATTTTTTATCGCCATCAGCAAAAATATACGTACCAGGCTTCGCCGACACCTGGTCAAAGCTGGTCAAAGCACTTTTGCTGGAAGCGATGAGAACAGAGTTATAACCGCGTGAGCCATCGCTTTTGACCATTTGTGCAAATACGGTGGCCTTGCCATCTTCCACCGCATCCAGTGCGACCTTGCTGCTCAGCCAGGCAATTTGTATCTTGTTCTCTTTCAAGCCCGCAACGATATCGCTGTAATTGGAAGAAATGGCGGCAGTCACTTCTGTGCCTGTGTTTTTTGCCAGATCATCGAGCAAAGGCTGCCAGCGTTTGCGGGTATCTTCTATGCTGGTGGTGGCGATCAGGCCTACGGTGATTTTTTCTGCAGCTTGTGCAAGGGACATCAACATACTGCTTGCCAGCAGTATCAGTGTGAAACTTTTTTTAAACATAAAACCTCAATAGAAAATGCAAATACCCAAAGCACGGCAGTGCTTGTGACCGGTCAAACATGTATGCGGTAGCAAACAAACAAGTGACGTCAACGACGTACTTTGGGACAGGAATGGGGGATGGTGATTGGATGCACACTGATTAATTTTTGTGCATCAATTGCCTGCTATTATAGCATTAGATGAATTTGAGCAATCAATTCCCCTAAAGCAAGAAATGCTTTAGAGTTAATTCACCAGACACTTAGCTATGGAATTCGATTATTACGTTCTGTATTTTCTTCACTGTCGCTAGCCTTGCCTAGTCGCTTTTCGGCAGCGGTGTGACAGAAAAGCAAAAACTGGTGACTGAGTTAAACACTTGCCCTGGATTAAGCACAGTCGCCGGAAAATTCGCATGATTCGGGCTATCGGGCAAGTGCTGGGTTTCAAAGGCAAAGCCATCATGACGCTGATAGGCTGAAGCTTCGCTGCCGTCAAAACCATTACCGCTATTGAACTGTACTGAGGGTTCTGTGGTGTAGACATGCATTTGCCGGCCAGATACCGTTTCAGTGATGCGCGCAACAGCCCGCAAGGACTGATCCCAGTTGGTAAACAGCAGGCTGTGATCATAAGCAGTTGGCTGTCCCAGCAAGGTATCGCCGTGTTCAAGATGGCGTGTGATGGTGGTGGGTTTGCGCAAATCCAGCACGCTGCCATCCACCGGTAAAATACGTCCTGTGGGTATGCGTTTATTGTCGGTCTCAGTATAACGGTCAGCATGGATTTGAAACAGGTGCGTACTTAAACCTCTGCTGCCTGCGCCTGCCAGATTGAAGTAGGCGTGATTGGTCAGGTTGATCACCGTGGCTTTATCACTGAGCGCACGATATTCAATATTGAATTCATTGCGCGCCTTGTATAAGCGGTAAGTGACTGTCACCTGTATTTCACCCGGAAAGCCCTGGTCACCGTCAGGGCTGAGCAAATTAAAATGCGAGCCCAAGCTGTCGTTCTCCTCAAAATCCTGGCGTGACCACACCCGCTTGTCAAAGCCTTGCGGGTCGCCATGCAGGGCTACTCCCTTTTCATTGGCTGGCAAATGAAAAGTTTGTCCGTTCAACGCAAATTCAGCTTTGCCTATGCGTCCTGCATAACGCCCTATGATGGACGCATGCCTGTGTCTGGTAGTTAAATAAGCTGGCAGGTCGGGTAGCCTGAGCACAATATTGGCCAGCTTGCCATCGCGGTCTGGCACTTCGATAGTGGTAATTATCGCGCCATAATCTATGTAGCAAAGCCGCATGTGCGTGTCGTTTTGCAGGCAGTGTTCCTGCACCGCCTGGCCAGAAGCTGTCTTGCCCCAGTCTCTACGTTGACTGTGGGCAGCGAATGCGGCTTGGCTGATATGCGCCAGAATGACGAGCTTTGCCAGTAAGCTAACGACAACTGGAATCCGGCTGCTCACCACGGGTGATACCCAAATTGGCAAAATAGACGTAATCATCCTTGTCCTGATTCAGCATCGCATGGTGCTTGCGGTAGATACCCCATTTCGGACGCATGTGGTCTGCCTCTGTGCGCCATAGTTGCAAGCCTGTGCTGTCGATTTCCAATAGAGCTCTATCGTCCTGGCCGCGCATGCTCAACTGATAGCGCCCGGCAGAATTTGAGAATGTGATCTGCTCACGCACGTCTATCCATTGCCCCAGTATCTGCGACAAGGCCACCGTGCCAAGTACATGATAAACACCGCCCTCGTTTTTCAGGTCATCGATTTGCCGCACTTCCATACGGCCATTCGACAATGGGGTAAAAGTGATCAACGGTGGTTCAGCATAGCGACCACCATAGGCTTTGATCTGGTGAATATGCGTAAATGAGGGTGAAAATTTCATCCCTGCATCAATCTTGAAACGCCAGCTATACACAAAGCTGCTATTTTCACGCGCCTTGAAGGTCTGATGCATGCCCATCAGACTGGGGGCAATCTTGATCTCGGTGCGGGAACGGTCGCTGCCTTCAGCCAAGGTCTTGCCATCCAGGTTGACATCCGTCGGGTCTATCGCCAGCACTGCAAAATAGGCTGACACCACATTGTCGCCCCCTTCAGTAATATGCGGCCTGACTGGCGTGTAACGCAGGTCACTGGGCGCCTCTACTGCGCCCTTGCCAAAGACATTCTCTATCCTCGCATAAGTATCTGCGCCCCCCGGCTTTTGCGCATTCAGACACAAGGTATTACCGGTCACACCGGAAACTATATCAGCGGCAGAGGCAGCAATAGAAGGTATCGCAAAACCGGCAAGCAAGCTGCCGGATAATATGAGTAAGCGCATGATCCCAACCTCAGTCCTGGTATTGCGGCCCAGCCACCACAAACGGCCCGCCCTGATAGGTGCTGGTCATATCATTGGCATCAGGCCAACTGGCAGTCAGTGGGAAGCGTCCGGCGAACTCACTTGAACTATCCTTGGGGGTAAACCCGAGGTGGGCTGCCTTGCTGTTGTCCCACCATTTCGCCGGATTGTCCGACACGCCAAAAACGATGCTGTGGCCTACCTTGGGCGTGAACAATGCCGCCTTGATCAGACCCAACAAATCATCGTAACTAAGATAAGTCACCATCATGCGGGTATTTCTGGGCTCAGGAAAGGATGAACCTATGCGCAAACATACCGTCTCTATACCAAAGCGGTCATAGTAATAACGTGACAGCGCTTCGCCATAAGATTTGCTGAGGCCATAAAAACCGTCTGGCCGTAGCGGGCTGTCCGCATTCACTTTCTCTGTCGTCGGGTAAAAACCAACGACATGGCTGGAACTGGCATAAATGACGCGCTTGATACCCAGCTTATGCACAGCTTCATACAAATGGTACATGCCAAGAATATTGGCCTGCATGATGGGTTCAAACTTGTCTTCGACAGAGATACCACCAAAGTGCAGCACGGCATCAACATCTTTCAGCAATTCAAACACCCCTGCCCTGTCGGCCAGGTCGCAGGTCTGCGCCTCTTCGCCAGACCCCAGGTTTTCTATATCGACAATGTCGCTGAGCCTGAGTATTTTTGTCCAGGGCTTCAGGCGTTCACGCAAAACTCGCCCCAGACCACCGGCGGCACCGGTCAATAGCAGGCGATTGAAAGGCTTTTCACTCACTTGCTCACTCACTTGCTCATTAAATTGATTACTCATCATCATTTTGGATTTAAGGTTAGTGTCGGCCCTGATTTGCTCAACTTTCTCCAAAAAAGGCAAATCAGATTCTTGGTTAAACGTTTAACTAAGTATATAGAATTTTTTGCCGGGGTCAAATATTTCCTTTACACGTTAAAAAAAATCTACCACCCACCTTGAGGAGTGATGCACCCTGTAGACAGGCTGACAATGGCATTGATGCCTGCCTGCCAGTTTGTACGGTAAGATGCACGCTGAATTGAGCTGGCGGTTAAACGCTTACAGTCACACCGTCTGAGATACTTTTATACGCGATGAAGAAAAAACCACCGACCATACGTGATGTCGCCGCTGAAGCGGGCGTCTCTACTGCCACCATTTCCAAGTTCATCAATGGCACCCAGCGTTTTTCTTCTACCGTAGAAGCCAGGATCACAGCCGTCATTGACAGTCTGGGCTACCGTTCCAACCCACTGGCGCAGTCCATGATCACCGGGCGTACCAAGTCCATAGGCTTGTCGATACTGGACGTTAGCAACCCCCATTTCACCAGCATCGTCAAAGGGGCCAACCGCATAGCCATAGAACATGGTTACACCTTGTTGCTGGTCGATACCGAAGAAAACCTGGGTCGTGAAAAACCCTTGATAGAAGCACTGAGCCGCCGTGTTGATGGCATGATACTTTTTTCACGCATGAGTGAAGCCGACCTGAGCTGGACTGAGCAACTGGAAAAACCACTGGTATTCTTTGGCCGCCTGAGCCAGCTCAGCTCCCCCTGTGTCAGCAGTGATGACCACAAGGGTGCCTACATGCTGGCGCAACACTTGCTGACCCTGGGTCATAAGCGCATTGCCTATATGGGATTCAATAAATCCCGCCGCGATGAAGAACGTTTTGGTGGCCTGCAGGAATGCCTGAGCGAGCATCAATTGACAGCAGAAATCTACAACGTCAACTCACCTTCTGCACAAGAAGGCGAGCGCCTGTGCTCTTCCATCATGCTGGGCAAACAACATCCTGATGCCGTGGTTTGCTATAACGATTTGATGGCACTAGGCTTCATGAAAGAAGCACAAAACCTGGGCTTCGATATTCCCCGGGATGTCTCTATCGCCGGTTTTGACAATATCCAATATGGCCGTTACACCTCGCCCGCACTGACCTCAGTCGATCTGCAAAGCGAAGAAATGGGTGTCGCCGCCATGCGCACGCTGATCAGCATGATCAATGGCGAGACAGCCAAAGGCCTGACCACCATAGAGCCGCAATTGATTTTGCGTTCTTCGGTCATGAACAGAAGAAGCCCGGCCAATCCCTGAAAATTGCGCACGGAACAAATCGTATTTGTGCAAAAAAGCGACAATCTTAGAAAACGTTTTCTTTAATACGTTGCATAGCCTTATCTCTGCACGTAGAAAACTCCCAGCCCGGTCAATTCAGCTCTACTCTTCATTAGCAATTTTGATAGGCTAATAAAAAAATCTAAAATCAGGTTTACCTTCAATTTGAATTCATCTACTATTTAGTTAAACGTTTTCCTAAATGCTTTCAAACCAAGTTTGGAGCAGCATATTCAGGGATACACAACAAAATCAGGAGATGTATGTCTTACCGCAATACCATTCTCAATAATCTGTGCAAGATCTGCATCGCAGCATCGGTGCTGGCGCTCAACATGGCTGCGGCAAGCAATGCTGAGCTGCCTACACCTGCAACACAGACGCAACTGCCCATGAACACCCTGGTGCAGCAATCACTTTATCCCCAGCTTGATTACCTGTCGCAAAAACTGCTGGCCGAGAGATTACAAACCACGCTGGCTGGCTACCCTGCCTTCAATGGCAAGGACAAATTCTTGCCCGGTAAAATCGCTACCGGCCTCGCCCATTTAATGCTAAACCCTGCTCTCACTCCAGAGGCAAGGCTCAAGGCGGCAGAAAATTTCCGCACCAGTGCCGACATGACGGTCGATATGGAAAACCATACCTGGGGCATTTATTATTATTTGCTGGCACTGCAACAGATACAGCAAGCGGGTTTGCTGGAGCAGGCAGTCAGTCCGGGCACCCTGACCAAGCTGAAGAAGCAACTGGACTGGCGCAGCTTTGTCAATGAAGCTGACCTGAAACTCATCAACCTGCCCACCAATTATTATGGCGTGGCATTTGGCGTGGCACGCCTGCGCATGTTGCTGGGCTGGGAAGATGCCAGTGGCAGTGAAAAACTCTTGAACACTTTGCTGGCGCACTACGATACGCATTCAGGTGAATATGGTTTTTCTGATGAAACCGATGGTGAAGGCCGCTTTGACCGCTACAGCATTTTATTGATCGCCGAAATTTGCCACAGGCTCATAGAAACCGGCAAAGAAGTCCGGCCTGATTTGAAACTGAAGCTCAGAAAAGCCGCAGACATCGCCCTGAATATGGCAAATGACCAAGGCGATGGCTTCAGCTTTGGTCGCAGCATAGGTGCTTATGGTGATACTGCCATACTCGAAATCCTGTCGGCATCTGCTTATCTGGATGTCTTGACACCTGTGGAAAAAGATTATGCCTATGCCTACTCCACCCGCATATTCAACAAGTTTTTGAGTTTCTGGTATGACCCGCAGTTGCACTCCGTTGACTTGTGGGGCAAGGGCAGGAAGACCGATGCCTATCGTGGTGCGCATAGGGTGCTGGGTGAAAATTTCTCGCTCTTGCATCAGCTACTGACCACCAATGCCATCTGGCACAAACTCGGCTATGACCAGCGCATGCCATTGGCAGACCTGCAGGCATGGGCAGATAAAACCCAGCCCCGTTTCAGCTTCAACTGGTTTGCCAGAGGTGAGTATGACAGGGCACTGGCGATCTATCGTGACCGCCAGCATGTCTTCAGTCTCTTACTCGCTAATGGTGGTGCTGGTCAGCATGCGAACAGCCCGTATTACCCGCTACCGTTTTCAAATGACCTCATCGTTGGCATACCTGACAGCGGTTTTACCCATCCCCAGCTTGTCCCCAGTCTGACGCTGGCAGATGGCAGCAAACTGCTGGCGACCGCTTTCATCAGCAACATCCAGACTGGCAAGACAGCAAAGGGAGAATTTCTCAGCTATCAGCAAACCGGGCTGACACGTATGACCGGTGAAGGCAAACCTCCGCAAAAAGATGAACGGGTAAAACTCAATAGCCGCTACCAATTTGAACCCGGCAGCATCAGCAGGACAGATGAATTTACAGCGACAGGCAGTATGCAGATACAGCAAGCCACTTTGGAATTCAGTAGCTTTTCTGATGCTGTCAGACAGGATGGAAATCACATCTATTTCAGCACAGGTAGTGTCACTGAATTCATCGTGGATGGTCTGGAAAAATGCACGGTAAAACGGGTCGTTGGCAACGCTTACTTCCAGACCCCGGCTGGCCCCTTCATCAACCATATCAGTTGTAGTACGCAACAGCTAAAGCCTGGGCAGCCACTGATAATCAAGTGGACGATACGGTATCAATAAAATTTAGCAGCGAAACTTAACTGAAAAAAATTAAGCATCAAGAATTTAGCAGAAAAATCAGCAGTAAAAAATAGTAAAAAACTACAAAATCCGGAGACAACAATGTCAGTAGAATTCAGCAACAAAAAGCATCCCATGCAACTCAAGCCACTGAGCTTTGCCATCAGCCTGGCCATGCTGGGCCTGGCACAGGCAGCGCAGGCACAACAGGCGAATACAGCAGAAACTTCAGACGGGAAACTCAATGAAGTCGTAGTGTCGGCCAACAAGCGCATAGAAAAACTTGAGCATGTGCCGATGGCAATTTCAGTATTGGGCGACGCCACATTACAGCGCAATAATGTCAGGGAAATCGCTGACGTCATCAACCTGTCGCCCGCCTTGTCGATCACCTATGGCTCTACGCCTGCCAATAATGGCATCAATATGCGCGGCATAGGCACGACATCGATAGGCATAGGCGTAGAAGCTGACGTGGCTGTCATCATCGATGATATTCCCATGGGCATGCAGGTCAAGGCCTTCCAGGATCTGACTGATATCTCTCGCATAGAAATCCTGAAAGGCCCGCAAAGCACGCTGTTTGGCAAGAGCGCGATTGCCGGTGCGGTAAACATTGTCACCAAGCCCATCTCCGGCCCTCTGGCGGGCAGTGCAAGCACTTTATATACCAGTGATGGTGAATGGCGCCTTGGGCTCAGCTACGGTGGTGAGGTGTCAGAGAAATTTGGTTTTCGTGTCAGCGCCAGTGATAACCGCTACGCTGGCAATGTGAATAACCTGACTGATGGCAGCAAGGTCAATGGCTCTGGCGGCAAGACCTTCATGGCGAAACTCAGCTGGCATCCTACCGACAATATTGATGTCGATTTCTCGCCACGCTATAACAGCACGGTAACATCTTGCTGCGTGCTGGCACTAACCAGTCTGACACCTGCACAAGGCGGCCTGCTGTCGAATATTGCGCAACTGCCTGCATCGACTTTATTGAATGGTATACGCATAGGCCCAGACAACGTGGATGTGCGCAATGATGCCATGACAGGGCAAACATCCACCAGCCGTGGTGCTGGTTTGAAATTCACTTACTCATTTGCCGATGGTTCTTCGCTGACCTCGATTTCCTCCGTCGACCGTTATTACGCCAATGACTCGCGCGACCAGGATTTTGTCGATGTGCCTACCCTGTTGTATTACCCGCTGGCGAATGGCAAACCTGCCGGTGTCAATTCTGGCTACACCCAGTACGGCACTTTCGACGTTAAATCACAAACCCAGGAATTGCGCTATACCTCGAATGATAAAAATTCGCTGCGTTATGTTGTCGGTTACTGGTATGGAAAAAATTCCATAGAACGTCATTTCATCCGCGGTTATAACGGCATTGCACTGAGCACGCCTATCCAGTATTTTACTGATACCTATAACGTCAACAGCGCCGTGTTTGGCCAGGCGACCTGGGACTTTGCCAAGAATTTCAGCCTGCTCGCAGGCTTGCGCTATAACCGTGAAACCTCAGGTTACCGTTTCTCTGTCGGTGCTCCGCCACCAGGTGCTTATGTACAGACAGATTATTTTTCCAGTCTCGACAATACTGAAAATGCCACGACAGGTAAACTCAGCCTGCAACACCAGGTCAACAATAACCTGATGGTGTATGCCATGGGTTCTACCGGCTACAAAGGCCTGGCGTATGACTTGACCAGTGGTTTGAATGCCGCCACTGCGGCCCAACAGCCAGTAAAATCAGAGACAGCCAAAACGTTTGAAATCGGCCTGAAAGGTAATTTCTTCGACAATCGCCTGACGCTGAATGTCGCGGCCTTCAACAGCAAGTTCAGCGATTACCAGCAAAATTCTGGCGGCTATCTGCCTGGCACCACGACTTACGTCACCCGCCTCAATAGCGTAAGTGGCGTACAGACGCGCGGCGTGGAAATGGATGTCTCGGCACTGGTGACCAGGGACTTGATTGTGAACGCCAGCATTGCTTACACCGATGCCACCATTACTGAATTTCCGAATGCACCTTGCTATAACGTGGCTGGCAGCCCGAATGGCGGCTTCAATGCCGAATGCCAGTTGAAGTCTGTGCAGTATGGCGGCCAAAACGTGCAAGACCTGGCAGGAGCGCGGATGCCGAATGCACCAAAAATCAAGGCCAATATTGGTGGTCAGTATGACCTGCGCTTCAGCAACCTGCCTTTTGATGCTTTCGTCACTGGCAGCGTACGCTATCAAAGCGATGTCATCACCAATTTGAACCAGGACCCTACGCTGGCCGTATCTGCCATCAGCGTAACGAATATCGGTTTTGGTATCAGGGACAAAATGAACAAGTACAAACTGAGCTTCTTTGTCAATAACCTGTTTGACCGCCACTACGCCAATACTGGTTTCACTGGTGTAGGTAGTTGGAGTTCAAAAGCGCCGAACCCGGTGCTGACTGTCACCAACACCACTTGGACGCCAGCCCGTGATGCCTTCCGTTATTTCGGTGTCAGGCTGGACGCCAAGTTCTGAGCGCCCTTGATCAACTTAGGCAACTTACGCAACTTAGTCAAAAATGAAGATGTGATGAACAGCCTGCACCGTTCATCACTTCTTTGAAGGCCACAAATTTTCCCTTCCTTTAAAATTCCGGCATTCCTGCCGGATGGTTTTCTGCCGTCTTTTTTTTTAATAACGAGAAATTAATCCCATCCAAACAAGCGAGGAGTACATCATGTTATCTGCAAAACCAAATAGCAAAAAAATGACCCTGAAACCGGCTTTGACATTCATTACGCTACTGGTGGCAGCATTGCCAGCAATGGCGACGACTTACAAGGTAACAACGGCCAAGGAATTGCAGGACGCCATCAGCAAGGTAAAAGCAGGTGATGTGATACAACTGGCGGCAGGCACTTACAAAGACAAATTCGTCATCAAGAACAAAAGTGGCAAGGCTGACCAGCCGATACAACTGACTGGTCCTGCCGGCTCATCTGCCGCTGTACTGGTGAATAGTGGTGGCTATGGGCTGTATCTCGATCATGCAAACTACTGGATCATCGATGGCATCACTGTCAACAATTCTGGCAAAGGCATCATCCTGGATACCTCTGCCAACAATGTGCTGCAAAACCTGACAGTGCATGATGTCGATGACGAAGGCATACACTTTCGCGCCTTCAGCACCGACAATGTATTGAAGAACAGTCACATCTATAACACCGGCAAGAAGCAGGCTGGCTTTGGTGAAGCTGTGTACATAGGATCAGCCAATTCCAACTGGTGCACCTACACTTCATGCAACCCGGACAAGAGTGACCGCAACAAGGTACTGACCAACAGCATAGGCCCGAATGTGAATGCAGAGGGTATAGACATCAAAGAAGGCTCATCTGATGGTCTGATACAGGGCAATACCTTTGATGGCAGCGGCATCAGTGGTGAAAACTATGCCGACAGTGTGATTGATGTCAAAGGCAACAATTATGCGGTCACTGGCAATACCGTCAATAACCATCCAACATCCGGCGATAAAAACCTGCTGGATGGTTTCCAGGTACACCAGGCTTATACTGGCTGGGGCAAGAACAATAAATTCAGCAGCAACCGTTTTAATCTCAACACCAAGGGTTATGGCATCAATGTACAGTCAGGACTGACGGGGAATATCGTCTGCGACAATAACTCGGTAACGAATACCAGTTCAGGCGTGGCGAATATTGCACTTACTCATTGCACGAACTAAAACCAGGTCTTGAGCTTCTTTATCCAATTTCCCAGAATCGACGTTTTTTCTGGAAGTGACTGAGTTTCACGAGACGGTATAGGAGATTGAAAAACCGCCTCAAACTCGTTGCCGCTTTTAGCCTTATCTGCTTCACCATAAACTGGCTTCTTGTCTTGTTCAGGTGCAGATTCCACCATCTCAGGAGCGAGGTGGTTTGGTGGCATAAAGAAAGTGACGATTTGCGCATTGGATGTTACAGGCGGGCATGCTGCAGCCCCCTCAACCAAACCTGCCCGCACGAGTATTGCATGAAATTGATCAAGGAAATCAGGCAAATCGTGCGGCAACTTACTGGCATCGGTGATTTGATCTGCCCGGTCAAAAGCGAGTATGTTTGTGTACGAATGGTTTTGAGGTGATTGATTATGGCGAAAAAAATTCCAGTTCTTTTCTATGGAATTATTTGGAAACAGTCTGGCAACATCACCAACCAGAAAATAGGTCAGTGTCTGCATGTCGACTTTACCAGTCTGGCATTCACGTTCAAGTGCCTGCCGCATCTGAGTGCGAGTCGCCTCATCAAAGCCTGGATGCTGTAACAAGTGGCCCAGGTCAAACAAATCCTTGAAACGTGGCCTGACCAGGGTCTGATGGATTTTCCATGCGATTTGCAAGGAAAGTGGAACTGTATTCTTAATCAAAAAAGCTTCACCCAAAACCGGCCTGTAGAGCAAAGGTACAGGTCCTTGTGCCAGGTCCAGATTAAGAGATACATCCATGGCGATTTCACTGTACGGCGCATCTTTCAGACTATAAGCCAGATCAGTATTCACAGTAGGGAAATCTTCTGCCATGGCGTAATCTATCATGCGCCAAAAAGCATTTTCTCTAAAGCTGCGAAAATGTATTCCATCATCCGCTACAGTTTCAGTGATTGCCACTGCCCACGGGTCAAGAATAATGCGCGCCTCCGTAGCATCAGCAACTTCCTGTATGCATACCCAATCAAGATCAGCAGGGATACGTTGAGCCGGGTCCTGAAAATATTGCCGTGTCAAGAAACTGCCTTTCAGCATGAAAGGTAAATCCAGACTTGCGGCGCGACGTATGAAAGCCTCCCCTGCGAGGAAAGCGGGGGAAACATCACATGCTGGTAAGTTAGAAGATGACATCAAAGAGTTCCTGATTTTCCATTAAAGAGACTGATTCAGCCAGCCATGATCCAGCGCACAGTTATCATCAAAGATGCAGTATTCGAATCGCTCATGCATAATGGTCCAGACACTATTCTTCAGACTTTTTTGCAAAGCGCCAACCCTGTGCAAGAAAATAGCCTCGCTACCATATTCGCGCAAAGTGACAAAACGCATGCCAGGTTCATTTCTGAGAGAATTTCTGGACAGATGTACTTCATGACTTGCACATAAACGCAGCAAATCTTCAGCCCTGGAGAAATTGATTTTACCGTGCCATTCATAGTAAACATCTGATGACATAGCCACACTTTTTTTATACTCTTCCGCGTACTGCAGAGGTATCTCTATTTTCAGGCGGCTTGTCTTGTAAGCTCGTTGGTTCAATATGCAGCCATAGTCTTTTGCTACCTCCAATACGGCTTCCAGTTGATCCGCCATCAGAAGTTTACTCAACATCAGTTGCCGGGCATGCATACCCCTTGATAACTCTATCAAGAGTGGCTTTGCCTTGATCTCCCCACAAAACTCAATGAACCCGGGAACATCTGTTTTCTGTGCATTTGCTACCGTCAGATGAATCTCAAACGGTAACATGGCATGAGGAGCAGCACTCGCAAAAGCTGGCTGCCTGGAGATATTTTTGTGCATTTACTTATTGTTTACTGCCAACTCACGCAGCTTGTCTTTCTTGCTTTTGCGCTTGCCCTTGATGCCGCCAGTTGGTGCATCATTGGCAAGCCGGGCATCGGATTCTTCTTGGGTGATTTCACCTGCAATTGCAGCAGGTTCAAAACCTGCGATGATCTCGCGCGGCACACGTTTATCTTGCCGCTTTTCTATCAGGCGGAAATGCATTTCATGCTCGGCCAGAATAAAACTGATCGCGCTACCGCTGGCCCCGGCGCGGCCAGTGCGGCCTATGCGATGGATGTAATCGTCAGCCGAACGTGGCAAATCATAATTGACAACCGCAGGCAAGCCAGCAACATCAATGCCACGGGCTGCCAGGTCAGTGGCAACCAGTACCTGTATGCGGTTCGCTTTGAAGTCAGTCAGCATATGCTGGCGCGCGCCCTGGCTGGCATCGCCGTTAAATGCCTCGGCCTTGATGCCTGCTTTTTTCAATTTATTGCTGACGGTGTCGCTCGCATATTTGGTGGCGACAAAAACCAGTACGCGTTCCCATTGCAGCTCTTTGATCAGGTGCACTAACAGGCGGGTACGCTTGTCGCCATCAACTGCTATTGCTCTTTGTGCGATATCGGGCAGGTTTTCAGTCAGGTCGGCAATCGCTATACGCTTTGGTTCATGCAGCAAAGCCAGCGCCAGTTTTTTGACTGCGGGTGAGAAAGTGGCCGAGAAAAACAGGTTCTGACGTTTAGCAGGTAACTGCTCGAGGATGCGTTTGATTTCGTCGGCAAAGCCCAGATCCAGCAGACGGTCTGCCTCATCCAGCACCAGTATTGCCACGTCCCTTAAAGACAGGGCATTATTATCCAGCAAATCCAGCAAGCGTCCCGGCGTACTGATGACGATATCGGCACCACCACGCAAGTGCATCATTTGCGGGTTGATGGAGGCACCGCCATAGATTACGGCTACCTTTAATTTCTTTGGCAAATGCTCAGCCAAAGCCTCTATTGTTTGGCCTACCTGGCCGGATAATTCGCGGGTAGGTACCAGTATCAGGACTTTGACTTTGCGCTGTTTGCTACTCTCTTTACTGCCTTCATCCATGTCTTCTTGCATGCGTTGCAACAATGGCAGGGCAAAGGCGGCCGTCTTGCCAGAACCGGTCTGCGCCAGTGCCATGACATCCTCGCCAGCCAGTATTGCCGGGATAGCTTCCGCCTGCACGGCAGTTGGTGTCGCATACTGGCGCGCAGTGACCGCTTGCAAGAGTTCCGGGATCAGGCCTAGTGAGTCAAAGTTCATGGATAAGTTTAAGAGGAAGAAAAGAAATTTTTGATTGAGCGTTACACTATTGATATTAACGCGTCAGAACATTCGCAATACTGGGATTTCAAAATCCCGTCAATGTGCATTGTAGTGCAAAACTGCCATACACCTGCAGATGTCGATCCCTGCAATATCTGCGATTACTCATTAAGGAGTCAGCATTTTGGCAACAATTACCTTCATCAAGGCCGACATTGCCCAACACAAAGATGTACTCATCGCCATGAATATGGAATATATGGGCTGGGTGGCGGCGAACATAGCGCAAGATTTTGGTATTACTACCGAGGCTTTACTTGGTATGCCACTGACTGAATATGTACCGGGCGCGCTGGACAAAATTTGTGGTGCAGATGCACTGGATGGCATGTTTTATCTGGTCAAGGTGGACGGGCAGTTTGCCGCCATGGGTGGCAGGCGCGGCATACAGACTGACATCGAGGCTGGCATTGCCGAGATAAAACGACTGTATGTATTACCGGCTTTTCGTGGACTGCATCTGGGTGATGCGCTTTTACAGTACTTGCTCAACGATGTCCGCAGTCTGGGCTATCGGTATGTGCGACTGGACAGCGCCCCCTTCATGCATGCAGCTCACCGCTTGTATGAAACTGCTGGTTTCAAAGACTGCCCGCCATATGCAGGAGCAGAAGTGCCAACTATTTTGCATCCCCGCTGGCGTTTTATGGAATTGGCGCTGTAGTACGGCTTATTTGTGTAAGCTGACGAACAGTCTGTCAATTACGACTGGCGTAAACTACAAAAAAAAGGAGATATCATGCAAGTTGAAACTATCCTGGCCTTTGGCGGCCATAGCGAGGCAGCCATTCGATTCTATACCGAGGCACTAGGGGCAGAGGTAATCGGCATGATGCGCTGGAAAGACAGCCCCGACCCGGCTTTACGCATGGTTTCCCCAGATCCTGACAAGATCATGCATGCCTCATTTCGCATAGGCAGCACCACACTGATGGCAAGCGACGGTGTCGAAACCCTGAGCCAGCCAGATTTCAAGGGCTTTACGCTGAATCTTGAAGCCAGGGATGATGCCGAAGCCAAGCAGTTCTTCGCGGCACTGAGCAATGGAGGAAAGGTACAGATGCCATTGGCAAAAGCCTTCTGGACATCGTTGTCTGGAATGGTAGTTGACCGCTTTGGCCTGTCCTGGATGGTGAATGTGGCCTCACCAACAGAATAGAATCCACGCTATCCTGATGAAGGATAGTGTGGATTCTCTCAACCAATACTTTGCAGGATGTGCTCAGGCAGCCCGCGAACCACTGCATTTAACCACTGTGTTTAAAAAGTCGTGCGCATGGACAAGGTATAAGCCGCACCCGGTTTGTATTCATCAAATATGGCGTTGCTGAATTGCGTATATGACTGGCTGATGGCTTTATTGGCATTCCACACACTCAGCGTCAAATCTGTGTTGTAGGGAAAGCCAAACAAAGTCTTCAGATTGGCACCGGCTGACAAGTCAACTTGCGAACGCGAAGTCGTATAAGCATAAGCGCCGCCAGCTACGTTCAGGCCAGTGCTGGTATTGACGACATGACCAGCAGTGTACTGACGTGAAATGCGGAAGTTCAGGCCATTACGTTCGTAGTACAGAGTCAGGTTACTGGTGCGTGGCGGCACACCTGCTACTGGCGGCGCATTTGGTGCTTCATCCTTTTGCGAGGTGTAAGTGTAATTCGCCGTAAAACCAAAACCCTTGACTGGCAACATATCCAGCGGCTGCTGCCACGTCAGCTCTATACCTCTCACTTTGAGCTTGGTGTCGATGTTGTAAGGCTCGGTAATTTCAACCAGATGCTTGTCACGCCCACCGCTGGCGTCAACTGACTGTTGCTGTGCTGCAGTCAAACCCACGGTACCGAACATCGCATCCAGTTGCGACAAGGTATAAGTGCTGATGCGTTGTCCCGGACGGCTGACGATGTCTTTGGCAAAGACACTGGCCGACACATAAGACTCGCGGGTCATGTAATACTCCAGTCCCAAATCCAGATTATTTGCACCGAAAGGCTTGAGGTTAGGATTGGTCACATTACCCTGACGTGCACCCTGGTCACCCATGGTCAGCATGGTTTGCCGCAGATCAGCCGGATTGGCACGTGTCAGGGATTTGGAGCCTGAAGCACGGAAAATCAAGGCAGGCGTGATGTTGTAGGCCAGGGTGGCTGAAGGCAACACGTTGCTGTACTTGGTTGTTTCATAGGCCCAGACACCGATATTGTCGTATTGCCCGCCATTCTTCAAATCAACATTGCGTGGATCAGCCACAACACTCAAAGCACCGATAGTCTGCTGGGTCTCAGAATAACGTACCCCGGCGTTGTAGCGCAAAGTGCCATCGAACAGTTTGGTACGGCCATTGGCTTCGGTATAAAAGCCGCTGACGACTTCGCGGATATAGCCGCCACTGCCATTGGCGAAACCCTTGTAAATATTATCGCGGAAATATTGATAGTCGGTGTCTTGCGCAAACTTGGGCCAATTCACACTGATGAACCCATGGTTACTGGCGTAAGCATAATTTGGTACACCTGCATTGGTGACGACCGAGCCTTGATAAGTCAGTGGCGTGGTCAGTCCTGCAGTAGAACCAGTGCCATAACCGGGATAAGCCGTGGCTGCATCTGTCATCGCACCAGGTGTGCTTCGTCCATCACAACCTGGTTGACGAATCTGGGTGTTGGGTGCGAAGAAACGGTAACTGACGTTGTTGCCACAAGCGACGTTCATCCATGCATCTGCCACGCCATAGCTGCGGTAACGGCGTTCAATATCATCATACGCCACACCACTCTTGATACTGAAACTGCTGTCACCCCAATTGACATTCAGGCGTGTGCCCTTGGTCGAATTGGTACGTTCATACAAGTCCATGCGCAAACCGGACAGGCCCTGGCCAGCCTGGTTCCAACCAAAATTTGTAGGGTCGTTAATGTCGAGATTAGCCGTATAAGCCGGCGACTGACCGGCAACAGTATTATTGTAAGTGATCACCGAATTGGGTGACTTGGTGGCCAGCAGCACTGTTGGCATATCACGGAAGAAGGTGCTGTTTGTGATGTTGAGATGGCCGTCTATCGTCCAGTTGTCATTCGGGCGGAATTCGAAGCCAGGGTTAAAGCTGCGGAATTTCGTTTTTTCTTCCATGGGCCGGAATTCCAAAGCCCAGAATGTGTTGGCAAAGATAGCTTTGTTCAGCACGCAACCAGTTGTACAATCGCTGCGGTCAAATTCCATGCCTATGGGGATGACAGTGTTGGCACGGGTACCAGCATTCATCGCCTCATAGACCATCTTGTTGTTCTTTTGGGCGAACACCATATCCATGTAGATATCCAACTTGTCATTCGGTTGCCATTGCAAGCTGATGACTTCACCGGCACGCTTGCGCTCACCTTCGTATATCAGGTGGCGCCCAAGACGGGCCATGAGGGCATTGTCGATTTGCTGTATGGTGGCACCCGGGTTCAATGCCAGTAACATGGCACGGTCTATCTGCTTGCCGGGCACCAGAATAGAGCGCGCGTAGTCAGGCAAATTGTTGAGTGCCAGGCCTGAGGGTACTGTGTCCGGAGTCGATTGCGAGCCACCGCCGGTACTATTGGGATTGTCTGCGGCATTCGCCTGGAAAGACTTCAATTGCAGATTGCGCATGTCCACCGATTGAAAACCATCGGTCTTGTATTTTGTATCGCCAAAAGCTGCACCGACCAGGACACCGAACTTGCCGAAGGTGTTGCTATTCCAGGTATTACTGACCAGGGCTGAGCCGGTAGTGCCAGTTTTGCCGCTTTGATCGCGGTAATTGCCACTCAGTGTGAATGCAGAACGGAAACCATTCTTGTCAAAAGGGCGCACGCTGCGCATATCGACCGTACCAGCAATACCGCCTTCAATCAGGCTGGCTTGCTGGCTTTTGTAAACACTGGCGCTACGGAATAATTCAGAAGGCAGGAAGTCCATATCGACTTCGCGGTTGGCGCTGATGGAGCCGCCCCAGCTACCTGCCGAGGCAGATGCCATAGGTGCGCCATTCAGCAAGACCCGCGTGAAAGCCGGGCCCATACCACGGATGGAAACATTCAAACCCTCGCCATCGATTTCTGCCCTGGTCACCTTGACGCCAGGAATGCGGCCAAGCGCATCGGCAATATTAGGGTCAGGGAACTTGCCCATGTCTTCAGAGAAAACGGTGTCACTGAGACCGACGTTTTCATACTTTTCATTGGCGGACAAGGCCAGCGAGCTGCGGTAACCACTGACTGTCACAGTAGGAACATGGCTTTTTTCCTTCGCTGCTTTTTCTGCTTTTTCTTTTTCTGCTTTCGCTTTTTCAGCCGCCAACTTTTCGGTATTTTCTGCGCTAGCGGTCGATGTTGGCACCGGGCTTGGTGCTGTCTGCACTGTCTGCCCATAGGCACTGGAAATCAGGCTGGCAAGGACCGTGGTGACAAAGACTTCGCCACCTGTGCAGAACCGACGCTTACCGGTACCGGCTCCCTTCAATTTTCTATTCATGCTTGTCTCCTGTAGATGGCCTCTGGTGCCATTGTTGTTTGCACCTTTATTGGCGCTTCGATTTTTCTATTTTTTTCTATTGATGACGAAATACAATTTCTGGTAACGCAAACAGCGGATACTCATTCTTTTGATGACCGGTCGCCTTATGAACTTGCGTCACCATTAATTTTCCTGTTTTTTTTTGCAACAGGATTTAAGAAATATGTTTGCGCTAAACAATACTACTTAAATAAATAATAGCGCTACCATTTGCATGGTGGATCTTTTGCAATCACACGTCAATTCCCTTCTTTAGCTGCGTTGTTGCAGTGATACGGAAAATGAACTACATACTTAACAATTTTGTTTTTCGCGAAAGATAAAGATATCTTATGCTATATTCAAATCAAATTGTTTGCGCTAACATAAATGTTTTAAAGCACACTTTTCCAAGCTTAGTGGTAAAGATTTTTAGTGCAAACTATGGTTGATTGGTAAAACGAAATGCATCAACATCGATATAACCCCGACCAGAATGTGGGCTATAACAAAATAGGGCAAACTGCTGCCCCTGAAAAGTGCCGGTGCGCCAGTCATAAGCCAGCGCGAAGCTGCCACCCATCACATGCCAGTCCTTGCCATCCAGGCTGTAAGCGACTTCCGCCCGGCTCTTCCTGAAGTCCATGTCGGTACGCAAATGGATTTTATTGACAGCGACATGCAGTGATGGCACCCGCACTTCAGTCTGCCGCCCTATCGCGGTATCTTCTATCACTTGCATGCTCAGGAATAATTTATCCGCAGCGTCACGCTGGATGACGATATGTCCATTGAATTTCCCCAGGGTGCCAAATCCGCACATATCGCCAGCCTGCAGATTGCTGGCATCAATTTCAACTTCGCCGCGACTCCATGGCCCCTGGCCTTTCTGGGTAAGCGTGTTACGCGCAGTCCAGAACTCGTTTGCCTGCACAGACTCCAGCCGCAAGTAACCACGCCTTTCGCGCAAGGACCAGCGAGCATCATCAGGATTATGGTTCCACTGCCATTGCAGACCCAGCACAGGCGCATTGAAATCGTCTGAAGTTGCCAATTGCATGACTGGCTTGCCCTGGACAGGTTTGATGGCGCTAGCAGGTACTTTGCCGGGAGCTTCTTTGGTACCCCACACCGGCCAGTCATCTTCCCAGAAAACCGGGCTGATATTTGTCATGCGCCCGATAGCACCGGCATCGACCATCACAAAGCCATACCAGTTACCGTCAGGCAGATCGACGATGCCACCCTGATGCCCGCCGCTGCGGTCATCAATCTGCGCATGCGACTCCCAGGGTCCATACAGGCTTTTGGCACGCGATACGATCAGTTTCAGGCTGGCTGGCAGCGCATTAAAGAGGTAGTAATACTCGCCGCGCTTGACGAGCTTTGAACCTTCCGCCCCTTTGTAGTAATGAATCTTGCGCACATCCATCACCTTGCTATAGTCGTTGCTCAAACTCAACAAGGTAACCGTGCCATCCCAGCCACCGGATGTTGCGATGTACGCCTTGCCGTCAGGCTCAATGAACATCGCGGGGTCAAAGGCTGCGCGATCAAGCTCATGATAAGCCCAGGGGCCCTTTATATCCTTGCTGTAATAGATGCGGGTATTTTGCTTGACCGGTGTGACTACCGCATAGAAGACCCCATTATGGTGGCGCAGACTGGCCGCAAATAATCCGCCGCGATAGGCATTGCCATTTTTCAGATCATATTGCTCCATGCCATTGAGTCTGGGCACGATATGCGAAGCAAATTCCCAGTTGACCAGGTCTTTCGAATGTAGCAAAGTGAGACCAGGACTATTGGCGAATGTGGTGCTGGCAAAATAAAAATCTTCGCCCACCCGGATAATGTCCGGATCTGGGTAATCAGCATACAGCGACGGATTGGTATATGTACCATCACCATTATCAGCAGGTCTGGCCTGGGCACCATGCATGACACCCATGAAAGCACAGAGCACGACAATAAAACTCACGCCACGGCATTGCTGAATGCAATCACGCGCAGCGTACATGGCTTGATGAAACAGTGACCTGCCTCTCATTACTGCAGACCCAGTACCGTGACTGATTGCGGTGCCAGCTTCAATGTCATTTTCTCGTTGACCATACTGACTTTCACCAGCTTGGTCACAACCGTATCAGGGGCCGCAAATGTATTGACGGCATCAATACGCGGCGCAGTCAGGGTTTCGCCAAGGGCCAGGCTGGCTGCTGCACCAGATAGCTTAACAGTGATCTCAACTGCAGCATTCGGGTCAACATTGGTCAGTGCCAGCCATAGCTTGCCAGTCTTATCCCTGGCAGCGATGGCATCCACCCGCGGCAAATGAATATCTGCAAAAGTATAAGTGCCGGCATCAATGCTGACAGGTATCAACTGCGCATCCTGAAAAGGCACATACATCTTGAAAACATGGTAGGTCGGCGTCAGCAACATGCGCTCTTTGTCGGTCAGTATCATGGCCTGCAACACATTCACCATCTGCGCGATATTGGTCATCCTGACACGATCTGCATGTCGCGCAAAAATATTGAAATTGAGCGCAGTGAGAATGGCGTCACGTTGTGAATTTTGCTGCATCAGAAAACCAGGCTTGCTGCCCGGAGTGGGTGCCAGCCATGAGCCCCACTCATCAACCACAAGTGCAATTTTTTTGGCTGGATCATACTTGTCCATGATGGCCACATGAGTCTTAATAAGATCATCCATGCCCACTGTCTCTTTGATGAAACTGGCATATTCATCTTCACCAAAACCAGTTGCCTTTTTAGCCGGAGGCCAACCGTTAACGGTGTATGAATGCAGGGACAAACCATCGATATTCCAGCTCCACACCTTGTCCCGCCATGCCTTCATGATGGTCTCGGTATATTCAGTCTTGCCGCCGTCTGGACCAACCGCGATCTGCTGCATTTTCTGACCATTAAGATAATTGCGGCTGAAGCGGGAATAGACCTTGAGCTGATTCAGATAATAATCAGCGCTCATGGCACCACCACAGCCCCAGCTTTCATTCCCTATACCCCAGAATGCCACCTTATAAGGTGCGGGATGCCCGTTCGCAGCCCGCTCTTGCGCCAGCGCGGTATGCTCGGATGTCATATATTCCAGCCATTCCGCGGCTTCCTGTGGTGTGCCTGTGCCGACATTGGCCGATAGATAAGCTTCAGCGCCGATCTGCTCGACAAAGTCCATGAACTCATGGGTACCAAAGGTATTTGGCTCGACTACCCCACCCCAATTGGGATTCAAACCTGCACGCCGTTTATCGGCCGGGCCTATGCCATTACGCCAATGATATTCGTCGGCGAAGCAACCGCCTGGCCAGCGCACTACCGGCACCTTGATCGCTTTCAGCGCTGCCACCACATCATTGCGGATACCGCGCGTGTTGGGGATCGTCGATCCAGCCCCTACCCAGACCCCTTCATAAACTCCATGCCCGAGATGTTCAGCAAATTGCCCGAAGATGTGCCTGTCTATGACAACGCCAGGCTTGCTGGCATCTATCGTCAGCGATGCGCTCTTCACGACGCGAGGAGCATCAGCGGCACGCGCAGCAAATATAGACAAAGCCAGCACCAGCGCAGCCAGACCAGAATAAACTTGCCTCATTGAGTCTCCTGTTTCTTGTATGTTGATCCAGCCAAAATCCAGCGGAGCAGAAGTGGACGGTTGCCACGGCGAATCAAATCGAATTGAATGTTAGCGCAAACAATTATATTAATGAATCATGTTAATTACCATTAATTTCAATGTCGCATAGCACCATAGAATGAAAACCTCTTGTTGAGGATCTAAATTCGGCACCTGGGTTCAGCACCTAAATTCAGGGACAGGTAATTAAAACCTTCTGCTCGTGCCGATTACTGGAACGCATCCAGATATCCATGAGGCCAGCTATTGCACTGCGATAGTTGGCGAACTCAGATAAGCATTCTCATGAAAAATGTTAGCGCATAACATTAATTTATATATTTTTATTGACACTCACTTAATGTAGCTTTTAAACTGAAAATGATCACGCTAACATCAGATATCAAGCAAGTATGGAAATGTTCATGAAAACCAAAAATGAGCCTGATTGCCAATATGCAGTCGAAGAATGCAAACCGGCTTGAATGTTGTGACGACTGCGCCACCGTCTACCCCCGTCTGATCCAGAGAAGATCAGGCGGCTTTACCCACCGCCAGTCTGCACAGGCGGTGTTTTTTTACATATAGGGCAAGGTAAGTAATGAAAGCACCAAAACTCCGTACTTATATTTCTGCCTGCGCGCTATTACTGTCCCTGCTGGACTTGCAAGCGGCAGTTGCAGCTGAATCTCTCCCCTATTTGCGCAAACAAGGTACGGCGACGCAACTCATGGTCAACGACCAACCCTTCCTGATACTGGGTGGAGAACTGCATAACTCGTCAGCGTCCAGCCTGACTTACCTGAACAAGCTCTGGCCAGCCTTGAAAGCTGCTGAACTCAATACGGTGCTGGCACCAGTGGAGTGGGATCAGATAGAAGCTGTCGAAGGCCGTTTCGATTTCAGTGTATTGGACGGCATGTTGCAGCAAGCCCGCGCCAACAATACCCGCCTGATCTTGCTGTGGTTTGGTGCCTGGAAAAATTCCATGTCTACCTATGTGCCGGCCTGGGTGAAACGAGACCAGCAGCGCTTTCCGCTTGCGCAAAATCGTGCGGGTGCAGCACAGGAAATACTGACGCCCTTCAGTCCTAATACGCTGGCGGCAGATACTGCAGCTTACAAGGCTTTGCTGGCCCACCTCAAACAAGCCGACCCACAACGCACGGTGATCATGGTGCAGGTCGAGAATGAAATCGGCATGTTGCCCGATGCGCGTGACCATGGTCCGCTGGCTGACACGGCATATAAGGAAGCTGTACCACAGGCATTAATGGATTATTTGCAAGCCCATCGCAACAGCCTGCATCCGGCGATACAGACACTATGGACAGCAAATGGCAAGCGCATGAACGGTAGCTGGACCGAGGTATTTGGCAATAGCGTCGCGGCGGAAGAAGTTTTTCAGACCTGGGCCTATGCCAGCTTTGTCGAGAGCATGACAGCCGCAGCTAAATCTGCCTATCCCTTGCCCATGTACGTCAATGCTGCACTGAACCGCCCGGGCAAGAAACCTGGCGAATACCCAAGTGCCGGGCCGCTGCCGCATCTGTTCGACATCTGGAAAGCTGCAGCACCATCCATCGATGTGCTGGCAATAGACACTTACTTCCCCAACTTCACGGAATGGGCAGTGCAATTCAAGCGTCCGGACAATCCGCTATTCATACCTGAGGCGAACAATGCGGGGCGACATGATGCTGCTGCCAAGGCTTTTTATTCAATAGGTGAACATGATGCCTTCGGCTTCTCGCCCTTTGGCATAGAAGACAGTAACGGCAAGGGAGATGACACCTTGCCACAGGCTTATCGCGTGCTCAGACAGCTGGCTCCAGTGATAGCCGATTACCAGGGCAGTGGAAAAATGCGTGGTTTCAAGGCACATGTTTCTTATGATGGCGTGGTGGATTCCACACCACAAAAAGTCACCATGGGTAGCTACGTGATACAGGTCAACCTGAATAACCAATGGAGTAAAACCGAGAACAAGGACCTGGAAGCGCATGGTGGCTTGGTCATCCAGCTGTCAGATACAGAATTCCTGATCGCGGGCACAGGGCTGACGGTGACGTTCAAAGATGCCAGCAATGCCGGAGACACAATAGGTTTTGAAAAAATCACCGAAGGCACTTATGAAAATGGCAAATGGCTGGAAGGGCGCTGGCTGAATGGCGATGAAAGTCATCAAGGCAGGCAAATCATGTTGCCGAATAAAGGTGTGGCAATCCAGAAGTTCAAGCTTTACCGCTATCGTTAAGTCTGCCGTTGTTAGCCCCAGCGATGGCAGCTTGTGGTAAAGTTTGGCGCTAACAAAGTGCCATTTTTCAAACGGATTTCCAAAGCAGATGACGAAAAGCAAGGTGAAACAAGAGCCTGTTGCCATAGTTGACAATCAGCAACACGCTCCTACCATGTCTGATGTGGCCAAGCTGGCTGGTGTCTCAGCAATGACTGTATCACGCGTCATGAACGGTGACAGCAATGTACGCGAGCAAACCCGCACGCGCGTTGATGCCGCCATTGCCCAGTTGAACTACATTCCCAATCAGGCAGCCCGCCGCCTGGCTGGCTTGCGTCCTATCCGCATAGGTTTCTTATACAGCAACCCCAGCGCTGGCTATCTGAGTGAATTTTTGGTCGGTCTGCTGAACCAGGTCAGCCCGAATAATATTCAATTGGTGGTCGAAAAGTGTGAAGCTGATGAGCATGATGTGGAACAGGCTCAGCGGCTGATCACCAATGGGGTAGACGGCATTATCCTGCCGCCACCGCTGTGTGACTCTGCCCGCCTGATCGAGCTGATTGCCGCTACCGGCACCCCGGCGGTGACAGTAGCTTGCGGCCAGCCAGACCCACGGGTAGGTGGTATCAGCATTGATGACTACGAGGCCGCTTACGCCATGGTCTGTCATCTGGTCGCCCTTGGTCATCATCGCATAGGCTTCATTATCGGCCACCCTAACCAGAGTGCCAGTGCCCGTCGTCTCGAAGGCTTCAAAGCTGCCATCGCTGAAAAAAATGTAGAAAGCGCGCCAGAATTGATTACCCAGGGCATGTTCACTTACCGTTCTGGTCTCGACGCTGCAGAGGCCTTGCTGGGTTTGCCTGAACGCCCCACCGCGATCTTTGCCAGTAATGACGACATGGCGGCAGCAGTAGTATCCATCGCCCACAGGCTGGGGCTGGATGTGCCGGGCGACCTGACCGTTGCAGGTTTTGATGATACTTCACTGGCCACCACCATCTGGCCAGAATTGACTACCGTGCGCCAGCCTATTGCCGACATGGCAGAAGCGGCAGTGCAATTGCTTTTGCAACAGATACGCGGCCAGCGCAATGGCACGCCGCAAGCGCCGGAACATGTACGCATAGAACATACCCTGGTGCGGCGACAATCTGATGCGGCCCCGCGCTTGCGACCCCGCACCCAGTTTCTCGCAAAGGCTGCACCTTAGACCCTGTACTCATCGACCACTCATCGACCAATCTCGCATTTCTGCAATGCTGGCAGGGGAACCGCATTCGCCATGGCAAGAAATCCTGCTGGCGAGGGATGCAGGAAGTCACCGTTATGATATTCCTTGCGTATATATTCGACCTGCGCAGGGTCGCGGATGGCAGCATCAAAGTCAGCCACCGCATCAAATACCCCTGAATTACGTATCCAGGTATTCACAGCCTGACGGTCGTCTTCATTATTGAGGCCTGGACGATAATAGTCGCTGCCGGTGTAAGGTGTGATGGTGGCTCCAATGACGCAGATACCTTGCGCATGGGCACGCTCAACCAGTTGACGGTGAGCTGTGAACAAGTCATCCATCATCTTTTTCCTGGCTTCAGGAATGTCGTCACCGTTACGGTGTTGCCCACCCAGGTCATTGACGCCTATCATGATAATCGCATGTGTCACGCCGCTGCGTAAAATTACGTCACGATCAAAACGCGATGCCAGATTGGGGCCAGTGCCATCGCGTAGCATGCGCCCGCCACCTATACCGGTATTCAGCACTGCCATGGCTGGCATGCCCTCTTTCATCAAGCGCACTGACAGCAAATCTGGCCAGCGATTATTGCCATCGGTCGTGGCACCGTGGCCGTCAGTAATCGAATCGCCTATGGCAACCACGGCACCAGTATTGCGTGGCGCCTGCACTTCAATATCGGCAATCTGATACCAGTGCGTGACCTTGCCAGCATCTTGCCAGATCGGGTCCAGTATGCGGTTTCCTTTGGTAAAAAAACTATTGGCACGCGAACCGGGGTGACTAGTCTGGCGCACTGGCTCACCCTTGAAATACATGGAAATGGCGAGGTCGGATGCAGGGGCATGCTGCAAATTCACGGCATCGCTATAGTACTCGCTGCCGGCCGGTATCATGACGCTGCTGCGGCCAGAAAATTTTAGCGCTTGCAGGGTTTCGGTATCAATGTCTGCCTTGCCCGGTGCGATTGCCCTGGCCAGGCTGGCACTGTCGATAAACAAAGGGGTGCTACCAAATACATTGCTGAAGCGTACGCGCACACGGCTGCCCCCCAGCGAGACATGGACAATCTGGCGCAAGCTGGCGTCACGCCAATTGGCAGCTGGCAGCATATTCTCTGACTCGGGTATCTGTTGTGCCGAGCTCCAGGATGAGACCCAATGCCAGTCTGGCTGAGCTGCTGCATGAGCGCTTATAGTCAGTGACATTGCTGTCGTCAGCAGCAGACCAGCTGCCAGTGTGTGTAACTGTTTTTGTACATGTCTCATTGTTTGTCTCATTATTTGTCTCTTATATTTTTTCTTTTATACAGTTGCTGTCCATCCAGCTCAGAAGCGTGGGCTGCTGCCCTTGAAATCTGGATCATATTTGCGCATCTGCCCCAGGTCGTCACGGTTGCGTATGCCGCATTCCAGGTATTGCTGATGCAGTACAGCCAGTTTGACGTAATCAATTTTCACACCCAGACCCGGTGTCGTTGGCACGGGTACCGCCCCATCTTCAAAACGCACCCTATCGCCTTTGATAACATCTTCTTCCTGCCAGGGATAATGGGTATCGCACGCATAGGTCAGGCCGGGAATGACAGCAGCCACATGGGTCATGGCCATCAGGCTGATACCAAGATGGGAATTGGAATGCATGGACATGCCCATGCCAAATACTTCACACATGCGTGCCAGTGATACCGTGGCACGCAAGCCACCCCAGTAATGGTGATCAGACAGCAGTATGCTCACTGCATGGGTAGAGGCATTGCGCTTGAATTCTTCCATGGTCGTGACCGCCATATTGGTCGCCAGCGGCGCATCGCAATGCCTGGACAATTCAGCCATGCCTATTTGGCCTGGCGTTGGATCTTCGTAATATTCCAGCAAATCATCCAGCTCTTTGGCTGCTGCGATACTGGTTTCCAGCGACCAGTTAGCGTTCGGGTCCAGCCGCAATGGTAGAGTGGGAAAAGCCTGGCGCAAAGCTTTGATGGCAGCGATTTCTTGCGCTGGTTCCATGACCCCGCCTTTGAGCTTGATACTTTTAAAGCCATACTGCGCAATCATGGTCTGCGCCTGTTTGACGATTTGCGCTGGCGTCAGTGCTTCACCCCAGGCATCTGCCGGATAAGGATGGTCTACATGCCTGGCATATTTGTAGAACAGGTAGGCGCTATACGGCACGGCCTTGCGCACCGCACCTCCCAGCAGATCACAAACTGGCAAACCCAGGATCTGGCCTTGCAAATCCAGCATGGCCACTTCCAGCGCGCTGATGACCTTGTCTGCATTCTTGTTGGTATGTGAACCAGGGGCCAGTTCTATCTGCACACCTGCGCCACCGCCGGTGGACATAATGTTCTTGCGCACACGCTCTTCCATGAGAGTCAAGTCAAACGGTGTCAGGTCTGCCAGCAAAGTCCTGGCTTGCTCCAGCACCTTTAGCATGGGTTGATCACCATAGGTTTCTGCAATGCCGATACGCCCATCCACCGTTTCAACTTCTATGATGCTGCGCAATGCCCAGGGTTCGTGAATACCGCTGGCATTCAGCAAAGGTGGGTCACGAAATGCGATAGGTGTCACACGTACCTGTCGTATCATCATTTTGGCATTACGAATAGTTTGACTCATTGTTCATCCATGCATAAAAATGGTTGCAAGTAATTAGAACTCATTTCATAAATAGGGAGAGTGCGAACAAGACGATTTGGGATGCAGTGCAAGGCGTGACGCGCAGCTAAGGCGTCTGCCTTAGCAAGCGGCACAACACAGCAATGCGCCCAAATCGTCAGTTCCCGAAGGGTTTGCCTCATAACGCGTGCTGGACTGCGTTGGACTCGTTATCAATAGCACCGCTATTGACTGCCTCGTCCGCCTTGCCAGCCCACGTTATGAGGCAAACGCATCTCACCCTATTTATGAAATGAGTTCTAACGCTTCATGCTTTCTTGTGCCCCGAGATAACTTGCGAACAAGCTCCCCGTATTCAAGACTATGCGTTCCAGCGTGACACCGGGATCGATGCCATAAATACGTATGCGATGCACACCAGCTTTGGCGATGTGGTGTTTGCTGGTGATTTTACGCATCTCGTTTCGCACCGAGTCTTCCCAAGCCTTTAAACTCATGTCTTTGACTATATTGAAAACCTGCGGCTTTTCATCATCAATGGCGATGGCAAAGCGCAGGCCCGGCCCCTCGGCAAAAGGCAGCGTAGGCGCGAAAATCGTATCGATGCTGACATCACCAGTCGAATGCAGGTAAGTCGTGTATTCCAGGTAAGGGGCCTGGGTCAGGTCAGTAAAATGCCTGTCGTTTCTGGGGAACACCGCCATGGAAGACAAATTCCGTCCGTGTTCCGGGATTTTTTGCCAGGAAAACGAGCCCGCGTTCCTGGTATTGCTATAGTGTTCTGCCTCTATCGTCACATTGCCATCCGACTCGACAAAGCCCTTGAAGTCTTGCGGCAACGGCGCGACATTCAGAGCCGCTACTTTAATGCTGGCACCACCCCAGCCTGTGCCTTTGATGTCTATCGTACCTTCGGCCTTACCCTTGGGCAGCTTGTTCCAGTCTATTGACACCTTGATGTCCTGGCTGCCGACCACCTGGCCGCTGGGATTGCTGAGGATTATCCAGGCTGCACTGGTCCTGGCAGTGAACTTGTATGGCTTTGTTCCCTTGTTAAACACCGTGATAGTGCGCTGCTGTTTTCCAAAAGAGTCAAAACGTGCCAATTGGTAATTGCCCTGGTGCGGCCAGACAGATGCTGCATTCTGTGGCCAGGCAGGTTCAATGTCTTCCACTGCCACGCCCATGTCCGCGCCATTGTGTGGCTGCAAGTCATATAGCAAAGGCATGGTATTGGCTGCGGGCTGGTCCCAATGGATGTAACCTATATGCGCCTGGTCCATGAAGTGCTGCCACTTGCCATGACTAAGTTCGGTATCGTACTGACGCTGCAAATCGGCATCCGCTTTAAACAGCGCACGCGCCTTGTCTGCGTAATCATTTGCATAGGACCGGCCCTGTCTGGCATACAAGTGATTTTTACCTGCCATGTCATACATCTCGGTAACAATGGCACTGGCTTTGACCGGGTGCAGCACCAATTGGAAAAATGCATCCCTGTATTCTGCTGGCATCTTTGCATACAGTACTTCTGCCCTGCTGCGCAAATCCCTGATCTCTGCCGTCACCCGATCGGCTTCCTCGTAATGCAACTGACTATAGGTAGCCGGATCTTGCAGTTCTGGCTTGCGGCGGTAATTATGGCGTGAATAACCTGTCATCAAGGCGGCGATTTCTGCAGCATGCTCAGCACCAAATTCACGTTCGGCCCACAGCTTGCCAAATTCGGGCAGGCGTTCTTTCGGCCACTGCTCCGGGTTCCAGGCCATGCGCAAGAAAAACTCTATGGGATATTCCATGGGCTTCAAATCGCCGACATTGACTATCCATATCTGCCTGGCGTCAAAATGATAGGCCAGGTCCATTTGTTCCCATACCTTGGCAATGGAATTGGTGTTGATCCAGCGGTAAGAACGCGGGCCGCCAACATAGTCAAAGTGGTAGTAGACACCGGCACCACCGACGCGCTTGCGTTCTTCCGGCTTGGGCAGGCGGCGGATATTGCCCCAGTTATCATCGCACCACAGCAAAGTCACATCATCCGGGACGCGCATGCCTTTTTCATAGTAGGCCTGCACTTCTTTGTACAGCGCCCAGACTTGCGGTACCTCGGTGGCTGGTTTGTCATGCACCTTGCTGATGATCTGGCGCTGGTCCTTGACGACGTTTTCCAGCAGCGAGATGTTTTCGCTTTCCGACATCGGTTCATCACCATCGCCGCGCATGCCTATTGTGATCATGCTTTCCTGGTTCTTGTTGCGGGTGACACCACCTTCCCAGAAAGGATAGAGTCTGGCTTTATTGCTCTGGTAATCCCATTTGCCGTTTTCTGCCGTCCATTCCTTGTGGGCGCGCATCATGGGTTCGTGATGCGAGGTGCCCATGATGATGCCGACTTCATCTGCCAGAAAGCGGTTTTGTTCATCGTCGACATTAAATGCATTGTTCCACATGGCTGGCCACAGGTAATTAGCCTTCAGGCGCAGCAGCAATTCAAACACCTTGCCATAAAACTGCTGATTGTAATTGCCGTAATTCTTTGTGACCCAATTCGTCAGCGCCGGCGCTTCGTCATTCAAAAAAATACCGCGATACTTGATCTTGGGAATTTCCTGCACCAGAGTATTTTTTTGGATGGCGATGCTGCTCTTCTTTTTCAAAGGTACATCTGCCCACCAGTACCAGGGTGACACACCTATCTGTTCAGACAGGTCATACACACCGTACACACCACCGCGTTTATTGGCACCGATAATCACCAGCGCCTGTGCCACATCCGGCAGAGGGTTTTGTAGCGTCACCAGTTGATAGGCATCCCATTGATTCACAATGCCGCTGACATCAATCTTATGCGCCGCAATCAATTGATCAATGAGCTTGCTTTTGCCTATGGTGCCAACGATGACCGCCTGGCCCTTCAAGCTTTGTACGTCATTGGTGATGGCAGGCTTTTTCCCTGTAATGCCTTCTATATCTTTTTGCAGGTTAACTACCGCACGCTGGACACCGGCATAGTCAGCCATATCGACATACAGAGTGGCTGCACTGCTGGCGTTGACCAGCACCAAGTCACCAGCTACTGCCGTTTGAGTGACATAGGTTTTTTCACCAAGAGCAAAACAATTATTGGCCGCAGCCATGAAAAGACAGGCGGCAAAAAATATCCGTTTTAAAACCTGTCTGCTCATACGAGCACGGTGGCGTGCACCTGTTCATTAATTTGCATTTTCTCGTCTCAATTCTTGTTTCAATTTATAGTTTATTTTTATAAGCTACAAATTCCCGTTCTGAATTTGTGCAAGCTAAACAATGAACTCTGCCACTGTTTTGTGCAATTATGAAACTCACCAATCACGATCATGATTACACGCAGCCAGTTTCAGGCCCCGGACGATACGGTAGACGGGCGTAGCAAGACAGACTGACGAAATGCTGCTAGCCTCGATTCAATTTGAATTCAGCGTTATTTCAACTTCATTCCAGCTTCATTTCAGCTTTGCAGTGAAATTCTGTAGATAGTAGTCTGGCGATACACTTCGCCTGCGCGCAAGATCACCGCTTCTGCATATGGCCCATTGATTTGATTGGGATAGGCATGCGCTTCAAGGCAAAAACCATCATGTACTGCATAGTCACGCGCATCGCGCCCGGCTACACCGTTGAGGAAATTACCGCTATAAAATTGCAGGCCAGCCTGGTCGGTGGACACAGATAATTTACGTCCAGAGCCGGGGTCGTACACAGTGGCGACTTCACGCACAGTGCCAGGTTTTCCATTCAATTCTGCCTGCACGCAATAGCAATGATCAAAACCACCCGCCATCAAAATCTGCTGGTCTGGCCATGCCAGCCTTGGGCCTATGGGAGCTGGCTGGCGAAAGTCAAAAGCACTGCCAGCGACTGAAGCCAGCTCACTGGAAATACCCGATGCATCGATTTTCAGGTAATGCGATGCATCAATAAACAAAAGCTGGTCCTTGATATCAGAAGTGCCCGCATTCAGGTTGAAGTAGGGATGCGAAGTCAGGTTGATCGCAGTAGGGGCATCAGACTTGGCTTCATATTCTATGCTCAGGCTGCCCTCATCATCCAGGCGATAAACGACTTGCACTTCAAGATTGCCAGGAAAACCAGCATCACCGTCAGCCGAAGTCAATAACATGCGTATGCCATCTGTCTCTTCTATGGCCTCCCAGCGGGCGGTATGAAAACCGCTATTACTGCCATGCAGATGATGATCGCCGTCATTGCAATCTACTGAAAAATTGCTGCCATCTATGGAAAAATGCCCACCCGCAATGCGGTTCGCCCAGCGACCTATGATGGCACCAAAATAATAGGGGTTTTGCTGATAGCTGTAGGCATCTGCATACGCCAGCAAGACATCACCTATACGGCCATATCGGTCAGGCGTCAGCCATGAAATCAGCGATGCCCCACGGTCGCTGATACTCAACTGCATATCATGCGCGTTGCGCAGGGTATAAATATTTTCATCTGCTGTTTTGACTGTGCAGGAAACTAGCTTTTTATTCGTCATCACTTTGCTCGGCAAGTTGAGTGTGTGGATGTGGCAGGCCTGTAGCATTTGCGTCTGCCTGCGTCAGGCTTTCCTGATATTTGCGTGGGGTACAGCCTAGCTCCCGTTTAAAAACGGCATGCATATACTGTATGGTGGTAAAGCCACAACTGACCGCGACATCGGCAATACTCGATTGCCCGCTAGCCAGCATGGCCTTTGCTGCCTCCAGCTTGAAATGCAAAATCTCGTCATGGACACTGCGCCCCAGCTCTTGCCGGAAATAGGATTCCAGCGATGAACGGGAGATGCCGACATAGTCAGCCACCTGCTCGGTCTTGATGCCCTGGCAGGCATATTGGCGAATGAAATGACGCGCCTGCATCACATGCGGATGCTTGGGTGTTTCAAAGCGTGAAGAGGTCAGTACATTGATGCCAACTGGCGGCACCAGTATCCTGGTACTGGCAATGCGGGCACCATTCAACATCTGATGCAAGAGATGGGCAGCAGTGCGCCCCATTTCCTCTGCCCCCTGCATGACAGAACTCAGTGGTATCCGGGTCAGCATGCGTGCCAGCGGATCATTATCTATGCCTATCAGGGCGACTTGCTCTGGTACGGCGATGCCTGCTATCAAACAGGCTTGCAATAACTGCCGGGCGCGTGCATCTGTTACGGCGATGATACCTACAGGCTTGGGTAAACCTTCCAGCCATTTGATCAATTGTTCAACCGCTTCATCCCAGGATGGTGCGCTGGTAATCTGGCCGCGATAAATTTCGCCGGTCATGCGATCACGTTTCATCAAATGGCGGAAGGCATTTTCACGCTCCTGCGCCCAGCGATTTTCTGGTGCTTCTGGCAAACTGAACAAGGCAAAACGCGGCAAGCCTGCCTCAATCAAATGATCATAGGCCAGCTTGATAAGTTTAAAATTGTCCGTCGCCACATACGGAACACCCTGTGGATAATGATCCTGGTTTTCATAGGAACCACCAACAGCCACCACCGGCACCCGGCTATGCGACAAGGCTTCACAGACGACAGGATCATCAAAATCGGCGATGATGCCATCGCCCTGCCAGCGTTCTATACCATGCAGGCGGGCGCGAAAATCTTCTTCCAGAAACAGATCCCAGGATACCCTGGTCGAACTCAGGTAAGAGGCAACCCCGGCGATGATTTCCCTGTCATAGATTTTGTTTGCATTGAACAATAAAGCTATCCTATGCGAATTGGGCATCTTCATATTCGGTCTTCTCCATGGGCGATGGCTTGCTTGCCACACTCTTTGTATTGTACTGCCTTCCCTTTTCTTCTCTTTTTATTTCAAAAGATTGAAAGGACTGCCAACACCGGCAAGGGCAATGCTCCATCGACATAGATTTTTTTGACGACTCCTTTTAATATCAGACCACCATCAATTTGACTGATTTCAGATCAGCGCTGCTGGAACCTGCATGAATAGTGAAGCTGCCGGACTCCACCACACGTTTCATGTCCATGTTATAAAAAGACAAATCTGCTGGCTTGATATCAAAAGACAAAGTGCGTTTTTCACCCGGATTCAAGCTGACCCGCTTGAAGGCTTTCAACTCCAGCACCGGCCTGGTGACAGAACTGAAATCGTCGCGGATATAGATTTGCACGACTTCATCGCCCTTGACGGCACCGGTATTGCTGACATCGACTTCGACTTTGGTGCTGTCGCCAACACCCATTGTTGCCCTGGACAAGCGTGGTTCTGAAATAGCAAACGAGGTATAGCTGAGGCCAAAACCGAATGGATACAAGGGCTTGGTCGATGCATCCAGATAACCGCGGCGCGCTGACGGCTTGTAGTTGTAATAAATCGGCAACTGACCCACATTGCGCGCAATAGACACCGGCAATTTGCCACCTGGGTTGACCCGGCCAAATAAAATGTCTGCTGCTGCAAACCCAGTTTCCTGCCCCATGTACCAGCCTTCTAATATTGCATCTGCGCGTTCGGCTAGCAGATTGACGGACAGCGGGCGGCCATTCAGCAAAAACACGACGGTGGGTTTACCCAGATCAAAAATCGCCTTGGCCAGATCATTTTGCTGGCCCATCAAATCCAGGCTGGCGCGGTCACCCAGATGATTATCGGCCCAGGCTTCACGGCTGGTTTGTTCATTGTCTCCCAATACCATGATGATGGTATCGGCAGATCTGGCGGCTTCTACCGCTTCTGCAATCAACTTGGCATTCACTGCCGGTGGTGTGAATTTGACTTCGTCATGCCCCCAGACATGGCCGCCTTCGGTGATGCGCACACCTTCGGCATAACTGAGTGCAAAACCTTGGGTACGACTTTCAGCCTGTAAACCTTCGTAGATGGATACCACATGACGCGGGATGTCAGAATACCCGCCTATGGGACAATCCTTGGCATGTGTACCCAGTAACAAGACTTTGCCGACCTTCTTGCCATTCAACGGTAGCAAGCCCTTGTCATTTTTAAGCAGGACGACGGAACGGGTAGCCGCTTCACGTGCCAGTGCCACGGCGTCTTGCGTGGCAGTCAGCTGGTCGGCAATGCTGGCATCGACGTAAGGGTTTTCAAACAGGCCCGCCAGGAACTTGAGTTCCAGTACGCGGCGCACGCAGCGATTGATTTCTTCTTCAGAAACACGCTTTTCTTTGACCAGTTCTGCCAGGGTACGATAAGCCAGGCCGTCCGGTGTTTCTATATCGACACCAGCCTTGATGGCGCGCAGTGCGGCCTCTTTGGGATTGGGTGCGAGTTTATGTCTGGTTACCAGTTCATTGATGCCAAAGTAATCGGACACCAGCGCGCCTTTAAAACCCCATTCTTCGCGCAAGACCTTGGTCAACAACCAGCGATTGGCATGCGATGGGACGCCGCCAATTTCATTATAGGAAGGCATGACTGCGCTGATATTGGTTTCACGCACCAGCTTTTCAAAGGGCGGGAAAAATTCTTCGCGCAAGGTGCGTTCAGTGACTTCTGCCGGGCCTATGTTGGTGCCGTTTTCTGGCTGTCCGTGACCGGTCATGTGCTTGAGTGTGGCAAATACCTTGTCTTGCGCCAGTTTTTTGTCTTTGCTCATGGGGCCCATGAAGCCGATCACCGCAGCCTTGCCCATCTCGCCACATAGATGTGGGTCTTCACCATAGGTTTCTTCTATGCGGCCCCAGCGCGGCTCACGCGCCACATCCACCACTGGCGCCAGTGCAAAATTGGCACCACGTACACGCATCTCGCGCGCAGCTACGCTGAATATTCTGGTCGCCATATCCGGATCGAACGAAGATGCCAGCCCTATCGCCTGCGGGAAGCAGGTAGCATCACGCGCCACATAGCCATGCAGGGCTTCTTCATGCATCAGCAATGGGATGCCCAGGCGCGTTTGTTCGACTGCCCATTTTTGCACGGCATTGACATAGGTCGCAGTCTGCAAGGCATTGCGGTTAGGTACCGAACCATCGTCACCCGCACCAGTAGCCTTGGCTATGCCCTGATGGTCGGATGGACGTGCCATCATCCCCAAGCCATAAGGATAGACTTTGCCTGCCTTGGCGACGGAAAAATCGCCATTGGCTTCTTGTATCAGTTTTTTGTCTTGCCATACGCATTGCATCTGCATGATTTTTTCATCCAGGGTCATGCGGCCCAGCAGATCCTCAACGCGTGCTGCCAGTGGTGCAGCAGCATCTTTGTAGATGGGTTTAGCCCCGGCTTTTGCGGTAGCTGCCCACCCCAGAGTTGGTGATAAAACCGCCCAACCGGCCAGACCGGTCAAGCCAGACATGGACGCCAGGAATTGCCTGCGTTGATTACTCATTGAATCTGTCTCCATCTATTTTTTATTTTTAAACCGTCAGGTCATGACACAGGCCAGCTATTGCCTGATGACTGCCATCCCATCTTGCATGTAAAACCAGGCAGGCACAATTATGAAACTCACCAAGCCGCATCATGATTACAAATGAGATGCGTACAAATAAAAAAAGGCGATCTCTATGAAATCGCCTGTCAAGGCAAGGAAATCCTTGCCAGTTCTGGAGCGAACTATCTAGAACTCATTTCATAAATAGGATGAGTGCGAACAAGACGATTTGGGATGCAG
>JAZJXP010000014.1:0-2579 GCA_040390835.1 Pseudomonadota bacterium
GAAGCGGTCGAGTAGTGGTACTTCATATGCATCGACCAGGGCCTGATGCAAACCATCCGACAAGGCTTGCAGGTATTCAGGTGATTTTCCCTTTAACAGGGATACGCGGCTCATGGGCATGATTTACTCCTTTGACTTTGCAGTAGTTTGATTGGCAGCCAATTGACGCAGCGCGCTAACAGCCGATGCAGCCGCAGGCCAACCCGCATAAAAAGCCAGATGAGTGATGACTTCCACCAGTTCTGCCTGCGTGATGCCGTTGTCCAGCGCCCTTTGCACATGAAAGGGCAATTGCTCGCTGCGGTTTAGTGCGATCAGCGTGGCAACCGTGATCAGGCTGCGCTCACGCGGTGGCAGGCCCGCTCTTTGCCAGATGTCGTCGAACAAGACCTGGTCGGTCAGTTCGGCAAATTTGGGGGCGATGTCCCCCATCAGTTCGCGGGCGATAGTGCTGGGGATTTGCATGGTGCGACTCCAAAAGCGTTGTTGACAAGTACAAGATACCCGACTATCTTCATCCATAAAATCAGATAATTTTAAACCAATCATTCCAAAAAACGGGATGGACAAAAAAGAAACAAAACAAGAGGGGTAATCCTGTGAATAAAATCACCTTCGACCTCGATGTCATGCGCACCTTCGTAACTGGCATAGAGCTGGGCAGCTTTGCCAAGGCCGCAGACAGGCTGGGCCGCTCCACCTCTGCCGTCAGCGCCCAACTCAAAAAGCTGGAAGACCAGGTCGGCAGCCCCATCCTGCGCAAATCCGGGCGCGGCATGTTGCCCACGGCAGCGGGCGAAACCCTGCTGGCCTATGGCCGCCGCCTGCTGGAACTCAATGACGAAGCCGCCGCTGCCGTGCGCGGTGTCGATCTCGAAGGCTGGATCAGGCTGGGCATACCCGAAGACTTTGGCGAACGCATACTGACTGACGTGCTGGGCCGCTTCGCCCGCGCCCACCCCAGGGTCAGGATAGAAGCCAAGATCGCCCGTAACGCCACCCTGCTCGACCTCATCACCGCAGGCCAGCTAGACCTGGCGCTGACCTGGGACGCCAGCATCACCAGCCCGCACAGCGAACACCTGCGCAACTTTGCCATGCACTGGATAGGCCCGGCAGACCCGCAACTGCAAGCAGTGCATACTGCTGGCGATCCGCTGCCCCTGGTCGCCTTCGAAGCCCCCTGTCTCATGCGCAGTTGCGCCACCAGCGCACTCGACCGTGCCAATATCCCCTGGCGTCTGTCTTTCACCAGCCCCAGCCTCAGCGGCATCTGGGCCGCCGTCGCCGCAGGCCTGGGCGTGACCGTGCGCACCGCAGCCGGCTTGCCACCGCATCTGCGCATCATCAACAACCCTGCCCTGCCCGCCCTGCCCATGCTGGGCCTGACTTTGCACAGAATGGATGCCGAGCCGGAATTGGCAGTGCAGCGATTGCGGGAGATTATTCTGGAGACGCTAATGGGAGAGGATTTGGGACAGCAGCTTAAAGCGGCGTGATGGCAGAACAGTTCGCATGCATGCTTGGCAATACAAAAACTGTTAAACAGTGCGCATAACCTTGTCGAACCATACTATCGGGCAAGCTCGAAAAATAGTGGTGGAAAGAGAGCCCCTTAATACCTGAATTACTTGCTAAACTATTGTTACTGCTCAAAAAAAGGAAACCCGGAAAACTGCCTTATCAGCTTGCTGTCTCGTGCAATTGGCAAAAATCGTGATGCCTTCTATAAGTAAATTTATTACTGAGAAAAACTCCAAAGATGATTAATCCAATTGGGATTCTATTTTTTTTAATCGGATTAGTTGCCGTGATATTGCTATTGTCATTGATACCGATGATGGTGTCGCTGGCACGAAAAAAAAGGACAGCGCCTTCGGGAATGCCGGTCGACGTAGTTCTTCAGTACCCGGATGGGAATTCAATCTCGATAGGTGATCTAGTCATGTCCAAAGAAGGGAAATTTGAATCAGGCCAGATTGAATTAGTGTTCGCAGCAGATCCACAATTTCACCAAAAAACATCTGGGCGCGACGCTCTTGTGCCAAAGTCACAAATCCATGTTCGCACGAAAGACGGTGAATTAATCTCTTTCCATAGCCCTTTCAGTGACCTCCTATTTTTAAAACGTCGATGACCCGTTGAGATGTCTTGTGCCACCTGACAGATACCTATTGCCTTAGCTACACATAAGTCACTTTCACTAAAATCCTGCCTTTAGTTGCTTTTGAAGTCCCTTGTCCCATGCCCGGTTGCGCCACCAGCGCACTGGACCGCGCCAACATCCCCTGGCGTTTATCTTTCACCAGCCCCAGCCTCAGTGGTATCTGGGCCGCCGTCGCAGCCGGGCTGCCACCGCATCTACGCATCATCAACGACCCCGCCCTGCCCGTCTTACCTATGCTAGGCCCGAGCCTGCACAGGATGGATGCCGAGCCGGAATTGGCAGTGCAGCGATTGCGGGAGATTATTCTGGAGACGCTAATGGGAGAGGATTTGGGACAGCAGCTCAAAGCAGCGTGATGGTTGGCCAAGTTTGATGGCAAGCCCGCACCAACCCATCCACTGCGATCTGGTTT
>JAZJXP010000014.1:2679-4830 GCA_040390835.1 Pseudomonadota bacterium
GGTTGGCCAAGTTTGATGGCAAGCCCGCACCAACCCATCCACTGCGATCTGGTTTGCGCGGCAGTTTGCGTGGCATTAAGGGGTCAGGTAATATCTGTGATCTGTGGTGAATGACCAGTCACATCAATTTTTTCTACTTCAATCGATATCTTCAAGGAGGCAATATGAAACGTGTTGTTGGCATAGGCGGCGTGTTTTTTAAGGCAAAAGATCCCAAAGCCTTGAGCGCATGGTACAAAGATCATCTTGGTTTTGATCTGAGCGAATGGGGTGGCGCAGTATTCGAGGCTAATGGTGCCGACAATGATGCCAAGACAGCCTGGTCATTATTCCCTGCCGACTCGACCTACTTTGCGCCGAGCACCCAGCCTTTCATGATCAATTACCGCGTCAATGATTTGCACGCCCTGCTCGCCGCTTTGCGTGAAGAAGGCTGCGACGTCGATGCCAAGGTGGATGATTCAGAATATGGCAAGTTTGGCTGGGTGATGGACCCGGAGGGTAACAGGGTTGAGTTGTGGGAGCCACCGAAAGATTGATGTGTAATAATTTTGATTTTATGTCTTGCCAAATGGTGCGCATAGCGCACCGTTATGGAAATACGATGGAAGTGTGCAATGAGTAATACAAGCAACAAGTTTGACGAAAAAGAGTATTTACGCGATCAACTGGTCGACCGGGCGAAAGACATCATCGGTAGCCTGATCGGTATTCGCTCAGAATGGCTGGGGGACGAAGACGATAAGGCATCGCCTGACCAGGCATTCATACAGCAACAGGTGCACGAGCAAAGTGTCTATGATTCTTTGCGATGAGATATCGCTTTACTCAATCATGATGAACTCGAAAAAGCAGTGGTGAGCTATGGCACACAACTGGAAACAGAACAGGCGCAAAGAGTGGCTTTCCTGAAGGCTGTGGGTAGCCAGGATCAGGCAAAGATTGCCGTGAGTAGTATTGATTGAGACCAAGTCCTCATGGCGTTATATCAGGAATAAAATTGTGTATTATTTTTATGCCAATTTTCACTGCAAAGGGCAATGAATAGAATTTGCCCGTCCGTGGTATCGAAAGCCCCTTATCTTCTTAAACAGCACAAGCAACACTTACCAGCTACGCAGCACAGTGAATACACCATGCTCAACATCCACAGCGAGCAACTGCCCACCATGGTTGCCGTGGTGTTGGCCGGGGTGAAAACTTATTTTGCCAAATCCGGGAATCGTAAAATCCCTGAGCTGGTTCAGTTGTTGCAGCAGTTCTGAGCGGCCTAGCTGGCGGCCACTGCGTTTGAGTGCTTCTATGAGTACCATGCCCGCTGCATAGGCGGCGTCACTGTAAGCTGTGGGCAGGTCAAACACCGGGCTGCTGGTGTGCCAGGGTAACAGCAGGCGCAGGCGGGCTGCTTGAGCGGGCGGTAATTGCAGGCTTGCCTCGCCTATGTGGATGGCGCTGGCATATACCAGGCTGTTGCCAGTGGCCGCAAGTACTTCACGCAAGTTGGCGGCGCTGCCAAGATAAATCACTGCTTCGCCCGGCTTGCGGACCTTGGCTGACCAGACTTGCTCGCGCAGTGACTGGTGATTTACCCGCGCTTGCTCGCGCAACTCTTTGAGCAATGCATGCAAGGCGGGATCATTGTCCAGATCATGGATCAGGGTCAGCTGTTGTGTGGCTCTATTGTTGAGAAAAGCACTGCGCGCATCTAGTGCAACCTGTGTCAGCAAAGCGCTGGCTTGTTCGCGTAGGGAGGGTAAGAGGTAGAAATTGTTTGATACAGGCATATCGAAAAAATTCGCAACACCTGGCGTGGGTAAGGAGCCGATGACAGTCATCTTGTTAGCGTCAGTTGTGGAATTGATTGCAGCTTGCGACATATTTTGTAAACTGGCGACCTCGACAAAGACTTGGTCTGGCGCAGGATTGAGCAATAGTTCCAGCTTGCGCCCATACACTTGCTGATCAAAAGCCTTGTTCAAGCCTGCCTGTATGGCGGCACCGTAAACGTTGTCAGGTAAAGAAACGCCGACGCGCAGCACGGTGTCGGTGAGGCCGGGCGTATCTGTGCCGATAACGCCCAGGTAAGCGACAAGATCATCGAGGCTTGCGGCATCGATGTGATAACGGGGCATGAGGGGATGCAAGGTCTGT
>JAZJXP010000014.1:4840-47005 GCA_040390835.1 Pseudomonadota bacterium
GTCTGTCCATTGCTGCCTACACCTTCCAGCAGGGCACGTTGCAAATGCTGGCGGTCTGGTTTGCCCGCGATGACGGGGGCACGCAAGCCGCCCTCTTCGCGCCCCTGGCCCTGGTTGCCATGGCAGCGCACGCAGGCGGCCTGGCCGTTCCAGCCTTTGTGGTACATGGCCTGGCCGCGTTGCCAGGATTGATTATCGGCGGCTGCAATGTCAGCGCAGAACAAGTACAACAAACTGCAAAGAAATATCCGCAGTCTTGCCATCATCGTGCGGGCAACAGCTTTCCTACGGCCAGGGCAATGTCTTCTGGTCTTGCTGTCGCATAGATTTTTTTCCAGTCACCGGTCTGTACATTGCCTGCCAATAAAATGCCGCTGTGGGCATCTTTGTCTTCACCGCTGCCGCCGAGTTTTTTTGCTACTGCGCTGATGTTTTCTGAACTGCCAGTCAAAAATAACCAGCCTGGGCGCACCTTGAACTTGTTGGCAAAATCTTTCAAGACCTTGGGGGTATCGGTGTCGGGGTCGACGGTAATACTGACCATTTGCACGCGCGGGTCAAGCAGAGGTTGTACCTTGGCCAGGTTGGCCGTCATGGGTGAGCAGATACCGGGGCAAGTGGTGAAGATAAAATTGATGAGTACGACTTTATCTTTCATGACGTCATCAAAGAAATGCACAGTCTTGCCGTCCTGCGTTTGCAAGGGCAAATTGGGAAAGTAGCGGCCATTGGCTGCCTGCATGGCGGGGTCAGGCCCGGCCACTTGTTCGACAGTGCTCTGGATAAGTTTGGCTTCTGGCATGCTGGCGAGTTGTTGCCATGCCTGTTTTTTTTCATTGATGACCAGCACCAGGCCGCTGTGATTGCTGATGTCACTGACACCGGCATTGAGGGATCGCAATAACTTGTCGACGACGGATTTATTACCTGTCAAAAACTGCCAGCCAGGGCCTGCCTCAAACTGCTGGGCAAAGGTTTTGAGGCGTGCAGGCTGGTCGGTATTGGGGTCTATGCTGATAGATATAAAAACCACGTCGCGCCCTACCCGCGTGCCAAGCTCACGTTGCACCTGTCGCAAGGTGGCAGTTTGTGTGGGGCAGATCATGGTGCAGGATGTGAAGATGAAATTGACGACGGCTGTCTTGCCTTGCACCAGGTCGCGGTAAAAGGCGACGTTCTTGCCATCCTGGTTGATGAGCTGGGCTTCAGGTATGGCACGCATGGCTGCCTGTGCAGATGGCGTTGCCACAAGCAAGACGCAACACGCCATGAGCAGCAACGCCTTGTTGATGATACCTGTCATGTCTTTCATCACTTGCTTCATATTAATTCCACAGTAAGTCTCTATTTCACTGTCAACACAAGTCGTGCCGACTGGTTCCAGCTCATGCCCAGCGATGCTGCCTGGAAGTAGACATAGTAATGCCCGCTGGCGGATGGTGCAAAGCTGATGCCATAGTCACCGTTTTTTTGTTCATGCGCATCCAGTTGCAATTGTGTGCCCGTCGTATTGAAAAACAGAACCTGCAAATCAGGGATGCCGGTCTTGGGCTGACCACTGACTGCATCACGGATGGCGAATTGCAGGTTCTGGTTTTCACCCTTGCTCAAGGCGGGCACGGTTCCGGCCAGTGTCACAGCATAGCGTGTGGCGGGCGGTTTGCTGGGATCAGCCTGCACCGTGATGGGAAAACAATGCAGCATCTTGGGTGAATCGAGATAAAACACTAGCTGATAATTACCTGCTTTTGGCAAGCGGGCACTGGCCTGGTACAGGCCGGGTTGGCGCTCTTGCAGGCTGTGGTCAAGCACCAGCACGGCGCGTGGCTCATGGCCGTAATTGCGGAAGCTGCCTGCAGGTGCGCTCATGCCTTCCTGATAGTAATAGATGGTACGGTCAGCCGGGTTAGCCAGCAAGGCGGCTGCGCCATTGGGCACCATCACCGTGGTGTCTGCCAGGCTGCCTGCGCTGCGCCCTTGATCAAAGGCTTTTTGACCATTGCTGACCGATGCCAGCGCCAGTGGCTGCCCGGCCTGTATGTTATGTGCTATTGCATCAAGCGGCACCAGTTGCATGATTTCACTGTGGCGTCGCCGAATGTAAGCCATGCGATCAGAAAACGTGACCTGGTCTGGCCCATGCGTGATGTCTGCGCCTTGCACGATCTGGTTGGTGGCTGCATCAAGCAAATCAAGTTTGTTTTTTTGCGGGTTGAGGATAAAGCCATAGCGGCCATCCGGTGCAAAACGGATGGTGGATATACCCGGTAATGTCTTGATGCTGGCCGCCTGCTTGCCTGTCACATCAAAGGCAATCACCTGACCATCGCCTTCATGCGCGACATACAGTAGTTGTGCCTTGGATGACCATGCCATGGCGACAGGTTTGTTGCCACCGGCAAGCTCAGCAGTTTTCTTGAGGCTGCCTGCGTCGATGAGGCTGATGCTATTGTCTGCGGCATTGCTGACGAACGCGCTCTTGCCATCGTCACTGAAGGTAATGGTGTGCTTGCCTTGTCCTGTCTTGATTGCTGCAAGCACCTGGCCATTGGATGCGGACAATACCGTGACGCCATCGTCAGTCAATACCCATAATTGCTGTGCGCCGGGTCGCAAGGCCATCTGCCCAGGATGACCAGGAACGGAAATATGGGTTTTGACTTGCCAGTTGCGGGTATCCACCAGCGCCACTTCATGCACTTGCGGCTGGCTGACCCACAGGTTTTGTTCTGGGGTCAACAACCAGTCCTGCCCTGTGCCATGCAGTATCACCATGGTCAGCAGTTTGGAGCCGCCAAAGCCGGTTTGCGGATTGATGACGGAGATGGAATTATCTTCGTTCAGGGCCAGCACATAATAGGTATTCAAACTCAGTGCAGGTGCATGCAGCAAATCGCCACCGATGAAGGTAGCGACCTTGCGGCGGCAAGCCTGTTCGCTGTTTTCTTCTCCCTTGATTTGCCCGTCGTGCCCATCGACCCAGGCGATAGGCCGCGCGTTGCGAATGGGATTCGCGCTTGTGGCATCACGCAGGCTCAGGGTGAAGCGGGCTTCTGCCCCTTCTTGCATGGACTGCGACATGTCCAGTTGCAAGGAGACGCCATCCTTGATCACCTGATTTGGTGTGGTGCTAATTTCTGGTACGGATGCTGCGCTGGCGCTAACTGCAGAAATAGCTGAGTGCGCAGTTACCAGTGCAGTCGCCAGCACCAGCCCAACCAGGGCTTGATGCCAGCTTTTGCTTGCATAGGCAGGCTTGTTAAGTATCGCGTACCCCATTAACGCTTCCGTCGTTCTATTTTTTCCAGTGGCAGCACAGGTGGTTCGGCCTGCTTGTCGACAGACTCTTTCGCATTATTAGTCGCCGTGAGGATAGTCGCCGCCGGTCTGTGCTGTGCCAGGCCACCAAAAGAAGAACGCACTTCCAGCATGCTGGGCGTTGCTGCATTGGCCTTGAATTTCCAGCGCCCTGTCTGGTCAACTGCGACCTTACCCAGATCTTTGCCGTCCGCCACGATGGTGACAGTGTCAGCTTGCTCCCATTGCACACTGCCAGGGCGCACCGTGACACTACCGGAGACCTCAAGAATGCCCTCTATGGTCACTACCTTGTCAATCACGACAACATCGGCAAACACTTCCTGCACTGCTGCTGTTACCATTTTTTCCGTTGTGACTGCTCCGGCAGCACGAGTTTGAGCAGGGCTGACACGGAACACACCCCAGCCACCGGCACTATATTGACCATTGGGCCAGCTACGGTACAAATAATCGCCTGGCACTGCGAATGATCCACCGGCCTTATCGACGACAACATCAAAATGCGATGTCGTGCCATAGCCTGACTGCGTACCCGTCGATAGTGAGGCAGGGTTACTGCCTATCCTCGCAGAGTTATCGGCATACGGTTCAAACTGCCATTGATGACCAGTCAGCTCAAACACATTCTGGTTATCAGCCTGCCCTGGCGGGCCAAACAGGCGGAAGCGTACTGGCGTGCCTGCATTGGCGCGGAAGACCGGTGTTTGTGGATCACCATTCACCAGAGTATTTGACACCTCAGCCGTAGTGTCGATAGCAGCCAGTTTCAAATCGGTCTTGGTACCATAACGATAAAAGAAAGGCTCGGTACGATAGTTGACTGCCATCAAAGGCAAGCCCGCGCTGTACAGTGATTTACCCTTATATTGCATGGCGATATCGGTTTGCATGAAGACTGCAAAATCACGGAAAGGCTTGCCCACCACAGGCGACACCGTGCTGGAGATATGCGTGCCTGGATCGTCTTGCCATTTCGCACCGCTCGGCTCAATGATCATGCCGCCAAACAAGCCATGGTAAGCCTGCATCAGCGGGTCGGCAGGTGTCACGTTGAGGGCACCAAATTCTACCGGTGTAGCGCGGGTGACACCGTTCTCGTTTTGCAGGGTGCCAGCATACCAGGTGTAGATGATGGATGGCGGCGTGCCTGTGCAAGGTGCGGGGTTGCAGGCAGCCACGGTTTGTACTGGATTGTTACCAACGTTCATGCCATCTGCATTGCTGACATCCATTGCCAGCAATTGTGGATGCAGGCCCGCCTGGGTAGAAGGCTGCAGCTTGATGTTGGCATAGGCAGCGGTAAAGCTCGTCGGTATTTGGCGTGCTGCCGACTCAGGCGTGGTAAATACAGCGGCCCTGGCATTGACACGATTGGTCAACTGCAAGCGGATGACATCGCCAGCAGCGGCGCGCAAGGCCAGTGGTTCAATAGTGAGCCCGGTTTTCAGGGTACCGTTGGGGTTCAAGTCCTGATCTTGCACATACACGATGGCATTGGGGTCGTTCAGGGTATCATTGGAGAATCCGCCATTCTCCAGCTTGGCACCGCGGCTGTTGTACAGCAAGGGGCTATTGGAACCCAGTAGCTGCTGTATGGTCGTGGCCGATACCTTGAACTGGCGCACGCAAGGGCCGCGCACAGTGCAATCAGTGGGCAGGTTGGGCATGGTAGTGGCAACCGGCCTGATGCTGGTATTGCCAGGCAAAGGCGAGAGCCATGACACCTGGTTGTTATAACTGCGCATCAGGCTCCAGGCACCACTGACATTGCCATCATAGGCATTGCTGGTGTTGACCAGATAATCGAGAGACTGGGCCTTGCCAGTTTGCGGGATGGTGAACAGGGTTTCAAAATGCTCGGACAAGCTCATTGTCTGGCTGTTGCGATAACCAGAGTTGCTGTCAAAGGGCTCGAACAACCATTTGTTGCCATTCACAGTAACGGTATGGTTGCCGACCAATGCGCCATCTATGATGCGTAATTGCACAGGGTCGTTTTCATAGACATGCAAGATCGGCGTGAAAGGATCAGTGCCACCCATCTGCGCACTGACTGGCTGTCTTGGGAAAGTAAAGCAATTATTCGTGGCAGTTTTTACGCAACGTGGATTGATGTTGGCGCCGCCTACAGGCTGCACGTTCAGTTGTGCATCATTACGTAAAATGGAACTGTAAGAACGCGCCAGGTCAGTGCCTGAATTGACTGCGCCACTATTTGCAGCCACCCGTAAAGCCAGCGATTCATTACGGTAATTGAGTACCGATACACCAACACCAAAACCACCAATGATACTGGGCGTGGTCGTTGGTGGCGTAACTGGATTGGTCGGATTGCTAATCGGCACCGGCAAGCAGCCAACGCAGTTGATGCCGTTAAGCGGATCAGCCCAGCCGGTGTAAGTGCCATTCACACTGCGCTTGCAACCGCTGTATAGGGGGTCTTGGCCGGGATAGCAATCAAAGCTACTACGGCTGGCTGGCAGATAGGCAAATTGTGAGTCTGCAACAGCCAACGCAAATTCACGATAGGCCTTGCCCTGGCGAGTCACGATATTGGCTGCATAACTGGTAGGGCCGCCATCGTTGCGGTTACCAAACAAGGTTTTACCATCAACCGAAGTCCAGCGTGAGTCTGTGGGTTCTACCACCAGCCCGGCATACAGGCCCACCATCTGATGGGTAGAGGGGCCGAAATGGTCATGGGTAAATACCGTCAGCAGGGTGCGATCAGCTTTTTGCTTATCCATTACCGGGTCAACCCACCAGCGCTGCACTGTCGCCTGCGCACCCACCCATTGCATGCTGCCGGGTGTAGGGCCATTGCCAAAGGTAGGTATGGCTTTGGGAGTCAGTCTGACTTGCTTGCCACTCACGGCAATACCGCCAGCCTGGTTGATGCCATTGATGCGGGCGCGCACTTCGTCGGGGCTGAAGGTGCCGTCTTCATAGTTGAAGCCATTGGCGGCACCGTCGGATGCAAGTACGTCAAACTTCACCAGGTGGATATGCTGGCCGATGATGTCGGTGGGAGTGCGTACCTGAAAATCATCCAGCTCATAATAACTGGGCACGAGATTGGTGTGCCAGTATTCCACCACGTCATTGCTGTTGGCGCGGAAGAACAGGGGCTCTGGCGGTTTGTCACCGTTCAGTATCGGTTTCACATCCTGCCACAAGGCCAGTATGCGTTGCTGCGGGAAGTGCCAGCCTTTTTTATTGAGCACAACGTCAGTCTGCATGGCCGCTCCCTTGTAGATGCGTACTGGAGGCGTGACGGTGGCACCTCTGGCAGGGTTGGCAAATGGAGCACCAGGCGCACGTTGCAAACCATTCATGGCGAATTGTGCGAGGCTGCCGTCCGGCATTCTGGTGGCAACTGATTTTTGTTCATGCATGGCCATGGCTGCCTGCTCTGTGGGCGTGCCCTGCTCTGGTAATTCTATCGCATTGATGCGGCCCATTTCCTTGGTAAAGTCAGTCTGCGTGTATTTATCGATAGAGATCGTGCCACCGGTAATCAGATGGCGTGGCAAGCCGCCATTCAGTGCCACACCATTTTCCACCGCAAAATCATTCGGCGGATGGGGTGCACGGTGCCCGGCGACACCCGGTACAAAGAAGGGATAACCAGGGTTGCCAGCGCCAGTCACGTTGACCTGACCTTTGTCGATATGCACTGCCGCTGGCAATGGTGCCATGGCACGGGTTGGCAAGGGCACCAAGCCGGGAATGGGTGTGCCGGCCAAAATCTCGGCATCAGGCAGCGCCCGTGAACCGGCCCTGGGCTTGCCATCTGTGCCAAGAGGCGTGCCCAGCTCCAGCACATCATGCACGCGGAACAGGGCCCACATGCCGCTGGCAAAATGGGGATAGAAATGGCAATGGAAGATGGAGTCACCCGGCGTCAGGTTGCGGTTACCGCTGCCCTCGTAGACCAGGTCCATGGTATAGGATGAACCCGGGCCTATGGTCTGGCTGTCGAGGTAACTGCTGGTATCGCTATCAGGTGTATACAGCCACTGATGTGCATGGTGATGATGGACATGGAAGATGCCCTGCCCCGCATGCAAGACACGGAAACGGGCGCGGTCACCCTGGTAAGTGTGATACACATTCGATGGGTCATCCGGGTAGAACGCCACGGTCGCTTTGGCTGGGGTGCAAGGCTGGGGCGAACATGTCAAATTGGCGGGATTATCGACCACCATGGCAGGGTCACCACCCGCCCAGGAGCTCAGGAAAAATTCTTCAAATTTGCATTCAGGGCAATCAGCGGTCGGCCCGACCTTGAGCCGGTTGGCGAGAATTTCGGCAGAAATGCCTGCCGAGCCATAATTGATCGAAAACGCATCATTGGCACCTTTGAGCACATTATTTTGTGTGTCCGCCAGTTGGGAAAATGCCTGCACCAGCGCGAAAGACTCATGGTACATCACCGTCACTTCACGGTATGGTGATTCTGGATTGGGATAAGAGGGATTGCGTGCGCCGCTGACGGTGAAAGGGCCATGATTTGGCCCGGTAACAATCGCCGTCAGATCGCTATGGACAATATTATTTCTGGCATCCAGCATCTTCAACACTGGCTTGCTGCTGCCGGGTATCAGCGCATCATAATTAATCACTGGGTAACCCGTAGCACCGGTAACCGACGCCTGTTGCATTTCAGCCTGCGTGACCTGACTGCGATACCATTCTGAGCCGCGTGGCTGCACATTGACGGAACCAAACAAACCATATGTCAATTGCTCTTGCCCGGCCAGGCTATACAGCAGAAAACTGCCCTCTTCTACCGCAAACAGGCTATAGGTGATGGCTTTGCCAGGCTGGATAATGCCACCCGCATAGTTTGTTGCAGACACCGCAGTATTGCCTACGAAACCGCCATCATCGGTGATGGTCTGCACCAGCTCCATACCGGCCACATGCACCGATGCATTGCGCGTCGCAGGCGGGTTGGAATTGGAATAAGGCCGGTTGAGCCAGTTCTGGAAATTGACCACCAGGCAGTCACCCACATTCGCCCGCAAGACCATGGGCCGCGGGCGTTTGCCTGGCCGCAATTGCGCATTGCCCGGCCCCGGCGTGCTACCGTAGGCAGCAACCACATCACCCCGCAACGCATACACCATGCCGCCCGGTTGCGATGTGCCAAGGCGGTTAATCATCATGGCCTGCTCTATCGCCACCACGTCTGCCGTGATGGTGCGTTCACAACGCGCAACAGCTGAATTTTCTGGCGCAGCCTGTGCTTGAGCTTGAGTCTGGGCAGCGAGCATGAGTAGCACTGGGGCGATGCTACCGCCTATCATAGAAAGGATTTTCATCTCTGTTCCATTTCAAGAAAGTGGGGGTGTGATCAAGCTAGGCGCAGCCATGCAGAGTTGCTGGCTGTTTATATTTTTGAATGCATTTTTTATAATATCAAGTTCACTATACTCCTGATTCTTGAGTTTTTAACAATCAGGGGAAATATTTTAGTGAGGGTGGGAATGGCGTTGTGTTTTTAATACAGGTTGAGGTGTGGGTGTTGAGATTTTCTTGGACTCCCTCCCCCTGAATGGGAACGAGCATCGAGCGCAGACAGCAATGCTGCAACATGGCATCATTGATGTGGATTACTATCACGAGGCCATCGTCAGACGATGAAATCCTGCGAGAGCAATCAGCACAATCAACACAATCGGCACCAGAAGAAAAACTTAATCTGCACCCATGACACAAACATCAGCAATTCAAAAAAATCCCCAACAAAAGCACTTGTTTTCCTGGATAAGACTGGCCTTGTTTTTTTGCCTGATGCTCTACTTCCTGATGCGCTCCATCGACTATTTGCATCAGGCAGGCTGCGCACAAAGCCCCGGTGCCGGGATGACAATAGCATCCGGCGACCTTGGCCTGATTGCTGCTGGCTACCAATGGCTGGTGATGCTATTGGGTGCAGCCATCTTCGCCACCTGGCCAGGTGTCAGTAAATGGCGTGGTCTATGGCGGGCATTTTTGTTTTTGCTCATCAGCTTTTGCCTGTCGATTGTTCTGTCGGTCTGGTATGAAACCGATGTGGCGGAAACTTGCGTGCGGCCTGGTGTGGCTATGCTTGATAGTGATGCTGCTAATATGAGTATGACCAAGCTTGCCAACGTCCCTCCTGCGCGTATATAGTCTTTCGCTACGATGCAAGACTGAACCCCTAACATGCCCACACTGATATTCACCCCACGCTACACCGACGATTCACAAGCCTTGTGGAAAGCAGCAGGTACGCTGGATTGGCAAGCGCAACGCCTGAGCAACTGGCGCGTGCCAGAGCACATGCACAATCTGGCTGAACCTGTACTGTATGGCGAAGCCCTGTTTGGTCCGACGTTGGCACAGCAACTGGGCATACGCCTGCTCAGCCCGCCAGAAGACTGGCTGGTACGCCTGCCCATGGAATACAAGCAACGCACGATCAGCCTGCGAACCCTGGGCGAAGCGCGGCAGCTCACGCAGCCACACTTCATCAAACCACCGAATGACAAAAGCTTTCCGGCGGATGTGTGCACTGGCGCAACGCTGCCAACTGAATATGACGACGACATGCCTGTGCTGGTGTCGGATGTGGTGAAATGGGAAAAAGAATTCCGCTGTTTTATTTTGCATCGCCAACTCATTACCTATTCGATCTATTCACGCTTTGGTGATGTGCAGCGCGATACTGAATTTGCCAGTAGCGCAGATGAGGACCAGGCACTGCTCATTTTCATCAACACGCTGCTGGCAGACGAACGCGTCGATTTGCCTGATGCCTGCGTCGTCGATGCCGGTATGCTGGCTGGCGGCACATGGGCATGCGTGGAACAAAACGCGGCGTGGGGTGCCGGTATATATGGCTGCGATCCTGTCAGGGTGCTGGAAGTCTTGCGCCACGCATCAATCAAGATCTAATATCTCTCCACACTCTTTACGACATTATTCATCAAGGATGGCACCATGTTTGATCAATTAAAAACCCTACTGCAAACCAATAACGCCCGCTTCCGCGTGGTTGAACATCTGGCCGAAGGTCAGTCTGAAAGAGTCGCCGCCATACGCGGCACAGAAGTCGGCCAGGGTGCCAAGGCCATGCTGTGCCAGAGCAAGGATGAAGCAGCAAAACTGATACTGGCGATTTTGCCGGGTGATCAAAAGATCGATTTCAAAAAACTGGCGACTGCCGTACAAGTGAAAAAGACCAGCTTTGCCGCACCAGAAGCAGCCATGGAAAAAACCGGCTGCGTCATCGGCGCGATACCGCCCTTTGTGTTTTCTGATGAGATACAACTGGTGCTCGACCCATCGCTGGTGGCGCGTTATGCCGAGATCGCCTTCAACGCGGGACGACTGGATACCTCCATCATCTTGAATACGGAAGATTATCTGCGGATTGCCAAACCAATGTTGCATGATATTTGTGCGGCTTGATGTAATGCAGTTCACCCTGCTTGTGCCCTTGTGGGTATTGATCAAGCGACACCCTTACCTGACAGCGATATGGGCGACAATCACTTATGTCTCCAGTGCCGAGTATTTTGGTATTGCCATCCTTGAAGCTGGCATACCTTGCCTGATTTATGCATGTATCAGATGCGCCTTGAACTGGCGTAAAACAGAAGTACGCAGCAAATATCTGTTCTTGATTGCACTGGTGTTGCTGTCGTCCAGTATTGTCATGGGTATCCAGATGCACCGCAGCAATGAAGCACGTGCCTATGCCGATCATATCGTCGCCAAATTACTGGAATACCAGCACAACCACGGGAATTTACCAGTGAACCTGGACGACATACCAGAACTGGCAGGCAAGGGAAAACGCCCGCATATGCTCATTTACAGCAAGAATAAGGGAGAACCCTTCTTGTATTATGCTGACACCTTTATGCCTTTTGAAGGCTGGCATTATGATTTCAAGGACAAGCTCTGGGTCTATGTTCCTGACTGATCTGATCCAAGGTCTGACGCCCGGGCTGTGGAAAAAATGACAGCATGATCCGGCATACCTTTTGATGAACCAGAAAAATGCGCTTCTTTTCCATCTTCAAACAACACCCTTACCTGCTCTTGCTTTGGGCCGGCATCACCTGGCTTTGTAGTGTTGAGCACGCGGGCATGCTGTCTTGGGTGATCTTGCCCGTCGTGCTGGTGTATGCCTGCATCCGCTATACCAGCCACCTTGAGAATGATGTTGTAATGAAAAAGGCCGTGTTACTGATGAGGCTTTCCTTACTGTCATTCGCCATCGCAACGCTGATTCAAAATCACCACGATGCATCAGCGAGAGAATATCGCGATATGGTCGTGACAGTGCTCAAGGAATATGAAAAAACTCACGGACAATTACCGCCCAGCCTTGATGACATCCCTGCTCTGGCAAGCGACGAGCCTCGCCCTCATCTTTTAAGATACTATCGCAACAAAGATGGCGCATTGCTTTTCTACACTTCCAGCTTCTCACATTTAAAGAGAATGAAGTACGACTTCAGTAATCAGAAATGGAAAAGCATATCTGATTAAGCCAGGCATGTCGCCTGCAATGCATCGAGCAAGAATTTTCTCTACTCTACACAAGGACATCCCATGCAACAAACAACCTGGACCGAAGTTGACGATTATTTTTGTGAACGCCTGATCCCTGCCGACCCTGCATTGACAGCAGCTCTGCAAGACAGCGATGCGGGCGATTTGCCGCAACATCATGTCGCCCCCAACCAGGGCAAGTTCCTGAACTTGCTGGCAAAGCTGCAAGGCGCAAAAACCATACTGGAATTTGGCACCCTGGGTGGCTACAGTACTATCTGGCTGGCGCGTGCCCTGCCAGAAGGTGGGCGCGTGGTGACGCTGGAATTCAGCGCTTACAATGCGGCGATTGCGCAAAAGAATATAGAACGGGCTGGTCTCTCGCACAAGGTGGACATCCGCATCGGCAAAGCGCTCGACACCCTGCCCCAGCTGGAGGCAGAAGGCATACACCCGTTTGACATGATCTTTATTGACGCCGACAAACCCAATAACCCGCATTACCTGGAATGGTCGCTAAAACTCTCCCGCCCCGGCACCCTCATCATCGGTGACAATGTGGTGCGCAATGGTGCAGTGGCAGACCCCGCCAGCACCGACGCCAATGTACAGGGCGTGCGCAGTTTCTTTGACTTGATGGCGAACAACCCGCGCCTGTCGGCAACGGCCATGCAAACCGTGGGCAGCAAGGGATATGATGGTTTTTCCATGGCCTTGGTGATTGCCTAGCGTTTGATAAACCATGAATCAGTAGGGTACGTTGTAACGCACCGTTTTCGCGTCTACGTTGATGACAAAGATGGTGCGCACAGCGCCCCCTACCAAGATACGCTACAAACATCATTAATCAACATTTCTCTGCATGAAACGCATTCTCGCAATGACACTCCCGCTCATACTTGCATTTGCCGCCTACCTCGGCTTGAAGCCCGTACCCATAGAGCCGGTCGCCTGGCAGGCACCAATTGCAGCAGGCTATACCGGTGTGCATGCTGTCAACAACAAACTGCAAGGCTCGCACACGATAGACCTGCGTGGCGAAATGGGGCCAGAACATATAGTCGTAGGCCCTGATGGCAAACTCTATACTGGTGTTGAAAGCGGCAAGATTTTGCGCATGCAGGCTGACGGTGGTGGGCAAGAAGTGTTCAGCAATACCGGTGGCAGGCCCCTGGGCCTGGCGTTCGATGCTGGCGGCAAGCTGATCGTGGCAGACGCATTCAAAGGTCTGTTGTCCATCGCCGCTGATGGTAGTATCACGGTCTTGCTGGATATCGTCGAAGGCGGGTCGGTCTATTTCCCTGACGCTGTCGTCATCGCTAAAAGTGGAAAATTCTACCTGACCGATTCATCCACCCGCTTCACCCCCACGCAATGGGGTAGCACGACCGAGGCAGCCATGCTGGATATCTTTGAACAATCATCCACCGGGCGCGTACTGGAATACGATCCGGCAAACAAGGCGGTGCGTGTGGTCGCACAGGGCCTGAGTTTTTCCAATGGCATTGCACTTGGTAGTGACGAAGCCAGCCTGTTCGTCAGTGAAAGCGGTAAATTCAGGGTATGGAAGATTGCCATTGCAGCCGAACGGCTGGATGTATCGGTGACATCGCCACAAGCCACCATCTTGTTCGACAACCTGCCCGGCTACCCCGACAACCTCATGCGCGGACAAGACGGAAAAATATGGCTGGGCCTTGCCGGGCAACGCAACTTCCTGGATCAAACTGCACAACGCCCCTACCTGCGCAGCATCGCCCTGCGCATCCCGCGCATGCTGTGGAAATTACCCGCGCCCTATGGCCACGTGATTGCTTTTACCGAAGACGGCAAGATCGTCGCCGACCTGCAAGACCCCAGTGGTGATTCACCCACCGTCACAGGCGTGACAGAAACTGCGAACCGACTCTACATCCATAATGTCAGTGGCAAAAGTCTTGGGTGGATGACTAAGTAATCAGAACTCATCTCACTCTGGATGAAATGCGTTCTGGTGCATGCGTGCTTTCTTAAAATAAAATAAGCCAAACATCATCATGACTATCACACCCAACACATTCGGCAAGATGCTGCTCCAGGGCTGCCACTGATTAAATAGATTCCCTGCTCCTGCCGATAGCATACCAAAGAAGACCGCCAGCATTTTAACGCCGTGGTCTATATATGCAGCGCGGGCTATCCAGCGGGCGGTCCAGTAGAACCGCGACAGATCATACAAGACAACCACAACCAGCCCGATCAATGTGGCGTTCGCCACCGCCAAAGGCACACTGGACCGCGGTAACATATAAGTACTGAGTACGCCTGCACCCAGCAAAGCGGTAATTGCAATAGCGGCGTCCACGAAATTCGGACCAGATCTTGCGATTTTCAAGGCGCGATAAGCGCTGAAAAGCATGTAGCTGGTCATCAAGCTAAGGCGACTCAGCATGGCAACGGTAGGCTTGTCTCGCAGAATGATGGATATCACCGACGTGACCAACACGACAAGCGCAAACATGGCAAATATCTTGCCAAACTGCCGATGCACCTTGCCACCCTTCACGCTAAACATGGGTATGAGCCCGAACGGCAAACCTATAGCTCCCGCAACAATATGGATATTAATCTCAGGAAAAAAGTGACTCATGAGCACGGCTCTTTCAAAGGTAGACCAGAAACCCGATTTGATTCGGTCTGGCTATTTTGAAAGAAACCGTCAATGAATGGAGGGCAATGCGACAGATTGAGGAAATAAAGCATCCATTTGCAGGATTTGCGTGTGGAGGCACAAGGTCTGAGTTTTTCAATGGCCTGGCGCTCAGCAACATGAAACCTGATCAAGGGCATCCATTGACGATCAAATGAGTTTGCGCAGACGCAATCCTCCTGTTACCTTACTATCTATTCACCCTCTTGTACTGAACGTCCATGTTTTATTCCACTGTCGACAAATACACCGTCAGCATCACCACTGACCCAGACGAAATTACTCGCGAACTTGCCAGAGGTAACTTTGTTGCCCACAAGCACATCGACGGCGATCAAAATAGGGACGGTCAAGCATACATCGCCATCGGCGTGACAGATTGTGGACATGGCGCAGATTTGTTATTTGAAGGCTGGTATTTCCCAGGCCCCTTGCACGGATGTCACCCTGGAGTATTGATCATTCCAGAGACCGCCACTGTTTTTATCGGGATTGGCGAGGATGCCTATACCTATTCAATGGCACCGATCGAACTCATCGCCAAAGAAAGTGCGGAAGCCGGGTTTTGGTACTGGTCAAGATACGGAAATACTGTATTAATGTGTGCAGAACTTGAGCTTTCTGCCTGGAGCCTGGACGGAAAAAGAAAATGGACTCACTTCGTCGAACCGCCCTGGCACTACAGTATAGAGAACGATGTCGTCTCGCTGGATATCATGGGAGGTGTCGTTCTTTTGTCATTAGAAACAGGCGGAAATATCAAGATTGATGAGTAGATAAGTAGTCTTTTTCTTGATGCGCTTAGTTATACTGTCAGTTAAGCTTATGCAGAGCTTTCTATGGCTCGGGTATTTATTTAGCTGAGAATCAAGGTGCGGCCAATGCCACCCTGATGAAGATGCCATCGTCTCTGGTTTCGAACTCAAAACTGTGGCTATCCTCGCTTAGCTTGGGGCAGTAGCACTCTCCACTAACTTCATGCTCAAGATCATATTTATCGGAAAGATTCCAGAGCAGCCCAACATTTGGTGCTACTCTTATGGAATAAAAAAGTAGATATCAAGTTTTGCTGTCATAGTTCATATTCAAGTTTGGTAATGTGATTTTTTTGAAACGCAAGCTCGCTATTACTTATCATTGATGCTTGAGCATGAAAGCAGCTATGTTCAGATTTATATCTATCTCTCTATTGTCACATCTGCGATCTGACTGAAATTTCGTTCTATAACCTCTGCCTGGAATTATTCATTGAAAACTTACTTAAAAAATCTGGCGATCATTTTTATTTTTCTTTCACCTTCTCTGTCCCGGGCCGAGCCGCTGGCACCGGAGATGAAACTGGCCTTGCGGGATTTTGTGGCGGTCCAGAACCTGGAAAAGACCTGGCCCGCCATCATTGATAGCATAGCAAAAATCACCGTACAACAAGTCATCAAAGGCGCTACAAGGGAGTTGAATGAGAAGAGTTCTTTATCTCAGGCGGAACGCGCCGCAGGGGAAAAATTCATCCAGGAGATGGCACCAAAAATCGCCGATGATGTAAGCGTATTTCAACGTGGCCTGGATATCAAAAGCCTTATCACCGACATGAGTGAAGAAGTGTATCCAAAATATTACACTGCCAAGGAAATTCGCGAGTTCACTACTTACTATGGCAGCGTAGGCTACAAAAAAGGAGCTGTATTTGCCCGCGAGATTGACATTGAAAACGCCGCCACTGGCGAGAGCAAGGCAGTACTTTGGCGTCGTTATGAGAGCAAATTCACACCACAGGAAATGAAGCAGATGCACGAGTTTAATAACTCCGCGCTAGGGCGAAAACATCAAACAGTAGGCGCAAAGATCAAAGCCGAAAGCCTGGAATTTATGTATAAGCGTACTGCACCAGAAATGAATAAAATTTCCGAACGTTATGGCGAAATGCTGGCGCAACGACTCAAGGCATCATCGAAATAATGAACCGCATACTATCTGAAGCAGCATCACAGATCTTGTATAATTTTATCACCCATTCCCTTGACGAAGCCTGGGCTGACTGCCTTGTATCCACATGAAGAATAAAATCCTCATCACTCTTTTGACGGCAGGCAGCTTGTTAGCCGCAGCGGCTTCACAGGCGGCGAGCACGCCAGCAGATCTGTCTGCACAACTACAGCAACTCGCCAGCAAACACCAGGTCTGCACGGCAGCGCTAATATATATCCGCAATCAACAGATACAGGAGCCGCAGTTTGCCAAAGCCTGTGCAGATGCGGTCATGCCTGATGCAAACAGTATCTTCCAGGCGGCATCCCTGGGTAAACCTGTGTTTGCGTATGCGGTACTGGGTCTGGCTGCGCAAGGCAAGCTGGCGCTGGATGAGCCGCTGATGCAGTATCTGCCGCAGGGTTATCAACATGCATTGCGGCAAGGCGATATCAATAGCCCGCAAGAACTGGTCACCGACCCGCGCTTGCAAAAAATCACTGCACGCATGGTCTTGCAACACATGGCAGGTTTGCATAACTGGTCTAGCGGCAAGCTGGAATTTCAATCCGAGCCTGGCACGCGCTGGCAATATTCTGGTGAAGGCTATATGTTGCTACAAGCTGTGGTCGAATCCATCACCGGCATGGGGCTGGAAGCCTGGATGCAGCAACAAGTGTTTACGCCATTGGGCATGCAGCACAGCAGCTATGCACCACCGAAGGAATGGCAAGACCTGCTCATCGCTGGCAGCATACAGGGCAAGACCCTGCCCTTGCGCCCGCCGCGCAAGGCTGTCGCCCCCGCCAGCCTGCATACCAGCATCAGCGACTATGCACGCTTTGTACAGACGGTGTTGAAGGATGCCTCCTTACAGAAACAAATCCTCGATGCACCTCTCATGGCAAACCAGCATGGCAAGATTGAGTGGGGCCTGGGCTGGGCGCTCAGTCATACTACTACCGCAGAACATGCGCCACTGCTCTGGCACTGGGGCAACAACTATGGTTACCGCGCCTTTGTCATCGTTGCGCCAGTGACTGGTGATGGCATGATACTGCTGGCGAGTGGCGACCAGGGTTTGAGGCTGGCACAAGCAATGACAACCAACATCATCCCCGGACAACTGAGCCTGTTCCAGTTTCCCTTGCTGGGGATGAAACAGGGACTTTTATGCCAGGTCACTGGCATCTGCTGATGATGGGTAGCGGAGTCGACAAGGTTCATGCAATGAAGTTCATGCATTCCTGGTCTGCATGAATTCATCCATGATGGCAAAGGTTTTTACCGGCTGCTCCAGATGCGGCAAATGGCCCGCCAGCGGCACGGGTACGAAGCGGGCATTGGCAAAGGCGTCTGCATAGGCTTGTCCATACGCTGTTGTCACAACCCTGTCACTCGTGCCCCATACGACTAATACCGGAAGAGTAAGCTGCCTGAGTCGCTCACGCAATTGCGGGTCATGCATGAAGGGTGCACCGGCGATAATGCGCATGGTCGCCATATTGGCGCGCTGCATGGCTTGCTGTTCAGCGGGCAAGCTGGCGGGGTCGATAAAGAATTTGTCTGGTTCATGGAATGCATGTTCAGCCAGGCCGCGCGGGCCAAGTACAAAGGGATCAGCAATAGGTTCACCTTCAACATGGATGCCAACTGCATTCACCAGTATCAAACTGCTGATGCGTTTATCTGCATCATGCAGAGCCATTTCCGAGGCGATCCAGCCACCTATTGATGAGCCTATGACGATCACATCGCGCAAATCAAGATTGGTCAGCAAGGCCAGATAAGCTTTGGCCAAATCGGCGACGTTTTGTACATCATCCGGCCTGGTTGTGCCATTCCAGCCGGGGTGGGTGGGCAAGACGGTGAATGCGTTGGCCGACAGATGACGGGCAATGCCAGCCACGGTAGCCGTGCCGCCACCGCCGTGCAAGATCAACACAGGCCGCCCCTGGCCTGCCTGTTCATAACGGATGGACAAGTTGGGGCGCAGGTCTGCAATATGGGTTTCAGGCGCGTATGACATGGTGGCTTCTCCAAAAATGTGAAAGCAGGAAAAATATCGGATGACTGACGTTGCATTATATACGTATATTTATATAAATATGTTGATATAAATCTGGTTATATCAGCCTATTTAGACTTTATGCTAGACTCGCCTCATGCTAAATCACATCCAACAACTGGGCAGGGCCGTCAAGCAAGCCCAATACCGCCAGCACCGCGCGCTGGAAACTGCCCTTGCAACTGCCGGCACGACACTGGCCCAATGGGACGCCTTGCGCGCCATAGGCAGCACGCCAGGCGCATCATCACATGACCTGGCTGTTGCCACTTTCCAGACTGACCAGGCTTTTGGCACGCTGGCCAACCGCCTGGTAGCACAGGGCCTGATAGAACGCCGTGCAGGCGAAGGGCGGCGTATCGAGCATTTCCTCAACAAGCAAGGTGAACGCATACTCGCCGCTGCGAATGCCATCGCTACCCAGGTCTTGAGCGACAAATTCGCCGTCCTCAGTGCAAGCGAGCAAAAGCAATTGCTGAAACTGTTGACGCGGCTGGTGGAAGCGGATGAGGACGACTTGGGCTAATATGAGCGTAATGCGCTTCAATGAAGCGCAATCTTAGGTGAGCCACCATGAACAATAGCAAACTGCAGCCTATCAAAAAGAGCCTCACCCGCCCTGCTGCCAAGATGACTCATGCAAACACAAACCGCATATTGAAAGTCAATCATGCCGGTGAACACGGTGCGGTACATATCTATACAGGGCAAATCCTGATAGCCCGTTTCACAGCCCCTGCCATGCTGGCTGAATTGCGCGAGTTCAAAGCACATGAAGAAAAACACCGCGCCCTGTTCGCTGCAGAATTGCAACGCCGGGCATGCCGGCCATGCCGCAGTGCTTTTTTATGCGCGGCGGGTGGCTTTGTACTTGGGCTTGTCACTGGCCTGTTTGGCCGCCATGCCATTGCGGCAACCACGGTGGCGGTAGAACGTGTCGTCTTGCAGCACCTGCAGACGCAGCTTGCTGCGCTGGCTGACGTAGATGATGCAGCATTAAAGGTCATTGCTGCTATCGTCGCAGAAGAGCAATTGCATCATGATCAGTCTGCCGCGCATCTGGATAAATTGAGTTTGTGTAGCAAGTCCTTGCAAACCTTGGTGTCTGGTGCAACCGAGGCAGTGATCTGGACCGGGATGCGTGTTTAGGACAATAGGACAATAGGGCAATAGAACACTCGCAGGGCCAGGCGCATGCGTGATACGGGCAATGATCGAACTTGCACAAGCCTGTATCAGATCAAGCAAAAAAGGATAAAAATCGGGCAAATGATAGATAGCGATGCCAGTATGTCTGTAACAATGCCATCCACCTTTGCCATTACCCATCACTAATTGCAGGGATGCGGAAAAACAAGGGTACAACCGGATTTTACCTATGACAAAGCGATCTGCTACAGCCAGACAATCTCAGCAAAGAGACGAAACAGGCAAGTCTGGCAGGCTTGCAAAAACCAACTTAAATTAACTCTTTCCCAAGTCTCTTGATATATTTACTTAAAAGCAACATAATGCAGTAGAGTTGCTTTTTTGAATATATAATTAATTTGATTCAAACAGAGGCGAACATGCACAACCCTACATTCATCAGCGACACCGCAGGCAGCGCCGACAAGACTGACCAGCTACTCAGTGCTTGGGCGCATGGCTGGACAATTTCACGTGGCACGGACGCCCCCATACCGCTGGCCGATTTTGGCTATCGCATACAGGTGGGCCTGCCCGGCCATCTGGAGCGCTATGTCTTGCAAGGCCATGTGCTGACTGCCGTGCAAAAACTCGCGCAAGAGCTGGACACACCCGATACCTGGCTCAAGGTATGCGCGCCCCACCACAGCGTCGCTCCCATGCTGCCCGCACGCTGGACAATCAAGCCCGTTGAATACCTGATGACAAAGCCCATCGCCCTCACAGAGGTCGCCATGCCCGATGCCTATAACATCAACCTGACGCTCGACGGCGACGCTGTCACCGCCCGCGCATGCAGTTGGGAAGGCCACCATGCAGCCACCGGTCGCATGGCCGTCTTCAAACACTATGCCGTGTTTGACCAGATCGTCACCGAACCGGCACACCGTCGCCGTGGCCTGGGTAACGCCATCATGCAAAGCCTGGCTAACCATGCTTGCAGCAAAGACGCCAGCATCGGCGTGCTGGTCGCCACAGACGAAGGCCGTGCTCTGTACACCGCCATGGGCTGGATGCTGGCTTCAGAAATGACGGCAGCGGTCCTGGTGGCGTGAGATGGTGATTGAGTTGAAGCAGCTTTCTTCCAGCGATTTTCAAGTGCATGATGCCCTGTATTTCGTCCAGCGTGGGCCGGATGATCTGGCGGCCATCCATATCCGAGTTAGCGTCTTCATCGCTGATGAAGAACAGCACACCAGCATCAGGCTGGATCACATCCCCGGCCTGGGTGCTAACCCGCGCAAACTGGCTGGACGCAGTTTTGCATTTCCAGTCAACCCGGCCGAGGGTTATATTGACGGGTCTATGTACCTGCATGGCAGGCATCATCCCGTTGATGTGACTACCCTGCATTTTGGCAGCGAGCATGCCATGCAAATACCGCTGGAAGTTGAAGGCAGCATACAGCTGGAAGGGCAGGCACAGCCGCTGGCATTTCGCTTCGTCGTCCCCATACAGTTACCGCTCACAGCAACTGCCCTGCAAGCGCTGTTGGAACAGGGGCTGTGTCATACTGCAGCCTGCTCAGGCAAAGATATGGGGCGGCTGATGACTTACCTCAAACAGCATCTGCATTATGAAGAACAGATCGCAGACATGGCCGTGTTGGCAAAAGTGCGACTGCAAAACCTTAAAGATAAGTGATTACTTCAGGCGGCGTGTCCCAATTATCATTGATGCCGTCTACATAGGTAACCGGCGTATTCGACAGTTCTGCAATCGTGATGTCATCAAAACAGCTGACACTGACACCATAGAATTTACCGCGCAGGGGTGAATGGGCAATGCCGAATGGGCGCACACCACAATGCCTGCAAAAGAAATGCCGCTCATTTTTGGCACCGAATTGATATTCGCTCAGATCAGATTCACCCGCCAGCAAGCGAAAAAATTCTGGTTTCACCACTGTTGCCCAGCAGCGTATCTTCAGACAAAAACTGCAGTTGCAGCGCATGGTGCCGTCTGCCAGATCGATGTCCGCTTCAAAACGTATGGCTTTGCAATGGCAACTGCCGTGATAGGTTTTCATGATGTTCTGGTGGTGTAGGTGAGCAGTTATTGTACACAGACTTTCCTGAAGTGCAGTCCATCCATACACGGTTATAATCTTCCTACTTTCCACAAAGGAGCCCCTTATCATGCCTGCCTTTAACCAAGTCACCCTCGACACCCCACGCCTGCACCTGCGTCCATTATGCATGGACGATGCTGCCGCCATCCTGCGCATGCGTTCCAAACCAGACGTGATGCGCTACATGACCACCGCACCCTGGACAGACATTGCCCAGGCAACTGGAATGGTAGAGCGTGACCAGGCCGCCATGGCCAAAGGCGACCTGTTACGTCTGGCCATGATACGCAAATCAGACCAGCAATTTATAGGCAGCTGCATCCTGTTCCACTTTGACGAAGGCTGCCGCCGTGCCGAAATCGGCTACGACATGGACGCCACCTTCTGGGGCCATGGCTATATGCACGAAGCCCTGGTCACCCTGCTCAATTACGGCTTCAGTGAATTAAATCTCAACCGCATCGACGCCGACATCCACCCCGACAATATCAACTCTGCGCGCTCGCTGGAGAGACTTGGCTTCATCCGTGAGGGTTATCTGCGCGAACGCTGGATCATCGAAGGCGCAGTGTCCGATTCAGCGATTTATGGATTGTTGCATAGCGATTGGGTGAAGCGCGGTGAGGGCCAATAATTGGGTTTGCGCGCGTGGCACCTAAATATTGGCTGAGTATCATTGCCGTAGTACTACGTGGGGATGAGTAAGTTGCGGCCCCTGCTCATTAATAGCGCGTGGTGACAACACACTTATTTCGATTAGTTCAAATGAATCATATTTATTATCCTTGCTGGTATCGCCTTGCAGGCAAAGATGCTTACCTGCTGTGGCATGACTCACCAAAAAATCACGTCGCCACTGACATCTTTAAAAGAGCGCTGCACTTTAAAACCATTGCAGGGATTGAGAATTATGCCCATCAGCATGGATTGAACCTGCAAGTCAATGAACCCGCGTTGTTTGACCTTGATGCAATGACCGCAGATTTACCTGGCGCAATAGCGACACCGGCGGCCTGTCAAAATATGTTGAATGCATGGAACTTGTTTGACGATGTAGCCCGCTCTTGCAACCAACGGTTCGACCGTAACCAGAGATTAAGCAATCGTATTTATCTCAAGTTGGTATGGGGAAGTAATTTACCTGCGTTGACACCCCTCAATAAAGAATATCTGCCAGTCTGGACGAAAGGCCAGTTAAAAATTATACGCAAGACCCTACGCAAGGGTTTGAGGCTATTTAAAGAATCTGCTGTCACGTAGTTTTCAACAACGCATACGGCACTCCGTAGGGTGCGCAAGATATGTAACTACACGCCGTACGGATGTCCGCATGCAAATACCTGCTTTAAGGAGATGCTTGCAGCCACATCTTGAAGGCAGGGGCCTCACATCCCGGAAAAATATTTGCGCCGTACACCACACGCACATGCGCTGCGTTATAGCGCGCCCCTGGCATCTGACTCCGCTTCAGCCAGCTGGCCTACTCACTTGCCGCCTTCAATGCCAGCACCAGATAAGCGTGAACATGCTTGTCGCTGATATCCTGTTCAGAAGTCAGCTTGATGTGACGCCGGTACTTACCCTCACCTTCCAGCTTCTTATACTTATCTGGCAAGGATGCACCCTGACCAAACTCCAGGGTCACATGCTTAGTGTAAGAGAAAATTCCGCAGAATGGCCTGGCAGCTGAAAACAGCAGGCCGCCGTATTTCACTTCTTCGGTCACGCTATCATCGAGTTTCAAGACCAGTTCCCGCAAGCTTTGCACCAGCGCATAGCGGTCTTCATTCAGCATGCGTATGTCTTGCAGTAGTTTGTTGATTCTTTCTGTACTCATAAGGTCTGTTTCCTTCATCACATGCAGTTTTATGGTGATCGCTATCGGTGCGCGCAGCGCGCCCTACAAAATTTAGCACACAGCAACATGCGTTACGCGCACCAACACAAATAAGCATCAGGCGGTATTTTCCCGGCAATGATAAACAACCATGCTAGTCAGAATCACCACGATTTACAATGCCCTCCCCTTCTGTATCCGCCAGCTTCCCCCTATACAAAGCCGCCACCAGATCAGACTGCGTCAGCATGCCTATCAAACGGCGTTCATCATTGATGATAGGGATGTGATGCAAACCCTGGTCGGACAGTAACGGCACCAGCTCAACGATGTGCATATCATGGCGGGCGGTACGCACCGGGTGACTCATGATCTGACCGACGACTTCTGGCTTGGTGGAGTGCATGAGACGAGTGCGGCGCAGCATCTGGCGCAGTTTTTCATCAAACTTTTCATAGACATCCAGGTTGGCGTTCTTCATGAAATCAACCAGCGTGACTATGCCTATGACGCGGCGCGCCTTGTCGATGACGGGCAAGGCCTTGATCCTGTGCTGGCGCAGCAGCGTCCAGGCCTCTTCCAGGGTAGTGCCATATTCTGCGGTGATGACATCTCTGGACATGATGTCGGCGCAAGAGATTTCACCAAAGCGGCGGCGGTAAGCATGCATCTCGGTTTGCAAGAACAGGGATTCAAGATCATCGCGGCTGATATCGAGTACCTGATTATATTTTTGCAGCACTTCATCCAGATCACGCGATTGAAAACCCAGCCGGTCTATGGGGCGCACATCGCCCGTGCCATGCTTGCTGGAATGATCAGGCTGGGCAGCATGTGGATAACGGCGGCCAGTGGCATTGTTATAAGCCAGTGCAAACAGCATCAGCAAGATGGAGTTGATGCCGGTCGGTATTAACACAAACTGATAACCGAGACCCAGTATGGCCGGCCCACCCAGTACCGCAGTCAATGCCACCGCACCACCGGGTGGATGCAGGCAGCGCAGCAAGAACATGGCTGCCACTGCCAGCGCAGTTGCCAGTGCTGCCGTTGCCATCGATGGCCCCAGCAAATGCACGCACAGCACGCCCACCAGTGCCGACAGCATATTACCGCCGACTATCGACCATGGCTGCGCCAGCGGGCTGGCAGGTACACCAAACAGCAAGACTGCGGATGCCCCTATCGGTGCCAACAGCATGGGGATCATGGGGATGGCAGCATAAGAGCCCAGCATGGCCCCGGTAGCCAGACCTGTCAGGAACAAGCCCGCCAACATGCCAGCACAGGCACGCAGGCGTTCGCGATTGTCGGTGCCGATTTGAGCTGGTGCGAAAGTCTTGCACCAGGCAAGCAGGCTTTCCAGAGCAGACCATTTTCTTTGCATGGCATTTATTATATTTTGCAACAAAGTGCAAAGTGTATAGGGAAAATAAACGCTTTGTTGGAGTATGTTAAAACAGTGCTTTTGCAATGCACCATTAACCTGCCCACATTCAATATTCAATAATACTCAATACCCAGTTACCTCCGGAGAATACAATGAACAAAGACTTATCGCGCGCCCTGGTCATACTTGGCGTTTTGCTGGCCCTGGGCATGTCGGCCGCCGCCTTTATTTTTGGTGTGCAGGCCAAGCATATAGGCGCAGGCAAACAGAGTATCTCGGTCAAGGGTCTGGCAGAAAAAGCCGTGCAAGCCAATTATGCAGAATGGCGCATAGGCGTCGCCGTAGTCGCCCCCAGCTTTGCTGAAGCGCTGGTCAAGTTGCGCAAGACGCGCCCGGTGCTGGATGAATTCCTGGGCAAACAAGGCTTTGAAAAAACTGCCTTGAAAGAATCAGAAGAAGCGGTAGAAGCAAACATGGTCGTCGAAGAACTGCCAGAAGGCCGCAGCCGCCAGGTGCAGCGTGGCTACAAGGCCACGCAAAGCATACTGGTCACATCCAAGGATTTGACCAAGGTCACCAACGTCAGCCGCGCCGCCCTGCAACTGGAGGCAGATGGCCAACCAGTGTTCCACAGCGCACCGCAATTCTTGGTATCGAACCTGGAAGACATCAAGATGTCACTGATCGGTGCAGCCACCGAAAACGCCAACAAGCGCGCCACTGAATTTGCCAAATATGGCGCAGTCAAGGTCGGCAGCATGCGTTCTGCTTCACAGGGGGCATTCTATATTTTACCCGTAGGGACAGAAGTCAGTTCGGATGAATACGGCGGCACTTACGACAAGACCACGATAGACAAGGTGGCGCGGGTGGTGGTGACGATAGAGTATAGTATCGAGCGTTGATCAGGAAAATAGTGCCCGGCATGGTACGTTACAACGCACCCTACTGGATATGGCGATTTGTGGCATTGAAATCAAAGCCAAAAATCTCACCACAGAGACACAGAGTGGGCACAGAGAAAAGACATTAACATGTCTCAGCATGTGACCCCATCGCGACAAGCAGGCTGCGCCACGTGCATCGCCTTTCAAAACATTTGCATCCATCATACAAGAACATGGTGTTCATGGTGCCTCCTGCGAAAACCCGATTTGCTCAGACATTTCCTGATCTGACAAGACTGTTCAGCCCGCCCATCAACATGCATAATGCCCTCTCACCAAGGACACTTATCATGAAAAACTGGCTCTTCCTGGCTATCGCCATCTTTTCAGAAACCATCGCCACATCCGCGCTCAAATCCAGCGAAGGTTTCTCTCGGCTTGCGCCTTCGGTGCTGGTGGTTGCGGGATATGCTCTGGCTTTTTACTTCTTGTCGCTGACCTTGAAGGTGATCCCGGTCGGCATTGCTTATGCAGTCTGGTCAGGTGTGGGCATCGTGCTGATTACCGCCGTGGGCTGGTTCATGTTTGGGCAAAAGCTGGATATGCCAGCCTTTTTAGGGATGGCACTGATCATTGCTGGCGTTATTGTGATGAATGTATTTTCGGTTAGCAAACAGCATTGAGCCCGGCAATAACGTGTTTGCTCTCAAAGCAGCACCAGAGCTTACCCACAATAAATGCAAGCGCATCACCGTTCTGCCATCTTGACACGTCTGCGTGTCAAAAGTGCTTTTATCAGGACAGACAGCGAAATATACCAACCTATAAAAAACGGATTAAGGAACAGGCTACCTACTACTACATGCCACCCACCATGCTTCTGAAAACCATTCTCCTTAAGACCAACCTGAATCTTGTAAGCCGTCACCGTCAGAAAAATAAAATTACAAGCGGCAAAGAACATGAAAAGCAAGCGAAGTTGCAGATTTTCTGGTCCACCAGTTACTACTGCATACCAAAAAATGCCCAGGGTAAGCAAATAAATCACGAGGCAAACGCCAAGCCGCTTGATGTGGCTGTCCAGTCCAATTTCGTCCCAGGTCTTTGCACCTGGATGCGTGAGTGTTACTGCTTCAATTTTCGACACTTTCTTGCTATCCCTGTATTCAGTCTTGATGTCGAATAGTGGCCCATGGTTCCCATAATTATCCTGATGTTATATTTATTTCGGCAAACGCTCTGGTTACGGCGCAATGCGATGCGCCGCATAGTGTATCCGAGCGGTGATAACGTGTCACCTTCCCTTTCTCTTTTTAATGACGGAATACCGAAATTGAATATTTCCAGGCACGACCGATGAATGCGAGTGCGAAAGGAAAATTGCCACAGGTCTTCCTAAATTTTAAGCATATAATTCTCGACTGACCAACATCAGGTACAAGTTGAACCATGTTTGAAAAAATTTTATCCAAACTGTGGAAGAAAAACATTGCGCTGTCTAAAAAAGAAACTAATGCTGGCGCTACGGGCCTGAGCTCTCAAGAGCAGGATAGCGCATCTTTCTCACCTCGATGGATGGATGCTGCAGACCCGAAAAATCCATTTGGCATTCCAGGCTGCGACTGCTTTGCATACACGCAATCACTAAGATCAACTACAACTCAGGAAAACGTGGAATCCTACTTCAAACTGAGGGGCGATTTTGGTGAAAGGCTGATAGGACTCTTTCCCGACAATTGCATCTCAATTCCATGCTTGCTTGAGTACACGTATGCCGGAGAAATTGCCGATGGTGCTTTATTTAAATCCCAGGCGATGGAAGAAAAATGGGATATTTATCTTTACGAATCAAAAATCTATTTCTGCCGTAGTTGGACCGGCCTCCTGGTATATGTCGCTGAAATTGAATTTAATGATGGAAAAGTTCGTATTCAGAAAATTTATGCTCCTCGCGAAATTACTGAAGACGACACCGAATACGCTGTCAGGCAAGTTGACTATCTCCAGAAAGACCATCTCTTCAAATCAGTCGAACCACATCCATTACCCAAGAATTTTCCTTTGGACTTAGACAAAATCGCAGCATTTTCATTTAGCGAGTATGGTAGCAAATGCTGCTTCGCAACCTATGAAGACACGATCAATTTTCAACGCCCTCCACGCAGAGACATCTGATACGCGACCAGAGATGCCTCCAACAGCGAACATCCATACACCTTTGAAACAAAGTAGCAAGTATCTGGCATGATGTCGCTGGTACAACCCCATTCATAACCTCCATTCCATATAAATTTATCCCATAAGCAATATGCCGGACACCCCCATCAACGCCCTCTTCGTCTGCAGCCGCAACCAGTGGCGCAGCCCGACTGCCGAGCAAGTCTGGCGCAAGCACCCCATGGTGCGCGCCCGCTCTGGCGGCACCAGCCCGAATGCCCGCCACCCTGTCTCTGCTGCTGACATAGAATGGGCAGAAGTGATCTTTGTCATGGAAGAAAAACACAAGTCACGCCTGATGGCCAGCTACCGCAACCTGATAGGCCACAAGCCTGTGCATGTGCTGGATATTCCTGACGAATACAAATACATGGATGCGGAACTGGTAGAAGAATTGCAACAGGCAGTGGGCGATATTTTGGGTTTGAATTGATTTTCAAACTATTTTGAAAAAACCTGAATCCTTTTAAGCGTCTGAACACTCTTGGTCAGTGTCATTCATTACAAAGAGGGGTTCACCATGTTTCATTTCAAACGCAATCTGCCCCATTGGGAACGCGCCCTGCGCATCATCAGCGGCCTGTTGCTGTTCTGGCTGGCATACAGTGGTAAAGTTGGCGGCATGCCGAACTGGGTCGTCATCGCCAGCGCTGTTACCATGCTCATGACCGCCTTTGTCGGCTTTTGCCCCGCCTGCGCCATGGTGGGACGCAAATATCTGGATAACTGAGATGAGCCTGTCCCGCACCCAATTACTGGAAGCCGCCCGTCAAGGCGATGGTGCCGCCATTGCCGAGCTGCTGACAGTCTGCCAGCCCGACCTGAAACGTTTCGCCCGCCGCACCTGCTCAAATGCCGAAGATGCTGAAGACGCGGTGCAGATGGCCTTGTGGTCGCTGTACCGCAAAGTCGGCGCGCTGCGTTGTGTGGCGACCTTTGCCACCTGGATGTTTCGTATCGTCGAACGTGAATGTTTTCGCCTGCTGCGCATCAAGAAATACCATGATGCACTGGACGAACTCAGCGAAAGCGATATGCCCATGGCCAATATGGTACCAACTGACCTGCGGCTGGACCTGGTGCGGGCCTTGGAGAGATTGTCACCACCCTATCGCGAAGTATTGATACTGCGCGATGTACATGAGCTGACCGCGCCAGAAGTTGCCGCCCAACTGGGCCTGAGCCTGGAAGCTGTCAAAAGCCGTTTGCATCGCGCCCGTGCACAAGTGCGTGAACAGTTGCTGAATAGTGGTTACTGGCTCAAGGATGGTGCGCCGGAAGTGGTAGGGGTTGCCGGAGTTGCCGAGCGTGACGGAGGCAATCATGTTTTGTAGCACGTCAATCACAGTGCATTTGTTGCGCGGTATTGGTGCGCTGACCCTGGTGATCGCCGCTTTCTTGCTTGAACCCTTAGGTATGATCTGGTCAGGCCTGGCACTCATAGCTGCATTTTTGTTGATGCGCGGCTGCCCCATGTGCTGGCTGATGGGTTTGATTGAGACGATTTATGAGCGGCGGAAGAAGAGCTAACCGTAGGTTGGATTTCCTGTAGGTTGGGAAATTTTCGTAGGTTGGGCTACGGGGTATCAGCCCAACACTCGGCTTCAACAAACGTATACGTTATTTAAGCGCCCAGTGTTGGGCTGGTAAAGCGTAGCCTAGCGAGGCCCGGCCCAACCTACGAAATCCTCCAACCTCAATCATGCACTTGTGATCAGCCCCCAAATCATGGATACTTCAATAACCCCTACCCCCACAGTGAGGCTATCCATGACACCCGATCAGGCAAGCTCAAGCGCGACCGCGCAGTTGAAACCTACGCTGGGCAGCCTGCAATTGTGGGGCATTGCGGTGGGGTTGGTTATTTCTGGCGAGTATTTTGGCTGGAGTTATGGCTGGGCTTCTGCCGGTACACTGGGTTTCACGGTTACGGCGCTGTTCATTGCGGCGATGTACACCAGCTTTATCTTCAGCTTCACTGAACTGACCACGGCCATCCCGCATGCGGGCGGGCCGTTTGCGTATAGCAAGCGAGCTTTTGGCCCACTCGGTGGATTCTTTGCCGGGGCGGCGACCCTCATCGAATTTGTATTTGCGCCACCGGCCATTGCTCTGGCCATAGGCGCTTACCTGAACGTACAATTTCCTGAAATCAATCCCAAAACGGCGGCGGTGGGGGCGTATATCGTCTTCATGGCACTGAATATCATAGGCATACAAATCGCCGCCAATTTTGAGCTGGCCGTCACGCTGCTGGCGATATCTGAATTACTGGTCTTCATGGGTGTGGTGTCGCCTGGTTTTAGCATGAGCAACTTCACCAAGGGTGGCTGGGCCGGGCAAGATCATTTCACTGCAGCCTCACTACCCGGCATGTTTGCGGCCATCCCCTTTGCGATCTGGTTTTTTCTGGCGATAGAGGGCGTCGCGATGGCGGCGGAAGAATCGCGCAACCCGCAACGCTCCATCCCCATCGCTTACATAGGCGGCATCGTTACCCTAGTGGCACTGGCGATAGGCGTCATGGTGTTTGCCGGCGGCGTGGGTGACTGGACCAAGCTTGCGAACATCAATGACCCGCTGCCGCAAGCGATGAAGCTGGTGGTTGGCAACAACAGCAACTGGCTGCACATGCTGGTCTGGCTGGGCCTGTTTGGACTGATCGCTTCTTTCCACGGCATCATACTTGGTTATTCAAGACAGATTTTTGCACTGGCGCGCGAGAATTATCTGCCACATTATTTTGCCAGGATACACCCGCGTTTCAAGACACCGCACCGCGCGATTCTGGCCGGTGGTGCCATCGGCATCGCCGCGATTTATAGCGATGAACTGATCAAGATAGGTGGCCAGAGTCTGACGGCGAATATACTCACCATGAGTGTATTTGGTGCGCTGCTGATGTATATCGTCAGCATGCTGAGCCTGTTCAAGTTGCGCCGTACAGAGCCGCATACAGCACGGCCATTCCGCGCACCGTTTTATCCTTACTCGCCAGCTTTTGCGCTGATCAGTGCCTGCATCTGCATGGCAACCATGATTTATTATAATCTGTTGATATTCGGGATTTTTTGCCTCTTCATGGGGCTGGCTTATATTTACCATGCGATGACAAGTGGCCAGCGTGTTGCGACTACGCAGGATGAAGAAGAAGGCAATCCCATGACGACGGAAACCGCAGCAAGATGATCATGAAGGCAGCACAATTTACCCACCTCGCCGGCACGCGGACTTACCAGTTCCGCGACCTCAGGGACTTGCTGGCCAAGGCCACGCCATTGCGTTCTGGCGACTTGCTGGCAGGTGTTGCTGCAAGTACAGCGGAAGAGCGCGTAGTCGCGCAAATGTGCCTGGCAGAACTGCCACTGAAAACCTTCCTCAATGAAGCACTGGTACCGTATGAGAGCGATGAGGTCACACGCCTCATCATCGATGAGCATGATGCCACTGCCTTCGCCACTATCAGCCACCTGAGTGTGGGGGATTTTCGTAACTGGTTGCTGTCAGATGCGGCAGATACTGCGACGCTGACGGCACTGGCATCCGGCATCACGCCAGAAATGGCCGCCACCGTCAGCAAGCTCATGCGCGTGCAGGATTTGATACTGGTGGCAAAAAAATGCCGCGTTGTCACAGCCTTCCGCAATACCCTGGGCCTGGAAAACCGCATCGCCACGCGCCTGCAACCTAACCACCCTACTGACGATACCACTGGCATCGCCGCCAGCATACTCGACGGCTTATTGTATGGCAGTGGTGATGCCGTGATAGGCATCAACCCCGCCAGTGACAATGTGCCGCAAGTCATCAAGCTGTTGCACATGCTAGATGCCATCATAGAACAATATGCGATACCAACCCAGTCTTGCGTACTCACGCATGTGACCAATACCATGGCGGCCATAGAGCGCGGTGCGCCAGTGGACCTGGTGTTCCAGTCGATAGCGGGCACCGAGGCAGCCAACAGCGGTTTTGGCATCAACCTGGCTCTGCTGGCAGAAGCACGCTACGCCGCCCTGTCACTGGGGCGCGGAACGGTGGGCCAGAATGTCATGTACTTTGAAACCGGCCAGGGAAGTGCCCTCTCAGCCAATGCGCATCATGGCATGGATCAGCAAACCTGCGAGGCGCGGGCCTATGCAGTGGCACGCAAATTCCAACCGCTGCTGGTGAATTCTGTGGTCGGTTTCATCGGGCCTGAATATCTCTACGATGGCAAGCAAATCATACGTGCTGGCCTGGAAGATCATTTTTGCGCCAAGCTGCTGGGCCTACCCATGGGTTGCGATGTCTGCTATACCAACCATGCCGAGGCTGACCAGGACGACATGGACATCTTGCTGACTTCACTCGCCACCGCAGGCTGCAATTTCATCATGGGCGTGCCAGGTTCGGACGACATCATGCTCAATTACCAGAGTACCTCCTTCCACGATGCCCTGTATCTGCGGCGCGTACTGGGCTTGCGGGCAGCACCTGAATTTGAAGCATGGCTCAAGCAGATGGAGATATACAAACACGATGAACAGTTGCACCTGCATGATGCCCTGCCCCGTGGTTTTGAAACTGCCTTGCTGCGACTTGGTTGAGCATCGATGACAACCCCCAAGCCGCCCGTTCATGCAAACCCCTGGCAAGCCCTGCGCCAGTTCACCCAGGCCCGCATCGCTCTGGGCCGTGCCGGTGTCAGCGTGCCCACCAGTGCGCAACTGGCTTTCCAGCTCGCCCATGCGCGTGCGCGCGATGCCGTGCATCAGGCGCTTGATGTCAACGCATTGGCGCAAGCCTTGCAACTTGCTGGCTACGAAAGCCTCCAAGTCAACAGCGCAGCGCATGACCGCAATACTTATCTGCAAAGACCAGATCTCGGTCGCAAATTGAATGAAGAAACGCGTCAGCATCTGGGGCATTTATCGTCACCAGCTAGCGATCTCGCCATCGTCATTGCAGATGGCTTGTCTGCCCCCGCCGTCGCACAAAACGCCCTGCCCTTCATGGCAAGCTTGCAGGCAAGGCTCGCGCCCGACAACTGGAGCCTGTCCCCCATCATCATTGCCACCCAGGCCAGGGTCGCCATAGGAGACGAAATAGCGTCCTTGCTGAATGCAAGTGCAGTGCTTGTACTGATAGGCGAAAGACCGGGCCTCAGTTCGCCCGACAGCATGGGTGCCTACCTGAGCTGGGCACCTCAGCCCGGTTTGACGGATGCCGCCCGCAATTGCATCTCCAACATACGCCCGGATGGCCTCAGCTACGACACCGCTGCGTATAAATTGCATTACCTGCTGACTGAAGCGCGCAAGCGTGGGCTGACGGGGGTGGCATTGAAGGATGAAACCGAAGCACCTGCTCAGCTTGGCAGCCAAACCGTGTCGAATTTCTTGCTGGAAAAGTAGGGTGCGCCATGCGCACCGTTTCCCGCCGATATTTTTGCAATCATTGGCATCAAAATCCGGTGCGCACGGCGTACCCTACTCACTGCTCAGCGAACGCTCCCCTGTAGCGGCTGAAAAAGTGCCCTGTTTTTCTGGAAAAATCGCGCTACAATCATTCCAACAAAACACACTTTCAAGACATGCAACAAGAATACCCGTGGATACTGGATGCCATCGCCAATTTTGCAGCAGCAAGTATCAAGCAAAAGAGCGACTATCTTGAGACTTTCTACCGTCACCACCTGCCCTTACCATTACAGGCGCAAGAGTTAATTTGTGACATTGCCGCGCAGAGCAATTCCTTTGAAAAAAATGACGCCCATGGCGATTTGTCTTATTGGATGATTCAGGCACTGTCCCGCTGCCAGGCATTGAAACCACGCGCCATTCCCGTGTTACGTGCATTGCTTTACAGCGACATCTGGTATATACGCAGTTACGCTGCGGTATCGCTGGGAAAGATAGGCATCGACGATACTGAGATCATCAGCCGCATTGGGGACTTGCTGTCTGATCATGAGGGCCATGACGATTATGTCTATGAATATGCCTTGATGGCCCTGACGCACATAGGTAAAATTGGTCAGCAGGAGTTACCGAAAATCTATGATTTGGCTTACTCATATATTCTTGATGAAAATTCCGGTGGCTGGCATGATCCTGGTCAATACCTCCCAGATTGTTTGGTCAGTATGGAAGTACGTACTCCTGAAGCATTTGAAATTTTGTACTCATTGGCACGACAGCGCAGATACAGCGGTTATGATGCCTGCCTTGCACTCGCCTTGCTAGATGCACCTGATGAAGAATCAAGACTAGCCATTGCTAACTATATTTGTGGTGAGCATTTTGATTTCGGAAATGCAAAAAAACTGCATGACCTGATCAATGCCCTGATCAACGTTGCTGGTCCCGGGCATCCCCTGATCGAGCAATGCCTGCGTCATCTGTCAAATGATTACGATGAAGAAGTCGCATGCATAGCCAAAGAATACCTGCTTCAACAGTTCCCTGAAAATATATAAATAAGCTACAGCACGGATGATCGCCGTAACCTAGGGTGCATTGCAATGCACCCTACATGACGGCTCTGTTCAAAGCCAGGGGTAACCGTGTTCTCTCCAATAAAAGTAGCGATGCCGGGCAGTTTTCTCAACGTCCATTGTCGCTCAGAACAAGCCCCGGCTTTTTTTAAAACCGCGCTTTCAAATACAACGATGGGCCGTTGAGACGCAGATTCAATTGCGCGCTGTCTTCACGGCCAAGGTCGCGTGTGAGGTCGATTTTGGAAATGCCGTAGTCCGCCACGATACCGATATTCTCAACCGGGAACCACTCTGCGCCTATCGTTGCCGTGTAGATATGTCCATTGATGCTGCCGCCATTTTTCTTGATGCCAGAAGCTTCTGCAAACATGCGCGTGGATGGCGAAAAGGCATGACGCCAGCCAATTTCAATCAAAGGGGCAAACGTGCTGCGCTCAAACGTATCTGCGGCATTGCTGCTTACGCCAGCCACTGTGCCAGTCACTGTACCGCCTACCCTTGCCCGGTAATAGGCTGCACCCAGCCCCAAGCCTACGACATCTGCGCCCTGACCTATCCACCATTTATACGCCACCTGACCGATTTCCAAACGAGCTTTGGCGGCAAGTGCGGCAGTGCCATTCAAGGGCTGGCCATTCAGGGTCGTGCTGCCGTCCAGGTTGGATGAGTAGGATTTATCGTAGCGGTAATAGTCCAGGGAAATACCCTGGCTGTGACCCAGCAAGAAATCTGCCTTCACTCTGGGTATGGTAATTCTTTCGCCATCATAAGACGGCGTTTCATACCGGCCCGAGGAGGTATTGACGCCCAGTTGAAAACTGGTGTCGGCATTAAATGCGCCGATTGATACGCTGGCACGATCCAGCGCAGGTGACGCATTGGACACAGTGGTATCAGCCGCAAATGCCGTAGATGTCATACATGCTGCTGCCATGCAAGCCATGAAGAGAAGCATTGCCCGGCTGGGTTTTGCAAATCGCCTGCTGCTTATTTCAAATTGAGGAATAAATTCCGGTGTAAATTCAATCATGGGAGTAGTCCTGATGATAAATAGTTTTCGAAATAAGTTGCGCGCACGGCTATAAAGAGAAGGATATCAATCCCGCACGGGAGATTAAATGGCGATTTTCTCAAAATTGGGTCGGTGCTGTCCTACATGCGAGGAGATGGAGACAGCAAGCTGGCATTGTCCATATCCTCCTCCATTCAAGGCAAGGATTCGCCTTTGACGGGTGTGCCTGAGTCTGGCTGCATTTCACGCTGACACGCGTCAAAGCAGAAGCTGCGACGGCATTATGTAAACAGGGATGGGATGGCTGAGTAAATCGATCTCAGCATGGAACGTATGCTGCACAAAATGCTGCTCCCGTGTTTTGTTGATTTACGAGAGCAGACGTTTATCCTTTCAACCGACATACCTGAGGTCTGAATTCACCGAACCTGCACAATTTCCCGCGCAGGCCCGGCAAAAAAATCACTCATGCAAAAACAGCATTCAAGCGAGCGATGATCGCCGTCTGGCTGCCGTCTGCAAGGGGAACCGTGACGGTGGAGCCTTTGAAGGCGACCGCGCTCTGTCCGGGCTGGGCGGCCTGTGAGAAAGCGGTGCGGGAGCTGGCGTGGGCCATGCTGCCGTAGGGGCCATAAGTGGTACCGCTTTTTCCAGTCAGTGTGAGTTGCAAGACACATTGCCAGCCAAACCATGTGCCGGTATAGCCAGAGATAGACACGATAGGATCGTTGTATGGAATGTTGGCCACCTGGCTGGATCCGCTATTGCCGCCATGCTGCAAGGTGGTAAAGATGCCGGTTTCCTTATTCTGGGTGCCGATGTTGTAGGGCCCCGTGCCGGTATTGACAGACTGGATAGCATTGAGTACGTCGCCAGAGCGTATCGTCACTTTTGTGATATTCGGGTTGCCTGCAGCAGCGATAATCGCTGTGTCGTCGAAAGCATTTCCTGCAGGCGGGTTCGCCAGTTGCGAGAGGATCATGAACTGCGCCTGCTCGAACTGGAAGTTGCCAGAGTTCAGGCGCCACATAAAAATATCCTGATAATTGTACTGACCACCGCCGCTGCTAAAGCCTGTGGAAACAGCATTCCATACCTGTTGTGCGCTGGCATTGGGAGCAGTATTGCCTGGCTCAAACTGTGCGCCATAGCCTATCACGGATGGAGATATGCCAGCATCAAGATATTCAGACAAATAGCTGCCATCGTAGAATTGCGGGGAGACGAAATCGAAGGCGCTATTGACGGTAGGATAGTCTGTCGACTCTGTAGGCGATGCGGGTGTGAACGACAGATAATATTTGACCGGTTGCTGATCAAATACCTGGCGTATCGTGGTGAACAGAATTTTAAACTGCGCCTTGCTCATCTTTTTGGTGACAGGCCCTTCCCAGTCAATATCAAGGCCATTCATTCCACAGTTCTGCAGATAGGCAACCAGGTTATTGGCAAATGCGCTTGCCTGCGTTTGCGGATCGCCACCAACGGAAAAAATCCCGGCCAGGGTGTTATTGCCCGAATACTCCATGGTAGCCAAAAACTTGATGTTCGGATTGACCTGACGTGCATCATGGAGCACGGAATTCAGGTAGTCCTGATTGGTCAGCCCACCCTGATGAGATGCGCTGCCTATTTCTATGGTGTAGCCGATAGTGGCAGGCGTGATCGCAAAGAATGCAATGCCAAGAAAAGTTGCGCTATCGTATGTTTTATAGTTGATCAGCGTTTGAAAGCAACTGTTTGCGCTGTCGTAGTTGGTGCCGGGTGGTTCATCTTCGTTCAAAAAGAGCCACGCATTGATACCGTTTGCCAGGTCCGTCATTTTGATACTCCTTTGAGGATGGGGTGAGTTGCGCAGGCTGCCTTCCCACATGGCCGTCAACATAAGGTAGGGAAAGCTGGCTTGACACGTCGTGCAGTGTCTAAGTGTTCAAAAACAATCAGGCTGATTGATCTTTGTAATTGCGCTAAAAGGTCATCGGCATTAACAATTCCAGCGTCGGGCGTCTTGCCGGGTCTTGCAGAAAAGTTAACATTTTTATTATATCAAAAAAACAATTTTCTGCTGGTTTATTTACAGCGACAGGGTCAAGCGGTGCATTACTGCACTTTCAACTGCGTCTGCTGCAGAAATGGCTAGCACGTTCTTGCCTGACGGCATCGACACTCAGCACGCAAACACAATCATGACTTTCCCGATAGGACTTACGCAAAATTGCCCCGGCAAGGCGTCAGCGACGACGACAGTACTTTAGTACGACTAGGAGCTGCAACGCAGCTGGGGCGCTTTTGCGTAAGTCCTGCCTGAAATATCTTCGGCAGAGCTGATGTGAGATAGCCAGGACTGCCAACCTCTGTCCCGCCTCTGTCCCGCCGCCCCAAAAAAAAATCCCCAGTCCGTTTCTGGCGAGACTGCCAAAGCTTGAACATCAATACTGCCTGCTCTTATCCAACACTACAAAGAGGAAGAGCATGAAAGTTCTCAACAATAAAGTCGCCATCATCACTGGTGCCAGCTCAGGCATAGGCCGCGCAGCTGCGCTGCTATTTGCAAGCGAGGGTGCAACAGTCATTGCAGGTGCGCGTCGGCAGGCTGGGCTTGACAGTCTGGTGGCGCAAATACGGCAGGCAGGTGGCCGTGCTATCGGCATCGCAGGTGATGTGCGCCATGAAGCCTATGCACAAACCCTGGTTGATTTTGCCGTCAGTGAATTTGGTGGCCTGGACATTGCATTCAATAATGCGGGCACCATGGGTGAAATGGGGGCGACGCTGCAAGTGTCTGCCGCAGGCTGGCAAGATACGCTGGACACCAATCTGAACAGCGCGTTTTTTGGTGCGAAATATCAAATCCCTGCCATGCTGAAACGTGGCGGTGGCAGCCTGATTTTTACGTCCACCTTTGTCGGCCATACTGTTGGTTTCCCTGGTGTTGCCGCCTATGCCGCCAGCAAGGCTGGGCTGAATGGATTGACACAGGCACTGGCGACAGAATTTGGCCCGCAAGGCATACGCGTCAATGCGATTTTGCCTGGCGGCACAGAGACGCCCATGGCACATGAAATGAACCACACACCAGAAGCAATAGCCCAGGTCGCCAGCCTGCACGCCCTGAAGCGTCTGGCCCAGCCAGAAGAAATCGCGCAGGCTGTGATGTTTTTGGCATCAGATGCTTCTTCTTTCATGACGGGTAGTTCCATGCTGGTGGATGGTGGGGTGTCGGTGAACAGGACTTGAATCTGGTTCCTCAAGTGTTCTGAAATTCGTGCACTGATATTCCACTGGTAGTGGTGCGCCGCGCGCACCGTTTTCATCTTTGCGCGCACCTGCGACGGTGCGCACAGCGCACCCTACTCACACCTGGCTGGCACTTGCATACGCAGGTGTCGGCTAGCAGGCTAGCCTCATTTGCCGCATCCAGCGCTGTGATACTCAATAGGGCAAGCCGCCCGCATGTATACAATCTCCCGGTTTTTTGCGATGATGCCGACTCTTTTGGCATGACATTGCCCCCTTCTACTCAGCAACAAGGTTTTTACATGGCTACCGAAGTCGAGATCCAGAATTTGTACATCGCTTATTTCAATCGCCCTGCCGACAAGGCTGGTCTTGCTTACTGGAAGGATGCAAACCTGAGCATCTTGCAAATCGCACAAAGCTTTTCTGAACAAAAAGAATATGCGAGTGCCTTTGCCGGGTTCACCGCAGAACAAACCATCAATGCCTTGTACAGCAACCTGTTCAACCACAAGGCTGACGCGGATGGACTGGCTTACTGGAGTGGACAGATCAAATCCGGCAAGGTCAGCATAGGGGCGGCAGCGATTGCGATTTTGAAAGGTGCCACTGGTGCAGACCAGATGGCAGTGCAATCCAAGAATGCAGCAGCGACCGCATTTACCAAAAAACTGGCGACTGATCCTGTGACGGCGTATGCGTATAGCATGGGTGGCACGGTATTCAATCTGGCCAAGAGTTGGCTGGGACCAGTGATTGACAATGCCAGCGGCATTGATGCAATCAACAGCTTGGGCATCACGGCAGAAAGAATGATTTTTAATGCACCTTTTGGTAGCGACAAGCTGGCGGGGAGCACGCTTGTGTCTGTAGTAGCTGGTCAAAATAATACTGGCAAAACTGGCGATTTCAATTTCACAACGGATGACAGTCAGTTACTAGCATCAAATACGCGCCTGACGGGCAACGGCGCTTCTGTTGCACTGAATGTGAACAGTTTTTTTTCACCCGTATCGCACAACGTTACCGTCATCAATGGCGTGCAAACCCTGAATCTGCAAGCGGGTGCCGATACCAGCAATGCTGGCAATGACTTCCTCAACAGTTTCAAGACCATCAATGTCAATAAACTCACTGGTGGCGACAATATCGTACTGGGTGGCCTTTCAGGCCAGACGGTGAACCTGAATAATATTACTGGAAATTCGACCGTTACCCTGGGCGGGCCCAACCAGAGTGTAGTACAGACTTCCGAACTGGCGCGGTCGCTGGTCAAGAGCACTAACGCCAATCTGATAGGTGCCAACCTGAACTTCAACAATGCCAGCACTGGTGAGCATATACTGGATATTACCGACAGCGGCTATACCAAAATGACTACCGCCAGCATGACAGGTGTAAGCGGTATTATTCTGCGAGGAACGACTGACGACAGCATCGACATATCGCCATCGCGCGCTGTTTCTATCTCATTGTATGGCACAAAAAATAATCACGTGAACGCCTACAACGGACAAGATGTCAGTATCACTGGCGTCAAAGCATATAGCCTGGCTCTTGGTGGCAACAGCAAGTTTACAATTGAAAACAGCCAATTTTCCACCATCAATCTATATGACAAAGGGGGCACATTAAGTATCAAGGATATCAATACCGAGGAACATTCCATCTACAGTGCCGTTGCAACAAAACTCGATCTGAGTGGTGCCAGTGGAGCCGTTACTTTGTATGGAACCGGGTCATACGACATCACCGGTGTGGGTAACAAAGCCAGTGCTTTTTTCTTTGAGATGACCACGGACAGTAACATCAACCTGACTACAGCCGGCAGCAATAGCGTTGGCTACTTCGAGTTCATGGGAACTGGGTCTGTTACTGTCAACATTGGCGGTACGGGCATCGTAAATCTTGGTTCCAGTCTCAGCCATAGCTCAACCACAGTCAATGTCACCAAACCAGATTCCACTTTATGGCTGAGCGGCAGCGGTGGCTTGATTGATGTCATTGAAGCGGAAGGAAAAGCTGGCAATTTCACTGTTGCCACAGCCACCACTGCCCCAAGCAATATCAAACTAGCCAAGACCGGGCTTGGCAGTGACAAAATCAAGATTAACAACTCGACTATAGAGAATATCAAGACTGCACTGGCGACCATCAGCAATTTCAATGTGACTGGTAGCGACAAGCTCGCAACTGGCATCATAGCGAGCTCATTGAACAAAATCAGCGTCAACAGCTCCGACTTATCCAGTCTGGCAAACAATATAGATCTCAGTATAGCCACCGCTGGCATTCCCCTGATTGGTAATAGTGGACAAGCATTTGTGGTTACCGTTAATAATGGTGAAGCTGCGGGCACCTATTTTTACCAGCACAAACCGGGCATGGCCAGCGCTGTTACTGGTAGCGACCTGATCGTCAAACTGATAGGTGCAGGCTTGATCGAATTGAGCACTCTCATCGATTTTTGATGTTCCTGGCATTTCTGGACTGGTGGCGGGCGAGATACTCTGGTAGGGCTTGCCCCTTGACGCCCCAGCCCAGTGCTGGCACACTACAGCTTCCATCAACTACCACAGGAGACAACATCATGAGAACCACGGATATTGCCCTCTTGTCGGCTGCGTGATCTGTCCACATCGCTGTCTACATCATTTTCTGGCGTCTTAACAATTCATCGCTAGTGTATTGATGCGCGTCTGATCGCGCGCCGACTTCCATTTTCTTTTTTTCGTTCCTGCACGCCCCGGTTTTTTTATCGTGCCTGCGGGATGGTTTAGTGCATCCAAAAACGATGCACGCCTGAATCTGGACACACACTTATCATGATCAATTTTGATTTCGCATCCCTGCGCCTGATCGGCCTGACACCCGCTATCGCCAACCAGCTACATGCACTGGCAGCAGATTATGCTGACGCCGCCACCGATGCAACGCTGCAAATGGTGCGCATTACTGAAGTACACCGCGACAGCCTGGTCGCCCACAATGGCAGCAACACTTTGCAGGCACGCGCCCAGCCGCGCCTCTTGCATGAACTGGCAGCAGACGATGACAGCCTGGCCGTTGGCGACTGGGGCTTGCTCAGCAACATCAGTGGCGATGCCGCCAGCGGTTACCACTTCATCGCCCGCATGCCACCGTTGACGCATCTGACACGCCGCAATAATGAAGGGCGGCGACAAGCCCTGGCCAGCAATATCGATACCGCCCTGCTGGTGATGGGGCTGGACAGTGACTTCAACCTGCGCAGGCTGGAACGTTATC
>JAZJXP010000015.1:0-5725 GCA_040390835.1 Pseudomonadota bacterium
CGAATGCGACGGGTGGTAACGTCAACAACAGCACTACTTCGAATGCGATTGTGGTGTCTGGCGGTGCCAGCGTGATTTCCGGCACCATAGGCACCAGTCCATCGAATGGCGGTGGCCAGGCAGCCAACGGTACTGCGCTGGCTGCTGGCGGGACATTCAATGGCACTGCTGGCCTCAATGAAAATTTCACTGGCAATGTCGCTGCCCTGGTAGGCACCACCGTCAATGGTAACAATGCTGACTCTGACACTATCACCATCTCTGGTGGTGGTACGGTGAATATCGGTAGTGGTAATACCATCACCAATATCAAGACACTGACGATGGACAGTACTGCTTCCAATGTTGTTTTCTTCACGGTGGCGAATTCTGGCATTACCACCGTCAATGGCGGCTCAGGCAATGATTATGTTGATCTGGCGAATAGTGGCAACTCCATGCTGGCTGGCAATATCAATCTGGGAACAGGCACCAATAGCCTGGTCATGGAAGGCAAGACCTATACCGGCACCTTTGTGGCTGGTTCGGGCGCATCTGATACCTTGTACCTGTTCAATGGCAGCAATATCAGCGCGGCCAATGTCAGCGGTTTTGAAACCGTCAATATCAACAATAATGCGTCTGTCACCATGACAGCAGCACAGTTTGCTGGCTTTACCACCTTCACTGCCGCAGGAACAGAAACAGTCAACATCACGACTACCGGCAGTATTACTGGCAATAGCAATGTAGAAAATTATGTACTGGCAAATGGCGGCAACACCTTCACGGCAGCAACCGGTCTGGTTTCTGTAACGGGTGGCACGGGTAATGACACCATCAATGCCAGCTCAGCCATCATCGCTGCTGCCGCAACCATCAATGGCGGTGCAGGTACGGATACCCTCAATGTCGGCGCTGTGACAGCGGCCCTCGACCTGTCTGCCAAAGTCAGTGGTGTAGAGGTCATCAACGTCACTGGCGGCACGACGCCAACCTGGACCGTGACAAACGAGAATGGCGCAGGCGTAACGCTGAACTTCACCAAGTCTGCTGCTACTGCCATCAATAACGTCACGCTCGGTTCTGGTGGCCAGACCCTCAATATTCTGGGCACAGGAACAGGTGCAAGCACTAGTACTGGCGGTTCTGGTGCGGATATCATCAATTTGTCTAGCACCGCAACTGGTGCGGATGTCATCGCGCTTGGCTCGACCATCAATGCCATTGATACGGTCAATAACTTCAAGGCGGCAGGTGCAGACATTTTTGCTACCGGTGTTTTGCCAACTTCATTGTTTAATCTGACTATTGCCAATGCCGACAGCAGCACGCTGGCAGCAGCAATCGCTACAGCAGCAACTGCAGCGGGTGCGAGCCTGGCAAATACAGGCCAGGCTTATACCATCACCGTGAGCAGCGGTACTGCGGCGGGCATTTATGCCTTCCAAAATACTGGCGGCAGTGTAGGCTCAGTGGATGCCAGCGATTTCATCGTCAAACTGGGTGGCACAACAGGTACTATCTTTGCCACTGATTTTGGTATTGCCAATGCGGTTGCAGTGACTGCGGGCGGCACGTTAAATGGCACGTCTGGTGCGAATGACATCTTCATGTCCACCATTCCCAACCTCAATGGCACAACCATCGCAGGTAACGCTGCAGACACTGATGTACTGACCCTGACCACTGCGGGCACTGTCACCATCAATAATGGCAGCACAGGTGGCACCATCAGCAATATCAAGGTCCTGAACCTGGCAAATGGCACCAATACCATCACCTACAACACTTCAGCCGGCTTTACCACCATCAATGGTGGTAGTGGGGACGATACCTTCATCCCCAATACTGCCTTGTTGCCTATCGTCGTTAGCGGCGGCCTGGGTACTGACACCATTGAATTGACCGCAGCCTATGCTGCCACTGCTTCCGGCTCGGGTACTTTTGCTGCGAATGTCACTGGTTTCGAAAAACTGCGCCTCACCAGCGTCACCAGCCAAACCATAGACTTGCAGACACTGGGTAACTATAGCGACGTCACTTACTCTGGCGCGAATGGACTGACATTGAGCAACTTGCCCAGCAATGGCAGCATCAGGCTGACTGGCACAGGCACGTCCTTTACCATTTCCAATGCTGCGTTTGCGGGTGGTGTCAATGATATCGTCAACCTGTCGTTGACTGACGGCAGCACTTCCGCTGTCGCCTTTGCCACCGCAGGTATTACTGCATCTGGTGTCGAAACTGTCAATATCAGTGTCAACGATACCCAGGCCACGCCCACAGGTCTTTTCAATGACAACATGACCTGGCTGGGTAACTCGGTCAAGACCTTCAATGTCAGTGGTAATGCAGGCCTGACCCTGTCTTCCTCCAGCACCTCGTTGACGACAGTTGATGCCAGTGGCATTACCCTGGGTGGCTTTACCTGGACGGCAAGCGCCCTGACAGGTACGGCTACTGTCAAAGGCAGTGCCACCGGTACCAATACCGTCAACATGAATTCTGCCACGGCGGGTGTTAATTACACTGGTGGCGCAGGTAACGACAACGTCACTATCAACGCCACTGTTTCCAGTACAGCGTCTTTAGGCAACGGTAATAATAGTATGGCCCTCAATGGTGTGACCATCCTCGGTACTTATACTGCAGGGACAGGTACTGATAGTCTGGCGTTCTTCTCGTCGACACCAGACATCAGCAATGCCACGATCACTGGCTTTGAAAATCTGACGGTGACCAATAATGCCAATATCACGGCAACAATAGCCCAGATGTCGCAATTTACCGGCACCGTCAATGCAGCAGGAGTTGAAACCCTGAACCTGACGACGGCAGGTACTTTCAATGCCTTCAGCACGATAGAAAAGTACAACCTGGCCAATGGCACAAATAATTTCACCTCGGCCAATGTAGCGGTAAGCGTCATAGGTGGTACAGGAGCTGATACCTTCAACTTTACTGCCAACCAGATCGTCAACTTCCTGACTACGGTAGATGGTGGCAATAGTACAGATACACTCAACATCGGTGCTACCACAACTCAAAACATAGACCTGAGCACCAAGATTGCCGCTATCGAGATCATCAATGTGGCTGGTAGTACAGGCACGGCCAGCCTCACTAACATTAATGGTGCAGGCGCAACGTTGAACTATACCAAGAGCACGGGCGACAACACCATTACCCTGGGCACAGGTGGCCAGACCCTGAACCTGCTGGGCTCCAGTTCTTCTTCTACTACCGTTACAGGTGGTGTGGCGGTGGATACCATTAACCTGCAGACCGCTGGTTCAGGCTCGGAAACCCTGATCGAAACTGGCGCCAATATGTCGAACAAAACGCAGGTCGATGTGGTGGGTAATTTCAATGCGACCGGTACGGATTTCTTCAAGACCGGCGTCAATGCGGCGAGCGTGGGTTCCTACATCATTGGTAATGCTGATACGTCCAACTATTTGGCTACCATTACTGCTGGTTTGTCCATTGTTCTCAACAACACAGGCCAGGCTTACCTGATCACGATACAGACAGGTACAGCAACAGGAACTTATCTGTTCCAGAACACAGGTACGGATACCAGCCAGTTTGACAGTACCGACTTCTTTGTGCAATTGACGGGTACAGTTGGTGTTATTAGTACTGGCAATCTGATTGCGTAAAGCAGCCATATAAAATGCCGGGGTCAGTCCTGATTCCGGTATGTCACTCTTGAAAACGCCAGCCTTGCTGGCGTTTTTTTTTGACTGCTTTCTGCCACGGCATTGTTGCCATTAATATTTCTCCGTCATTCCATTTTAAAAAAAGCTTGAAATTGCAAATGCGGTGTATTACTATATTAATACACGTGGCGATACTGTATTGGTCGCCAGTGCATGAGAAATATGGACATGCCAATTACACGCAATGAAAGGCCAGACCATGGAGCATGAGACATGACGCCAGCCATGACACGAGTTGAGCCGCGCCAGTTGGGCGCAGAAATATTCCAGGTGGCGACCGGGAGCAGTGAACCTATTTATCGCCAGTTGATAGAGCAGTTGCGACGCCTGCAAGCGGGCGGACAAATCGCCGCAGGCGATGCCATGCCGTCTGTGCGTGACGTCGCCAGTGAGCTTGGTGTCAATCCCATGACGGTATCCAAGGCTTATAGCATGCTCGAAGCTGAAGGTTTGCTGGTGCGCCGCCGTGGTCTGGGGATGGAAGTGGCAGCCCAGGCCAGCGGTAATTCAGATATCACATCCAGGCTGGAATTATTGCGCCCCAGTCTCGAACGCATCGCACTTGAAGCCAGCCAGCTGGAATTGGATTCCAAGGCAGTCATCACACTCTTGACCAGTATTCTTAAAGGAAAATAAGCATGCAAGCTCAATTAAACGCACCTGTGCAAATCCAGGGATTGAGTAAATCCTTCAGCGGGCAAGCTGTGTTGAAAAATCTGGATTGGCAAATTACACCAGGCAGTATCATCGGCCTGCTGGGGCGCAATGGCGCAGGTAAATCCACCCTGATTGAATGCCTGCTGGGTTTGCGTGATGTCGATGGCGGTACCACACAGTTATATGGTGAATCTGCAGCGGAACTAAGTAACGATACCAAGACCAGGATCGCCTATGTGCCTCAACGCAGTGATTTGTTTGAATGGCTGACTGCCAGGCAGTTGCTCGCGTACTTCCAGCAGCTGTATCCACGCTGGAATGAAGCCAAGGTGCAATCCCTCATGCAAGCCTGGGAACTGCCGTATGACAAGGTAATCAGCAAACTCTCGGTCGGGCAAAAGCAACGCCTGTCCATCATTCGTGCACTGGCGCATGATCCGGAATTGCTGATCCTTGATGAGCCGGTATCCAGTCTTGACCCTGCCGGTCGCCGTGATTTTTTACGGGAACTGATAGACCGCGTCATAGAAAAACAAACCACGATCGTTTTCTCAACCCACATCCTGTCTGATCTTGAGCGAGTGGCCATGGATGTTGCCTTCCTCAGCGAAGGGAAAATCGTACATCAGCAATCTCTGGATGACATGATGGATAACACTGTGCGCATCTGTGCAACATCGACGGTATTGCGGCAACTGCAGCCCGCAAAAATCTTGCGGCAGTCTGGTACTGCAAGCGGTGAGTGAAAGTTGCTGGCACAGTTCAGCCAGACACAATTGCTCGCATTGCAGAATCGTCAGGACATCCGCATGGATAAGCTAAGCCTGGAAGATATGTTCATAGAAATGACAAACTGAGACATGTCGTGTTGAACGAAGCAGTATTTCATCCTTTCAACAGCTGAAGAAAGAAAAATATGAAAGCCATTATTTCTGTGTGGATGCAACCTGTATATGCCCGCATCAACACTGGCAGTTTAAAAATTTTGTACATCATGCTGGGCTTGTTTGCTGTAGCGCCGGTGGTGGCGGTATTTTTTGTACAGGCTCAAAAACCGGATTGGCAGTCAGTCATGCTGGCATTGGCGCTCGGAGTGGCAGGCGTACTGGGTATATTGCTGTTGTCCTGGTTTATCTTGCTGGTACCGAGCGTGGCCTTGCAATACACTCCCGCCTATGCCGCGCTGGTGCCGCAAATGAAACGTCACATGCAGTTTGCGCTGGCAATTCCCATATTGCTCATGCCCGTAGCGTTCCCCCTGATTTTGCGTATGCACATGCAGGAGAAGTTTTTTCAGGGCTGGTTTTTTGGCGTGCTTTCCTTATTGATCTATATTGCCTCTATACGCAGTACGTGGGTCATCA
>JAZJXP010000016.1:0-15015 GCA_040390835.1 Pseudomonadota bacterium
TAACGTATGGCTCTTTGTATTTCTGCCGGCATGCGTTCATTGAATAACAGGCGGTTATAGCAATTGGTCAGGCCATCGGTAATCGATAATTGCTTCAGCGTTTTCATGGCGGCTTCCAGCTGGCTGGTTCTTTCCGCCACCAGCGCATCCTGATTGGCAATATGCTTTTGCAGGCTGTCCTGCATGGTATGGAAACCATCTACCACCAGGTCAATTTCGTTATAACCGTTTTCCGGCTTGCGCTTTAATTCCAGCTTGGTGGCCAGTTGATTGGCATGCAGGTTTTTGACGAAATCTGCCAGTTGATGCATGGGTTTTTCCAGGTCGCGCCGCAATATCGCCACCACTGCCACAAAGATAAAAATCGAGAGGATAATGACTTCAATAATGACGATAATAAAGCTGCGCAATAATTCCTTGCGCAGACTGGTTTTATCAACCACAAACTCTGCCGTACCCACAGACTTGCCGGCATCTGCGGGCGCAGGTATATCAAACTTCATATGCTGGCCATTTTCCAGCCGATTGACATCCCCACCAGTAAACTGTTGCCCGGTGCTGGCCTTGATGGCGACGTAGGAAATCGTTTTATTTTTCAGTATTAAGGCGATCTGCTTTTGTATGGTTTGCGGTTCTATATCCCAGATAGCGACCGACAGCAATGGAAGATGGGCATGGGCGACATCGTCCACAGTCATATTGAAGTTTTCTTCGATTGCCTGGTAGTTGAGCCAGGCTTGCAAACTGCTGATACAGACCACGCACAGGATGACCCATTTGAAGACACGGCGTATCAACAAATTGGCTATCGGTTGCAAGGCTTCATTGCTCATTTGTGCGGGTCAGACTGGGTCAATAATTTACGGAAACTGAAATCATATTTTTTGATCGCAGGATTAAGAAATTTGCTGAATTTTTTAAAATCCACCTTATCAAAATTCTGCGCCCCGAATAATTGCTGAAAATGCCTGGCCTCTTCTGGTGTGAATAAAATGAACATGGATCTGTTTTGCTCCAGACCTTCATCGGCAAAGTCTTTGCCATGGTGATAGTCGTACAACATAACCAGACCGAATGCACCAGTAATGAAATGTCCACCAGCCAAGGCCGTGAGGCTGCCGGACTCCAGTGCAGTAAAGGCTTCAGCCGATGTATTGATGGCGCTGAAATGTGCATCGCGTCCAGGCTTGCCACCACGGACACGCCAGCTCTCCATCGCACCAAAACTCATCAAATCGTTCCCGGCCCAGACCAACCTGGTCTGTGGGTAGCGCTGATACAGCCAGACACTCTGCTCCTGTGCCTTGGCACGATTCCAGTCACCATACACAACCTGGTCCAATACCACATTCGCTTCTGCCACTGCCTTGCGCATGCCCTCGTTACGTTTATACGAGGTGGCGGTAGACCTGTCTCCGGCAATTGCGAGCATGTGCAATTTGCCATCAGAACTGAACATTTTTTCGGCCTTGCCACGCTGTATCAGCGCCCGCGCAGTGAGATAACCGGCATCTTCTGCCTGCGGTTCCAGCACGCCCAGCCAACCTTTGTGCAATTGACGTGGCATACCAACTTTTTCCCTGTCACCGGCATCATTGATACCACTATAGGCGAAAAAAGTCTTGATACCTGCCGCATCCAGTATGCGCAAGGCTTCGGCACCAACAGCATAATCATTCGACAAGATCACATAATCAGGCCGTTTGTTCGCAGGGCGTGCCGCAATTTGCCTAGCATATTCAAGCGTCTTTAAATGGTCTCGTTCAGAATAGATCACTTCCAGCTGTATACCCAGGCTACGGGCAGCAGCCGTCATGCCATTGCTGGCTGTGACCCAATAAATTTCATCTGATTTTCCCGGGTTGAGGAAGGTGACTGTCATAGCCAGGGCCACGCAAGGCATGAACAGCATCATGCTGGCCAACAGGCTTAAACCCAAACGATATACCCACATCCATGCCTCCGCGCATCCTGTCATGCAATCAAGCGCTAGCAACAAATGCAGACTGGACAAGTGCCTGTCTTAAGTTCACGCATCAAATATGGTGAATCGACAGTTTTTTACTCAGGCTCTATTTTCGCGGTTTTCAGGCGTGAAAAGTTACTCATTCACAATAACTCACATTTATGTGAATGAATCTGGATGTGTCATGAAGACGAATACTGTTTTGAAGGCAGCCTATTTCAACAGCGCTTTTTCTCGCCTGATATTCACCAGCGCCTGGCTGGTGTAAAGATCAGCAAACCAGGCATCGGTAAATAGCTTGCCCGCCTCTGCCTGTGCCTCGAAATGGCTTAATACCCGCGCCCTGCCCACCTGATAAGTAGCGTCATCAACATGACTGTATTCAAGCCTTACGGCAGTTGCATAGGCATCATAGGTATCTGCCGCCTGACCCAGTATCGCCAGATCGACTCCCAACATGCCGTCCTTCAGTGGATGACTCAGGCTTGCACTCTGGAAGTGATCTGTTACGCGTATCAAGTCTGCCACTTCTTGTGCATGTTGTGACCCCAGACTGGCATTCAGCCACAAGCGCGCACTTTGCTCTTCATTCGACAAAGCGGTATGCTCACCACCATAGACTGCGTCATGGAACCAGAAAGCTTTTTTCAATATCGCCACATCCGACTTGTTGGCACCGGTATTACTCGCCCAGGCCGAGATCTCACTCAGGCCATGCACGAGGTGATCGAGATTATGGTAAGTCCGGCGCGCCGCACCATAGGCATCATCACCCGTCAGGTAGTCAAACCAGTGGTCGAGTTTGGCGCTGTCAACATCATCGGCATCAGCCTCGGCTTCCCACAGTTTTTGCCAGTCAGTACGCAACCAGCTTTTGATCCAGGCGATATAGGCTGGCATGGGCATGAACTTTTTTACCGTCCAGTGCCAACCCACCGGCCCCTGCAAGGCACGCACGAAGCTGGAGCTGACCGAGCCAAGATCTCGTGGCGGCATGACAAAAATAGTCTTGGCACCATCGAGCACATCGACATTGGTTTGCTGTATCAGGTTTTCATAATCGAAGTCTGATGTATTGCGTATGCCACGCACCAGATACTCTATGCCATGACGCTTGGCAGCACGCGCAGTGTAATCACCTTTAACGATGACCACGCTGACATTGTGCCAGCCGCATTCAGCCACGCTGCGTTCAATAATATCCTTCCGTTCCAGCGCATCAAACTGCGGTTTCTTGACCGGGTTTTCAGAGATGAACACCACGACTTCATCAGCCAATGCCCTGGCTTCCTGTATCACCCACAGATGACCATTTGTGATGGGATCAAGAGTGCCAGAGAAAGCGATTTTTTTCATTGTGTACCCCAATGTGCCATATAAATAAGATGCCGCTGCAAAACTTCTTGTTCCAGTTCTGCGATGTTGCCCTGATTGACTATCTTGACAATCAGATCATGGGCTTGTCCTTCCAAAACATATTCCTGTGCCTGCATACTGAACACCTGCCGTACCTCTACTTCCGTCCAGTCAGGATTACGATGACGCGCGCGCTGCAGGCGTGTTTCCTCATCCGCCTGCATTAGCAAGACGCTATCGTACACGAAGCCATCAACTTCATCAGGCAGCAATGCTGATTCCCAAATGACATACGCTGTAGTTTGCTGCATAGTCCATTGCCACATGGCCTGCAATACATATGGTTGCAGCAAATTTCTCAGGCAGCGATTTGCATGAGTATCACTGACCAGAACTGTTCGAAGAATGCCACGTCGCAGGCAACCAACTTCCGTCAACAATTGTGGCAATACCGAGGCAATCTCCGGCAGCACAGGGTGCTGACTGTCCTGATGGATAGTGCGTGCCACCAGATCTGCATCAATAACCGGCACACCCAGCTTGAGAAATCCGGCCGCAGCGCTTGATTTACCACAACCCATGCCACCAGTCAGCAACACCACACGAGAGTGCCTGGCTTTGTCGGCAGCAGGGACAAAAATAGTATTCATATCAACTCTCTATATTGGTTAATCAACCAATATAGAGAGTTTAATGCACAAACATCCAAGTCACAAGTTTATTTTGGTCAATCAACCAAATAATAAAAAACCAGGCGAAATCAATATTAAACGCCACCCCACATTAAATATATTTAATTCATATTTCTGAAATATTTTAAATATATTATTGAGTCATATCGAACACTAATAAAGCCCTGCGCTTAAGCAAACAAAGGATAAGCAATGATTTCAGACAGCCGCAGAAAGTTTTTGCGATTTTCAGCCGCAAGTGCTGGTGCCAGCATGTTACCCGGGGTGATACAGCAAGCTCTTGCCGTACCGGCGAACAATGTCACTGGCACATTGGCAGATGTTGGGCACGTGGTGATTTTCATGCAGGAAAACCGTTCATTTGATCATTACTTTGGCACTCTGGCTGGTGTACGTGGTTTTGATGATCCGCGTGCGATTAGCTTGCCGAATGGTGCACCCGTCTGGCAGCAACCCAATCCGGCAGGTGGCAGTGTTTTACCTTTTCATTTTGATGCCAGGAACACCAGCGCATTATCAGTGGGCACCAATCACTCCTGGAAAGGTTCTCAACAAACCTGGCAGGGCTGGGATGCCTGGGTCAGCAAAAAAACGGTGCAAACCATGGGTTATTTTGACCGTGGCGATCTGCCGTTTTATTACGCCCTGGCAGATGCGTTCACCATTTGCGACGCTTATCATTGTTCGATCTTTGGTGCGACCGACCCCAACCGCATGTATTCTCTGACGGGCACTAGCCAGGGCTGGCTAGGTGGCATGGGTAGCCTGTATAACGTTGATGCCAGGGACTATTACAATGCCGACCCTGCCAATGACGATATTTCAGCCGCAATTACAGCAGGCGCACCCAACTGGCAAACCTATGCAGAAGTACTGGAAGCCAATCAGGTCAGCTGGAAGGTGTATCAGGAATGGGATAATTACGGCGACAACTACCTCGCCTATTTCAAGAATTTCCGCGTCAATGCAGACGGCAGCAGGTTAAACAGCAGCTCGCCGCTGTATCAGAAAGCACGCAGCATGGCACCCGGTGCAAGCGTAGGTGGCAGCAAGGGTGACGGCCTGGTCAGCGCTTTTGCAGATGACGTACGCAATAGACGCTTACCGCAGGTATCCTGGATATGTGCACCAAATGATTACACCGAGCATTCCCCCAACTCCCCCAATGCCGGTGAAAACCTGACCGCACGCTTGCTGGCTGCACTGGTCACCGAGCCTGAAGTGTGGGCCAAGACCGTGTTTTTGCTGATGTATGATGAGAATGATGGTTTCTTCGATCATGTGCCACCACATATCCCTCCCATCACCACTGCCATGGGCCGGTCTACCCTGGCAGACAATGGCGTCTATGAAAAATACGGCAGTGAACCAGTCGGACTGGGTCCGCGCGTGCCCATGCTGGTGATTTCGCCCTGGAGCAAAGGTGGCAAGGTTTGCTCTCAGGTTTTTGACCACACCTCGAAGTTGCGCTTTCTTGAAGAATGGCTGGTCAATGGCCTGGGCAAGGACAGGGCCGCCGTCAGTTGCAAACAGATATCGCCATGGCGACGCACTGTCTGTGGTGATTTGACTTCTGCATTTGATTTCAAATCACCGGATCAAAACTGGCCAACGACAGTACCAAAAACGGCCAGCTACGTGCCAGTGAATGGCAAGCCCTATCCTGTGCCGCCTGTCAACCAGAGCCAGCCACGCCAGGAGGCCTATCTGCAAGCACAAGGCCCGCGCCCGGCCTGCCGGCTGCCTTATTTGCTGGAAGCACAGGCCAGGTTCAACAACAGCAGGCAACTGGAAGTCAGCTTCATTAATAACGGCACCGCTGGAGCTGCTTTTATTGTGTATTCAAAAGTACGCACGGGTGGGCCCTGGTATTACACGGTTGAAGCCGGCAAGCAAATCCAGAAGGAAGCCTGGAACTGGAGCACCGATACTTACCAGCTCAGCGCCTACGGTCCAAATGGTTTGATGCGCGAATGGCGCGGCAGCACCACGGCCACCATCAAACCAGAGGTTCAGGCAACTCACGACAACAACAGTGGCAAGCTGGTGCTCACCCTGTCCAATCTCGACAATGTCCAGCCCTGCAATTTCACAATCAGCGACAATGCCTATGGCAGCCTGGCAAACACCTATTCGCTGGCAGGTGGCCAGAGTTTGCGGCTGGAATATCCATTGATCAGCAGTTTTGGCTGGTATGACTTCAATGTCACCAGCAGTGCCGACGCCCAGTTTTTACGCAGGATTGCCGGCCATGTGGAAGCAACCGCTAGCAATAGCAACAACAATCGTACAGATCCCTCGATAGGTGGCAACCGTAACGAAACCCGCCTGACTATTGCCACGCCGCGTATATCACGCGGCAGCAATGTTGTTGTGTCCTATACGGCGTTACCAGCACAGGCCAACGCCAGGAACTGGGTAGGTGTGTACGCTGCGGGTGCGGTGCCAGGCACAGTGAATTCATTGGCGTGGCAATACGCCGGCAATATTCAGGGCAGCGTGACACTCAATACGGCTAACCTCGGTAGCGGCAATTATGCCGTCTGGTTTTTGTACAATGATGTCTACACCGTTCTGGCTGGCCCGGTGGCATTGACGATTGTGTAGCGTCAACTGCCAGCAGGTAGTATGAAGCTGGCAAATTGATGTTTACTTAAGGAAATTCTGATTAAGTAACTGCGCGACACTATTTTGGGCCTGCGATGCTCGCCGTACAGTCGTACGACTGCGCTTCATGGTTTTCAATGCGCCAAACTAACACCACTCGCTACACTTAATCAGGGCTTCCTTAACTACAATACAATGCAAAAAATACATTTCAACCCGCGCAAAAGCCAAAACAGTTGCTTGGCTTGCGCACGGCTATTCAACATCAGGTCGTGTGCAGAACCTCTGACCAGTTCTGGGGCATCATTGTCTGATGCCTAAAAAGGACAACGGCCCTCCGAATCTGGCATGCTCAATCAATCATAGCTAGTATTAGTCTGACTGAAATGCAATTTTGCAGGCTATCTTGGGATCGCGAAAATATCGATGTGATCCACACCTGACTTGACGAATGCATCCATGACTTTGTCGTGATCAGCGCCACAATACTGGATTGATCCATCGAAACCGATCACACTAATGTCATAACCCAGAGAATCAAGAAATTTCAGATAGTCCCGTCCATCTACACCACTGATGCCTGGCATTGTAGTAGGCGAAAATTCACTGACGATCAATGGCTTGCAGCGCTCAAGCAGATTACGCGCACCGAATAAAGCATTGTATTCAGCACCTTCAATATCGATCTTGATGAAATCGACACCGCCATCAAGGGCTCTGTAGTCGTCCAGCTTCATTGCGGCGACAGTCCGGCTAGCCCGCAACAATGTAATGTCATCACTCAACGGCGAAGTAGTGCCGTTGCTATATGAAGTATTCAACGATAACAAGCCACTAGTTCTGCCTGCAGCAAATTGCAACACAGAAATTTGCGCGAATGAATTCAATTTCTTGCTTGCCTCCAGTAATTTGCAATTCTCGGGATTGGGCTCGACTGCAAACACTTTGCCAGAATCACCAACAAGACTTGCCGCCAACAAAGAAAAGTATCCAATATTTGCGCCTATATCAAGAACCTGCATTCCAGGTTTGACGTATTGCTTAAAAATGCTTGTTACATGCGGCTCGTACGAAGCCTGTGCCATATGCACACCAACGGCATGATCCTCCAGATCCACATAAATCCTGAATCCTTCGATCTGTCGTTCAGCAATATTTTGGGCCTGTGAAACCAATAAATTCCTGTTCTGAAACTCCATGGACTGAACATATGACTTAACAACTTTATCCAGATCCACGCCACTCATGCCGGAATGTCCCCGGCATTCTTCGGGATTTGGATTTCTCCCCAGAATCAGACGAAAGCAGTAATAAATATCGGCAAGCGAAGCCACCTTTGGAAAATGATCATTTTGATAAAAATTTTCAAGCATCAATATATTCTGCTCCGAAGTTTTTTGTCCAAATATTTTCTTAAAAAATTCGTAACTATTCAGCACCCAAGCATGGCTGAGGGACGTTGCCAGAGAATGAGAGTACAAGGGCCTTGAACAAAGGCTGTCCTTGTTTGCGTAAAGTAGCAAGGTAAGAACGGATAGTGCAGAAGGCGGTAAAGCCATGCGCGGTACGGAAACAACCCGATATTTTCTGCTTTAGCTTGGGCATACGGATATCGCGTTCGGCACGGTTATTGTCGAACGGTACACGGTGATCCGTCATGAACCGCCAGACATCATCAGAATATCGAGCCAAGCGTGCCAACAGATTGTAGGTAAATGTTTGTTTGATACACCCACGCGTATCGATACGCGTGGGGTCTCGGTCTTGTTTTGGTTTGAGTTTCCACGCCTGGTTGAGCAATATCTGATAACGACTCAGATAATGAGCGGTACGTGTCTGTTCAAGGCTTTGCTTGCCCATCGCCAGACTATGATCGGTTTCTTTTTTTGCTGCACGCAGCAAATCGATCATCTCCTTTGCCCATGGCTGTTTGGTCGTTTCTTCAATGAAGATCAATTCCCGCAAATGATGTGCATTGCACAACGCATGCAGGCAGGTATAGTGGGCATAAGGTTTCCAGCCATCATGTACTGCCACTCCCGCAAATACGGGGAGAATACCAAAGCTGTCCAGGGCTTCTTTCCCTCGTTTAAGGTGGGCCCCATACCAGGTCAGTGTTACCGTCGATGCACTATGCAACCATTGCTGTGTACGTCCGACATGCATGCTGGTTTCATCGAAATGGACAACAGGTGCGATTTGTATCGCCCGGTTAATACGTCCGACCATCGGCAGTAATCTTTTAGCGCCCTCGTTGATATGATTTTGAAGCGTCCCGGTACTCAGGTTCAATCCGAATAAATCATGTAATGCCTGCGCTGTCCGGTCAACAGGTAACTGCTGATACTGCGTCAGATAAACAGTCGCCGCTTTGACCTGTGCGCCATATTGCGCTGCTTGTGTCAGGTCAGCAGGAAACACCCCCGTATGAAGCTTGCCGCAACGACAAAGGGCGACTTCGACGCGATGTGCGGTGACTTCTAGGCGTATGGGAGGTAAATCAATGACTTGCCGTGTTTCGGCCGAGAGGGAAATGTCATCAAGTGGGATGTGATTTCCACAGGCATCACAGCGCGTTGCAATGGGATGAACGACAGTATGGTCACAATAGGCCAGGCGCTTGAGTGTCTTACCTGGATGCCCCGGTTGTCCGCCTACCTTGCCTCCTGTCTGGCGCAAGGATTTCGGCTTGCGTTGCAATCCATCTGTTGACGGTGGCTTGCTGGAATTGTGGCTGTCTTTAATCAACCTCGATTCCAAGGCATTGATGCGCACTGTCATCGCATTGAGCGTGCTAATTAATTCCACAATGAGCACATCTTTTTGCTCGTTACTTAGCTCTCTTAGGTCGGGAATTTTTATCATCCCTTGAACTATGCAGCAAGTCAGGAATGTTTACAACTGCTGAATAGTTACAAAAATTCATTGAAATACTTCCCGAAATCGAGTCAATGTCAGATATGACAAGCAAACAAACCTGAACCAAGTGAATTAAATGATAATGCAGAAATGACACAATACATTATTCAGCAGAAACTTGCTTGACAGAAAACACTCTTCATTTTTTAAATGGCAGACAATATTCGACACCTCATAAAAGCTGCCCGGAGAGCTGAAATACTTCCAAATTAAATGAAAATACATCGCTAATCATTTGATTTTAAATAACTTTTGCAAATAAGCTCATCAACCTGTCGCATTATTATTTTTCCTCTCCAAACTTTAGCCCTTGAAAAGCGTTACCCTCGCCCATATACTTAGCACTCGTTGAGAGAGAGTGCTAACAAGTCTTTCTCCAGCTTAATTGAATTCCAATAGTAATTACTCGCAAATTTAAAGGAGCTAGTATGAACCTTCGTCCCCTGCATGATCGCCTGATCGTGAAACGCCTGGATCAAGAAACAAAAACCGCATCCGGTATCGTTCTGCCTGACGCTGCTGCTGAAAAGCCAGATCAAGGTGAAGTACTGGCTGTTGGTCCTGGCAAATTGCTGGACAACGGTACTGTGCGCGCCCTGGACGTTAAAGTCGGCGACCGCGTTTTGTTCGGTAAATATTCTGGTCAGGCTGTCAAAGTTGACGGCAACGAAGTTCTGGTGATGCGTGAAGAAGATATCTTCGCGGTCGTACAGAAGTAATCGGCATCCACGATATCAATTAAAGAATTCGGAGAATTAATATGGCAGCTAAACAAGTAATTTTTGGTGATGACGCACGTGCGAAAATCGTCAATGGCGTCAACATCCTGGCGAACGCAGTTAAAGTAACTCTGGGCCCTAAAGGCCGTAACGTAGTTCTGGAACGCTCTTTCGGTGCACCTACAGTAACCAAAGATGGCGTATCGGTTGCTAAAGAAATCGAACTGAAAGACAAGCTGGAAAACATGGGTGCACAACTGGTGAAAGAAGTGGCTTCCCGCACTTCTGACAACGCTGGTGACGGCACAACGACAGCGACAGTTCTGGCACAAGCCATCGTTCGCGAAGGTTTCAAATATGTAGCAGCTGGTTTCAACCCAACTGACTTGAAACGCGGTATCGACAAAGCGGTTACAGCCATCGTTGCTGAAATCAAAACTCTGTCCAAGCCAACAACAACCAACAAAGAAATCGCTCAAGTTGGTTCCATCTCTGCCAATTCCGATGCAAACATCGGCGACATCATTGCAAAAGCAATGGACAAAGTCGGTAAAGAAGGCGTGATCACTGTTGAAGACGGCAAATCCCTGGACAACGAACTCGACATCGTTGAAGGTATGCAGTTTGACCGTGGCTATCTGTCACCATACTTCATCAACAATCCAGAAAAACAATCCGTTATCCTGGAAAACCCGTTCATCCTGTTGTTCGACAAAAAAATCTCGAACATCCGTGACCTGCTGCCAGTATTGGAACAAGTTGCAAAATCCGGCCGCCCACTGCTGATCATCGCTGAAGATGTAGACGGCGAAGCGCTGGCAACTCTGGTTGTCAACAACATCCGTGGCATCCTGAAAACTGCGGCTGTTAAAGCGCCAGGTTTCGGTGACCGTCGCAAAGCCATGCTGGAAGACATCGCCATCCTGACCGGTGGTCAAGTGATTGCTGAAGAAGTTGGCCTGACACTGGAAAAAGCAACTCTGGCTGATCTGGGTCAAGCTAAACGCATCGAAATCGGTAAAGAAAACACTACCGTTATCGATGGCGCTGGCCAGGCTGTAGGTATCGAAGCACGCGTTAAACAAATCCGCGCGCAAATCGAAGAAGCAACTTCTGACTACGACCGTGAAAAACTGCAAGAACGCGTTGCCAAGCTGGCAGGCGGCGTTGCTGTGATCAAGGTTGGTGCTGCAACTGAAGTCGAAATGAAAGAGAAAAAAGCCCGCGTTGAAGATGCTCTGCATGCAACTCGCGCTGCCGTAGAAGAAGGCGTTGTTCCTGGCGGTGGCGTTGCCCTGCTGCGCGCACGTCAAGCTGCTGGCGAAATCAAAGGCGACAATCCAGATCAAGAAGCCGGTATCAAACTGGTTCTGAAAGCAATCGAAGCACCATTGCGTGAAATCGTTGCTAACGCCGGTGGCGAACCTAGCGTTGTTGTTAACGCCATCATCAATGGCAAAGGCAACTACGGCTTCAATGCTGCCAATGACACTTATGGTGACATGATAGAAATGGGTATTCTGGATCCAGCTAAAGTAACTCGCTCTGCATTGCAAAATGCGGCATCTGTTGCTGGCCTGATCCTGACTACTGATGCTCTGGTTGCTGAATTGCCTGACGACAAAGCAGGTGGCGGCATGGGCGGTGATATGGGTGGCATGGGCGGTATGGGTGGTATGGGCGGCATGATGTAATAGCTGCTAGCTACTCTCAGTGATCCAACCGAGAGTCGCATTGCTCAAAACCCCGCAACGCAAGTTGCGGGGTTTTTTATTGGCTGCCTTAATTACCTATACACTTCGGCGACATCCAATTCAGGCAACACAGTTAAACATCCACTGCACACCGAACTGGTCGGTCAACTTGCCAAAATAATCTCCCCAGACTTGAACAGCAAGTGGTGTAGTCACATTTGCGCCCTGGCTCACGAGTGCAAACAGCTGATTTGTTTGCTCACGACTATCCATCATCAGGATGTGGGCAGAACCTCGCATAGGCTCGGCATCATCGTTGTCTGAAGCATAAAAAAGCACTCCCGGCCCTTCGAATCTGGCATGCATGATCTTGCCTCGCATGGCCTCGTTCTTCAGCGGCATCCCGCCCTCACCATGACGGAGGATGTCGGTCACTGTCCCCAAACCACACTGCGCATAGAAATCCAGGGCCTGCTCGCATTGCGTCGTGAAAAACAGGTAATTTGATTGTTGCATGTGCTTACTCCCGAATCGGTTTGCGTAATCAGTTTTCTTCAGTTGAACCCTTGCTGCACAGCCTCACCCATCTCTGCATTGGAATAAGCCTTGCCCGCGATACCCCAGGTACCATCAACTGCATATGTCACGTTGACATATGTCCTTTCCCGTGGATGCACGCCCTTCTTAAGCCTGTCTATGATGTCCGTGACCTCGCTGACAAAAGCCTGCTTGACTTCAGCATTCGGGAAAGTGACTGAAGGGACCTTCACTTCGACAACAGCCAGCGACTGATGCTGACCACCAACATAGCTCTGTGCCTCCGGGCTCACCACAAGGTGGCCAACTACGTTAGGCGTCATGAACTTGTTGCCAGTCAGCCCATGCACGCGCAACAACGCGTCTGCGACGAGTGGGAGCACTTCACGCTCCCCGTCAAGAGTGAGAAGACCGGTGGTAACTTGGACTGAGATAGGCATAGCTTAACTCCTTTGATCAAAATGAATGGTCGAGTCAAAGACCAGCCCTTGACTCCCGCATCACGGACGTTATATAACGGTCGTGATGTGGCACATCATTACATAACGATCGTTATTTTGTAAAGTTTTAAATATCATTTTTATTCTGGAGATTTTTTTACATGGCACATCGGATAGGACAAAAGGAAGAAAGCAAGGCAAAGATACTCAAAAGTGCAGGCCGTGGTTTTCGCAGCCGGGGATTCGGTGGCTCCGGCGTCGATGGTCTGGCAAAGGATGCAGCAGTGACATCAGGGGCTTTCTATGCGCACTTCAAATCGAAGGCAGATGCTTTTCGTGAGGCTGTGGTTGCTGGTCTTGAAGACCTGAAACTGGGAGTAAGCCAGGCTCGCGAACAACTCGGCAGCGGCTGGCGCGAGGCATTTATCGATTTTTATCTGGGGGAGCGTCGCACTTGTGACTTGGCCGATAGCTGCGCACTACAAAGTCTCTCGACTGAGGTGGCGCGCGCAGAGGAAAATACGCGGGTAGCGTATGAAACCGAATTGCTAGCCATCATAGAAACAGTGGCGGCAGGCCTGGATGGGAAACACGATGCCCGACGCGATGAAGCAATTGCCCTGCTAGCGCTACTGGTTGGCGGCGTCACGCTTGCCAGGGCAGTACAAGATCCCAATACTAGCAAGGACATCGCTGCGGCGGTTCGCAAGGCGGCATTGGATTTGAACATGCACTCATAGCTTGAATTTGCGTGCCAGGACTTCTACCCCGGTCATGCCGACCGGGGTGATTCAGGCCGGGTACAGGAGCGCTTCAATTCAATGCCTCAGTGCCAATCAGTCAAGGATGATCTGCTCAACTCCATGGCTGGAAGTGCACCATGAAAGAACTAAGCTGGCGCCGCTACCAAGATAGCAATCTTGACCAGCGTATATTTCTGCACTCTCAGACAAGGAGTGAATTACATGCCAGTTTCGCTATAAATCAAATAGAACAACAGCAAAAAGCTTTTTTTCAACAAGCACGCTTGACAGAAAACATGCCACGCTTGGATACTGCCGCACCTGAAAGAAAATTTTCATATTTCCGGCTCTGTGTTTCATATTTGCAATGATCTTGCGTATATATCAACAAGCTGGGCATCATCATCAAGCAAGACAACCGCTTTGGAGAAAATATGGCGCTGCAACAACTAAGCGACGAGCAGATCCGGACCTGGACTCGCGCCCAAAAGGACGAGTGGTGGTTCACCAATATTTACCGTGGCGATATGGCACAACTGACCATACGCTCGGCATTCACCGGTTTTCTGCTGGGCGGCATCCTGTCCGCAACCGCTTTATACATCGGTGCCAAAACCGGTATCACCATCGGTGTTGGTTTGACATCCGTCATTCTGGCATTTGCGATTTTCAAGATACTTGCCAACCTGGGTATCGCCAAGGATTTCACCATCCTTGAAAACAACTGCACGCAATCCATCGCCACCGCAGCCGGTTACATGACCATGCCGCTCAATACCGTCCTGTCAGCCTATATGCTGATCAGCGGCACAGTCGTCACCTGGTGGCACCTGGTAGTGTGGATGAGCGTCTGCTCCATATTGGGTGTGCTGGTTGCCTTCCCGATGAAGCGCCGCTTTATCAATGAAGACCAACTGCCCTTTCCGGAAGGCCGCGCCTGCGGCGTAGTGCTGGATGCCGTATATACCGGCGAAGCTGCCAGCGGTATGTACAAGGCGCGCCTGATGGCCTTTACCGCCATGTGGACCGCGATTTACCAGATGATCACCAGCGATGGCTGGATGAAGTTGATACAGTTCAAAATCCTGCGTATGGATAAGTGGACCAGCATGACAGAAGCCTGGCATTTTCAGGAACGCGTCGATCATTACTATTACACCGCCGCCGTCAAATATGATTTGCTGATCCCGAAAATCCTTGGCACTGATTTCCGCGCACTCGGTCTGCGCTTCACCGGTGTCATAATCGATACAGTCTTTGCACTGCTGGCCCCAGCGTCGCCGCTTGAGAATCCAGCCGACGTTGGTCATGTTCGTACGCTTGCGCTGAAGCAGGTACTCTT
>JAZJXP010000016.1:15025-23817 GCA_040390835.1 Pseudomonadota bacterium
CACTCGGTCTGCGCTTCACCCTCTATGCTGCCATGCTGGGCGTCGGCGGCCTGATGGGCATACGTGTTGCCAGCAGCGTTTTGCTGGGTGCCATCATCAACTTCGTCTTCCTGGCACCATGGATGATACAGCGCGGCGACATTATCGAACGCATAGCCCCTGGCGGCAAGGTCGTGCCTATTTCGCGCACCGAAATCGTCAACCAATGGGGTCTGTGGTGGGCAGTATCCATGATGGTGGTGGCGTCCTTTATCAGCCTGGCCGCCAAGCCTGAACTGTTCACCAGCATCTTCAAGAAGGCGGACAAGACTAAAGTTGCCGACAAAGGCAGTAATATCCTGGATCATATTGAAGTACCGCTGATTATTTCTTACATCGGCATCCCCATCTTCAGCGTGCTGGCCGCCTGGACTACCCATGCCTTCTTTGGTGTGCCATGGATCATGTCCATCATCACCCTGCCCCTGGTATTCATCCTGACCATCATCTGCGCCAACGCAATGGCACTGACATCCTGGACACCGACCAGCACCTTGTCAAAAATCACCCAGTTCAGCATGGGCGCCATCGACAGTGCCAACCCAGCCAACAACCTAATACCTGCAGGCATGACTGCCGAAGTGGCATCGAATGCATCCAACCTGCTGTCTGACATCAAGCCTGGCTATATGCTGGGTGCCAAGCCAAGACAGCAAGCCATCGGCCATATCATCGGCATCTTCTCTGGCGCACTGGCTTGCGTACCACTGTATTTCCTGCTGTTCCTGCCGCCTGATGCAAATGGAGTACGCTCCACTGCCACTATCGTGTCAGACAAGTTTGCCTTCCCCGGTGCGATGCAATGGAAAGGTGTGGCAGAATTGATCGCCAAAGGCTTCAGCAGTCTGCCCTCCTCCGCCATCACCGCCATCATCGTGGCAGCAATCGCCGCCAGCCTGATTGAAGGCGCACGCATCCTTACCAAGGGCCGCTTTCCGCTGTCCGCAGTCTCCATCGGCCTGGGCGTGATCCTGCCACCAGAATCCTGCCTGGCAATGTGGATAGGCGCAGCGATATTCTGGTGGATGGGTAAGCGCAACAGCACACCTGGCAGCAAAGGCTATGATTTCTGGGTAGAAGGTTGCGAACCTATCTGCGCTGGCTTGATCTCTGGTGCCGCATTGATAGGTATAGGCAATGCGATTATCAATGTGCTGATTTGATCCGACTTTGAAACATCAGGCCATGAGATGATTAGCCCCGCTTCTTGCGGGGCTTTTTTATACCTGTGAAGATTTCGCCTGAAGATAGCAACGCGAACAAATATCAGGAACCAACATAAATATATCGGGTCAAGGTAAATTGATGTATTTGCTCAAGCAAGAGCCAGGCAAGGCGACTTCTGCTAAGGTGTCTACAAACATGTCATCCTTTATTTAATTCCGTATTTAATTCCGTATTTAATTCTTTAAAAGCCGCACTTAATCAGGAGCCAAAAACCATGTCCCTCGTGACCCTTTTCGTCGCTGCTACCTTTTACGCCAGCCCCACCAATCAACTCGCCACCACTACCGATGCTGCGACCATTGCAGCCATCGAAGCCACTTGCTACGACTATATTGACGGCCAACTGGAAGCAGATCCCAAACGGGTTGCCAGGTCCCTGCATCCAGACCTGGCCAAGCGCGCCGTGATCGGCGACACACCCGACGAGCGCCTGGGCCTGCGGCGCATGTCAAAAGAAGAACTGGTCAACCTGACCAAAGCAGGCGCACTGAAAACACCCAAGGCAGAATGGAGCCGTAGCTGCACCGTCCTTGACGTGACAGACAAAGCAGCCTCAGTACGCCTGGAAACCCCATGGTTTGTCGATTACTTCCACATGGGCAGATTTGAAGACCGTTGGATTATTGTGAATGCGCTTTGGTATAGCAAGCCCAAGAAGGGTAGTTAGTTAGTCATGGGGTTTTTTACTTTGAACCCCATCTGCTGCCCCACAAACCCATCAAACGCCTGCAATAGCGGCTGATATTTTTCCTCATCCTGCTCCAGCTGCATCAACGCATAACAAGCTGCCTCCAACGTTGATAACTGGTCAGGCGCGTGAGCTTTGCGTATGCGGTAATGTGAGGCGGGCATGTCTTGCAGGCTGAGGCGCGGTAGTTGTTGTAACAGCGGGTTCAGGTACAGCATCTTGCGGCTCTTGCGCCAGGTCGCGTCAATAATCACCAGCCGCATATTCGCCAGCGCGTGATCTTGCAAAGCAAATTCGGGCGGCTCGTATTGCAAATCATCAGCATCGTTTTGTGTAGTCGCCGGATAGAGCAAGACAGCTTGCTTGTCACCGGCTTGCAGCAGGCTGAGCAATAATTGTTCATCAAACTGCTCTCCAACGACCATGCGTGAATCTTGCAGGCACAGATCCAGCAGGCGCGCGCTGCCCTTGGCATTGCTCACTTCAAGGGGATGTTGCAGCAGCAATACCTCCGGCGCATTGTTGATGCTGCAAACCCAGTTGCATATGCATGCGGTGGATGGGCGCAAGCATCGTGGGCAGGATTTTCTTTTGGGCGTGGGTTCTGACATGTCAACATTGTGAAGGATTGTTATTTAAGCGGCAAGCTTCAGATGGTTTCAGGCAAAGTCTTTGTGGCTTCGTCTATCATGAACAGAACCTCTCATGCTTCTCTCTACCTTATTTTCTGTCTTATGAAACTCCCAACTATCCTTGCAGCAAGCCTGCTATTGGCCACCAGCGCATGCGGTGGTGGCGGTGGCTCCGCCGCGGCAACTACCACTGGCAACACCACGACTACTGGTACGACTACAGGTACTACGACGGGTACAAGCACCGGAACTACTATAGGTACAACGACCGGTACTGGAACCACAACTGGCACCACCACCGGTACAGGTACCACGGTCGTCACACTTGAAAAGAAAGCCGCTGCACTGGTAGCCAAGCTGGGCAAGTCAACACGCTTTCTGGTGGGCCTTGGCAGTGCCGATCTGGCTGATATACAAAAGCAGGGCATTACCCCGGACATCTATGATCAATATCTGGTTGGTGTAGGTGCAGGTTCATGGCCAACATGGAACAGCCCTTCCGGTGCGTACGTGCAAATCGTTGCGCAAAATGCCGACAAGCTGGGAGCCATCCCCATGTTCACTTTGTACCAGATGGCCAGCAATGGTGATGGCAATTTGAGTGGCTTGACCAATACGACTTTCATGAAAGGCTATTGGGACAATGTACGCCTGATGTTCCAGCAAATCAAAGCTTACGGCAAACCCGTGCTGGTGAATTTTGAACCAGACTTTTGGGGTTATACCCAAAGGATATCCAATAACGCCGACCCTGCCACCGTGCCAGCACAAGTCAACAACAATCCTGATTGCAGCAACCAGCCGAATAGTGTCGCGGGCATCAGCCAATGCCTGATGCAAATGGCGAGGGCGATTGCGCCAAATGCTTATGTTGGTTTTCCCCCTGCCCTGTTTGAAGATCTGCACTCAACTGCCATGTCTTATATGTTGAAGCTGGGTGCAGACAAAGCAGATTTCATCGTCATGCAAACCCTGGACAGGGATGCCGGTTGTTTTGAAACCGTACCTCAAGTGTCTTACTGCTCACGTACAGGCACAGGATGGTACTGGGATGAATCCAATCTGAGTTCGCCTAATTTCAAAGACCATTTCGCGCTGGCAAAAACCTATTATCAAGGCTTGCAGTTGCCAGTCCTGTGGTGGCAAACCCCGCTGGGCGTACCATCCACACAGTTAGGTGGTTCTACAGGCAAATACCGCGACAACAAGGTACGCTATTTCCTGACGCATGCATCGGAAATGGTCGCCGTTGGTGGCCTGGGTGCGGTGTTCAGCACAGGCGAAGTGAACCAGACTTCCATCAATACCGATGCTGGGCAATTCAAGACTTATTCGACCAGCTATCTGGCAAAGCCTGCTGCCTTGCCTTGAATTAAGAAGCCAGCTCCTGATTCGTAGCTGGCTTTTTTCTTAGTTAATTTCTAGCAACGGAATGTATTTTTGGGTCTTCCCTTCCGGCATTCTATCCATGGTTTGCCTCGCAATGCTGCTACGTATCTCTTTCAGCCTGCTCGCTTCCCTGTACAGCAAGTTATAACTCTCAAACGGTATCATCTTGCCGTCTGGCAGGGCGAAATGGATGCAAGACTTTTTCAGTGCGCGCACGTCAAGTGAATAGGCGTCCATGAACTGCACGATCAATACGCGAAAGACATCGTCATACCTGAGGTTTTGCGGTGCCGAGATCAAGGGCAGACAACACATCAATTCAGACAGGCAATTAGCCTGCGACTCAGGCGAATGATTGGTAGAAAAGAGTTTGAAAATCTGGTCTTTCATGCCCTGTTTTAAATTCTCATCACGCTCAAAGACGATGGTATTACCACTGCCTTCCACCAAAGACTGCGGATCAAGATAACGCGTCAGCGGCACCGTTTTCTCTTCTGTCTTCAAGGCGTATGCCATCGCCAGCGTGTCTGGATTGCATGGCACGGGCACAATATCCTTGAGACTGAACAGGCTGCATTGCTCGGTAATTTTTCTGCGTATTTCTGATACCGTCAATCGATGCAGGCGCGGGTCATAGTTCTCTACACGGCCTGCATCCTGTATGGGTTGCAAGGTCACGCCACGCACGCATTTTTGAGTCAGTGCAAAATTGATGATGTCGCCTATCTCATCGTCATTCAAACCTTTTTTCAAGGTCACGACCAGGGTGGTAGACAGATTGACTGCATTCAGGTTCTCCAGTGCCTGCTGGCGTATGCGACGCAGGTCCGCGCCGCGCAAGACCTTGTGCACTTCAGCACGGAAAGAATCAAATTGCAGATAGACTTCAACACCCGGCGCATAGCTCGCCAATCGTTCGACAAAGGCCTTGTCCTGCGCCAGGACTATGCCATTGGTATTGATCATGACATGCTTGATGGGGCGTGCTTTTGCAGCATCAAGGATTTCCCAGAACTGCGGATGCAGCGTTGGCTCGCCACCTGACAACTGCATGACATCGGCCTCGCCCTCATTGGCAACTACCGTATCAAGCATCCTGATGATGTCAGCCAGCGGCTTGTGCTGTTCACGATGCGTACCACTCTCGGCATAGCAGACCGGACAATTCAAATTGCAGTTGTCGGTAATCTCCACGATAGACAGGCAGGAATGCTGCATATGGTCAGGACATAAACCACAGTCATAGGGACAGCCATATTCCATCTTGGTATTAAAGATTTGCGGCATTTCCGGATGCTTGACGAATACTTCGCGGCACAGTCTGTAGTACTCAACATCATCACTGACCAGCACGCGCTCAGTACCATGTGCACTGCACCATTTGTCCATATAGACTTTATCATCCTTGAAGATGATTTTTGCTTCTACGGGATGCCGACAACTGGAACAGACCGAACTGGTTGTGTCATAAAACAGATAAGGGCGGACTTTTCGGGACATATTATTTTTACCCTTTTAGGTAGAGGGATAGGGATATTATTACTATGACTTATGAGCGCTTATGAACGGAGAGTCGTCACTATTCTGCTGTTTTCGTTCAGAGTTTTACTCCCCCAATTTTTTCAACGTCCAGCTTGCGTCTCTGACGCACTAGCAAAGGCAGGTAGATAACAAGTGCAATGATGCACAAGACTTGTATGCCACTCAAATAAGAAAAATAGTAGTAAGGCACAGGCTTGATACCATCAACAAGCAAACGCCAGAACAGGTAGCCAGCGAGGTACATTTTGAACATCAGGCCAGACTGACTTTGCCATGCCTGCCTGTGCCGCAATAAATAGCCGCCCCATGCCAGAACAAAAATCATGTCATAGATCTGGGTGGGATGACGCACGATGCCATCACCGAAATCGACGCCCCATGGCAAGCTCGTGGGATTACCATAAGTGCCGTCATTGAGTCCAGCCAGGAAGCAGCCTATACGCCCTATGACCGTAGCCACCATCAAGGGAAAAACAAAATTGTCTCCGGTTGATTGCGGCTGATTGAGCAAGAACTTGGCAAACTCCACACCAATTAATCCCCCCAGCAAACCACCAACGATGGATTGGCCTGACATCAATATCTGCAAGCTATCTGTTGCTGCGGCCCACATATGCGGGAACTCCATCCAGAAGGCAGCTTTATTGCCTATTGCCGCGCCCACTACACAGCCTATGATCACGCCATAATGTCCCGGCGCCAATATGCCTGCCTGCTGTTGGTATGCGCGCTGACGGCGATATAACTGCACGCCTATGGCAATTGCCAGCCATTCAAAAACGAAATGCAAAAGGTGGGCGGTACTTGCTGAAAATACGTAAAGTTTCATTGAATGAATATCTAGAGCGGTGCATGGACAAGGCTGTCAGCAAGCCAGAAGTTTGAGCTAAGGCTAGCCTTTCAGTTTTATTTGGAAGCGATTTTTCTAATTAATTTATACAGCAGCGCACAAATAACCAGACCTGCAACTCCCAATACCAGAGGGATGGGGCTAATGGTAACGGCCGCAGTGAATATACCAAGCAGGCCACAAGCACCAAAACCTACCAAGGGTATAAAACAAAGGAGAATTAGAAATGCACGAATAAAGTTTTTGAAATTGTTCATGGCAATTTATCGGATAGCGTCAAAGCGTGAATATTCAATGACAATTTCTTTGCGATACATCATCAATGTTACTTTTGAGATTACGCATCAAGAATAGCTAATTTGCGACTTTATTCTGGCTTGACTTTATCTGCATCTGACTTGCGCATGGAAACGAAAAGTTTCCAGATCAAGAAGCCACATGCTGCGCAAATGCCGAACCCAAGAGTGCTCAAGGCCAGCAGATTCAGGTTAAATGGAATATCAACCATCATGGTAAGACCGAAGATACTACATGCACCAAACCCGATCATCAGTATCAGACAAATGAACATGACGATGACACGAATAATTTTCTGCAGGCTCATGATGTTTACCCCCTATTGCTACACTGTATATATGAATCAGACTCGCTGCTGAAGATTTTCACGTATGGTTTGCACGCTTGTTTTAAACAATCCCGACAAATTTGCATCCTCATTTGCGTTCATCACAGCCTGCATGATTTTACTGGCGGGAACAGGGCTAAAAATGACTGGCGGTGCGTCAGCAGAAGTCATGACAAAGATGCGTTGTTGATCATTATCTATCACTGCCCACTTCAAACCTGTCTCTTGTACCAAGGCATCCGCAAATACCAATTCAATTGCCTGCACTTCATGCGTTGCCCGCGCTTCTATTGGCTTTTGCTGCAATATCACTTCAATGATTCTGAGCTTTCCTTCTATGGTGTCAAACTGGGTTCTTGCTTCTGGCAGGTATTGCTGTTTGACCCAGTTTCTTTGCGATTCGGCTTTCAGAATATCGGCAGCAGAAAAATATTGCAGGTTCTGTGCCGCATTTGCTGGTAGCGGCAAAGAAGATTGATTCAGCCCTAGCTTCTTGCATTCAAGATAGGCCCAGATAGCGCCAACCAGCAAGCCCATGGTGTGTGCCCAGTTTGCAATAGGGCCAAGCAAGCCAGTCCAGCACAATACAAACCAGGCAAGCATCATATTCACCGTGGCTTTGCGCATGATGCCGTTGAAAGCGGGGTCATAGCGCCCACGTATCCAGACATAGGAAAATAGCCCATATACGACGCCAGACATGCCACCAAAATAGGGATTATCTGTCAGCAGGTACTGTGCAATATTTGAAATGACTGCAGCAACCAAGAAAAATCCTAGATAAAAACGAGGTCCTTTCCTGTTTTCAATGACGATACCCACGTCCCATACCCACAGTAAATTAAAAATCAGATGCATGAAACCAAAATGGATGAATGCGGGCGTCAGCAAACGCCAGACCTGCCCAGAGAAAACATCAGAAAACCCTGAATGGTCTGGGTCAGTTATAAAAAGAATGCGCAGGTTTTCTATTGCTCCACCAAAGCTGGAAGTGAGTGCAACCACAGCACACAGTGCGATCAGCGCTATCGAAACGATGGAATAGTTTTTGAATTTTGTCATTAATGATGATTGAATTTGTTTGGCCCAGCATGGAATAAATCTTTGGCTGACGGATGAAATGCAAGTGCCCAAGGCATCTGAATAATCAGCGTCCTCAAGACAACTACCGCAACTCTTCGATCAATCTCAGATTATCTTCAAAATTCCAGATGCGGCGTATTTCTATGACGTCGTACTGTGCCGCGATATTTGGCGGGAAGGCGGCATATTTGGCGTTGATGCGCACAATGCGGCGTACTGCCTCGTCGATGTCGGCACGTCCGCTGGAACGCAGTATGGTGATTTCTTCTACGCTACCATCACTACGTATGGAAACAACGACAACCGGGTCACCGCGTGCCCTGTCCTTGGACACTTGTGAATAATTCAGATTGCCATTGCGTTCGATCTTCTGCTTCCAGCTATCGATGTAGAGTCGCAAAGGTACATCTTTATCCTGACTGCCGAACAGGCTGCGGCGGCGTGGTCTTTCATCGACGTCATTGCGTGGCAAAGGTGGCGTGCCGCGCAGGATATCGAGCCCGCGTGCCTGGTCCCGGGCCTTGCTTGCGAGATCACCACCGAGAGTATTTTTGGGCAAGCTGAACGGGTCGGATTTACTGCCCTGGCTGTTGCCATTACCTAGCGTATTGGCACCGGCATTATTTTGCTGCCCGGTATTTGGACCCTGGCTGATACCAGTGCTTGCGGTCTGATTATTGGCAGCAGCCTGAGCTGCAGCTTTGGCAGCGGCGGCTG
>JAZJXP010000016.1:23917-73913 GCA_040390835.1 Pseudomonadota bacterium
CTTGTGCTTGTGCTTGTGCTTGTGCTTGTGCTTGTGCTTGTGCTTGTGCTTGTGCTTGTGCCTGTGCCTGGGCACGTTGCTCATCTGCTTTTTGTTTTGCCGCCAGCTCTTCAGATTTCAGTTTGGCTAACTGCTCTTCATTTTTTTGTTTGGCGACTATTTCTTCTTGTTGCTTCTGACGTGCGGCTGCCTGCTGGCGCTGTTCTTCCTGCTTGCGTTTTTCTGTTTCCAGCACAACTTGTTGTTCTTTTTCTTTTAGCTGTTGTTCTTTGGCTTGTTGCTGTTCTTTCTGCGTCTGTGCCAGCTGCTGTGCCAGTTGCTGAGATTTTTGCTGTCTTTCTTCTTCCTGGCGCTTGTTGTCGTCCTGGCGTTTTTGGTCTGCTATCTTGATTTCTTCAGCCTGGGCTGCTTCGCGCTGGGCGCGGCGGTTTTGTTCTTCTGCTTCCAGTTGTTTTTGCAGGGCTAAAGCTGCTGCTGCCTGACGGCTGGCTTCATCGGCAAGTTTGCGGTTTTCGTCGTCAAACTGTTTGCTCAATTGCTGGAGTTCGGCCTTGCCATTGGTGCTGGCCTGTTGTGCCAATTCATCAGCCTGCTTGCGCATCAGTTCTTCGCGCTTTTTGCGTTTTTGTTCTTTTGCCTGCTCTTTGGCAGCTTTTTCTTGCGGGGTTTCCTGCTCTACGCCTTCTTGCGCTATGTTGTCATATTGCTTTTTAGGGTCCGGCTCTGCATCAGCTTTTTTAGGGAGGTCGTCAGGATTAGGTACCGCCATGGAAAAGCTGTCTTCACGTGCAACGTCCTGCGTAATAACGCGTGCCACATCAGGTGCCATGACCTTGCGCTGTTGTGCTATTGGCGGTGCGGTATTGGTTTTGACTTTTTGTACAGCACGCGGCTTGCTGGCTACTTTGGTTTGTACTGGCGCGGGCGCAGGTGCGGCTTTTTGTGGTGCGACCAGGCGTATGCCGGAATTGGCCGCCTTGCTTTCAGCCTTTGCTGCGGCACCACTTTCTTTCACACTGGCTGCCGCGACTGTGGATGCCGGTGCAGGATCAGACTTGGGTGTGATTTCCTTGACTGGGGTTATGGGTGGAGTAGGGGTAATGGGTGCGGACGATTCTGTAGCAGCAGAGCTAGCAGCAACGGCGCTGGCAGCGACAGGCTTGTCATTACTGGCTGGTGCTGCATTGGCGATCTGTACCGTGATTTCTGGTGACTCTGCCCTGCGCTTGTTCCAGGGGGCTTCCAGCCCCGGCATACCCAGGCCAGGCAAACCAAACTGGAGCGACAGAATAAATATATGCACAGCGATAGAGATGAGCAAACCGCCAGTCAGGCGCTGCTTGATCTCTTTGGGCATGGCATTTTCAGTTTGGGCTGGATACAGATTCATGCAACAAGTTTAATTTTTCCTCAGGTCCGACTGATTATCGCATGGTCAAAACACGAAACGTACTTTACCATCTGTATGCATCAAAAAAGTGCTTCAACATGAGAAATTCACGACCTGAGTTTGATGCCTCACCAAAAAGGAGTTACAGATGAACCCCAGCCTGCGTATTTTCGCCGCCTCTGCCCTCTTTGGCCTGGGTGCCCCAACAATGGCAGAAGTTGTCAATATAAGTAGCAATGGTTTCCAGATACGTCATGAAGTACTACTAAATATACCACCAGAAGAAGCCTATGAATTGTTGGTCAATGTCGGCAACTGGTGGAACCCCTCGCACACGTACACTCTTAATACCAAGAACCTGAGCATTGATGCCCGGCCTGGTGGCTGCTTTTGTGAAAAATACCCTAATGGCGGCGGGGTGCAGCATATGAACGTAGTGCATGCAGCCCCTGGCAAAGCCTTGCGCATGTCAGGCGCACTCGGCCCCATGCAGGCGCATGGCCTGGCTGGCAGCATGAGCTGGGATTTTATCCCGCAAAAAACGACTGAGAACAGTCCGGCTCTGAGCAAGCTGGTGCTGACTTATAGCGTAGGTGGCTATATGCCGGGCGGCTTTGAAAAAATGGCCCCCATGGTGAATGGTATGCTGGGTGAACAAATCACACGCTACAAGAATTTCGCAAATACTGGCAAGGTGGATTGAACGCATGGTGCCTCTGTGAACGCGAACCAACATTGCCAATATGACTATGCTGATTTCGTCGGACACCTGCTGAATTTGTGTCAAGACAAATACAGCAGTTTTGCCTAAGCTGACGCCAGTATTTACCCATGATGAATCAGGCTTTCCTTTTTTACCTGGAACAGTCTGATTCGGCAAACTTCAGCAAACATATTCCCACACTGGCAAAAACATGAAAAAAATCTCGGTCATTGATTCACATACTGGTGGTGAACCTACGCGCATTATTGTTGACGGCGGCCCTGACCTGGGCGCGGGTGAGCTGGCCGCACGTTTGCAGGTGTTCCGTGACAAATTTGATCATTATCGTTCAGCGACTGTTTGTGAACCGCGTGGTTCGGATGTCATCGTCGGTGCACTGGCTTGTGCGCCGCATGATCCATCCTGCACGGCTGGCGTGATTTTTTTCAATAATGTCGGTTATCTGGGCATGTGTGGCCATGGCATGATAGGTTACATCGTCACCCTCGCCTATCAGGGCCAGATCAAGGCAGGCAAGCACAGGATAGAAACACCGGTAGGTATCGTGGAAGCAGAACTGCATGCCGATAACACGGTAACGGTGCACAATGTGCCTGCCTACCGTTATCGCCAGGCCGTACAAATCGATGTAGCCGGACATGGGCAAGTCAGCGGTGATATAGCCTGGGGTGGTAACTGGTTCTTTTTGATCAATCAACATGGGCAAGACTTGCGCTTGTCGAATGTTGAGCAATTGACAGACTTTAGCTGGCGCGTCCGAAAAGCACTGGAAGCCCAAGGTATCACTGGCGAAAATGGTGCCCTGATCGATCATGTAGAATTATTTGGTCCACCCATGTCTGCCGACAATCATAGCCAGAACTTTGTTTTATGTCCCGGCAAAGCCTATGACAGGTCGCCCTGCGGCACAGGCACCAGCGCCAAACTGGCTTGCCTGGCAGAAGACAAGAAGTTGGAAGAAGGCCAGGTCTGGCGTCAGGAAAGCATACTCGGCAGCGTCTTTGAAGCCAGCTACCGCCATGCAGAAGACGGTAAGGTCTTGCCCAGCCTGCGGGGTAGTGCCTTTGTCAATGCTGAAGCACAGTTACTGCTGGATGAACGCGACCCCTTTGTCTGGGGGATACGCTAAGCAGTTTTGCAGCTTGATCCCCTGTAAGGATCAAGCTGCGCATTCAGGATTTACATCATTAACGTAAAAACCGCCCGTCTTTCGATACTACGGTCAGTTCAGCATAGTCTGAGCCCTGGTGATTATTTTTACTAAAATTGACGATGAAGCCGTCAAAGTCGGTGCGACCCATGCCTTCCAGTGCAGTGATCAGGCGTTCGCTGTTGACGTCCTTACCCGCTCGCTTGATGGCTTCGACAAACACCTTGGCATCCAGAAAACCTTCTATACCCAGATAGGAATATTCCTTGACGCCCATCTTGCTCATGACTTTTTGGTAGTCACGCACCAGCGTCGTGGTAGCAGAAAACGGGAAAGGCAAGACCTGGGAAATGATGACGCCTACGCCATCCTTGCCCAGCGCATTGATACCCGCCTGCGATGCCAGTACCGACAGGGCGAAATACTGCATGCCCTTGACCTTTTTGTTATACGCCAGGATGAAGTCACTGGAAGCCTTGCCGGCAGTGATCAGGATGATGGATTGCACATCAGCAGCTTCCATTGCACTGACCGCCTTCTCCAGATCAGATGAATCGCTATTGATGCTGACGGTAGATGTCAGTTTCAACTGGCGCTTGCTGGCTGCCTGCTCTATACCTGCCAAGCCTTCCTTGCCGAAGGCATTGTTCTGAACCACCACGCCTACTTTTTTGATGCCGCGCACACTCAGGTGGTCAATGATTTTTTCGGTTTCGGTGACGTAGCCAGCGCGGATATTAAAGATGCGGCGGTTAAATGGCTTGCGCACTACCTCGGCCCCTGTCACTGGCGCAAAACTGACTATGCCAGCTTCATCCAGCAAGGGGATCAGCGCTGTATTTGCCGGTGTGCCCAGCATGCCGAACAAAGCGACGGCTTTTTCTTTTTCTATTAACTGTTTCGCATTGGCGATGGACTTAGTGGCGTCGTAGGCATCATCCAGGATGACCAGCCGTATCTTGCGGCCATTCACGCCGCCTTGTGAATTGATATAGTCGAAATAGGCTTTGGCGCCAGTGGAATGAGCAACACCCAGTTCAGCCAGAGTCCCAGTCAAAGCAGTCGATTGGCCAATGACGATGTCATTCGCATCTGCATGGGCACTCACACTACAGCACAGCATCAAATTGACGAGCAAAAGCCTGACCATCGCTTTACAGCGATTTAATTTTACAAACATAGTGTCTCCAGTGTTTTCTTTCCTCCTGTGCAAGATGCCAGAAGGTGTTTTGGTTTTATGCCTGACAGAATTTCTGTAAAGCATTGCCCAAAGAATAAAACACATCCATGGCAAAGATTGTCGTTTGGATGACTATTGAGTTACCAAGAGGAAACTTTTCCAGTATTTAGCTGCGCACCACTACGTCACGATATTCACTGGGCGTCATGCCAACTGTCGCCTTAAAGATACGGGAAAAAGCACTATGGTCCTGATAACCGCAGGCAACGGCAATATCCGTAATACTTAATTTCGACTCGGCCAGCAAGGAAGAAGCTGCATCCAGCCTGATCTTGACCATCATCTGCCTTGGTGTAAGGGAAAATATCTTGTGAAAATTGCGTTCCAGCTGCGCTACCGACAAGCCCGTCAGCTTGACCAGGTCAGCCATGGCAATGGTTTGCGTATAGTTTTGATGCAGATGCTTTACCGCTGCGGCAATCTTGGCATACACAGGATGACGCTGGTCAGGCATGGCCAGATCACGCGAAATGCCGGTCATGCCTATGATTTGATGGCGGGTATCGCGTAAAGGTATTTTTTGCGTCAGGCACCAGCCTGGAGAACGATTGGGGTACAGATGTAGTTCGAGCTGATCATGGATTTCTTTTTTACCACTCAAGACCAGCGCGTCTTGTGTTGCATAGCTGGTTGCCAGCGAGGATGGAAATACTTCTTCAGCCTTCTTGCCCAGCAAAGCCTCTTTATCCCTGACGCCACAACGTCTCGCCAACGTATGGTTCACTACCAGATAACGTCCCTCATTATCCTTGACGAAAAAAACGATGTCCGGCATGGCATCGAACAGGCTTTCAGAAAAAAACACATTCGCCATCTGACTGGCCATTTGCTGACGTTTTTCCTGTGCGGGAAAGGGGGTGGCTGGCAGCGTCAATTGATCAACTCCATAAACAAAGGGACGAGAAAGGGTGAAAAAAGGATGAAAAATATTATGTTGCAATTAATCTAATTTTTAAATATATTTAAATTATATTAGAAATGTGCAGCTTATCTCAAAATCCAGTCTAAAATCTACACCTATGCCGATTTCTGCGCAAATCATCAACAAATAAGGACAGTCCATGGCAAAATTAGAGACAGGAATATATTGCTATCCATCAAAAAACTGCGATAGTTATAGAAAAACGCGCAGAATTTGATAAGTTCGACCTTTTACAAGGTAAAATTCGTACACGAATAGGTAAAATCCATACAAAATACAGAACATGGATATCTGATGCTTGCTACTCCTGAAAAAACACCCGCTTTTGCCCCCAAGCTGCGCGCTGCCGACGTTGCCTATGACGCCATAGAAAGCATGATCGTCACGCTGCAGTTAAAACCCGGCTCACCTGTAGTCGAATCTGAACTGGTAGAAAGAACTGGTCTTGGTCGCACTCCGCTACGCGAAGCCCTGATGCGGATGTCCTCAAATGGCCTGATACAGCAAATGCCCAGGCGTGGCCTGATCATCAGCGACATTGAAGCCGCCGAGCACATGACGCTGATAGAAACCCGCCGCGTCATTGAACGCCTGATCGGTGCCAGTGCCGCCCGCCGGGCCACGCCGCAACACCGCAAAGACATCATAGAATGCGCCGACAAAATGCTGGTCGCCGCCAAGCGCAATGACCTCAACGACTACATGGCAGCCGACCAGGCCCTGGACCACGTTGTCCACGAAGCCTGCCGCAATCCTTCAGCCGTGGCCGCTGTGATCCCGCTCATCATCAAATGCCGCCGCTTCTGGTATGCCTTCCAGCACGAAGGCGACATAGAAGAAGGCGCCCGCTGCCACATGCTGGTCGCCAAGGCAATTGCCAAAGGCAATGAAGAACAGGCAGCCAAGGCGGCGGATGGACTAATGGATTACCTGGAGTCGTTTGCGCGTAAGGTGATTGGGTAGACGTGGAGCCTTGGGAAGGTAAAAATCGCCAAACCGTACCCGAAAAAATATGAACCAAGCTTGTAGTGACGTTGGGGTTGCTGCTGCTTTTGACTTTTGCAGTTCCCATGTGTCGACGCCGTTTGTGCTGTACAGAAAATGGATCAAGAAGAGCCGCTGTCTGAGCCGCAGGCGAGTTTCGGATCTTCCCATTTTTTGTACTGCACAAACGGGAACCCCCTTTAGGGGGCGACGACGCCTGGGTCGCCTTTTTGGCACACCTTTTTGGCGAAGCAAAAAGGTGTGTAGCTGCCGGTCTACCACCGGCCTGCAATCTTAAAATACGAGCGCAGATATTTGAAAATCAGATACGCAAAACAAATCGAATCTGAATTAATGTACCTGCCAGTGTGTCACGACCACCACTGGAGCGCCAGCCCGGTGGATTCCAGCCAAAAGCATGCAGGAATGACGTTATCAAGATTGCGGTTCACATTGCAGCTCAATGGTCGAAAGCGATACCCTTAAAGAATGACACAAAACACGCTCAATTGTGCCCAATTCTTCAGCAGCTAAGAGTATAATCTTGCCCCTATGGCATTCCACCCTTTTATTTCCAAACCCAATACCCAAGCGATCGCTCTGTCGACCGTTGTGTATGGTTTGCTGTATTTCGTGTTTATTGCGATGCTGAAAGCATCAATGACACCGCCAACACTGGTGAATACAGATACCGGCTTATGGGGAAACCAGCTGTTCATGGTCATATTTGGCTTTGCACAGTATGTGGTGCCAGGCTTGCTGGTTGGATACTTGGCTGAAAAGTCGCCTATGATGCATGGGTATTTGTTGGGTATTGCCACTACGGCGCTGGTATACACTTATGCCAGTTTTGCCTACAGCGACAACCCTGCCCAGCTACCCACTTCCTATACCGTCTTGTATACCTGCTTTGTAGCTGGTGTCTGGTGCTCACTCGGTGCCGTCATTGCTGACCATCTCAGAACGCATAAGCCAGAGCAATAATCACGACCAGTCAGGCTGGCGTTTTTCAAGAAAAGCCTGCACACCTTCTTGCGCAGTATCATCCAGCATATTGCAAGCCATGGTTTGTCCGGCCAGCTGATAAGCTGCTTCCACACCCATTTCCAGCTGTTTGTAGAATAACTGCTTGCCCATGCTAATGGCGAGTGCAGGCTTGGTAACAATGCTGGCCGCCAGTTCTGCGACACAGGTATCGAGTTGCTCAGGGCTGACGACACGATTGATCAAACCGCGCTGCATTGCTGTCTGCGCATCAATAAAGTCACCCGTCAGCAGCATTTCCATGGCTTGCTTGCGTGAGACATTGCGCGACAAGGCGACTGCGGGCGTAGAACAGAACAAACCGACATTGACGCCTGATACAGCAAAACTGGCATTGTCGCTGGCGACAGCCAGGTCACACATGCCCACCAGTTGGCAACCGGCCGCAGTAGCCAGCCCATGCACACGGGCGATAACAGGCTGGGGTAATTTCTGGATAGCCAGCATGAGTTTGCTGCATTGCTGGAACAGGCTCTTGTAATAATCTTCTGAAGGATGGGCCTGCATCTGCTTCAGGTCATGGCCAGCGCAAAATGCCTTGCCAGTCGCAGCCAGCACAACTACCCGCACGCTTTCGTCATTAGCAATGGCCCTGAATTCAGCCTGCAAGGCAGCCAGCATTTCTTCTGACAGAGGGTTGAAGCGTTCGCCACGGTTCAATGTCAGGGTGGTGACGCCTGCTACATCGCTACGCAATACAAAAGGCGTGCCTGCCGCGATACTCATTCGGCCTCTTCCTGTTCTGGCTCCATGCCAGTCTGCACGCTCTTGCCCTGCCCCAGCAAAATCGGCGGGACATAAGTCGCCAGCAAATGCTCGCGGCTGGCTGGGGTTTCCAGACTCACCCGTCCCAAGGCACCACTGCGGTAATCAAGCAACAGGGTGTGGGACGCTTTTTCATAATCCCAGTCGCCACCTTTGAGCTTATAGCCACGCTTTTTGGCCACACCCTCAATGACGGAGACGGCATCTATGCCTTCTACAGAAAAACCGTAGCGAGCAGTGATGAATTTTGGATAGTGAATCAGCAATTGTTCCGCCAGGAAGGTCGCGATTTCTTCTTCGATCAGCGCATTCACACCGACTGCATGGCTGGCTGCCAGCATCAGGCCATCAGTAGGATGTTCTATCTTGGGCCAGAGCATGCCGGGGGTGTCGGTCAAAATCATGTTCTTGCCCAGATACAGGCGTTGCTGGGTCTTGGTCACAGCTGGTTCATCACCGACATTGGCAACACGTTTTTTGAGCAAGGCATTCATCAAGGTCGATTTACCGACGTTGGGGATACCCATGATCATCATGCGCAGTGGCTTGGTGGGCACGCCACGATGCGGCGCCAGCTTCAGTGCCAGACCAGGCACTTTGGCGACATCAGACGGTTTTTTGCAGCTCAGGGCGACGGCGAACACACCTTTTTGGGCGTTATAAAAATCCAGCCAGGCCTTGGTGGCATTAGGATCTGCCAGGTCAGACTTGTTCAAGATCTTCAGGCAAGGACGTTGGCGGAAGTTGCGCAGCGACTCTACCATGGGGTTGCAAGAGGCTTGTGGAATGCGGGCATCCTGCACTTCTATCACCAGGTCGGTGTTTTCCATGGTTTCCGCCGCCTTCTTGCGGGCGGCGTTCATGTGGCCGGGGAACCATTGTATGGACATGCTTATTCTTCTTTTTAGCAAAAACAAAGCGATATTGTACGGAACTCTGCCCTGCTTGCGCCGGATTTTGCTTTGCACGCCTTAAAACTAAGCCATTACAAGGCTATTTATTTTGATCTGGCATTCAATTTTGCCAAGTTAACATGTCTGAATGCCCAAATTGTTTGTCATTTACTTATCGATAGGACTTACGCAAAATTGTCCCGGCAAGGCTATCGCTTTAGGAAACCTCTCTTGCAAGAGAGGTTCGTTCCGTCGGCAGACAACATGTTGTCTGAAACCCCAACTACACCGCAGCGACGAAGACAGTACTTTAGTACGCGGCTCCCAGGAGAGGAGCTGCAACGCAGCTGGGGCGGTTTTGTGTAAGTCCTGATCAAGAAGGTTTTAACAGGCATCATTTTTTTTGTACTCGCTCAGCTTGCTTTTCATCGAGCTTCTTAACTCCTGCTGCGAGATAATCAGTCAATTCATTCGGCACCGTCAACGACAGCTGATAATGCCGGATTTCAAAGCCTTTGGCAGTTTGCTCTATCACGCCAGTAGCCTGGCAAATACCCATCTGGGTTTGGAGTTGCTCATCAAACCATATCCATTTGCGGTCTTCCGACATGCTGATATGGCGGTTAAAGGACTTGAAAGCCCAGGCAGATGGGCGCTCGAAAAAACGTTTGGCCCAGGTTTTGAATTCGTCCCTGGTCCAGCGCTCAGTCTTGTCAGTGCCTATATAGATGCCGTCTTTTGCCATCTTGTCAAAATACTGCAGACGCGCATGAGCAGCATCGTCATGCCATTCATCGATGAACTGTGCAACTTTGCTCGTGACTGTTGCAGCATTATCTGCGGCATGAACCAGCGTAGTCTGCATGGCCCATGCAGCCAATAAAGCACTCAGTGTCTTTTTCATTTTCATGTCCTGGCGTTCTTAGCTTTCTTAACTTGATTCGAGATATCAGTTTTGCTGATGCAGATAGTCTTCGCGGGTGATGCGATAAATCAAACTGGCGGCTTCACCTGGCACATCTTCCACTTCTGAGTATAGCTGCATGCCAATTTTTTCCAGGGTGCGGCGCGAGGGGATATTGGCAGGCCTGACCAGGCCATATACAGCATCCTCAGCCAGCACCACAAAGGCGGCATGCAAGGCTGCCATGGACATTTCCGTGGCATAGCCCTTGCCCCAGATGTGAGCTGCAAAACGAAAATAGATATTCAGACCACTGAAATCACCTATCTGCTTGCGCATGACGCCGCCAAAGCCCAACACCTGATCTGGCTCTTCTATAGAGCAGACTGCCCAGTAACCAAAATGCTGCCGATCCCATGCACCTGCCCAGTCATCCAGCAATACCCTGGTGGTTTCGCGTGATCTGGGGCCGGTGGGATTATGGATATTGGTAGCGGGGTCACCATGGATGATGGCCGCGCTGTCTATGTCGCTACGTTCGAGCTTGCGTAATAGGAGACGCTCCGTCTTCAACGGATTCAGGCTACTGTAATTAATCATGGCTCAATCCAGGTCAGCCAGGACTTTGAGATGAGCCACCACGCTTCGCCCCAGGGCTGACAGGTTATAACCACCTTCCAGGCAACTGACGATGCGCTTGTTGGAAAATTCTTGCGCAATCTTCATGACTTCTTTGGTGATCCACGCATAGTCGGCTTCGACCAGGCCCATCTGCCCCATATCATCTTCACGGTGGGCATCAAAACCGGCAGAGATAAAGATCATCTCCGGTTCGAACTTGCGCAGGGCTGGCAACCACTGCTCAGTAATCAACTGGCGCACGACATCGCCATAGCTGTGCGCCGGCACAGGGATATTCACCATATTGCTGGCCGGATGCTCAGTACCAGTGTAGGGATAATAGGGGTGCTGGAAAAAACTCACCATGAGCACACGCTCATCATTGCGAAAAGCTTCTTCCGTGCCATTGCCGTGATGGACATCAAAGTCAACGATGGCGATGCGCTGCAACCCACGCACTTCCAGTGCATGTTTGGCTGCCACGGCGATATTATTAAACATGCAAAAACCCATGGCTTCGCTGGGCGTGGCATGATGACCTGGCGGGCGTATGGCGCAAAATGCATTTTCCACTTCGCCATCGAGCACAGCATCGGTCGCAGCTACCGCAGCACCGGCAGCGCGCAGCGAGGCACGCCAGGTATAAGCATTCAATGAGGTATCAGCATCCAGCGGGAAATGCTCGCATTCCGACCGCTCTGAAGGACAGTTTTCGCGTATGCGGTAGATCGCATCGGCAGTATGCACACGCGCCAGATTGGCTTCTGTAGCTTGCGGTGCCTCGCGATGATCCAGCAAAGTACTGATGCGGCTGGCGATCAATTGATCATCGATGGCTTGCAGGCGGTCCGGCGATTCCGGGTGCCATGAGCCCATTTCATGGCGTTTGCAGTCAGCATGGGTGTAATACGCAGTTGTCATGTCTCTGTGCCAGAACTGCCACAAATCCCGCCCGGCATAAGCATGCCAGCGCAGTATGAGTGATATTTGTTCTGTTTATCTTATCTGTCTTATTATCAGTTTCACCCTATTTGCCTGATTTTGCAAATCCGTCTGTCTGAAACTTTTCACTATGAGCAACAGTTTTTGACATTTCGGTTTACACTGTGAGCACTTAAATTTGACAATTCATGAGTCAACTCTGCCCTATTCAGGCATGGCTTTTATGAATATCAGGCAATAATAAACATAGCTCAGCAAGGAAAAACATGTTTTCCAAAGTACATAAAGTAGCAAAACAGGTCAACAGCGTCATCATAGGCAAGGAACAGCAAATCAGGCAGGCATTGGTCTGTTTGCTGGCAGGTGGACATTTGCTGATCGAAGATTTGCCCGGTGTAGGCAAGACTACTCTCGCGCATGCGCTGGCAATTTCACTGGGTTTGAAGTTCAATCGCCTGCAATTTACCAGTGACTTGCTACCTGCAGATGTGGTCGGCATCTCGATTTTTGACAGGGAAAAGTCACAATTTGTTTTTCATCCCGGCCCCGTGTTTGCCCAGGTCTTGCTGGCCGATGAAATCAACCGCGCTACTCCAAAGACACAATCTTCATTGCTGGAAGCCATGGAAGAAAGACAAGTCTCGGTAGAAGGACAAACCCGTAACCTGCCCTCGCCTTTCTTTGTCATAGCCACCCAAAACCCGGCGCATCAAGTAGGTACTTTTGCCTTGCCTGAATCGCAACTGGACCGGTTTTTAATGTGCCTGTCACTCGGGTACCCGGATGCAGCTGCTGAACGCGCACTCTTGCTGGGTGAAGACAGGCGCAGCCTGCTGGCGCAACTGCCCGCCGTGATGCAGGCAGAAGAATTGATGGAAGCCCAGCAACAACTCAAGAAAATCCATACTTCAGCATCGCTGATTGACTATGTACAATCGCTGGCACACGCGACACGCCAGGGCGATTTATTTGCAGAGGGTATGAGCCCGCGTGCCTCTATCGCTCTGTTGCAGGCTGCCCGTGCCTGGGCAGCCATGGAAGGCCGCGACCACGTCTTGCCGGAAGATGTGCAGGCAGTCTTGATACCCGTCATTGCGCACAGATTGCGCCCCTTGAAATCGATGACGGGCAAAGTCAGTGCCAGCAGCGAATTGCTGGCGCAATTGATGAAGCGCGTCAGCGTCTGAAGCTGAGCAGCCATAGATAAATAACGGCATGTTCACATCGATAAAAAAAAGACTGCGCAAGATCGTTTTTCTGGAGCACAAGCCAGAAAGCGGTGAAGTATTCCTGAACCAGCGACGGGTATTCACCCTGCCCAGCAAAGCCGGGCTGGTATTTGTCGTCCTTTTGCTGCTGATGTTTTTGGCAGCCACCAATTACAGTCTGAATCTTGGCTTTGGCCTGACCTATGTATTGGGCGGAATTGCCGTAGTCAATGTCTTCTATGGTTTTCGTAATCTGGCTTACCTGCATTTGTTGCCAGGTTCCGCCAGAGCTGTCTTTGCTGGAGAAGAAACTGAGTACACGGTGTATGTGATCAACCGCCGCACCCATCCACGCTATGCCATCAGTGTGGGTTTTGCCGAAAAAGGTCACCCAGAAAAATTTGTCGATATTGCTGCCGACAGCCGCGTCGCGGTGCAACTCAGTTATCCCACCACGAACAGGGGCTTGCAGGCCATACCCAGAATCCGCTTGCAAACCAATTATCCCTTAGGCTTGTTGCGTGCCTGGAGCACCTGGTTGCCAGATGCGAATGCCCTGGTCTACCCGCAACCGGAACCTAATCCCCCGCCTTTGCCCATGTCTGGTGCCGGGAAAAAAACGGAAGTACCAGGCCATGCCGGTGATGAAGATTTTGCTGGTGTGCGCGCTTATCAGCCTGGTGACTCCATGAAACATCTGGCATGGAAGCAGATTGCCAAAGTCGATACGGCCTTGGGTGGTGCGCTTGTGACCAAGCAGTTTGCCGGTGGCTCTGGCAGCGACATCATGCTGGACTTTGCCGTCCTGCCCAAGAATCTGGATACAGAATTGAAATTATCACGCCTGACCAGTTGGGTGCTGGAAGCGGATCAACGTGGCCTGACATACGGCTTCAGGCTGGCGCAAACGCAGTACCCACCCACCACAGGGCCGGAGCATTGCGAAGCCTGCCTGCGCGCACTGGCGTTATACGAGATATGAGCATCATGAAAACGCCGGTCTTCCGCACCATACTCTCACGTGACAAGGCAGATACTCTGCTGCTGATTTTTGCTTGTATTTTTGTACTCTTGCCACACGCAGACCATGTCAAATGGTGGGTAAATGCCTCTTGCGCCTTGCTTCTGGTGTGGCGGGGCTGGCTGACACTGAGTGGCCGCCGCCTGCCACCGGCTTTGCTGTTGTTACCGGTCGCTCTGATGATGATGACTGGTGTATATCTGACGCACAGGACTTTCTTTGGCAGAGAAGCTGGCGTTACCATGCTGGTCTTGCTGCTGACTTGCAAGCTATTGGAAATGCATGCCAAGCGTGATTTGTTCGTGGTAATTTTCCTTGGTTTCTTTTTATTGCTGACCAGTTTCTTTTATCAGCAAACCATCTTTGCGGCCATACTGACACTGACTGGCTTATGCTTGCTGCTCACCGCACAACTGTCCTTTCATTATACTGGTGTAGTACCGCCATTGCGGCAAAGACTCAAACTGGGGGCCAGCATACTTGGGTTGGCAATTCCACTAACCATCATCGCCTTTGTGTTATTCCCACGCATACAGGGGCCGCTGTGGGGTTTGCCGGGTGATGCGCAATCCGGACGCAGTGGCTTATCAAGCTCTATGTCACCGGGCAATATCAGCGAACTGGCCCAGTCTGAAGAAATTGCCTTTCGCGTCAGGTTCGATAAATTCATCCCTGCCAAACCCCAGCTTTACTGGCGCGGTATCGTCATGAATCAATTCGATGGACGTAGCTGGTCACAGGAAGAAAAAAGGTCCTCCTATAAAACCGATCAGGATAAAAACTGGATCAAGTATGGAGGTCAGGCCATACATCAGGAAATCACGCTGGAAGCGAATGGACAAAACTGGTTATTCGCACTGGACATGCCAGCAGGTAGGCCAGAGTTAGACGCGAACACAGGCACGGTTGCCATCATCAACAAACTGATGGAAACACGACGCGAACAAGCCACAAATGAAAGACTCAAATACACAATAGAGTCTTACACCAGCTACACCCTGGAGGCAGCAAGCAGCCGGGAAATGATGGTCGATTCACTTAAACTGCCAGAGGGATACAACCCGCGCACCCTGGCTTTTGCTGCCACATTACGCCAGCAGTATCCAGATGATATGCAACTGATTTGGGCAATACTCAATTATTTCCGTCGAGAAACTTATTCTTACACGCTGGAACCCCCGCGATTGGGCAAAAACAGCGCTGATGAATTTTTGTTTGATACCAAGGCGGGCTTTTGCGAACACTACGCCAGTGCCTTTGTCTTGCTGATGCGCGCTGCCAATATTCCGGCACGGGTAGTGGCTGGCTATCAGGGTGGCAATCTGAATTCTGTTGATGGTTACCTGGAAATTCGCCAATCAGATGCCCACGCCTGGGCCGAAGTCTGGCTAGAGGGTAAGGGATGGATCAGGGTAGATCCGACTGCGGCCGTCGCACCTGAAAGGGTACAACGCTCCCTTAATTATGCGGTGCCGCGCCAGGGTCTGGCCGGGCTGATGAATCTGAGCCCTGACGGTATTTCTTTTTTTAATCAGCTACGCATGCAGTGGAGCGCTGTCAACAATTCATGGAATCAGTGGGTACTCAATTACAACCAGAATACGCAAAGAAGCCTGTTGAACTCTCTGGGCTTCATGAAAGTAGACTGGGCACAACTGACCTTACTGTTCTTTATTGCCACCAGCCTGATACTGGGCCTGATCGCTCTGCCGCTAATTCGTAACCGGCCACGTATCACAGCGCTTGATAAGGTATACTTTTCTTTCTGTCGCAAGATGGAAAAAAAGACCGCAGCACGCGCTTTACATGAAGGGCCCAAAGCCTATCTGGAAAGATTGCGCAGCAGCCTGCCCGCAGCCGATTTTGAGAACGCCGAACGTTTTCTGACACTGTATGCAAGTGCCCGCTACGGCAAAAACCCAGGTCCGGAAAGCACACTGATCCGGCGTTTGAAAACCTTGCTGGCCGCATGCCGCTAATTTTTTATTGACGTATTTTGATCTCACTGACCACACCTGCATCAAACCAGCCCGGCATATTGCTGCATGGCGTTTACTCCCTCATCATCGCGGCCGCCCTGCTCACTGCGGGCGAAGCGCATGCCACAGGAAAAAAACATACGAAAAAAGCCGCGGCGAACGCTGCCGCTGCAGCTCCGGCTGCCAAAGCTAAAAAAGATGAAGGCCATTTTGAGCAATGGAAGGATGTATCCAGCTTCATTTCTGAAATGGTCAGCAAACATGGCTATACAGAAGCAGAGTTGAAAGCCATCTTCAAGCAGGCAAAGTACATAGAAACGGCCAGACAACTGATGCGTCCAGCGCCCCCCGGTAAACCAAAGAACTGGAAAGCATACCGCGCCCGCTTTGTCGAACCTTATCGTATTGAAGCAGGCGTCGCCTTCTGGGACAAGTATGCCGATGCGCTGGCAAAAGCTGAGCAGGAATATGGCGTGCCGCCAGAAATCATCGTCGGCCTGATCGGTGTCGAAACTATCTTTGGCAAGCAGACTGGCGGCTTTCGCGTTATGGACGTACTGACTACGCTGGCCTTCGATTATCCTGACACGCCTACCCGTGATATGCGCATGCAATTTTTCCGTGGTGAACTGGAAAACATGTTGCTGATGTCCAGAGAAGCATCACTTGATCCTTTTGTTTTTAAAGGTTCATATGCAGGCGCGATAGGCTGGCCACAATTCATGCCTGGCAGCATCAGGAAATATGCAGTGGACTTTGACGGTGACGACAAAATCAACCTGACCGATTCACCTGTGGATGCCATAGGCAGCGTCGCCCACTATCTGGCCGTGCATGGCTGGAAGCGTAATTTACCCATCGCCTTCCCGGCCACGCTGGTACTGAATGAAAAAAGTGAACAGCTCAACACTGCGCTGGGGAAAGGTTTACAGGTCAGCTATCAGTTGCAGGATTTAAAAGCCATTGCAACAACCGCCAGTAGCGAAGCGCCAACAAATATTCAATATGGTCTTGTCGATCTGCAAAATGGCAACGACGCAACAGAATACTGGCTGGCAACAGAGAACTTTTTTGCCATCACGCTGTACAACCGCAGTTATTTTTATGCAATGTCAGTTTTTGACCTGGGGCGCGTCATCGCCGCAGCCAGACAAAAATAATTCGTATTCAACTCGAATAGATAGCATTACAGAGTATTGGAAGAGGAAGACCGCAATTTAACAGATTTTAATAAACCGAATAAAATTGTTAATTTATGTTATTCTAGTAACTAATTACTGGAATAAACATTGCCATTCAGTATTTTCTAAACTAAAGTGCTGTTATCTAGTTGACACATTTACTTCTTAACTAAGCAAAGTGTCAAGAGATTTAACAATGGTTTGCTATTTTTCTGACAAGCAAATTATATTTTAAAGATACAATATTACCGTTTGATTAATTTTTTATTGAAGCAACTAATTAAGCGTCAATAAACTACACAGCGAGGTAATTATGGCAAATTTGACCCAGCTTGAATCCGATGAAATCGACTATGATCCAAACAATCTGTTGGATACTCTGATCAAGCAATTGCATTTGAAAAATGATGCAGCACTCTCCAGAGCATTGGAAGTGGCACCACCAGTAATCAGTAAAATCAGGCATCGTCGCCTGCCGGTCGGCGCATCACTGCTGATCCGCATGCATGAAATCAGCGATGTCAGCATCAAAGAACTGCGCGAATTGATGGGCGACCGTCGTGCGAAGTTCCGTATCAGCGACAAACAATTCAAACCAAAAGACGCAGCATAAGTCTTTTATTTGATAGGTGGTTGCTGCCTGATAAATCTCTGGATTTTCAGGAACACTGCTTTATTGAAAAATACCGAAAATGCGCCACAAGCGTGATTTCGGTATTTTTTTTGACCTTATTTTAGACCTTGTTTTATTTTGCGCTGGATTTATGACAGCTTGATGTAAAAGCTGACAAAGACGGATAACAAAGATGAGTGGTTAAGAGAGGTCAGTGAGTGAGCTCAATTGCGGCCTGCACGTGAGTGAACGAAATGTGGAACTCAAATCGCAAGGCTCTTTGATGCACGCATTGGTGAATCAATGAATGAGCGCAACGAGTGAACGCAATGCATGCGCTCACAGTCACAGCCGCCATTACAATCAGGCAGGAAATACGCCTGTAGACAAATAACGGTCACCGCGGTCACAAACAACAAACACAATGGTGGCGTTTTCTACTGTCTGGGCGACGCGCAAAGCGATTTCGCATGCGCCTGCGGCAGAAATACCACAGAATATGCCCTCTTCCACCGCCATCCTGCGCGCCATTTGTTCAGCATCTGCCTGCGTGACTGACTCCACCTGGTCCACCCTGGCTTTGTCATAAATCTTGGGCAAATAAGCTTCTGGCCATTTGCGTATGCCAGGTATTTGCGAGCCTTCTTCTGGCTGCGCACCGATGATATGAATTTGCGGGTTTTGCTCTTTCAGATAAGCTGATACGCCCATGATGGTTCCGGTGGTTCCCATGGCGCTTATAAAATGGGTGATCTTGCCCTTGGTATCGCGCCAGATTTCCGGCCCTGTTGTTTCATAATGCGCCAGTGGATTATCTGGATTGGCGAACTGGTCAAGTATCACGCCCTGTCCTTCTGACTGCATTTGTTCTGCCAGGTCGCGTGCATATTCCATGCCGCCAGTCTTGGGTGTCAACATGATTTGCGCACCATAGGCAGCCATGCTTTGACGGCGCTCTATGCTCAGGTTTTCTGGCATCAGCAAAATCATCTTGTAACCGCGCATGGCCGCCGCCATGGCGAGGGCAATACCAGTGTTGCCGCTGGTGGCTTCTATCAGGGTGTCACCAGGTTTGATACGGCCACGCTCTTCTGCCCTTTTGATCATGGACATGGCAGGCCTGTCCTTGACGGAGCCGGCAGGATTATTCCCTTCCAGCTTGCCGAGGATGACATTATTACGTCGCAGGTTTTCATCGCCGGGTATGCGCTGCAATCTAACGAGCGGTGTATTGCCTATGGTGTCTTCGATGGTCAGATAGGTCATGGTAAGCAGCTTAAAAAGACAAACTCTTATTCTAATCGCAGTTACCCTTAGACGCTTGGCGCATAAGCAAGCAGCTTGTTTGAAAAAGCATCGTCAACACTGATAAAAATCAGCTTCTCATAGACAAATCAAGCCTTTGCAGCCCACTCATGTGCACTAATCAGGCTTATACAGAATTTAAATAAGCTAATAAAAAACCCCGGAATCACTTCCGGGGTTTTGTGTATCTGTCAGTTCAACAAAAAAACTGGAGAATCAGACTTATTTTGCGCTTGCTTTGGAAGCTGCCGATGCAGCGGAAGCCTTGGACGCTGCTGAAGCTGCTGATGCAGCACTTGCCGCACTTGCGGCTGATGCGCTGGATGCTGCCGATGCCGCAGCAGAAGCTTTTGGTGCAGCTGCTGCAGATGCAGCTTTTTCAGCTTTTTCAGCTTTTTCAGCTTTTTCAGCTTTTTCAGCTTTAGCCGCGGCTTTATCCGCTTTAGCAGATGCAGCACTGGCCGCTGGTTTTGCAGCAGCACCAGGTTTAGCCTGGCCATTAACAGTCAAACCTGCTTCAGACAATTTGGTGGAGCTTTTTTCGCCTACGCCTTTGACGCGGCTTTCAAAATCTGCCCAATCCTTGAAGGCACCATTCTTGGTACGTTCTTCTATGATGGCCTTGGATTTGGCCGGACCTATGCCCTTGATACCATCCAGCGCAGCCTGATCGCCTTTATTGACGTCGACATCAGCAAATGCAAAACCGGTAGCAGCCAACAAAGCCATCAGGCCAAATATAATTTTCTTCAACATGCGAATACTCCCTCAGTAATTGAACATTTTTTTTAGCGATATTTACAGCGAATTTTAAACAACATAGCCTGTTTTTATCTCTGGCTATGTAGCTATCAACGGAGGTGGGTTAATTCCGTTGACAAGTATTCCACAATTTAATGTCAATATGACTAATCACCCAATCTACCTATCAAAAAATCGATGAAACATCGCAACTTGGGTGGCATCTGGCGGCGGCTGGCGTAGACCGCATACAGATTGCCGCTAAAACCCGGTTCATCACCGGCCACCAGTTGCAAACGGCCAGAAGCAAGATCATCGTCCACTAGCCACTCAGGTAAAAATGCAGCACCCATGCCCGTCAGTACGCAGTGATAACTCAGCGTCGTGTCGCTGCACTTCATGATGGCATCAAGCTTTAGTGGCGCGCCCTGTGTTTGTATTGGCAGATGAAATCTTTCTAATTGCACGTAATTGGGTAATATCATCGCCATGGTGATAGATTCCTCTTTTTTACCAGTCCCCAACTTTTTCACGAACGCTGGTGTGGCAACCAGATGAAAATCGACCTTGCACAAACGCCTGGCAATCAGGGCTGGCGATGGTTCATCTGTCGCCCTCAGGGCCAGATCAAAGCCATCTGCCACCAGATCTACCATATGGTTATCGAGATGCAGGTCCAGCCTGACCTCAGGATAATTTTCACGAAAATCTGCCAGCACCCTGGCAAAACCGGGGTTGGCACACCAGACTGGGGCACTGATTTTTAATTCGCCGCGTGGTGGCCCGCTTTCTTGCGCGAGCGAGGCGACGGCAGCATCAAGTATATCCAGTGCCTGCCTGCCCTGTGCAAAGAAATCCTTGCCCGCCTCAGTAAGGCTCATGCTGCGGCTGCTGCGGTTTAATAGCCTGGCCCCCAGCTTGCGCTCCAGTCTGGCGATATGCTTGCTGACCATGGGTGCAGCCATACCCAGCCTGTCAGCTGCCGCAGTAAAGCTGCCGGACTCGACAATCTCGCGAAACACCCTGATGCCACTGATATCAAGTTCATCCATATCTCTACCTCCAATGCCCTACCAAATCAATGTTGCACTTTTTGGAAACAATACAATTACTTTACCACCATCGATTTCCTGATAAGGAAACATTATGATGATTTACATTGGGCTTCATGAAATTTACCTGGAAAAACTAAGCCCCGGCACCAAATGACCTGTGGAGGATTCACACATGAAATTGCCTACCTACTTTATCTCGCATGGCGGCGGCCCCTGGCCTTACATGGAAGACATGCGTAAAACCATGCATGTGCTGGAAGAATCACTGGTGGATGTGCCACGGCAATTGCCGTACAGGCCCAAGGCTATATTGATGATCTCGGCGCACTGGGAAGAAAGTTCTTTCAAGGTCATGACAAATCCCTGGCCTGGGATGCTGTATGACTACGGCGGATTTCCTGAACATACCTATAAAGTGCATTACTCTGCCCCAGGCTCACCTGAACTGGCAGAACGGGTAATGGGATTGATCAAAGATGCCGGTTTGCCTGCACAGGCAGACGCGCAGCGTGGTTTTGATCACGGCGCATTTGCACCACTGGCTGTGATGTACCCAGAGGCTGATATGCCGGTCGTGCAATTATCACTGCGTGTGGGGTTGGACCCGGCAGAACACCTGGCACTGGGACGTGCGCTTGCCCCTTTGCGCGATGAAGGTGTGCTCATCGTGGGTAGCGGGCTCAGCTATCATAATCTGCGGCGCTTTGGTCCGCTGGCTAAAGAACCTTCATCAAGTTTTGATGACTGGTTGCAGGACAGCCTGATCGCCAGCAGCACGACAGAAAGAATCGCCCGCCTCATCCATTGGGAAGACGCGCCGGCAGCACGGGTGGCCCATCCAAGGGAAGAGCATTTACTGCCATTAATGGTGGCCGTGGGTGCCGCAGAAGATGAAGTCGCCAGTTGTGTTTATCATGAAGAAAATATCTTTGGCGGTGTGGTGGCATCGAGCTTTCGCTTTGGGGCGATTGCCTAATTCACTCATAATAAGAATGCTGGCTTGAACACTTCAAGCCAGCTCAAGTATCGCTTTATTGAACAGCCTCAGGGAAAAGCTCTTCCCGCGTCACAGTAGCCGTACCCAGTTTTCCAACAACGATACCGCCAGCGCGGTTGGCAATCACTACTGCTTCTTGCATGGACTTGCCTTGCGCCAGCATCACGGCCATGGTGGCGATGACGGTATCACCGGCACCAGAGACATCAAATACTTCACGCGCCATGGCTGGCACATGGGTCACGCCATCAGCCGTGAACAGGGTCATGCCTTCTTCTGAACGGGTCAGCAGCAAGGCATCGATTTGCAAATCTGCGCGCAGTTGCTGGGCCCTGGATGTCAGCTCCTCTTCATTTGGCCAGTCGCCAATGATCTGCTTTAACTCTGACTTGTTCGGCGTCAACAGGCTGGCGCCAGCATAGCGTTTGAAGTCACTGCCCTTGGGGTCCACCAGCACGATCTTGCCTGCGGCCTTTGCTGCAGCAATCATGGCGCTGACATTCACCAGACTGCCCTTGGCATAGTCGGATAAAACGACGACATCGTAACCAGTCAGCAAGGAATTGAAGCGGTTCAGTTTGTCACGCAAGACATGCTCAGTCGGGCGCTCTTCAAAATCGATGCGCAACAACTGCTGCTGCCTGCCGATAACACGCAGCTTGATGATGGTAGAGATTTGCTGGTCACGACTTAGGTAGGCTTCTATGCCTGAAGTCTTCAGCAGGCGCTCCATGCTATTGCCGGCATCATCATCACCGATGACACCCATCAAGGCAGCCTGCACGCCCAGGGCGACGGCATTACGGGCCACATTGGCGGCACCGCCTAGACGCTCTTCACTTTTTTCCACGCGCACGATGGGTACCGGGGCTTCCGGTGATATGCGGTTGACTTCGCCAAACCAGTATCTGTCCAACATGACATCGCCAGCGACCAGAATACGCTTGATCTTTACATTCATGTTCTGCATTATTTGTTCGTCATTTACTCGTCAATACGGAGCGGCCTATGCCGTGGTATTCAATGCCCAGCTCGGTCATGACTGTGGGCTCAAACAGATTGCGGCCATCAAACACTACAGGCTGTTTCAATCGTGCCTTGACTTCATCAAAGTCGGGGCTGCGGAAGGCCTTCCATTCAGTGACAATCGCCAATGCATCGGCTTCTACCAGCGCATCCATGGGGTTGGCTGCATAGCGTATTGAGGCCAGCAATTCCGGCGCATCATGGAAATCCAGTTCCAGCACGCGCTTGGCTTCTTGCATGGAGACCGGGTCATATACGGCCACCGTCGCACCTGCGCGCAATAATTCACCCAACAAGACACGCGAAGACGCCGCGCGCATATCATCGGTATTCGGCTTGAATGCCAGGCCCCAGATGGCGAAATGACGGCCACTGAGGTTTTCACCAAAGCGTTGCTGTATCTTGTTACCGAGCACCTGCTTTTGACGCGCATTAACGGCTTCCACCGCCTGCAAGATCAGGAGATTCAAACCATAGTCTTGTGCCGTACGCTCCAGCGCCTGCACATCTTTAGGGAAGCAGGAACCGCCATAGCCACAACCAGCATACAAAAAGCTGTGGCCTATGCGCGGGTCAGAACCTATGCCGTGACGCACTGCTTCAATATCGGCACCGACATGGTCAGCCAGATTCGCCAGCTCATTCATGAAAGAGATACGGGTCGCCAACATGGCGTTCGCCGCATACTTGGTGAACTCTGCCGAGCGCACGTCCATCCAGTAAGTACGTTCATGATTGCGGTTGAAAGGCGCATATAGTTTCTTCATCTGGCTGCGGGCTTTTTCACCTTGCGGTGTCTGGTCACAACCGATAACGATGCGGTCAGGGCGCATGAAATCTTCTACCGCTGCGCCTTCTTTCAGGAATTCTGGATTCGAGACGACCGAGAATTCTGCCACCACAGAACGCGTTGTCAGCTCGGCAGAAATAGCCGCGCTGACACGGTCAGCCGTACCCACAGGCACGGTAGATTTATCAACGACGACCTTGAAGTTCGTCATGTACTTGCCGATATTTTTTGCCGCAGCCACGACGTATTGCAAATCAGCAGAACCATCTTCATCCGGTGGCGTGCCTACCGCGATAAACTGCACATCACCATGCTTGACGCTGGCTTCGACATCGGTAGAAAACTGTATGCGGCCCGCAGCGCGATTGCGTGCGACGATTTCTTCCAGGCCCGGTTCATGGATAGGAATGCCGCCGTTATTAAGGATATCAATCTTACGCTGATCGACGTCGAGGCAAAACACATCATTACCCAATTCAGCCAGGCAGGCACCTGTGACCAGACCAACATAACCTGTACCAATAATTGTGATTTTCATTTTTTGATCACCAAATAAAAATAAGTCATTCTGTGCATCCAAATATCTAGTCATCCACATAGAGTTTCAGATCACAGCCCTTATTCAAGATTCTTTAAACTTAACGAGTACCTCTGAGGCTTTGCGCAAATCAGTCTGCGCTAAGGTATGACAGAACTCATTAATTCATGACGTTCAGCTCTTCCGTCCTTCTTGGAGGATAGGTTTCCCATTTACTGCAACCCGGACAATGCCAATAAAATTGTCTGGCCTTGAAGCCGCAATTGGAACATTGATAGCGCGCCAGTTTTTGTGCATAGCCATGTACCAGATTCTTGATGATGGCAAGTTCCGGCCTGACTTCAGGCGGCACCACCATGATGCGGCCGTCCAGTAATTTATCCAGCCCCAACAACGTCGGGGTACGGCGCAATTCTTCGCTGACCAGGCTATTCACGGCCTCGACACCTTCCAGCTCCAGCGTGGCCTTGAAGGCGACTTCCAGCAAATCTATCGATGGTGCTTCTGCCAGGTAATTCTTGAGCAGGTTCAAGCCTTCTTGCGACTTGTCGAGCTTGCGGTATGCATCCATCAGCCGCTGCGCAACCAGGGCAACATGCGGCACGCTTTGCTGTTCTACCCTGCGCCATGTAGCCAAGGCTATCTCGGTGTCACCATTAGCCATATACACGTCGCCCATGAGGATGATGGCGCGTACATTGTTACGGTCTGCTGCCAGTGCTTTTTCCAGATTGGCCAAGGCCGCATCGGTATTGGTATGCACCAGCTCATCCTGGGCAATTTCGCAGTAAAACTGGGCGATTTCTTTTTGACGGCCACCAGCGCCACATTCTTGCAAGGCATTCGCCGCATCTATTGCGCGCGCCCATTCTTTTTCACGCTGGTAAATTTCCAGCAGGGCACGTCTGGCCTGGGCTTCAAACGAGCTGTTGACGAGCAGGTTATAGGTTTCTTCAGCGCGATCCAACAAACCAGCTTTCAGGTAATCCTGGCCCAGTTCATACATGGCCTGGGTTTTTTGTTCGGTAGGCAGATCTGGCCTGGCCAGCAGGTTTTGATGGACGCGGATAGCGCGTTCAGTCTCGCCACGGCGGCGGAACAGGTTACCGAGGGCAAAATGCAAATCAACCGCTTCAGGATCAAGCCTGACGATATCGATAAAGGCGTCTATGGCCTTGTCGGGCTGGTCATTCAGCAGGAAATTCAGGCCCTTGAAATAGCCACGCGGCAAACTGCGGGATTCAGAGATCAACTGGCGTATATCGATACGTGCAGCGCTCCAGCCCAGGGTGAAGAATAAGGGAATGCCTAGCAGCCACCAAATTTCAAATTCCATGTGTATTTCTTCTTATTGTTGATAACAATGTGATGCCAATGTGAGAGCGGACGCCGAGCTTACTCTGTTGATCTTCTTATGCCAGTGTCCATATGCTGCGACTAGCGTCCACAAATGTCAGATATTGCGAATGCTATCAGGCTGGGGCGCTTGTGTGCTGGCCCTTTGCGCTGCTTCACGTTCTTTTTCAATCTCTGCCAGGGTCTTTTTATGCTTGTGCAGATCGCGTCTGTGGCGGAACACCATAGGCACCATGGCCAGTGCGCCCAACGTAGCGCCACCGGCAAAAAAAGCCAGCAGCATGATAACCAGTGGTGCAGATTGCTGATAGCCAAAGAAATATTGCAGCGTGACTATCTGGTCGTTTTTCAAGGCAAAGCCAAAGAACAGGACAAACAGCACGATGGCGAAAAATCTTGAAATATATTTCATGTATGCATCCTTGAGGATAAGCAGGGAAATCGTCAATTAAGCAATTAATCCCGAAAAGAGCATTGTACTGAAAAAAAACGGCATATCGGAAAACCGATATGCCGTTTTTATTTTTACATCGCTGTCGAAGCCCGATCTTTGACCAGTCAGCCTGACTTAGTCATCGTGTATCGGTTGCCCCACCATGGCATCAACACGTTCGCGCAATTCCTTGCCTGGTTTAAAATGCGGCACCCGTTTTTCAGGGACCATCACCTTGTCGCCAGACTTGGGATTACGACCTATCCGTGGTGGACGACTGTTCAGTGCAAAGCTGCCAAAACCACGGATTTCTATGCGTTGCCCTGTTGCCAGGGCATCCGACATTGCATCCAGTATAGTTTTAACAGCAATATCCACATCTTTAGCTACCAGTTGCGGATATCGCTCTGCCAGACGAGCTATCAACTCCGACTTAGTCATAGTGAAAACCTTATGACGTAAGCTTAGTTTTTATTGTCGAGCTTGGCTTTCAACAAAGCGCCCAGGCTGGTTGTGCCGGATGCTGCGTTGGAATCAGTAACGGACATTTTTTGCATGGCTTCTTGTGTTTCAACGCTATCTTTAGCTTTGATAGACAATTGGATACCACGAGCTTTGCGGTCGATGTTCAATACCAGGGCTTCAACGCTGTCGCCGACTTTCAGGTGTGTACCAGCATCTTCCACGCGGTCGCGGGAGATTTCGGATGCACGCAGGTAGCCTTCAACGTCGTCTGCCAACTGGATTACTGCGCCTTTGGCTTCAACAGATTTAACTGTACCAACGACAACTGCACCTTTGTCATTCATTGCGCAGTAGTTGTTGAATGGGTCGCCTTCCAGCTGTTTGACGCCCAGGGAAACACGCTCACGCTCAACATCAATAGCCAGAACGATGGCTTCCAGTTCGTCACCTTTCTTGAAGCGACGTACGGCTTCTTCGCCTGTTTCGTTCCAGGACAGATCAGACAAATGTACCAGACCGTCGATATTGCCGGACAAACCGATAAATACGCCGAAGTCAGTGATGGACTTGATCGCGCCGCGAACTTTGTCACCTTTCTTGTGGTTGATCGCAAAATCATCCCAAGGATTGGCTTTGCACTGTTTCATACCCAGGCTGATACGACGACGTTCTTCGTCGATTTCCAGAACCATGACTTCAACTTCGTCGCCCAATTGAACAACTTTGTTTGGTGCAACGTTTTTGTTAGTCCAATCCATTTCAGAAACGTGAACCAGACCTTCGATACCTTGCTCGACTTCAACGAACGCACCGTAGTCGGTGAGGTTCGTTACTTTACCGAACAGACGTGTGTTCGCTGGATAACGACGGGACAAACCTGTCCATGGGTCGTCGCCCAATTGTTTTACGCCCAGGGAAACACGGTTTTTCTCTTGGTCGAATTTCAATACTTTTGCAGTGATTTCCTGACCAACTGTCAACACCTCGGAAGGGTGACGTACGCGACGCCATGCCAGATCAGTGATGTGCAACAAGCCATCGATGCCGCCCAGATCAACGAACGCGCCGTAGTCAGTGATATTTTTAACAATACCAGTAACCACTGTGCCTTCTTTCAGGGTTTCCATCAGTTTTTGACGCTCTTCGCCCATGGACGCTTCAACAACAGCGCGGCGGGACAGCACAACGTTGTTACGTTTGCGGTCGAGCTTGATAACCTTGAATTCCATGGTTTTGCCTTCGTAAGGAGTTGTATCCTTAACTGGGCGTGTATCAACCAAAGAACCTGGCAAGAAAGCGCGGATGCCGTTCGTCAGAACAGTCAAGCCACCTTTGACTTTGCCATTTACTGTACCAGTAACGATCTCGCCAGACTCCAGCGCTTTTTCCAGCGCGAGCCAGGAGGCCAGACGTTTAGCTTTGTCACGGGACAAAATTGTGTCGCCGAAACCGTTTTCCAGCGAATCAATCGCTACGGAAACGAAATCGCCGATATTAACTTCCAGGTCACCCTGGTCGTTTTTGAATTCTTCAACAGGGATAAAGGCTTCAGACTTCAAGCCAGCGTTAACGATCACGAAGTTGTGGTCGATACGGACGACTTCAGCAGAAATCACTTCACCGGAACGCATATCCTGACGTGACAGGGATTCTTCGAACAAAGCTGCGAAGCTATCTGCACCGGTTGCGAAATCTTGGGACATGAAAACAGTAGACATAGTATTTACAAGTTAGCCGGAACGGTGCAAAAGACACTATTTACCGGGTTAGGTTGAACATCCCTTTATTAACCTTGCGTCAATAAAGGCACTTGAAACGACACATGCAGACTTCACCAGCTACTTATTACCTAAGCTACCTATACGGCGTTGTTTGTCTGTGTTTGCGCATACCAGACCAGTACTTTATTGACCGCTTCTTCAGCAGTTAATTCAGATGTATCCAGGATGATCGCGTCTGGCGCGGGCTTGAGCGGTGCTGTGGTGCGGGCACTATCTCTCGCATCACGTTCCATCAAATCTTTTACCAAGTTTTCCATATTAGCAGAAATTCCCTTTTCAATCAATTGCTTATATCGACGGCTTGCGCGCGCCTCGGCACTTGCTGTTAAGAAAACTTTTAAGTTGGCATCAGGGAAGATGACTGTCCCCATGTCGCGCCCGTCAGCCACCAGGCCAGGCGTATAGCGAAAAGCCACCTGCAAATCAACCAGCGCCTGGCGAACCATTGGCAAAACAGCAATGCGGGAAGCTGCCACGCCGACTTCTTCTGCCCGTACAGCATCAGTAACGTCAGCATCTTCAAGAAAAACATGACCGTGGACAAAACGGCAAGGCAGGGTTCTTGCCATGGTGACAATGGCGGCTTCATCTTCAAGCGCGATGCCATGACGGGTAGCCATCAGGGCAGTCAGGCGGTACAGGGCGCCAGAATCAAGGTAATGAAAACCCAGATGCTTGGCTACCCTGTGCGCCACCGTGCCCTTGCCGGATGCGGTAGGGCCATCAATTGTAATAACAGGATTAGGCGCAGTCATAGATGCCATAGGTGCAATAAAAACCTTTAAAACAAATCTTTGTGATTAATCTTGGCAAAGACTTCAAAATAATCAGGGAAAGTCTTGGCCACGCATTTTGGATCATTGATGCGCATAGTAGCACCCCTGCGGGCACGGCCATCGAGACTGGCCAAAGAGAAGCACATTGCCATGCGGTGATCGTCATAGGTATCGATAGTCGCAGGCAAGATATGCTCGGGCGGCGTCACAGTCATATAATCTGCGCCCTCTTCCACAATCGCCCCCAGTTTGCGCAATTCTGTCGCCATGGCAGACAGGCGATCCGTTTCCTTGACGCGCCAGCTGGCAATATTGCGCAGGGTCGTGGTGCCATTAGCATACAGCGCCGCTACCGCTATCGTCATGGCAGCATCAGGGATATGATTAAAGTCCATGTCTATGGCCTGCAAGACACCGTTCGAGCTGGCTTCTATCCAGTTATCACCACGGGTAATCGTTGCGCCCATCTTTTCCAGCGCCTCAGCAAAGCGCACATCGCCCTGTATGCTGGCCTTGCCTACGCCTTCTACCCGGATAGGGCCGCCAGCAATGGCACCTGCTGCCAGGAAGTAAGATGCCGAAGAAGCATCACCTTCGACATGAATAACACCAGGCGACACATAATGCTGGCCTTTTGTGACTGTGAACGCTTGCCAGCCATCACGCTCTACCGTCACGCCGAATTTTTGCATGAGGTTCAGAGTGATTTCTATATAAGGCTTGGATATCAGCTCGCCTATCACTTCTATCGTCACATCATGCTCACGCGCCATCAAAGGCGCAGCCATCAGCAAGGCAGTCAGAAACTGGCTAGATACATTGCCTTTGACCTGCAAACGCTGGGCATGGATATGGCCACGGCGTATATGCAGCGGCGGGTAACCCGGATTGCCAGTATATTCAATTTGCGCACCAGCTTCATTCAGCGCATCAACCAGGTCACCAATCGGACGTTCATGCATGCGGTGCACACCGTGGATAGTATAGTCACCACCCAACACTGCCAAGGCACCAACCAGCGGGCGTATCGCAGTACCGGCATTGCCCATGAACAGATCAGCCTGGTGTTTGGGGAAATGGCCTTTGACGCCTTCTACCGTGTAATTCTGGCTATCGCCATCCTGTTCCCAGTGCACACCCAATTGCGTCAGGGCGTTCAACATGACCAGCGTGTCATCGGATGCCAGCAAATCCATGATCTGAGTCTTGCCTTCTGCCAGCGCCGCCAGCAAAAGGGTGCGATTGGAAATGCTTTTCGAACCCGGTAATTTGACCGTGCCCTGCACCTGCATGACAGGTTGCAGATCAAGGTAATGCGGATAATGTTTGCTTGCTTGTGTCATGGTTTTATTCAATTCTGATCTGAGCTAATTTGAGTGAAGGGCGGGAGCAACGCATAAGCGTTATCAATCCCCACCTTCACGCTGCTGTTTCTCGGCTGCCTCAATGGCGCTGATCCAGTTATGGCGCGCGCGCTGGGCATTGGCGTAAATACCTTCTATGCCCTCACTGTCGGCATTAACCAGATGCTGGCGCAAGATGGACAGCCTGGCGGTGTAAGAATCCAGTTCCTGCAACATCGCAGCCCGGTTTGCCAGGCTGATGTCGCGCCACATTTCTGGTGATGAACCGGCAATTCGGGTAAAGTCGCGGAAGCCGCTGGCGGCATACTGAAACAGAGTATCTGCATGCGGCTTGCGGGCAATATCATCGACCAGTGCATACGCCAGCAAATGCGGTAAATGGCTGACTGCGGCAAATACGCCGTCATGTGCCGCAGGCTCCAGATGATGGATGATGGCACCACATTGCTGCCAGGCCCATGCCACCCTCGCCACATCCGCATCGCTATTTTCTGGCAGGCGGGTGATGACGGCTTTTTTGCCCACATACAAATCCACCAGTGCTGCCTCAGGCCCGTTCAATTCACGTCCGGCAATCGGATGCGCTGGTACAAATTGCGCTATCTTTTCACCCAAGCTGGCGCGTGCTGAAGCGACTACATCGGCCTTAGTGCTGCCTGCATCCGTGACTATCGTGCCTGGCTGCAGATGCGGGTAAATCGCCTTCAGTATCGTGCCAGTTTGAGCCACTGGCGCGGCTATCAGCACCAGATCACAATTACGCAATGCCTGTCCGGCATTCAAGGCTATTTCATCGATGATGCCCAGTTGCTGCGCTTTTTCCAGCGAAGCCTGGCTGCGCCCCACCCCGACTATCTGTTCAACTGCCCCTGCCTTTTTCAAAGCCAGGGCAAACGAACCACCAATCAAACCTACGCCAAAAATCGCTATACGTTGAAAAGCTTTTTGCATCAGACACTCACACTGTACAAGGGTAAGAACCCAGCACCTTGAAGAAGGCAGCCTTGTCATTGAGCTCGGCCATGGCAGCTTCTACTTTGGCATCCATGACATGACCTTCTACGTCTACATAGAAATAATATTCCCAATTGCCGGTCCTTGCAGGACGTGACTCAAAACGGGTCATGGAAACACCATGTTTTTCCAGCGGCGCCAGCAGGTTATAGACGGCACCTGCCTTGTTGGGTGTCGCCAGTACGATGGAAGTCTGGTCCTTACCGCTAGGCGTGGTACGCAGGCGGCCAATGACGGCAAAACGGGTACGGTTATGCGGATCATCCTGGATATGTGCAGAAACGATGCCCAGGTTGTACTGATGACCGGCAATTTCACTGGCAATCGCTGCCACGGTATAGTCACCGCTGGCCATACGTGCTGCCTCTGCGTTCGATGCCACTGCATGTCTTTCCACGTTTGGAAAATGCTGGTTCAGCCAGGCCTGGCATTGTGCCAAAGCTTGTGAGTGGGCGCAAATGCGACTGACGCCTTCCATATTGCCAGACTTGCTCATCAGGCTATGCTGTACAGGTATCGCCAGCTCGCCACTGATGGCCAGGCTGGTTTGCAAGAGCAAATCGAGGGTGCGGTTGATCGCGCCTTCAGATGAGTTTTCGATAGGCACGACACCAAAGTCTGCCGTGCCTGCTTCGGTCGCGCGGAAAACTTCATCGATGGATACGCAAGGCAGAGGCTGGATGGCATGGCCAAACTGCTTGTAGACAGCCTGCTCACTGAAGGTGCCAACCGGCCCCAGGAAAGCCACGACCACGCGGCGCTCCAGAGCACGGCAGGCCGACATGATTTCGCGGAAGATCAGTTGTATATCATCGCTAAGCAAGGGGCCCGGATTGCGGTCAGCCACGCCGCGCAAGACTTGGGCTTCGCGTTCAGGGCGAAACACCGGGGCATTGGTTTCGGCTTTGACATGGCCGACTTCTTCAGCCACGCGGGCGCGCTGGTTCAGCAAATCCAGGATTTGCGCATCAATGGCATCAATCTTGATGCGCAGAGGGAGTAATTTATTGTCGCTCATAATGACCTAAAAACCGTGTTTGATAGGATGTGGGCAGGCAGCAATACTGTCGCGCATGCGTCACGCCGGATATACTTTTTTCGCCAGGCTTTTGACCGGTTTCATCAGCGCCACGGTTTCCAGGTGATGGTGAGTACCATGCTCAGAAAGGGCTGACGATGAAAATAATTAGCGGCGTCTGTCTATAGTGTAAACAAAACAGACGCCATGTGCTTAAGCCCCTGGCTTAAGTATTTACGCATGTTTGCGGGCAAACTCTTGCATAAAGCTGACCAAAGCCTGTACGCCTGCCATCGGCATGGCGTTATAAATCGAGGCGCGCATGCCGCCTACTGACTTATGGCCTTTCAATTGCAACAGCCCATTTGCCTTGGCTTCTGTCAGGAATGCCGCATTCAGGCTTTCATCTTTCAGGTAGAAAGGCACATTCATACGCGAACGGCTGCCTTTCTCTACCCGGTTTTCATAAAAATCTGTGGAATCCAGATAGTCATACAGCAAGCTCGACTTGGCGATATTCTTTTGCTCCATCGCCGCTACACCACCCTGCTGCTTGAGCCATTTAAAGACCAGACCCGCGATATAAATCGCATAGGTTGGCGGAGTGTTGTACATGGAATCATTGTCGGCAACGATTTTCCAGTCAAAGGCAGATGGGCAGATGGGCAAGGCATGGCCCAGCAAATCTTCCCGCACGATGACGATGGTCAAACCTGCCGGGCCGATATTCTTTTGCGCACCGCCAAAGATGACACCGTATTTGGAGACATCAATCACGCGTGACAGGATATGCGAAGACATGTCGGCAACGATGGGCGCATCGCCAGTTTCTGCCGCTACATCGGGAGCAAACTGATACTCGACACCATCAATGGTTTCATTGGTACACAGGTGCACATAAGCGGCATCTGGCGTCAGCTTCCAGCTATCACGTGCAGGCACGCTGGTATAGCCACCAGCCTCACCCGAGGCTGCAATATTAACGTTACCGTATTTTTTTGCTTCCTTGATGGACTTGCCAGTCCAGGACCCGGTATGCACAAAATCTGCTGTCGCAGGCTGTGGCTTGCGTCCCATCAGATTCATGGGGACGATGGCGTTTTCACCCAGGCCACCGCCTTGCAGGAACAGGATTTTATAATTGTCCGGCACCGCCAGCAGCTCGCGCAAATCACTTTGCGCGGCAGCGAGGATGGACATGAATTCTGGCCCGCGGTGGCTCATTTCCATGACGGACATGCCACTGCCATGCCAGTCCAGCATTTCGGCAGCGGCTTGCTGCAATACCTCTTTCGGTAATACTGCCGGGCCTGCAGAGAAATTGTAGATTGTCGTCATGATGTTTTTACTCCGCTGCGTCGGCTTCTGGTGCGCTGCCTTCCGCTTCATTTGTGCCAGCATCAGCAGCAACATCACCAACTTCGCCAGCTTCCAGTGCTGCATCTACGTCAGCATCTGTTTCAACGATACGTTGCAGTCCAGACAATTTAGTTCCATCTTCCACCGCAATCAGGGTCACGCCCTGGGTTGCGCGGCCCATTTCACGGATCTCGGAAACACGGGTACGTATCAGGATGCCACCGGTAGTGATCAACATGATTTCATCGGTAGTGTCAACCAGGGTCGCAGCTACAACCTTGCCGTTACGCTCGGAAGTCTGAATCGCGATCATGCCCTTGGTGCCGCGGCCATGACGGGTGTATTCAGTGATAGGCGTACGCTTGCCGTAACCGTTTTCAGTCGCAGTCAAGACAGATTGCTGTTCATTTTCAGCTACCAGCAATGCAATGACTTGCTGACCTTCATCCAGATTCATACCGCGCACGCCACGGGCAGTACGGCCCATAGGACGTACATCGTTTTCATCAAAGCGCACTGCCTTGCCGGAATCAGAGAACAGCATGACGTCATGCTTGCCATCTGTCAGCGCTGCACCGATGAGGAAATCGCCTTCATCCAGATCAACCGCGATAATGCCGGCTTTACGTGGGTTGCTGAAATCAGTCAAAGGTGTTTTCTTGACTGTGCCCAGGCTGGTGGACATGAAGACATAATGGTCTTCAGGGAAAGTGCGGTTATCGCCAGACAAAGGCAGGATGACCGTGATTTTTTCACCGTCCTGCAATGGGAACATGTTCACAATAGGCTTGCCGCGTGATGTACGCGAGCCTTGTGGTACTTCCCATACCTTCAGCCAGTACATACGGCCACGGTTACTGAAGCACAGGATGTAATCATGGGTATTGGCCACGAAGAGTTGCTCGATCCAGTCATCATCCTTGGTCGCTGTCGCCTGCTTGCCACGGCCACCGCGTTTTTGCGCACGGTATTCAGACAAGGGTTGCGACTTCATGTAACCAGTATGCGACAAGGTCACGACCATGTCTTGCGGCGTAATCAGGTCTTCTGTACCCAGATCTGTCGCGTTATGGGTGATTTCTGAACGGCGTACGTCTTTATTGCCTTCGCCGTACTCATTGCGGGCCAGGGTCAGTTCATCAGTGATGATGACGGTGACGCGTTCTGGCTTGGACAAGATGTCCAGCAAATCGGCGATTTCTGCCATCACGTCTTTGTATTCATTGACGATCTTGTCTTGTTCCAGACCAGTCAGGCGTTGCAAACGCATTTGCAGGATTTCCTGCGCCTGGTCGTCAGACAATTTATACAGGCCATCTGGCTGTATACCGTAATGCTTGGGCAAATTCTCAGGGCGGAAAGCGTCGATGCCAGCTAAATTGTCAGCCGCAGTACGTGTCAACATCTCGCGCACCATGGAGCTATCCCAGGCACGGGTCATCAATTCCTGTTTCGCTATCGGTGGCGTAGGCGCTGCGCGGATGATGGCAATAAAGTCATCAATATTCGCCAGCGCAACTGCCAGACCTTCCAGTACATGGCCACGCTCACGCGCCTTGCGCAGTTCAAACAGGGTGCGGCGCGTCACTACTTCACGGCGGTGCGACAAGAAGCAGGACAGCATTTCCTTCAGGTTCAGCAATTTGGGCTGGCCATTCACCAGTGCCACCATGTTCATGCCGAAGGTGTCTTGCAACTGCGTTTGCTTGTACAGATTATTCAGTACTACGTCAGGCACTTCGCCACGCTTGAGCTCAATAACCACGCGCATGCCCGATTTATCGGATTCATCGCGGATGTCAGAAATACCATCGAGCTTTTTGTCACGTACCAGTTCAGCGATACGTTCCAGCAGGGATTTTTTATTGACCTGGTAAGGCAGCTCATCAACGATCAGCGCCGTGCGATTTTCTTTACCGTATTCTTCAAAGTGCGTCTTGGCGCGCATGACCACGCGGCCACGGCCAGTGCGGTAACCATCGCGCACACCAGACACGCCATAGATAATGCCGCCAGTAGGGAAATCAGGCGCAGGGATGATCTCGATCAACTCATCGATCGTGCAGTCACTATTGCGCAAGACATGCAGGGCACCGTTGATGATCTCGGTAATATTGTGCGGCGGGATATTCGTCGCCATACCCACAGCAATGCCGGATGCGCCATTGATCAGCAGATTCGGGATACGGGTAGGCAGAACCGAAGGTTCTCTTTCCTTGCCGTCATAGTTGGGGACGAAATCGACAGTTTCTTTTTCGATATCTGCCAGAATTTCATTGGCAATCTTGTCCAGGCGACACTCGGTATAACGCATCGCCGCAGCATTATCGCCGTCAATGGAGCCGAAGTTACCCTGACCATCGACCAGGGTATAACGCAGGGAAAAGTCCTGCGCCATACGCACCAGCGTGTCGTAAATGGAGGCATCGCCATGGGGATGGTACTTACCCATGACTTCACCCACCACACGCGCACATTTGACGAAGGGGCGGTTATAAACATTGTTCATTTCGTGCATCGCGAACAATACGCGACGATGCACAGGCTTTAAGCCATCACGCACATCCGGCAAAGCGCGACCTACGATAACGCTCATCGCGTAATCGAGATAGCTTTTGCGCATTTCTTCTTCAAGGGAAATCGGGAGTGTTTCTTTTGCGAATTGATCCATTGGCGGCCGGCGAATTAGAGCTTGGTTAATTAATAACGTCTTTAATAACGTCTCATTAAGACTACTAAAGAGACTGCTAAAGACTGACGTTTAACTCTTGATTCTAACATGCCTCCCCCGTTGAATTCCATTTATAGCAATTAAGTGGGCTAAACACAGCCAATAGCCTGCAAAATAACCAACTATCAGCATGCAACACTGTCATTCAAATGACAGCCTTTGCGCAAATTTATATGATTTAATCAAAAGCATAATAAAAAACACCTCATAAAATAATTAATATCCCGATGGAGACAATCATGTTGAAAAAATTGACGGCACTTTGTGCGTTCGCAGCATTTGCCCTGCCCACTGCAACGGTACTTGCCCAAGCCAGCGCACCAGCGTCTGCCGCGCAAAGCGCAGAATCACCGCCCCCTGCCGCCGCACCCATGACTCCCCCGGCTCCGGCAATAGCACCTGTCCCGCCAACACCGCCCAAGCGTTGTGACTTTGCCCTCACCCTGCAAAGTGATGAAATTTTCGAACACAAGAAATCGGTACAATTATCTATACTTAATAACAAGGGTAAAGAGCTTATTGACAATGAAGTCATGGCCAAACTGGCAAATTGCACTAAAGTTGACCTGATCGTCGTGAGTGGCCATACCGACCTGACAGGCAGCCATGCGCAAACCCAGAAATTATCTGAAAAGAATGCTGACACCGTCGTGGCCTACCTTGGCAGCAAGGGTTTGAATGTCCCCATGGACACCATGGGTATGGGTAAAACCCAACAAATCAAAGCTTGCGATGACAAATTGCCGAAAGCAAAACTGGCAGAATGCCTCGCACCAAACAGGCGCATCGTCATTGAAGGGCGTGGTTTAGCAAAATAATTTCATGTAAGAAATCAGTCTAATTTCTGGTCAAAAACAAAACATTTCTGCTTCGAAACTGGAATTCGCTTGCCAAACCATGCATTTCGTTGTCAAAATACGACATATTTAACTAACTGTAACTTTGTCTATTTAACAATTTTCATCTTTATATGGATGACTATGGCAAAATAGAACGAATGTTGATTTATGGCTGTGATGATGTTTGACGAAATAGTAATGTCATCATCGCCGTGTTAATATCTGGTTTTATGCAGTAATTTGCGCAGTTCATCTGCGGTAATAATCTCACCCGAGAGGAGAAATATGAAAAATTTAGTCAAGCTCGTTATCGCAGCGTCCGCAGTAGCATCCTTTTCTGCTTCCGCACAGCAAGACATTATGGCTAACAAGCCACACAGCGCCTATGTACAAGATGGTCGCGGTGTAATTGCACGTGACCCATTTGGTCTGTGCTGGCGTACTGGCTACTGGACTCCTGCTGACGCAGTTCCAGGTTGCGATGCACCATTAGTACAACCAGCTCCACCTACACCACCAGCACCACCTCCAGTTGTAGCTCCAGTTGAACCACCAAAACCGGTTGTTCCACCAGCACCTACTTCTGAAAAAGTAACATTTGCTGCTGACGCATTCTTTGATTTTGACAAAGCAGTTCTGAAACCAGAAGCTAAAGTCAAACTCGACGACATGGCATCCAAATTGAAATCCATCAATCTGGAAGTTGTGATCGCTGTTGGTCACACTGACTCTGTAGGCTCTGACGAATACAACCAAAAATTGTCTATCCGTCGCGCTGAAGCAGTCAAAGCTTACTTGGTAAGCAAAGGTATCGAAGCTAACCGTGTTTACACCGAAGGCAAAGGCGAAAAACAACCAGTAGCTGACAATAAAACAGCTGAAGGTCGCGCTAAAAACCGTCGCGTTGAAATCGAAGTTGTTGGTACACGCAACGTTAAGTAATCGAAGCCTGGCTTCATTAAAAAAACCCGCTTCGGCGGGTTTTTTTATTTGTGGCCTGCGCTAATACATTTCTGCTTCGTTTCCGCTTAAGTTCCAAATCCTTTTCCAAATCCCCTCCAAATCCCATCTCAATCATTTCCACACTATGTTTATTTTCCGCCAATGCGGTATAGCCCCGAATCGCCTACAATAGCGGTTTCGCAGCTCATGCCCTGACCCGGCACTTCAGACCACATCATGTCGACCTTGAACGCTGATCCCGCAGAAATCCAGAAATTTAGTGAACTTGCCCACCGCTGGTGGGACCCCACCTCCGAATTCAAGCCACTGCATGAAATTAATCCCCTGCGTCTGGAATGGATCAACCAGCGCGCACCGCTGGCGGGCAAACAAGTCATCGACGTTGGTTGTGGCGGCGGCATCCTGGCCGAGTCCATGGCAAAAAAAGGCGCAACCGTTACTGGCATAGACCTCTCTGACAAAGCGCTCAAAGTCGCCGACCTGCATGGCCTGGAATCTGGTGTCAACGTGCGTTATAAAAAAATCGCCGCCGAAGACATGGCGGAAGCTGAAGCTGGCCAGTTTGACATCGTCACCTGCATGGAAATGCTGGAACACGTGCCCGACCCCGCTTCCATCATCAAAGCCTGTGCCAAGATGGTCAAACCCGGTGGCCATTTATTTTTTTCGACCCTGAACCGCAATGCCAAGGCCTACCTGTTTGCCGTCATCGGCGCAGAATACCTGCTGCAAATGCTGCCTAAGGGCACGCATGACTATGCCAAGTTCATCACCCCGGCAGAATTGTCACAAGACATACGCAATGCAGGTCTCGAATTACATGCGATGAAGGGCTTGAGTTATAACCCCCTCACCCAAATCTATTCACTGAATGCCGATACCAGCGTCAACTACATGGTTGCCTGTACACGCCCACTGTGAACCGGATGAATTTGATGAGCCAGATGTGCTCAATAAACTTAACAAAACGCCTTCATCAAGCATGAAGGCGTGCTTTTGGTCTCTTTGATCTTTTATTATGCAAACTCCACTAGCAATACTGTTTGACCTGGACGGCACCCTGGCAGACACAGCACCCGACCTGGCAGCAGCAGTCAACGTCATGCGCGCAAACCGCCAACTGGCTCCCGTCCATTATCACAGTCTGCGCCCACATGCATCTGCAGGTGCGCGCGGCTTGCTGGGTGCAGGTTTTGGCATGACGCCTGAACACCCCGACTACCTCGCCATGCGCGATGAATTCCTGTGCCAGTATGAATCCGCCATCGCCGTCCATAGCAAACTGTTCAAGCAAGTGCCTGATTTGCTGCGCGGCCTCGATGTCATGGGCGTTGCCTGGGGCATAGTCACCAACAAAGCCATGCGCTTTACCCGCCCGCTGATGCCGCTGCTGGATTTGCAGGAGGCGCGCTGCGTCATCTCCGGTGACACCACTCCCCATTCCAAACCCCACCCTGCCCCCTTGCTAGAAGCTGCAAGACAGTTGGGTGTACGCTCAGAAAGTTGCTGGTACGTCGGCGACGACCTGCGCGACATACAAGCAGCCGAAGCCGCCGGCATGACCAGCATCGCTGCCGCCTGGGGGTATTGTGGTGCCACCGAACCCAAGCACTGGAAAGCCGACGCCATCATCGACAGCCCGCTGGAACTGCTGGAGCTGGTACGCGCCAAACATTTACAAGCCGTGGGCTCTTGAATCTTCCGTACCAGGCTATATATGGGATATACTAGCAATGCTTAGGGGTCGACCAGGTTTCGACAGGGGTTGCAAAGCAGCGCAGGGCATACCGAGGCCAGACTACCTCGTAAATACAATCTGAACTATATAACTGCAAACGATAACTCGTACGCATTAGCCGCTTAATACCGGCTAACCTTACACCACTTCGTCCATAGGGTGGGCTGGCAACAGCAGTAAGGACATTCATATGGAATCGTCTTGAGCCGGGTTACTTGACTCTCGATTAAATAATAGGTAACTCGTCCTGCCGCAGCGTGTGCGTCCGCGTCGTCAGGATTAAATCAAATGGCAGCACTAAGTATGTAGAACTGTCTGTAGAGTGCTTCTGGACGCGGGTTCGATTCCCGCCGACTCCACCAAAAATGCAAAACCACCCAGCTTCATCGGGTGGTTTTTTATTTTTGTTGATTTGGTGGGGATCTAACCCGCGGGACGCGGGGCGAACAGGGGTTTCGAGCTGCATGCAGCGAGCCTGTGAGCGACATATCGCTTGCAAGCGATATGGCTGGCCAGGATGGCCGATTCCCGCCGACTCCACCAAAATACAAAAGCTACCCAATTTATTGGGTGGCTTTTTTATTTTGACGATCTGCGGAAATTGAATCTGCGGGACGCGGGGATGAGTGCGGACAGACGACAGCACCTGCATGCTGTTTTCTGCCTCACGAATCTGAGCGGCTTGCAAGTTGTGATGTGAAATTAGAATTCGAGCTGCGTGCAACAAGCCCGTATCCTCAATTCATGGTCATCCAAGCCCATTAATTTGACAAGACACCCTGCGCCAGTTGCGCTACATTATTTCCTTGCACCGAAAAACCAAGAAACTCTCAATTTATGAGATAAAACAATTTCTCTCTCGGAGATGGTGATGCTGGAAGATTTGCCTGACGTTCCCCCTGTTGTTCTTATGTTATTGGTGGCATTTGCTGAATCCTCTTCGTGGGAGGACAATCGAAAAAGAATTAAATCCATGCTTAAGGATTTACGCGATCAATCGGTTGCTTACGAAGCACAATGTCTGGAAAATAAGCCTACAAAGGCCAATCCACTTCAGTTTGATGTCCATTTGCACGGCGGACTCGACCTATTTGACGGTAGAGGCGCATGCTCAGATCTAGCTTGCCGCTTACAAGTTGCTGATCGCGTTTGCCGAAGCATGGGTTTAATTGCAGATCGGATATGGCTCACCGATCTAATTACAGAGAAATTCGTCAATTTCGGGCGTGCAACGAATGCGAAACTTGACGAGATAGTTGCAGATTCTTTTGTCCTATCCAGACTCGCCCCGCTAATTTTGGAAGGCATAATTAGGTTCCGCTCCCCCTGGAATCCAGTCTGCAAAAGTTGCCTTGAAAGATTTGATGAAACGGTGCTGAGTCTTTCTAGCGACATAGCTCGAGAGTTCAAGAAGGAAGCTCGATTCCGATCTCGCAAGAATGGGAATTACGTTCTAGATACCGGCGGCTTCTTTGAGCCATCCGTTATTTACAGCAATATCGAACCTATAAATCCTCTCCCTACTCTTCGCGGCGCTACCGAAACTATCATTTACAACCAGATTCGCTCAGCAATGTGGGTGAGTCGTCATGCGTCACTATTGGGCGGTTCGATATTCTCTAATTCGCGGGTTGGCCTGACAGGCCTGCTAAAGCAAGATGGCCGCTTCAGTGACTCGAAGCGTTTGATGCTTTTGGACAGTGAGCGCTCAATAATGATTCCTTGGGTTTCTGAACTAGATCCCGAGCAGGTGCTCCAGCTTCGACAAGAAGCAGCGAATGCCTTGCCGCTTTTCCGGGAGATGATGGCGAAAACACTCACAGTTGACGATGACATGGATGGAGGCACCCAAAAGTCACGAGCGTTCATCAGCGATTTGCGCGAACAAGCTGAAGTTGTAAGATCAGAGTTGTCTACTGTTAGGAAGAATTCTGGGCGTTTTTGGAAAACCACATATGGGCTTCTAGGGCTTGGTTTATCGGCCTACGGGGTAGCATCCGATCATGTAATTCCGGGTGTAGGCGGATTACTTCCTCTGATTCAGTTATTGATTAATCATAAGATCGGTCACGAAAAGGATGTGGACGAGTTAACCTATCGACCTGGGTACGTGCTTGTCAAAGCCCAGGATCTTCTCATCCATGCTCAAGCATGATTTATAAGCAAGGTATTAAAACAAGCAGCTATTTTTGATGCCAAAACGCGCCAATGGCCAGAGGGCAGGCCTTACATTCAAGCATTTAAAAGAACGTCTCGACTTTAATGCACTTAGCCAACCGCTCAAGAACTGAGGTGCATAAAAGACTTGCGCTTATTCACTCTTGCGCCAAACCGCTTCAACTGCCATTAGTCGTACCAACCCAGGATTAAACCCTGAAGGAGCATCAAGCACTGCATTAAATTGGCGGAACTTTTCATCATCAAGTTTGAAGTAAATCTGATCCAGCAAAATTTCCCTAGCATGTTCACAAGCAACTTCAAGCATGAAGTCTGATCGCTTTTTGCCCAATGAGTTTGCAGCGCGATCAATTAAGGCCATTTGTTCTGGCAAGATACGGATTTTGATTGTGCCAGCACGCATGACAGACCTCAGTTATTGACAGCAGATAGGAAGAGACTAGCTCTTGGAATCGCATTTGCCAACATAAAAGACAATGCAGCATCTTGCAAGCTCCAGCAGCTAGATGTTAGCCTTTTTGCTACAATTTGCTACTGCTAAAATAATTTCTGCAAGTGAAAAATGACGCCAAAGAAATCCACGGTCTCCTGGAAAGATGTCAAAGCCAGGCTAACTGACCTGAGCGAAACAGAGCTTATCAAGTTGGTACATGATCTATATGTCAGCGACAAAAACAATCAGTACTTTCTGCACGCCAGATTCGAACTGGGCGACGATGTACTGAGTCCGTATAAAACCGCCATACATCGCTGGCTTTGGCCTAATTTTGGTCAGGATGCCTCAGTAACCAAGGCAAAAAAAGCGATAGCCGACTATAAAAAAGCCCTTGGTCAACCTGATGATCTGGCCGAGTTGATGGTTTTTTATTGCGAGCAAGCTGCTGGTTTCATCGATAGCATAGCCTTGGAAGATGAAACGTATTTTGATGCATTGATCGCAAAGTTTGAACATGCTTTGGATACAATCACTACTCTTCCCCTCAAAAAAATGCAGCCACTTAGCGATCGACTTGAAAATGTAAGCCTCATTTGCCACCGCTTTGGTTATGGTGTCGGCGATGAAATGGATGAATTGCTTGCAAATTTCAGGGGCAAAGTTGAAGCTTGTCTGCAATGTCCGCCTACGCGCAGCCCGACATAACCAAGCATAGCCCTCAAATTGCAGCATCATTATTAAATATACATGACAACCCCCATCTTTATACAGTAGGATTATTGTCTGTACATATACCAATTTGAATAGCGAGCAATCCTGCATGTCCCTGGACTTTTCTACTCTGTCCGCCCTGCGTACTCATCATCCTGCCTGGCGCTTGTTGTGTTCTGACCATGCGCCCTTGATTGCCAGTTTTTTGCACCGTATCTTTGTCGCCCCGAATGTGCGTGTCGTCAATGCCGCCGATCTGGCTGAGATGCTGGAAGATGAGTTGTTTGCACTGCGCGAGCGTTTGGGTGAAAACGAATTTCCCAAGCGGGCGCAGGAGTATTTGAATGACTGGGCCAGCCCGGATAAAGCCTGGTTGCGCAAATTTTATCAGCAGGGCTCGGACGAGGCGCAGTTTGACCTGACGCCAGCGACAGAAAAAGCCATCAACTGGCTTAGCAGCCTGACTGAGCGTAGCTTTGTCGGTACCGAGTCGCGCTTGCTGACCTTGTTTGACCTGCTCAAGCAAATGAGCGAAGGTAGCGAGGCTGACCCGGCCAAGCGCATTGCCGAGTTGCAAAAGAAACGTGAGGACATTGATGCCGAGATCAGCCGGGTCTTGAGTGGAGATCTGGGCTTACTGGATGACACTGGTATCAAGGACCGCTTTCAGCAATTCATGCAGATTTCTCGTGATCTGTTAACTGATTTCCGTGAGGTTGAATACAACTTCCGCCAGCTTGACCGCAGGGTGCGTGAACATATCGCTTTGTGGGAGGGTTCCAAGGGGGCGCTGCTGGAACAGATCATGGGTGAGCGCGATGCGATCAGTGATTCAGACCAGGGCAAGAGCTTTCGTGCATTTTGGGATTTTTTGATGTCCAGCCGCAGGCAGGAAGAACTGACGCAATTGCTTGATCATGTACTTGCTTTGACGCCGGTACAGGAACTGGCACCTGGCCCGCGTACCAGACGCGTGCACTATGACTGGCTGGAAGCGGGTGAGCATACCCAGCGCACAGTCGCCCAATTATCACAACAGCTAAGGCGTTTTCTGGATGACCAGACCTGGCTGGAAAATCGTCGCATCATGGATATCTTGCGAGGTATAGAATCCAAATCACTGGCCCTGCGTCAGCAACAGCCGTCGGGCGAATTTTGCAGCATAGATGAAATGACGGCAGAGATAGAGTTGCCTATGGAGCGCCCTTTACACACGCCCTCTTTCAAACCTGTGATTGCAGACTTGATCTTGCAGGCGGGCGATGCTGATCTTGATACTAATGCCCTCTACAATTATTTCACTATCGACAAAGCAGAGTTGATGCTACACATACGCCATGCATTGCAACTGCAATCACAAGCAACGCTGCAAGAAATCACCACCAAACATCCTTTGCAACATGGCCTGGCTGAACTCATCAGTTATCTGCATTTGGGTAATGAATCTTTTAATACCGTGATTGATGAAGACCATACTGAAACCATAGGCTGGCATGCAGTCACATCCCACGGTGAGCAAGTAGAAAAACAAGCGACCATGCCGCGCGTTATTTTTGTGAGGTGAGTATGGATACGCAGACTACTCCCGCTACCCACAATGCAACTAACCAGGCCACACCCAATCAAGAAAATGCCTTGTCCCCACTGCTGATCAATTTGCTCAAGACGGTGCTGTACCGTGAAGATGATGAGCCATTGTGGGGCTCACTATTGAAACTGCAGGCAAGGGTGCGTGACTATGTTGCGGTTCTCAATCTTGATCTGGTGCTGGATGAAGCAGAGGGTTATGCCTTTCTTAAAAGCCGCCCAGAACCAGAAGAACAGGAAGCAAAAACCAAGACCAGGCTGCCGCGCCTGGTGGCGCGACGCCCCTTGTCATTTCCTGTCAGCCTGCTACTGGCTTTGTTCAGAAAAAGGCTGGCAGAATTTGATGCCAATGGCGGTGACACCCGCCTGGTCTTGAGCAAGGAAGACATCGCTGGACTCATGCGTGTGTTTTTACCGGACAGCAGTAACGAAGCCAGGCTGGTCGATCAGGTAGAAACCCATATCAACAAAGTGATAGACCTGGGCTTTATACGCAAATTGAAAACCGGCAGCAGCCCACAAACTTATGAAGTGCGGCGGATACTGAAAGCCTTTGTTGATGCGCAATGGCTGGCTGATTTTGACGTCAGGCTGGCCAGCTATCAGGCGCAACTTACTGGCGAGGATGTATCGGACAAAGCTGATGATGAATGATATGACGCAATCAGATACTGCTGTCACTGATCTCACGGCAGAAGTCGAGCTGTCTGGCTTTCGCCTGCACAGGCTGGAAGTGCTGAACTGGGGCACCTTTGACAGCAAGGTCTGGACATTGCATCTGGATGGTAAAAATGGCTTGCTCACAGGCGATATAGGTTCAGGTAAATCCACCCTGGTTGATGCGATCACCACCTTGCTGGTACCGGCACAAAAAGCGGCTTACAACAAGGCGGCTGGTGCCGACAGTCGCGAAAGAAATTTGCGCTCTTATGTGCTGGGCTATTTCAAATCAGAACGCAATGAGGTCAGTGGCGTTGCCAAACCAGTATCTCTGCGCAAAGACAATAGTTATTCGGTCATATTGGCTGTGTTTCGCAATGCCGGTTTTGACCAGACCGTGACGCTGGCGCAGATGTTCTGGATGAAAGAACCGCATGGACAACCTGCGCGCTTTTTTGTCGGCGCGGAGAAAGATCTTTCCATCGCCACTGACTTTGCCAATTTTGATGCAGACATCAATAAATTGCGTAAACGGCTGCGAACATCAGGTGCAGATGTGGAAGAAACCTTTCCTAAATATGCGGCATGGTTCAGGCGACGTTTTGGCATAGAGAATGACCAGGCCTTAGAATTGTTTCACCAGACTGTATCAATGAAGTCCGTCGGCAATCTGACAGACTTTGTACGTACTCATATGCTGGAACCCTTTGATGTATCCAGCCGTACTGATGCACTGATTTCTCATTTTGAAGATTTGAACCGCGCGCATGAAGCCGTATTGAAGGCCAAGCGCCAGACCACTATGCTAACGCCGCTGGTTGCCGATTATGAACTGCACATCGTCAAGGCTACAGAAATCGAACAACTGAAGCAATGCCGTGAAGGCTTGCCTGGTCATTTTGCAGGTTTGAAATTGCACTTACTGACACAACGCCTGAATCATTTAGGCGAAGAATGGCTGCAACATAATGCTCAGATCAGGCAGTTGGAATTACAGCGTGAAAAACAGGGGTTTGAGATTGATGACATCAAAATTGCTATTGCGAATAACGGTGGCGACCGCCTGGCCAAGCTGGAAGCAGAGATAAGAGAAAAAGAAATCCTGCGTGAAAATCGCAAATTCAAGGCTGACCGTTACGGCCAGTTGCTAGCCGATCTTGGTGAAAAGGCGGCTGACAATCAGCAAGATTTCCTGACTCAAAACCAGGCATTGCGTGTCATGACATCGGATTTGAAGATTGAAGAAAGCCGCCTGCAAAACATCTACACAGAACATGGCATCACATTCAGGGATGGCAAGAAAGAGCGAGATGATTTGCAGGCAGAAATCAACAGCCTGAAGCGCCGCCCCAATAATATCGATAGCAAGCAAATTAAGATACGTGAGCTGCTATGTGGCGCACTTGGCATCGCAGAAGATGAAATGCCATTTTGTGGCGAGTTGATACAAATCCGGGAATCAGAACAAGATTGGGAAGGTGCGGCAGAGCGACTGATGCGTGGCTTTGCTTTGTCCATGCTGGTGCCAGAGAAATATTATCAGCAAGTTGCAGAATGGGTAAACAGCAATCATTTGTATGGACGCTTTGTGTACTTCCATGTGCACCAGCAAAGGCGAGGTAACCTCCCTAGCCCGCATCCAGACTCATTGGTCAGGAAAATCGCCATCAAGAATGACTCTGCATTTTATGAATGGCTGGAGCGCGAACTGGTACATCGTTTCGATGTCGCCTGTTGCGCAAGCCAGGCACAATTCCGCCAAGCTGCCAAAGCAATTACCATGGCAGGACAAATCAAAGACCCTAGTGGTCGTCACGAAAAAGACGATAGTCACAGCATCACTGACCGTAGCCGTTATGTATTGGGCTGGTATAATGCATCCAAAATTGCGACTTTGGAAAAGAATCGTCGCCAACTGGAAGCCGATGTATTGCGCGCCGTGAAGTTGATGAATGAGGCTAAAACATTACAAGACGTAGCAAAAGATAAAATTAATGCGCTGGGTAAGCTGGAAGAATTCAGAGATTTTGAAGAAATAAACTGGGCCAGTCTGGTGACAGACATTGCCGATTTGCAGCTTGAACGGCAAAAACTGGAATCCGCTTCTGATGTATTGCAATCATTGAACCAAAATCTGCAAAACGCCAGACAAGCGATGAAAGAACTGGAAACACAGCTTGATGATTTCAAACACAAACGTTCCACCAATGAAAATAACAGGGATCATGCTGAAAGCTTGCAGACATTAGCGCTGGTTGTCATACAACGGCAACAGGCTATAGCTGATATAACGCCGGTCCTGGAAAAATTGCGTAACCAGGCTTTGGGCAAGCACACGCTGACGGTTGAATCATGCGATCCGCAAGAACAAGAGGTCCGCAGTTTCATACAGAAAAATGTAGAGACGGAAGACGACAAGCTGAAGAAACTGGCGAAAAGGATCAGTGAAGCCATGTTCACATTCAAGGCAGAATTCAAGCTGGAAACCGCTGATTTTGATAATCATGTTGATGCCGGGTTTGAATACAAGAAGCTGCTGGAGCATTTGAATCGCGACGACTTGCCACGCTTTGAAGAACGCTTCAAAGAAATGTTAAACGTCAATACCATCAATGAGCTGGCCAATTTCAACGCGCAATTGGCGCGGGAACGAGAAACCATTAAAGAGCGCATTGCGCATATCAATCAGTCACTGATACAGATTGACTACAACCCTGGCCGCTACATCATCGTAGAGTCACAAATCAGCCCGGATGCTGACATACGCGACTTCCAGGCCGATTTACGGGCTTGTACCGAAGGAACATTGAGCGGTTCGGACGAGGCGCAGTATTCAGAGACTAAATTCTTGCAAGTGAAAACCATCATAGACCGTTTTCGCGGGCGTGAAGGATTGTCAGAGCAGGACAAGCGCTGGACTGGCAAGGTAACGGACGTGCGCAACTGGTTCCTGTTTGCGGCAAGTGAAAGGTGGCGCAGCAATGATAGCGAGTATGAACATTATTCAGATTCTGGCGGCAAGTCAGGTGGCCAAAAAGAAAAACTGGCTTACACGATTTTAGCTGCCAGCCTCGCTTATCAATTTGGACTGGGTTGGGATAAGCAACGTTCGCGTTCATTCCGCTTTGTGGTGATTGATGAGGCGTTCGGGCGCGGCTCTGATGAATCCGCACAATATGGCCTGAATCTGTTCCAGCAATTGAATCTGCAATTACTGATCGTCACACCTTTACAAAAAATTCATATCATTGAACCTTATGTATCCAGCGTTGGCTTTGTGCATAACGAAGATGGCCAGGCTTCCAAATTGCGTAATTTGTCGATAGAAGAATATCGCGAACAAAAAGTGCACATGCTGGTGAATGCGCTGACATGAGCTGGACTAGCCCATCTGAGCTAAAAGCCCAGTTGCAGCGTCTTTGGGAACGTGGCGATTTATTGCGTATGCAGTTGGAACCTGACGCACACTTCCCGTTACGCCTGAGCTTGAAAATACCAACATCCAGCGATATCAGTGACCGCTTTGACGCTGTAAGAAAATGGATTGCAGAACTCTCCTCAGCTCCGCACATCCGTATCGAATGGCGCGAAGTACGCCACCGCGTACATGGTTTGCAACGCCTGCCTGATCAAATCTGGGTTGATGGCCTGGATGCGGCGTTGGCACTGGCAGGTAAAAAACGGGAAGCGGCGCGCTTTCAGTTAATGTTTGATGACACCACGCGCAAACTCCCGGTCTTGCAGCCATGGTTAAAGAAGCGGCCTATGCGGGCGCTGGACTTGCATGACCGATGGCCGCAATTATTGGCGATAGTCACATGGTTATGCACACATCCACGCCCTGCAATTTATTTGCGTCAGGTTGACATTGCTGGCATACACAGTAAATTCATCGAGGCAAATCGTGCAGTGTTATCAGAACTACTGGATTTAGCATTAAGCCCAGACGCCATTGATGAGCGCTACACAGGCAGCAGCCAATTCGCAGCGCGTTATGGATTTCTGGATAAGCCACTGCGCTTGCGCTTCAGGGTACTTGACGAACGCATGCAAATTTTGGCTGGCATCAGCCACCCGGACATCACCCTTGATGCAAACAGCTTTGCCCGCCTTGATTTATCTGGCAAGACTGTTTTTATTACCGAGAATGAAACCAATTTTCTGGCTTTCCCCACAGTCGCCAATGCCATCGTTATTTTTGGCTCGGGCTATGGCTGGGATGCGTTGGCGTCCGCTCAATGGTTGAATAACTGTGCAATTTATTATTGGGGAGATATCGACACCCATGGCTTTGCGATTCTCAACCAGTTGCGCCAACATTTCCGGCATGTCACTTCATTTTTAATGGACAGGGAAAGCTTGCTGAGGCATGAAATGCATTGGGGCGAGGAAGGCAGTCCAATCACACATGATCTGAATTTTCTTAACGCTGAAGAACGGGTACTATTTGAAGACTTGCGCACGCAACGCTTAGGGAAAAATCTCAGGCTGGAACAAGAGCGCATACAATTTGAGTACGTAATGAACGAAGTGTTGCAGATCACAAATGCACCA
>JAZJXP010000017.1:0-5648 GCA_040390835.1 Pseudomonadota bacterium
TTAATCGCGGTGATCCGGATCCTGTTCGAGACAAAGTTGACGCCCTCCCATTGCAGGCAGATGAAGTCGCCCATGCGCTGGCCGACGTAGAAGCCGGCCGCGATCATGTAACGCCAGAAATGACGGTCTATAAACAAGAAATTTTTGGCCCGGTCTTGTGCGTAGTGCGCGTGCCAGATATGGCAGCGGCAGCAGACCTCATCAACAAACATGAATACGGCAATGGCGTGGCAGTCTTCACCCGCGATGGCGGCACTGCGCGTGAATTCGTGCGCATGATACAGGTTGGCATGGTCGGTGTGAATGTACCTTTGCCTGTACCCATGGCCTTCCATAGTTTTGGTGGCTGGAAGCGCAGCCTGTTTGGCGATCATCATATCTATGGCCCGGAAGGCGTGCGCTTTTATACGCGAGTCAAAGCCGTCATGCAGCGCTGGCCAGACAGCATTTCTAAGGGGGCAGAATTTTCATTCCCGCAGAATAAGTAATCGCTGTCACGAAAATTGCTTGTAAAAAAGACTTAGCAGATCAAGATTGGAGCCACCATGTTGGAAGCCCTTAAGCATTTACCTCAGGCAGAAGAAAGTCAGGAAACGCTGCGTTCGCATTTCACTGATTTGAATCCGGCACTGAACAAGCGCCAGGCAGCGATAGAAAGTGACCGCTGCCTCTATTGTTACGACGCTCCCTGCACAAGAATCTGCCCGTCAGAAATTGATGTGCCCAGCTTTATCCAGAATATTGCTGTCGGCAATATCAATGGTGCAGCCAAGGTCATACTCGATCAAAACATACTCGGTGCAAGTTGCTCACGCGTTTGCCCGACCGAGATTTTGTGCGAGCATGCCTGCGTGCGCAATCATGATGCAGAAGGTGCACCAGTCAAGATCGGCCTGCTGCAACGCTTTGCACTCGACAATGCAACATTCGAGCAACATCCTTTCCAGCGTGCCGCCAGTACGGGCAAGAAAATCGCCATCGTCGGTGGTGGCCCTGCAGGTTTATCCTGTGCGCACAGGCTGGCGACGCTTGGCCATGATGTCGTGATTTTTGAAGCAAAACAAAAATCTGGTGGCCTCAATGAATACGGTATCGCCAAATACAAACTGACAGAAGACAGCGCCCAGCGTGAAGTTGAATTCCTGCTGCAGATCGGCGGTATCACCGTCAAGCATGAACAAATCCTGGGCCAGAACCTGCACCTGGCAGATTTGCGTCGTGATTATGATGCCGTCTTCCTCGGCCTCGGTCTTGGTGCCAGCCGCCAGCTTGGCCTGACAGGTGAAGATGCCCCTGGCCTGATGGCAGCGGTAGATTACATCGCCGAGTTGCGCCAGGCAGAAGACCTGACTAAATTGCCCGTGCCAAAACAATGCGTGGTCATCGGTGCCGGTAATACCGCCATCGATATGGCAGTGCAAATCGCCCGCCTTGGTGCAGAACAAGTCACGCTGGTGTATCGCCGTGGTGCAGAGCATATGTCTGCCACCCATCATGAACAGGACATCGCCAAAGCCAATCAGGTACGCATTGTCACCTGGGCGCAGCCGCAAGAAGTCTTGCGCGATGCAGAAGGCAAGGTCAGTGGCATGCGCTTTGCCCGTACCAAGGAAGTGGATGGCAAATTACAAGCCGGCGGCGCAACCATCGACATCCCTGCACAAGCCATCTTCAAGGCAATCGGCCAAAGCATGGACAACAGCAGTCTGTCAGACGACCTGGCAAAAGACCTGCAAAAGCAGAATGACAAAATCCATGTGGATGCTCAGTATCGCACTAGCGTATCCGGTATTTATGCTGGCGGCGATTGTATTGCTGACGGGCAGGACTTGACCGTACAGGCAGTCCAACATGGCAAGCTGGCAGCGCTGGCGATTGATAATGATTTGAAAGCGAAGGTGTAATATGGCTGACCTCTCGATTAACTTTGCCGGTATCAAGGCACCCAATCCTTTCTGGCTGGCTTCTGCACCACCGACCGACAAGGCCTATAACGTCATCCGCGCTTTTGAAGCAGGCTGGGGCGGCGTGGTCTGGAAAACTCTGGGTGAAGATCCACCACCGGTCAACGTTTCTTCGCGTTACTCTGCCCACTTTGGCAAGAACCGTGAAGTCATCGGTTTCAACAACATAGAACTGATCACCGACCGCAGCCTGGAAATCAACCTGCGTGAAATCACCCAGGTCAAAAAAGACTGGCCAGACCGCGCCATGATCGTGTCTCTGATGTACCCCTGCGAAGAAGAAAGCTGGGCACGCATCCTGCCATTGGTAGAAGCCACAGGCGCAGACGGCATAGAACTCAATTTCGGCTGTCCGCACGGCATGCCAGAACGCGGCATGGGCGCAGCCGTAGGCCAGGTGCCAGAATATGTCGAAATGATCACGCGCTGGTGCAAGAAGTATTGCTCACTACCCGTCATCGTCAAGCTCACACCTAACATTACTGACGTGCGCATACCAGCCCGTGCTGCCTTCAATGGCGGTGCAGATGCGGTGTCCCTGATCAACACCATCAACTCCATCACCTCGATAGACCTCGATCAAATGATCGCCCGCCCCATCGTCGGCACGCAAAGCACACATGGCGGTTACTGTGGTAGCGCAGTCAAGCCTATCGCTTTGAACATGGTGGCAGAAATTGCCCGTGACCCGGCCACCAAGGGCCTGCCTATCTCTGGCATAGGCGGCATCGGTAACTGGCGCGATGCAGCAGAATTTTTGGCGCTGGGCGCAGGTTCAGTGCAGGTCTGTACCGCCGCCATGTTGCATGGTTTTCGCATCGTCAAGGAAATGACAGACGGCCTGTCCCGCTGGATGGATGAAAAAGGCTATGAACGCATCAGTGACTTTGCCGGTAAAGCCGTCGCCAATACGACAGACTGGAAATACCTGGACATGAACTATGCCGTCATTGCAGAAATCGACCAGGACAAATGCATACAATGTGGCCGCTGCTACATCGCCTGCGAAGACACCTCGCACCAGTCCATTGCACAGTTGATTGCTGACAATGGCACGCGCAAATACGAAGTCATCAAGGAAGAATGCGTAGGCTGCAACCTCTGCCAGATCACCTGCCCGGTCGAGCAATGCATCACCATGGTGCCCCAGGCAACTGGCAAGCCATATATGAACTGGACGCAAGACCCGCGTAACCCGCGTGCGGTGTTGAAATAATTGCTTGTACTTGGAGGGGAGTGGGGGTATAAATTCTGTCAGATTTGGTAATCTGGGTGTTTAGACTCCTTCCCCTTGAAGGGGAGGGAATATTTTGCACATCATCAGCATCTGGAATAAAGTTTGCTAAGGCTTTCGTACCTGAATTTTTTCGAATATTCCACCTGGAGAAGAGTATATGCAGACACAAAGCGGGCAACTTTGGAATGAAGATTTAGCACCTACTTCAGAAGCACAGCGCACCTGGCGCTGGTATCACTTTGCCGCTTTATGGGTGGGCATGGTCATGTGTATCCCGGCCTATACTCTGGCGGCCAGCCTCATTGAAGGTGGCATGTCGGCTTACCAGGCGGTGGTCACGGTGTTTATTGCCAATGCCATCGTACTCGTCCCCATGTTGCTGATAGGTCATGCCGGTGCCAAATACGGCATTCCTTATGCCGTGCTGGCGCGCACTTCCTTTGGCGTACGCGGCGCACGTCTGCCTGCCTTGATGCGTGCCATTGTCGCCTGCGGCTGGTATGGCATACAAACCTGGTTTGGCGGGCAAATGATTTATACCCTGGGCGGCGTCATGATCGGTCATCCTTTGGGTGGTGACAATATCGCTGGCCTGGGCATTAACGCCGCGCAACTGGTGTGCTTCCTGATCTTCTGGGCGATACAATTCTGGTATATCTTCCACGGCATGGATTCGATACGCAAGCTGGAAACCTATACTGCACCTTTGAAAATCATTATCTGCTTCGTCTTACTTGGCTGGGTCTATAACAAGGCGGGTGGCTTTGGCCCCATACTTGATCAACCTTCCCAATTCGTTGAAGGTGGTAAAAAAGCCGGGCAATTCTGGTCAGCCTTCTGGCCTTCACTGACAGCCATGGTCGGCTTCTGGGCTACCCTGGCGCTGAACATCCCTGACTTTACCCGTTTCTCCAAATCACAGAAAGACCAGATCCTCGGCCAGACCATAGGCTTGCCAGCCCCCATGGGTTTGCTGGCTTTGTTGGCAGTGATCGTCACGTCTGCAACGGTAGTCCTGTACGGCAAAGCCCTGTGGGACCCGGTAGACCTCGCCAGCCGCATGACTGGCATTGCCGTCCTGATCGCCTTGCTGATCTTGCTGATCGATACCGTGTCCGTCAATCTGGCTGCCAACCTGGTTGGCCCGGCTTATGATTTCTCTGCCCTGAACCCCAAGCTTATTTCTTATAAAACCGGCGGTTACATCACTGCTTCCATCGCCCTGATCATGATGCCGTGGAAGATTTTGGAATCCACCCAGGGTTATATCTTCACCTGGCTGATAGGCTATTCCGCCTTGCTTGGCCCCATCGCCGGTATTTTGATCATCGATTATTACTTCATCCGCAAGACAGAAATTGATGTCGCTGCCTTGTACCAGGATGAAGGCAAGTACAGCTATAAAAATGGCTGGAACATGGCCGCCGTGATCGCTTTCGTGATCGGCGTCTTGCCGAATATCCCGGGTTTCCTGAACGCGGCTTTCCCTGCCAGCTTCCCGGCTATTCCTGAAGTATTGAAAACCATCTACACCTACGCCTGGTTCGTAGGCCTTGCCTTGTCCGGTGTGGTGTATATGGGTTTGATGAGTGGTAAGAAGGTTTGAATGTGCAAAATAACGGAGTAGGTGTTAACGATGTAGGTTGGGCCGGGCCCCGTTGGGCTACGCTTCACCAGCCCAACACTGGGCCTAAACTAACGGATACGTTTTTGAAAGCCGAGTGTTGGGCTGACACACCGTAGCCTAGCGAGGCCCGGCCCAACCTACGATAATCGATTTCGTGTTTTACACACCCAATGAATTAATGAAGGAACTGTCATGACCATCCTGATACGCGGCGGCACTGTCGTCAATGCAGACCGCGAATTTAAAGCCGATGTCCTCTGCGACAATGGCAAGATCATCGCCGTAGGCGACAACCTCGACGCACCTGCGGGTGCTGAAATCATCGACGCTGGTGGCCTCTACGTCATGCCCGGCGGCATAGACCCGCACACCCACATGCAATTACCCTTCATGGGCACGGTCACGCAAGATGATTTCTTTACCGGCACTGCTGCTGGCCTGGCGGGCGGCACGACCAGCATCATAGACTTCGTCATCCCCAACCCACAGCAAAGTCTGATGGAAGCCTTCAACATCTGGCGCAGCTGGGCAGAAAAATCTGCCGGTGATTACTCCTTCCACGTTGCCGTCACCTGGTGGGATGAGACCGTCCATTCTGATATGGGCAAGCTCGTCAATGAACATGGCGTCAACAGCTTCAAGCACTTCATGGCCTATAAAAATGCCATCATGGCTGATGATGAAATCCTCGTCAAAAGCTTTTCCCGCGCGCTGGAACTCGGTGCCATACCTACCGTGCACGCAGAAAATGGCGAACTCGTTTATGTGCTGCAGCAAGAGCTCATGAAAAAAGGCATGACTGGGCCGCAGTCCCACCCCC